>DATELK010000104.1:0-33169 GCA_035276685.1 Pyrinomonadaceae bacterium | reverse complement strand
ACCCGCCCGCTACCGCAGGCGGTACTGACCTGTTTGTTTTTCTGATAGACTGATTGATTCAATCAAACAAACAGGAGCGCCCGGCCGATGCCCGATTCTCTTCCCCTTCTACAGGACTTACTTCTGCTTCTGCTCGCCTCCGTGCCTATAGCCTTCATCTTCCATCGTCTCAGGCTGCCCACCATAGTCGGCTTCATGATAACGGGCGTGCTGATTGGCCCTTACGGCCTGGGGCTCATCAAGGAGGCGCACGCGATTGAGCTGCTGGCGGAGATAGGTGTGGTGCTGCTGCTCTTTACCATAGGGCTTGAGTTCTCGCTGCGCCGCATCATGGAGATGAAGCGGCTCGTCATGCTCGGAGGCGGCTTGCAGGTCGTGCTCACCACTGCGCTCGTGACAGTCATAGCTCACCTGCTCGGCCGTCCCCTGAGCCAGGCCGTTTTTTTCGGCTTTCTCTTCGCGCTCTCTTCGACGGCGATAGTGCTTAAGAGCTACATAGACCGCGCGGAGATAGACGCGCCTCACGGTCGAGCGGGCGTGGGCGTGCTGCTCTTTCAGGACT
The DNA here is from genome assembly GCA_035276685.1 of Pyrinomonadaceae bacterium. Classification (GTDB taxonomy): domain Bacteria; phylum Acidobacteriota; class Blastocatellia; order Pyrinomonadales; family Pyrinomonadaceae; genus JACVRN01. Next base: position 32,607 of record DATELK010000104.1, on the reverse strand, counting down.
TGAGCATCGTGCCTATGATGCTCATGGTGCCAATCCTCGGCGGGCGCGAAGGGCTCTCCGCCGTGAACATAGCGCTCGCGGTCGGAAAGGCCGTCGCCGTCATAGCCGTCATAATCCTCACGGCGCGAAAGGTGGTGCCGTATCTTCTCTATCACATAGTCAGGCTTCGCAGCCCCGAGGTCTTCATCATCTCCGTGGTGCTGCTGAGCCTAGGCACTTCGTGGATAACTTCGCAGTTCGGCCTCTCGCTCGCATTGGGAGCCTTCATAGCGGGCATGGTGCTGTCCGAGTCTGACTACAGCCATCAGATAGTCGCGGACATACTTCCCTTCAGGGATGTCTTCAACAGCCTCTTCTTCATCTCGATAGGGATGCTGCTCTCGTTGAGCGCACTGTGGGCAGACCTGATGGTGGTCACGGCATGGGTCGTCGCGCTGATTATAGGCAAAGCATTGCTGGTGCTGCTGGTGGTGCGGCTTCTGGGTTACTCGCTGCGGGTTTCGACGATGGCGGGGCTGGGCCTCGCGCAGATAGGCGAGTTCTCTTTCATTCTGGCCAAGGCCGGATTGCCGGAAGGGCTGCTCTCGCAGGGAGACTACCAGCGCTTTCTGGCGGCCTCCATCCTCTCCATGATTCTCACGCCGTTTCTCATCAAGGCCGCGCCGCGGATAGGCTACAAGCTTCAATCCCTGTTCTCGCCGGGCTCGCCATTTGAGCCAACGGTCGAAGGGCTATCCATTGAAGAGACCGGGCACCTGACCAGACACATCATCATAGTCGGCTACGGCCTCAACGGCCGCAACCTCGCGAAGGTGCTGTGCAGGACTAGCGTGCCTTATCTGATTATGGAGCTGAACGCGGAGGCCGTGCGCGCCGCACGCGCCGAAGGCGAGAAGATTATCTACGGCGACGCCACGCGCAAGGAGGTCTTGCATCACGTAGGCATAGAGCAGGCGCGCATACTCGTGCTTGCCATCTCTGACCCCGTTGCGGCACGCCACACGGTCTGGCTCGCGCGCCAGATGAACCCGGACATTCACATAATAGTCCGCACGCGCTACATGTCCGAGCTTCAGGACTTGGTCGAGCTTGGCGCGAACGACGTGATACCCGAAGAGTTCGAGACGAGCATAGAAATCTTCTCGCGCGTGCTCAAGGAGTACGGCATCCCGCGCCACGTCATACACCGCAGGGTCGGAGAGGTGCGAAGCGAAGGCTACCAGATGCTTCGCTCTCCGTCGGTCGCGCCCGTCGAGATGCACGACATTGCGGAGGCGCTCGCGGGCGCAGAGACAGAGACGCTGGTGGTAGAGGACGCGTCGCCCGCCGTAGGCAGGACCATAGGCGATTTGAAGCTGCGAAGCCTGACGGGCGTCACGGTCATCGCGGCCGTGAGCGAAGGCCGCACGGAGATTAACCCCGGCCCGCAGCTTCGTCTTCAAGGTGGCGACGTGCTGGTGCTGATGGGCTCAAACGAGCAGATAGACAGGGCCGTAGACTACATCAACCCGTCCGAAAGGGTCGCCGCAAAAGTTGGCCGCCCCGCTTAACACCCGATTCCTAAGGTACGTTACCGAACTGAAGGCAGGGTCGTAAACTGAACTTTCGCGGCAGGCAGAAGAAGTTAACAGGGATGGACAGGATATACAGGATAAAGAAGAAGCAATGCTTTCTCTTTTATCCTGTCTATCCTGTCCATCCCTGTTAATTCCCTTCCTCAAATTTGACTGTCCACTTCGCTTAATTTACTCTCCGCCTATGTTTCGCTCGAATGCCCTGAGGATTGGCGTAGGCGTCGTCGTCTTCCTCTCGTTGCTTTCATTCTTACGCTACCGCTCGCTGCAAAAGCCGCGCAGCCACGAGCAGGAGGAGTTTCATCAGGCCCCCACTTCAGGCGAGAGCCAGAACCTGACCGTAGCTTTCATCCCCGTCACCTGTCACTTGACCTGCCCCGTCACCGATTACGCTTCAAAGACCACTACTACCCAGACGCGCTTTGACGCCATGCGCTTCACGGAGTTTCCCACCATCGTCGAAGCTCTGAAGACAAAGAAGCTGCTCGCGGGATTTCTGACCGTGCCGCTCGCCATGAAGATGCGGGAGCAGGGCGTGCCGATTAAGATTACGGCGCTCGGCCACAGGGACGGCTCGCAGCTTGTCATACGAAAGGAGCTGCCCGCGAAAGACCTGCGCGACCTGCGCGGCAAGACCATAGCCATCCCCAGCCCCTTCAGCAACGAGAACTTCTTTCTCAATAAAATGATGCGCGACCAGGGCGTGCAGCCGGGCGAGATTAATCTTGTAGTCATGCCTCCGCCCGACATGACGGCCGCGCTCTCGGCCAAAGCCATAGACGGCTTCATAGTGGCAGAGCCCTTCTGCGCCAGGGCGGAGCTTGAAGGCTACGGACGCGTGCTCTACTACGCGAAGGACATCTGGCCCAACTACATCTCCTGCTGCCTGGTAGTCCACGAAGACCTTATAAGAGAGAGGCCCGAAGTCGTGCGCGACCTCGTGCGCGGAATAGTGGAGAGCGGCGAGTGGGCCGAGCGAAACCGCGAAGGCGCTGCAACTCTCGTTTCGCCCTACTTCCGGCAGGACAAAGAGCTGTTGAGGTACGTCCTGACCCAGCCGCCCGACCGCGTCACCTACCGCAACCTCAACCCCACGGACATAGAGATGCAGAAGATTCTGGACATGGGCATCAGCCTCGGCTTCATCACGCGCCAGATACCTTTAGCAGAGCTAATGGACAGGTCATTCATCCCCGAACAAATCGAGCCCGCAAAGATAGACCTCACACGCATGCCCGAAGTCATCAAACCCGACGGCGCAGCCAAGTAAATAGTTAGATTACAGTTTATATCTCAGTTTGCTTATGATAAGTATTACAGCGATTAATTGAATATTCGAAAGGTTTATTGATGCAAACGGATTTCGGCCCTGAGTTCCTGACAAATGAAGAGAAGCGAGCGCCCGTGTATTCTGCTCACGAACGGCCTACCCTTGCCAGTAGCGTGACCTCAGACACTCCCCTGAGCGAGTTGAATCTGAATTGGCGAGAGAAAGAGTTACCAGAGAAGGAAAGGACTAAACATGTACATCGCCTACATCCTTATCTGGGCAAGTATATACCGCAACTTGTCGAGATTTTCTTGCGCAAATATTTCCACAAAGGTCAAATAGTTCTAGACCCATTCTGCGGCTCTGGCACTACGTTAGTTCAAGCTAATGAGTTAGGTATAAATAGTATCGGCTACGACGTCTCAGCCTTCAACGTGCTGCTGTGTAGAGTGAAGACCGCAGAATATGATTTGATTAAAGCTCGTAAAGAAGTTCTGGATATTCTTGAGAAAGTGCGGCTTGCAACTCAGAAAGATAATGGCAATCTTAGCTTTTGGGATGCCCCTCGGGGAGAGGTGGCTGGCTCAACAGAAGAAAACCAATACTTGAAGAAATGGTTTGCGCCCGAGGCGTTAAATGAATTAATCACATATCGAAATTTGATTGATAACTACCACTATCAGGAACTACTCAAAGTAATTCTTTCCAGGTCGGCGCGCTCAGCACGCCTCACTACACATTTCGACTTGGATTTTCCTAAAGCGCCCCAGACAGAATCCTACTACTGCTACAAACATTCACGTGAATGCGCACCGACTACGAATGCATATCAATTTCTGAAAAGATATAGTTTGGACTCATTAAAACGAATTGAAGAGTTTTCAGCTAAGCGCACTAAAGCAACGGTTGAGATACATCATTGCGATAGTCGCGCTGGCGAGTTTCCAGTGATTGACGGTGTTATTACAAGTCCGCCTTACGTTGGCTTAATTGACTACCACGAACAGCACGCTTATGCATATCACTTGTTAAGCTTAAAAGATCAACGAGAGAAAGAGATTGGGGCAGCAACTAATGGCTCTAGCCAGCGGGCGCGCAAACTATATCAAGAGGATATTGCCGGTGTGTTCAGAAAACTGGGTGAGAAGCTGAGGCCGGGTGGTCGAATGATTGTAGTGGCTGGGGATAAGGCAAATCTATATCCCGAAATTGCAAATTTGGCTGGTGTCGAAGTTGAAGCGACAGTATTGCGTCACGTTAATCGAAGAACGGGCAGGCGTTCCGGTGAGTTTTATGAATCAGTTTTTATTTGGCGAAAGCCAACTACATAATCGTCGCGTCTAAGAGCGTATGCCTGAATACATGTGCGGGTAGCGCCTTATTTATGGTTGCTCGCGCTTTGAGGTTCGTGGCAAGACTTATCTCCAATATCCATTCCACTAGTACATATTAATCCCATGTCAAATAAACAGGACGAAATGAAAGCGGCCATTCAATCTGTCATTAGGAGAATGATGGATAGAGTTATGGATAACGTGCTTGTTAAAGACCCATTTATAGAAGAAGAGCATAAGGCGAAACGACCTCTTTATGCGGCACTGGTTCCAGACGAGATATTCAAAGGCTCTCATTTTGAAAGGCGATTTGTAACTCCATTTGGTAAGGCATGGGAATTATTAGCAGTCACAGCCGCCGAAAAAGGATTAGGTTACGGAGTCGCAGGACATACAATTACCGGAACCGTAAAAAAAGAACGATTAAGACGCATCTCTGAAGTATTAAATAGACTTGAACATGCCGAAAAAGGAAAGAAGAGAGTACAGCCTGATTGGAAGAGCGAACTGGCATATGTATTAGCAGGTAAAGGTAAACCAATACCCGTAACAATCGTTTGTGATGTTTATGCTGAAGATAGAATTAATGATAGGAGATACGCTTTTGAGCTTAAAGCCCCGCTTCCTAACAGCGACCAAACTAAGGTTAGCAAAGAGAAGATAATGAAGTTGTATAGCATGGAGCCGCTAAAAATTGATGAGGCATATTATGCTCTTCCGTATAACCCTTATGGGCGCAAACAAGATTATGCCTGGAGTTTTCCGGCTCGATGGTTCAACATGAGAGAAGATGAAGTTGTCCTTATAGGCGACGAATTTTGGGAGAAAATAGGGGGCCGTGGGACTTATCAATCATTTATTGATGCGGTAAATGAAATAGGCAGTAGTTACAAGGTTAGAATATATAGGGAATTTCTCGGCATTGAGCCGCCTTCTGATTCTGATGAGTTGAAATTATAAACTCCGAATAATTTTCTTGACACGGGGATGCTGGCGGGCGTAGAGTCCGGCGCGTTCTAGGTGAACATTCACGAGTCCCTCGCGGTGAATTTAATGCTCACGAGTCCTCAAATCAGGCTCTGTGGGCCTCACGTCAACCGTTTAAGGCTAAAAACAGCAGGATTTCGCAAAAAGAGCGCGTTCAAGGGGCGGCTTTCCGTTAAGTGGTTGTGCCGTGCGGGCTTGGAGCCTTGACGCGCATCTGCACAGCTTCGGCGTGCAGTTGTACAGACGCCGCGTTTACCTGTACAGGCTCGGCGTTTACCTGCACAGCTTCCAAGTTTAGCTGCACAGATGCCGCGTCTAGTTGTACAGCTTCCACGTCTAGCTGCACAGGCTCCGCGTTTTGCCGTACAGACGAGACGTTTAGCTGTACAGCTTCGGCGTTTACCTGCACAGACGCCGCGTTTGGCTGCACAGATGCGGCGTTTAATCCGCCAGCGGCGGTTTTTGGCTCCACAGGCGCGTGCTGGCAGCACCTATTCGCCGCTTAAGAGTGTTCAGGCGAAGTCCGCTAACTATACGATGCAGAGGCGGTTTTGAATTTTAAGCTTCTCACGCCTCGAATCATTCCCGTATCCGGCAGAGAAGTGAAAGCTTCCGTCTTCCTACAGGAAAGGAGAATCGCTATGAAAGGCACAGAACGACGCAGTTACGAGATGTTTGTGCGCGTGGACAACTACATGGAGGCGCGTGCGGCGAATTTTCCGCCAGAAAGCATGGCCGGCCAGTTACGCGCCTCGCTGCACGCAGAGATTGACATCATAGAGGATAAAGCAGCCGAGCAAAGCATGGGCTTGAGGATGAAAGAAGAGGGCACGGCCCTGCGCGGCAGTGCCCGCGAGAACCTCAACGACCAGTTGGAGGCGATTGCACGCACTGCCGTCTCGATTGGGCGTTCCGGCACCGCGCCCGGCATCGAAACCAGATTCCGCATGCCTCAAGGCAATAACGACCAGACTCTGATGAACACCGCCCGCGCCTTCGCAGAGAACGCCCTGCCTATTAAGGGACGCTTCATAATCTTCGGGATGCCGGCGGACTTTCTGGACAATCTCGACTCAGGCATTACGCAGGTCGAACAGGCTATAAATAAGCAGAACTCAGGCAAAGATATGCACGTCGCCGCCACCACCGCCATTGACGAAGCGATTGAGCGCGCCATGAACATTGTCCGTCAGCTCGATGCGATTATCCGTAACAAGTACGCGGACGACGAGCCGCAGCTCTCCGCGTGGAAGAGCGCACGCCACATAGCGCGCTCGCCGCGCCGCTCCACAGAAGAGGAGGAAGAGCCAACGCCCTAGGACAGTACCGCCTGCGGTAGCGGGCGGGTCTCTAGTCTCAAGCATGACTCTAGTTTAACTAATACCCTCCCGCTACCGCAGGCGGTTCTGACCTGCTTGTCATTCAAACTATAAGTTGACAGGAGGAAAGGGTCGCGCTACTATATCGCCGCTCGATATAGTAGCGCGACTGTTTTTGAGGACGGGAAGGTGCTTTGAAAAAGTCTGAACGTGAGGCCGAATCATTTCTGCCTTTGACCCCGGCGATGTTCAACATACTGCTGGCGCTCTCGGACGGCGAGCGGCACGGCTACGGCATCATGCAGGAGGTGGAGGCTGCCAGCGGCGGCAGGATGCGGCTGGGGCCGGGCACTCTCTACGGCTCTGTTAAGAGAATGCTCGCGGACGGGTTGATACTGGAATCGGACGAGCGGCCCGACCCTGCGCTCGATGACGAGAGGCGTCGCTACTATCGCCTGACGGAATTGGGCAGGCGCGTGGCCGTGGCAGAGGCTCAAAGACTGGCCGGGCTGGTTTCTGTGGCGCGTGCCAAGCGATTACTAACGAAAACGCAGGTCGGCTCATGAGCAATCTCTCAAAGAGCTCTCAATCTCTTTCAGAACTTTTTTACGCCCTCTTGCTGGCGGCTTATCCGCAGGAGTTCAGGCGCGAGTATGGCCGCGAGATGTTGCAGGTCTTCAGGGATTGCTGTCGCGCGGAGACAGAGCGCAGCGGGCGGCTCGGTGCCATGCGCGTCTGGGCACGCACCGCTCTGGATTTGGCCAGAACCGCGCCCGTGGAGCGTCTTCATACCTTGAGCGGGAGATTAAACGTCATGAAAGCTTTGCGAACAATAGCCCTGGCGATAGTCGTTTATATAGCCGCCGTCATGATTGTGGGCAAGCTGCTAGTCGCTGGCAGGGCCTACCTGCCTTACGCCGCGGGCGCTATGCTCGACTCCCTGTTAAGCATAGGCATAGCCTTCAACTTCATAGCGCTCATTCTGGTCACAACAAAAATAGCTCGCCCTGTTAAGGCGGTCGTGGCGGCGTCTGTCTGTGTAGTCCTGCTGCTCTCGGCTGTTCTCTTGCTCCTGCCTGCGGAGGCGCGGCCGGGCGCGACTGCCATGACGACCATGGTGCTGAGCCTGCTCTTCTGGTTCGGAGCGCATCGCTGGTGGGCGCACAGGCGCGAGCAGTCTGCCGCCGAATCATAAGAGGTAACAGGGATGGACAGGATGAACAGGATAAAGAAGAAATGGTTTCTCTTTTATCCTGCTTATCCTGTCCATCCTGTTTGAATTCTCCCTAACTTAACCACAACTTAACCTTGGAGGATGTGATGAAGCGACTTCTACTCGCGTCGGTATTAGTGTGTCTTGCGCTCTCGGGTGCGCCACTTCACAGAGCGCAAGCCAGACTTATACGGCAGGACAACTCAGGGACAGGCGTGGACGCGCGCTCCGCGCAGGTGGATGCGCTGATGGCCGCAGTGGTGAAGGAGAATTCGCCCGGCGCGGCCGTGATGGTCATACGGGATGGAAAAGTCCTGCACAGCAAAGGCTACGGCCTCGCACGGCTCGACACGAAAGAGCCCGTCGGCACCGGCACCGCTTTTGAGCTTTCCTCAACGTCCAAGCCGTTCACTGCCCTGGCTGCCATGCTCCTCGTACGGCAGGGAAAGCTGAGCCTTGACGACCCTCTCTCAAAGTTCTTCCCCGCCTTTCCCGCTTACGCGAAGAAAATCACCGTCCGCCATCTGCTCAATCACACTTCGGGATTGGTGGACGCCCTCGACCCGAAGTGGTTTCGCAAAGGCTATGAGCCGACCGCGAAGGACTTCGCAGTCATGATGGCTAAAGAGAAGACTGTTCGCTCCGAGCCCGGAGAGAAGTTTGAGTACAACAACGCTGGCTACGTGCTACTCGCGCTTATAGTCGAGAAAGCGTCAGGCCAGCCCTTCGCACGCTTCATGAAGGAGAGCATTTTCAAGCCGCTTGGGATGAACGACACCTTCATTTATGACGAGTCCAAGCCCTCGGCCGCACGCATGGCCGTCTCTTACTTTTTCGAAGACAATCAGTTCAAGCCATATCTTCCGACCTCGGACACATTCCTTTACGGTGCCAAGGGAGTAGTCAGCACCCTAGAAGACATGTACAGGTGGGAGATGGCTATCGAATCGGGAAAGCTTTTAGAGCCATCCCTGCTCAAACAAACTTTCACTCCCGCGAGGCTGACGAACGGCATGGAGACTACATACGGCTTCGGCTGGTACGTGTATAAGGATAACGGGCTGGACGTATACGAGCACCCTGGCGGCTATTACGCGTATCGCGCAAACATACGTCGCTATCCCGGCCTGCGAACGACCGTCATACTGCTCTCGAACAACGCCCTAGTCGAGCCCGTCCAACTGGCAAGGAAAATCGCGCAAATCTACGTGGGCGACGCGGCGGCACAAAGCGCGGCCGCCGCCGTAGAGATTTCCGAAGCCATATTGAAAGAATACGCGGGCAAATACGAAGGCGACCCTTCCGTGATGCCCAACCTGATAATAGAGGTCACGCTTGAAGGCAACGAGCTTTACATCACCTCTCCCATCAAGCCTAAAACAAAACTCATAGCCCAATCCGCAACCGAGTTTCAGATAGCCGAGACCGCATCAACCGTCACCTTCAAAAGAGACGACAAGGGAACGGTCGCGGGCCTCACCCTCAAGACCCGCAGAGGACTCGTCGAAGCAAAGAAGCTACAACCCTCTCAATAAGCAGATACCGTATATTAAAGAAAAGCAGTAAAATGGTTCTGTTATGAGTCGGCGGAAGGCTAAAGCTTATATCAGCGTCGAGGAGTATCTGGCGGGGGAGCGCGAGAGCCCCGTGCGGCATGAGTACGTGGCGGGAGAGGTCTATGCGCTGGCAGGGGCTAGCGACAGGCATAACAGGATTGCGCTGAATGTGGCTTCGCGTTTGAACGAGTTTGTGAGCGAGCCCTGCGAGACTTTCATGTCCGACATGAAGATTAGGGTTTCGCCGGAAGTCTTCTATTACCCGGACGTGGTGGTGGCGTGCGACGGCGCGGGCGCGGACGCCTACTTTCGCGCGGAGCCGCGTCTTATCATAGAGGTCATCTCGCCTTCCACGGAGCGCATTGACAGGCACGAAAAGATGGCGGCTTATAAGAGCGTGGCGTCTTTGGAGGAGTACGTGCTTGCGTCGCAGGACGAGATGCGCGTGGAGGTTTACAGGCGCACCGGCGGCGAGTGGGAAGTCTCTGTCTTCACGGGCGCGGAAGACGAGTTAGAGTTTTCGTCCGTCGCCCTCTCTTTGAGCGTCGCGGAGATTTATCGAAACGTGCGCCTGCCGGAAGATGTAGAAGACGCTTGAGGAAGGCTCAAGCAGGCTCTCTGCTATTCCAGCATCGTGACTTCGCCGTCGACTACTCGGGCAAGGTATTGTCCGTCGCGTAAGACCCAGGCGACGCGGCGGCCCGCCCTTGCAAGCTCAGCCCACTCGGACTGCTTTTTAGGGTTCTGCTCTATGAGCACGGCGTTGTCGGGCAGCGGAACGTGGCGCAGGCCGGAGCGTGCGAACTTTCTGACGCCGCGACCGCCCGCGAACAGTTTCTCGAAGGCCACCATTATGACTCCCGGCGTCAAGGCTTCGCTCCCCTTCTCTTCCGTCATCGTAGGCGCTTCCCCTTAAAGCTCCGCGGCCCTTTCTTCCAGCAGTCGCGCAATCGTGTCGAGCAGTTCCTTGCTCTTGAAGGGTTTCGCGATGTAGGCGTCGAAGTCCTGCCCCGAAGTGGGGCGTGTGTATTGAGAGTCGTAGGCGGTGACGGCTATGCAGGGGATGGCGCGCGTGCGCGCATCCTCTCTAAGCTCCGCGAGCACTCCCCAGCCGTCGAGCACCGGCATGAACAGGTCTACCAGAAAAAGGTCAGGCACGTTTATCTGGGCCATGGAGACGCACTCGCGCCCGTTGCGAGCTTCGCGCACGTGATAGCCCGCCGCTTCCAGTATCAGCCGAAGAAGCTCGCGGTTATCCTCGTAGTCGTCCGCAATCAGAATACTTGGGGGCATCAAAATTTCGCGGTCTGCCGGATTAAGATATGCTCCTACAGCCACTCATCATAAAACTAAAATCCGAAATCGCAAATCCTGAAATGAGTTGCTTGACACACTCTTCTCTGCCCGTCCATAATCGAAATCGAGGTCAAGAGGGCTTTTTTGACTTGCCCGCGCTTCCCTCTTCCCGCTCCAGTAGAGACATACCCAGAGGATGACAAAAAGGTGATTAGCGAAGAACTTGAGAAGAGTTTACGTTCAGAGGTGGACGACTACATCAACTCGCGCGTCAGAGGATTGCAGGACGAGTTGGAGCAGCTTCAGAGCCAGATTAACGAAGCCTTCACCAGATTGCAGGAGCGGTCAGCGAGCGCCGCGCAGGCCGACAACTCCGTCGCCTTCTCCATCTCCGAGTACATACGCGCCGCGCACGAGCGAGGCATACAGGAGGCGGCCAGCCAGTCTTCGCGCGCCAGGTCTTCAAGCGACATGGCGATTCTCAAAGCGGCGATAGAGGATTTGGACGACCAGCGCTCGCAGGCCGAAATCCTCAACACGCTCGTTAACCGCGCAGCCTCCTTCGCGCCGCGCGTCGCCTTCTTCGTCGTCAAGAACGAGCAGGCCACGGGCTGGCGCGCACGCGGCCTCGAAGGCACCATAGGCGACGAAGCCATCAGACAAATCTCTTTCCCGCTCTCTACAGACACGCCCATCAGCGACGTTGTTAACTCTCGCTCTACGTGGTCTGGCTCGCCGGGCGCTAACGCCGAAGACCATCTGTTGCTTCAGAAGCTCGGGGGCGAGCCGCCGCAGCGAATGGTCGCCATCCCGTTGACGGTTCGCAACAAGGCGGTCGCGGTTCTCTACGCCGACTCGGCCGGGCTGGATTCCGATGCGATAAATCTTGAGGCTCTGGAATCGCTGGTGAGAGTAAGCGGCATGGCCGTGGAGCTGCTGTCGACCACCAGGCCCGCGCCCGCAGCCCGCCCCGCTAGAGTGGAAGAGAAGACTGCTCCTGAAGCCGAAGCTGTTTCTTCCGCACCGGCAGAGGCTGAAGACAGTAGCGAGGCTGAGACTTACGCTCCGGCCGCGCAGACGGAAGCGACGGCCGAGGCAGAAGAGGAAGCAGCAGCAGCGCCGCAGGCGGAAGAAGAGCCAGCACCGCAGCCTTCGTCCGCGTGGGAATTCAGCGCACAGCCGCAGCCGAGCACGAGCAGCGCGCCAGCAGTAGAGCCAGCAGTAGAGGAAGCGCCGCAGCCGCAGGCTCCTTTCGAGCAGACGCCCGCGCCCACGGAGCCCGCCATGACTCCTGCGGCAGCAGCGCCCGCCATGAGCGGCGCAGACATGTCTGCACAGCCGCAGACAGCGCCGACGGGCCAGTTCGCGGCCCCGCTTGGCGCACGCCGCTACGGCGCAGCCGACGTAGACCTGCCTATAGAAGTGGCTGAAGACGAGCGGCGATTGCACAACGATGCGCGCCGCTTCGCTCGACTGCTCGTTTCGGAAATCAAGCTTTACAACGAGCAGAAGGTGAAGGAAGGACGCTCGCAGGGCAATCTCTACGAGCGGCTCAGAGAAGACATAGACCGCTCGCGACAGATGTACGACAAGCGCGTCGCGCCGCCCGTAGCCGCGCGCTACGACTACTTTCATCAGGAGCTGGTCAACACGCTGGCCGAAGGCGACCCCAACAAGCTTGGCGAAGGCTACCCAGGCTCAAGCATCCCGGCCTGAAGATAAAAGCTGAAGCTCTGTTAAAAACGCGGGATAGGTTAAAGAGCCTGTCCCGCGTTTTAGCTTTTACGGAGCAAACCCGCTCTTTCATTGACTACATCCAATGTGGCTATCCACATTTCATACTCAGTTTTCGTGCGTGTATGATGAACTAAATTTTTCCGGCGAGGTAGCGTTTTGAATATTAATTTCCGCAAGCATCGTTTGATTCTCATCATTACCGGACTGGTCGTAGTCGTGGGGCTTTCCCTCTCGCCTTTCCTGAGCGCCAGTTGCAGCACTCATCAGGGCTCGCAGGGCGAGTCGAAGGCGCTTGAGACGCTTCGCAACATGACTAGGGGCGGAACCTTGCCCGCAGAGGACGCGGTCTCGCGCATAGAGACGGCTCACCCGGATACGAAGACTGCGGCGCTGGCTCGCATCATTCGCGCACGCATACGCATGAAGGCGGGCGATTATGCAGGAGCGGCTTCTCTGCTCGAAGCTAAAGTCATTACCTCTCGCGCAGGCATTGCCGACTACGCCCTGCTGCTTCGCGGGAAGGCGCTTGAGCAGGCGGGCCGTAGAACGGAAGCACGCGCCGCCTACGAGCAGCTCGCGCGCGATTACCCCACCTCTTTGCAGGCGCGTCAGGCGGCGCTTCGTAACGCGCAGATGCTTATAGAGGACGGGCAGGCAGCGGCTGCGCCCGTTCTTCTGAAGGACTTGAACGAGAAGAACGACCCGGCTGCGCTCCTGCTCTCTGCGAAGGCTTATGAGCAGACGAACGAGCAGACGCAGGCGCTCGGGATGTATCGCCGCATATACTTCTTCGCGCCCTCATCACAAGAGAGCGCGGAGGCCGCAAGCGCAATCACGCGGCTAGGCTCCACGCCCTCGCCCGCGTCCGCCGAAGAGGCGCTCTCTCGCGCAGACCGTCTCTTCGAAGCCAGAAAAAACGCCGACGCAGCGGCAGCATACGCCGACGCCTTCTCGCGCTTCCCTTCGGCCGCCACGGCACAGGCGCAGCTTCGACGCGGCATCGCCGCCACGAACGCCAAGCGCACGACCGACGCGGTCTCGGCCCTGACCTCAGTCCCTGCGGGCGCGGGCGAGCAGAAGGCAGAAGCGCTCTACTATCTATCGCAGGCCTACGCGCAGGCGCGGCAATGGGACGCCGCGCGTGGTGCGATTGACGAGCTTCGACGCTCATTCCCGCAGAGCGCGTTCACGCCGCGAGCCATCACGAACGCGGGCGTCATTGCGCGCGACGCCAAGAGCACGGGCGAAGCGCTCAACCTCTTCCGCCAGGCCGTCGCGGCTTATCCTGAAAGAGCCGAAGTCGCGCAGGCACAGTTCGAGATTGCGTGGGCGGCGCACGACGCGAAGAACTATCAGGAATCGTCGCGCCTGCTCATTGAGCATCTGGCGATTTACGCGGACAAGAACACGGACAATCGCGGGCGCGCTGGCTACTGGGCCGCTCGTGACGCGGAGCGCGCAGGGAAGCTGGCGGAGGCTCGCGCCATCTACGAGGCGATGCAGGCTCGCTACGACGCCAACTGGTACGGCTATCTCTCCAAGCAGCGCCTTGAGACGATAAACCGCAACAACGCGCCGCGCGGAAACTTTGCGCCCGACTCAATCATAGGCCGCGCCGTCGCTAATCTTCAGACCGTGACGGTCGCGGACGAGAGCGCGGGACAGGCCGAGATGGAGCGCATCGCGCGTGCCGACGAGTTCTCCATCGTAGGCACGGACGACCTCGCGCTCGAAGAGCTTGAGATTGCGCAGGGGGCTGCGCCCGCGAGCCCGCGTGTGAATCTGGCCGTCGCTCGCATCTATCGCAGCCGCGAAGATAACCTGCGCGCCTTCGTCGAGCTGAGGAAGAGCTACCCCGACTACTCGCAGATGAAGCCTGAGGAGCTGACGCGCGAAGAGTGGGAGATATTTTATCCTCTGGCCTTCTGGGACATCATCGTGCAGGAGGCTCGCGCGCGTCGCCTGGACCCGCATCAGGTGGCGGGGCTCATACGACAGGAGTCCGTCTTCAACCCTCGCGCACGCTCCAACGCGAAAGCCTACGGGCTGATGCAGCTGCTGGTGCCCACGGGCGCGGCGATGGCGCGCAGGAACGGAATCAGCGAGACGATTACGGAGCAGTCTCTTTACCAGCCGCGTCTCAACATTCAGCTAGGCACCTCTTACATGCGCGAGCAGTTCGACAAGTTCGGCCGCATAGAGTACGTCGCCGTCGCCTACAACGCGGGGCCGGGTCGTGTGCCTCAGTGGCGCTCTACGCTCCCGCTTGAGATGGACGAGTTCGCCGAGGCGATTCCCTTCAAGGAGACGCGAGGCTACGTGCAGGGCGTGGTGCGCAACACGCTTCAGTACGAGCGGCTCTACGACGACAACGGGCAGTTCCGCGCTGAAGTCGGCTCAAGCGCCATCAACCCGCAGGCCAGCGGTTCTGCCTCTGCCCAGTCTGCAAACCCTATGGTTCGCAAGCGTCGCGTCACGGGTGATGAAAAGGAAGAATAAGCAAGTATGAGTAGCTATTTGAGCCGCCTTCTCATCCTCCTTCTGCTTACGACGCTTCCGTCTTCGCTTTCGCAGGAAGCTTTCGGGCAGAAGGGGAAGAAGGCTCAGCCAGCCGCCGCAACCTCTTCGCGCTCCGTCATAGTCGTTCGCACGGAGCCGAAAGCGACAGTCTGGCTGGACGAGATTCGTCGCGGCGTGACGGACGATGAAGGAAAATTGACGCTCTCGAAAGTCTCTGCGGGCCGTCATAGCCTGCGCGTGCGAGCGAGCGGCTTCAAAGAGACGACCCTTGCGATTGCGCCGGCGCGTCGCGGCGCGATAGACGTTAAGCTCGTGCGAACGACCGACGAGGCCGAGCTTATCTTTCAGCAGGCGGAAGAGGCCAGAGAGAGCGCCCGTGATGAAGAGGCCAGAAAACAGTCGGCGGAGCTTTACCGTCGCGCTCTGAAGGCGCGCCCGCGCTTTGCGGCGGCTCATCTGGGACTGGCTCGCGTGCTCTTAGACCTGAACGACTACAACACCGCGCTCGAAGAGATAGACCGCGCGCGCGCAGACAGGCCCGTCTACCCGGAGGCCTCTGCGGTCGAGGGCCGCATCCTTCGCATGGCCGCAGACACCAACGCCGCTATAGTTTCGTTTCGACGCGCCATACGAGAGGCGCGAGGCTTTCAACCGGAAGCCCACACGGGACTCGCGCTCGTGCTTGAAGAGAAGGGTCGTTATGATGAAGCGGTGGAAGAATTTCGCGCTGCCATCAGCCAGCTTTCGGACACGGAGCCCGTGCTTTACCAGTTGCTCGGCGCGGCCTACGAGAAGCTTCAGAACTACCGCGAGGCCGTGCTCGCTTACGAGAAATATCTGGAGCTTGCGCCCGACGGAACATTAGCGCCCGCCGTACGCTCCATCCTGGACCAGCTGCGCTCACAGGCCGCCGAGCAGAATCCATGAAATTAACAGGGATAGACAGGATGCACAGGATAAGAAAGAGAAAGTAGCTCTTCTTCTTTTATCCTGTTCATCCTGTCCATACCTGTTAATTTTCTTCCTCTCTCAGATGTAGCTCAGCCACGCCTCTTTTCTTCTTCGCTTAACTCCCGCGAACCAGCGGCAGATGGGATAGAGCGCGAGGATTATTCCTATCCAGACCAGATAAACTATCGGCAGGCTGTAGCCGTAATCCTCCGGCGGCCTCCCCGTTTGAAAAGCATCCTGTAGCTTTGAGCCGTACTTGATGAAGGCGAAGCCTACGGCCAGCCCGTGTATGACAAAGAGGTGCAGGACGTAATAGAAGAGCGGCACGCGGCCAAAGACCACGAAGGGCGCTGCGAGAGCGCTCGGCTTCAGGTTCACTCTCTCGAAGAAGGCGAGCGATGCTATGGCAGGCCCGAGCGTCATCAGCAGGAACAGGAGCGACGGCGGATACTTCTGGCAGTTGATGAAGGAGAAGAAAGTCCAAAGCGCATTCCCTTGCACGCTCCACGGGCGCGGGTCTCCGTAAAGATTCGTGGCGCGAATCAGCACGAACAGGAGTGTGAGCGCGAGGCCCAGATAGAGCAGCACCCTTCGACGCTTCTCCGCCTCAAGCCTGAAGATTTGGCCGAAGCTGTAGCCTGTGGCCATGACGCCTATCCAGGGGATGAGCGGGTACATGGGGAAGAAGCGTATGCCGCCGTAAGTCTCCGTCAGCTCGCCCGTGTGAAAGGCGGCCCACACGCCGCTCATAGCGCCTGCGGTCGCGGCCTTGAACGGGTCGAAAGCGTTGTGAACGGCAATCATGAAGACGCCGAACATAGTGATGGCCCAGAGCGGTAGATAGATGAGCACGGAGAGCGCCACCATAGACCAGCCTATGGCCCAGATGACCTGTCCCACGTTGAAGGTGTAATCGAGATTGAAAGTCCAGCCGAGCCTTACAACTGTCAGCTCAAGCAGCACGAGCCAGAGTCCTCGCGTCAGCAGAAAGCGCGAAAGCTCGCCCTTAGTCTTCCCTCGCATGGTGGAGAGAAATGCGCCCGTGCCCGCCAGGAAGACGAAGACCGGCGCGCAGAAGTGCGTCACCCATCGTGTGAGAAAGAGCGCGCCATTCGTCCTGGACAAATCGGTCGGGTCAAACAGCAGCGCGTCGTGATGAAAGAAGTCGCGCACGTGATCCAGCGCCATTATCACCATCACGAGCCCGCGCAGCAGGTCTACCGAATCGAGCCGCGTGCGAGCGGCCACGACGGGAGGCACCGCGACTCTGGCTTCGTCCCTGACATCAATTACGGCCGCGCGTTCTTCTACGGCTGCGACTCCGGCGGATAAAACGGGGGCGATGGGAGCGGAATCAGGCATGGGAAAGTTCTCCTTGAATTAAGAGAGCGAGAAAACGGGTCAGCTAAAGCAAGCGAGGGTGGTAAGCGCGTCTGCTCACGAAGTACGAAGCGAGCGGGACAAATGTTCACTGAGAGCTAAATTGGATTGAGATTCAAACAGGATGAACAGGATAAGCAGGATAAAAGAGAAAGCATTTATTCTTCTTAATCTTTATCCTGTCTATCCTGTCCATCCCTGTTAATTCCCTTCCTCCACCCGTCTTTCACTCGACTGTGAAGCTCGTGCGCTCTGAAGCCGTGGCGTTCCCTACGCGGTCTGTTATCGTTATCTGTAGCGTGTAGCGGCCGGGCGCAAGTCCTGAGAGCGCGAAGTCTCCGCCGTAGGGTATGCGGGCCATGTCCGCGATGCCCGCCATAGAGAGCTTGCGCGCAGGAGTGGTGACGATTGATTGAGCGTCACGGAAAATCTGCACCTGTGCCGTCACGTCAGGCTGCCCCTGCGCGTCGCGTCCGGCGTTGTAGATGAAAATCCAGAATCCCAGATGCGAGGAACGCTGGAAGCGGCGGTCAACGCTGAACTGAACCTGCGCGTCCCCGTCCTTTTTATCCGCAGAGCCCACGAGCTGCCCGCCTATTAGAAGACTGCTCAGGGTCAAACGCTTCTGCGTCAGGTCTGGAATCGCTATCCACTGCATCTGACTGCCGACGTGCCCGCTGCGGTCGTCGCGCGCAGCCACGCGCACCTGATAGAGCCCAGGCTTGAGCGGCGCTTTGTAGTTGTAGATGACGCTCGCGGCATCGAGCATGGAAGCATCGGTCGTGCGCGGGTTCACGTTAAGGCGCGTCTTGAAGCTTGCGGCAGGCTTGCCTTGGTCGTTGAGAACGACGCCCGCCACGTCAACGGCTGCGGGCTGCTTGCCGTCCGCGCCGTAAGAGAGCCCGGACTGCGCCACCTGCACGGAGGCCGTCAGCACCGTCCCGTTCGTAGGCGTGTCAAGGTAGCTTGTAGAGAGCAGCGTAGGGATGGCGCGCTTGGGCGCAAACGAGGTCAGGGCTTCACGAAAATCCGCGTCGGCCTGCTTCGGCGCTTCCGCTTTGCCGGATGAAGCAGCAGCAGTAGTAGTCTTCTCGCTGCGAGCCGCATCGCTTGTCTTCGCGTCCGGCGCAAGATAGCCGCGAGGCAGCCGCACCTGAAGCTCGGGCCTTCCCTTTACGCTGACCTCTACCTTTCTGAACTGCCCGCCCTTCTGCCCCTCTTCAGGCTTCCACGCCAGCAGGTAGTAGTTGGAGTTATCCCTGAGCGCTCTTTCGACGGCAGGGATGAGCCTGTAGGTGTTGAGACGGGCGCGCCCGCCCGTGTCGGAGGCGAGCGCCGTCAGCGGGTCTTGCGAGGCGGCAAGCTCTCCGGCGTTGGCGCGTGCGAGCTGGCCTATGGGGTCTACGCGACCGCTGCTTGCGTCCGCCTCGGGCAGCACCAGGCCGCGCGTGTCCAGCGAGTAGATGACGGCACCTGCCCTGAGCGCGGCGTCCGCTATGTTCTGAAGCCTGTCCCTGGCGTCAGAGTTTCTGTCGTTCAGGTAGAAGCCGTCCGAGAAGAAGAAGAGAACTTTGCGTCCCGTCATGGGCGCGGCCATCTGCATCAGGCTCTCAAGGCTCTTGAGCGTAGCGGTGGTAACTGAGGCGCTCTGCTTGAGCATGAACTTGGCGCGCTCTTTAATAATCTTTGCTATCTGCTCTTTCGACGGCCCGCCCTTGCCGCCGCCGCCTACCTGAAAGCGCGTCTCCTGCTCCATGCGGTTGACGTAGTAATAGAGCGCGTCCGAATCGCCCTGCTCAATCCTCAGAGCCTGATACTCAGTCATCCCCATGCCTTCCACGTCGCGCACCACGTAGGGCTTGTAAACCAGCCGCTCAAGCGCCGCGCGCAGCACAGCCTTGTTGTCCGAGAACTGCTGCAAGAAGCCTATCTGTCCGGTGGCCGAAGCAACTAGCACCTGGTCGCCCGCGCCCATCTCTTTGTCTATGAAATAGAGTATGGACTTGCGCGCCCGCTGAAGACTCTCGGCCGACGTGTGGTAGTCGTCTATGAAGAAGATGATGGTGCGCCCGCGATTGGAGACTCTATTGGGCGACTCTTTCGCGGCAGCCGCAGCGCCCGCTCGCGCAGCCGCCAGTTGTTCCTCCTTCTGGCTTCCGGCCGCCACTCGCTCGAAAAAAGAGACCGGCACAGGCTTGCCGTCAACGCGAAGCTCGAACTGCTCCGGCCCCAGACCCTCGACGAATCGCTCCTGGGCGTCCAGCACCAGCACCTCCGTCTGCACAAGCTCCGTGTTGATGCGCACAACGTCGCCCGGCGGCGGCTGCTCCTGCGCGCGTGCGATAGTCGAAAGCGTTATGAGAGATATGAGTAGAAGACGTAGAGGAGTTTTCATGACACGTCCACCGAAAAGGAAGGGCATGCTTGATGCCGGTTTAAGAACCCGGAGAGACAGCGGCGGATGTTATCACAAAAAGGAAATTAAGAGGGATAAAGAAGAAATGCAGAAGGCAGAGTGCAGAATGATGAATGAAAAGAAAGACTGTTCGACTTGAATTATTTCTTTAATTCATCATTCTGCACTCTGCCCGTCTCGCATTAGCTTTTAAGCGCGGCAGAGGCCTGCTCCCCAGGTGAAGCCAGCGCCGAAGGCCGGAAGCAGGAGGTAATCGCCAGCCTCTATGCGTCCCGAACGGCGCAAAGTGTCGAGCGCAATCCCCATGGAAGCCGAAGAAGTGTTGCCCGTGTCTTCGAGCACGCTGACCACTCCATCTTTGTCTGTGGGAAAGCGCAGGCCGCGCGCCACCTGCGCCAGCAGGTTTGTGTTCGCCTGATGCGGCACCATCCAACGCACCTCAGAGGCCGTGAGCGAGTTGCGCCCCAGCACTGTCTGACAGGTGGCGACCATCTTTCTTGAAGCCTGAAGAATAACGGACTGGCCGTTCATGCGAGCCATATAGTCCGCGTTGTTTGCGCTCTCATCACGCGCGCCGTTTGCGCCGAACTCAGTGCCGGGACAACGCATCCCCAAGTCATCCACGTACGCGCCGTCCGTGGCCAGTTGCACGTCCAGAATCTCAATCGCTCCCGGTTGCGGCTCACCGGAGACGATGAGGCTGGCTGCGCCGTCACCGAAGAGCATGGAGAGGGTGCCCGATTTGGGCGAGAGGTCTAGCCACGCGGACTGTATCTCTGCGAGGCATAGTGCCACGCGTCGCGCAGCGTCGCTTGCGACAAGCGCCTTCGCGAGTTGCAAGCCGTAAAGCGCGTTACAGCAGGCGGCGCGAATGTCCAGACAGGGAATCTCACGAAGCCCGAGTGCTTTTTGAACCGAAGGCGAGCTGCCGGGGATGAAGCGGTCGGGCGTCATCGTCCCGAAGAGAAGATAATCCACGTCTTCCGGTTTGAGCGCAGCGTCTTCCAGAGCAAGCTTTAGTGCCTCTGCGGCCAGAGAGCTTGTCGTGGTGCCCTCGGTGGCCCAGCGTCGTCTTCTTATCCCGCTAGATTTAAAAATCTGCTCGGGCTGAAGACCAAGCCGCTCTGCTATCTCTTCGTTAGGGACTACGCGCTCGGGCAGGAATCGCCCGGAGCCTGTGATGAAGGCTTTCAACTCTTAAACTTCCCTAGCGCTTCGACTCTACGTAGCGCTCAATCTGCTCTATGGATTGAAAGTTCGCAGGATTGACATCGCCGTCCGGGACAGAGATTCCCGTCTCCTGCTCAAGCACCGTGACGAAATCGACCAGCGCGAAGCTGTCCAGCACACCCATCTGAAAGAGGTCGTCGTTTGTTCCCGGCTGCTCCGCCCCGTTACTGCGCGCACTCTCGTTAAGAAAATCAATCACACCCTGCGGCAATGCCATAAATGCTCCTTAGAAAAAACCTTTGATAAGTGACAAGCGAAGAGTGACGAGTAAAGAACAAGCTTCTTGCTTACCGCTTGTCACTCGTCACTTCTTTTGTCTTGACCTGTACTTCGCGTAGCCGTCCGTGAGCGCTTCGTAGATGAGACGCCCGACTACTTCAGCCCCTTCTGCCGTCGGGTGCGTCAAATCGCCGCCGACGTAATGATTCTTGCCCGCGCCCGCGTACCACTTCGCCATAGTGCCTTCGCCGCCCATGGCCTTGAAGGTGTCGAAGAAGGCGCAGCCTGTGTCGAGCGCCACGCGTCGCTGCATCTCGACTATGAGCGGGATGGAGGGCTTGGTGATTATCTTTCCGCCCGCTGCGCGCTGGCCCCTGTCCATGGGCGAGAGGATGAGTATGGAGGCTTGCGGGAGCGAGGCGCGCACGCGTCGAATCACCTCTCTCAAATCCTTTTCGTAGCGCTCCATCTGGTCTGCGGAGGCGTACTGGCTCTCGTTCGTGCCGTAGTTGATGACGACCAGATTCGGATTGCGGTGCTGCAACTGCTCGCGCCAATGCTCTTCGTTCATGGCGGTCGCGAGCAGTCCCGCGTAAGCGCCGTTGACGCCGAGGCTGTCGTAGACCACGCCGGGGCCTTCGTTCTCAAGGACTGCGCCGAAGAGCCGCACGTCGCCGCCTGCGCTTCTAACCTCGAAGGTGTTAGAGCCAGCCTGCTGCGCCTTTATCTCGAAGAAGCCCGAGCGGCCCGCCGTTCCCGTCGTCGAAACCGTCTGAGAGTTCGCGCCGTTGACGTTGACGGAGAACTGCCCGCCGCCGGACTGCTGCAAGTAATAGACCTCCATGCGCGAAAAGCTCTTGCCCGTCTCGCCGTCGGCGGCTGGCCCGAAGCGCGCGTACTTGCCCGCGCCCGACGCCGAGAAGGAGACGCCGCCTAGGCCGTACATGCCGTCGGTGGGGCGTCCGCCGAACATGGGATTGTTGTCCCAGCCTCCGCCGGAAGTGTAGGTGATGGCCTGATGGCCGTACCAGGCCCAGGGCCTGTCCATCAGTATGAAGCCGTGGCCCGCGTCACCGAAGCGCGTCTGAAGGAGCCTGCGAACCGTAGCCGTGATGCCGTCGTTGGTGATGGGCGAATCGCCGTAGTGAGTAACGCGCGTGACTGCTCCCACCTGCTTCGCGTCAGTGCGCGCTAAGGCGGCGTAGAAGCTGTCCATGGCGTTCGCCGGGTCAACGATAGGGTTGTCCGAGCTGACGACGACGGGAGCGCCTGCGCCGGTCGAAGAGTAGGTCGTGTCGGAACTTGTAGGCGCTCCGCCGGGGATGCCGGAATCGGCCGCGCCCGTCGAGCCGTTATTGAAGGCATACATCTCCCGGAAATCCGGCAGCATCTCGCGGAAGCGGTCAAGGCCCGGCACAAAGAGCGGGAGCGCCGCAAGGATTAGCACGCAGAGAATCGTCTGCGCGGGCTTTGACAAAAGAACATGGCGCTGCTTTTTCACGGGAGCGGCTTCGCTTGCGCTCTCTTTAGCGACATGCTGCGCGGCCACGACACTCGCCGCTTGAGCTTTGACCGCTTCAACCTTCTTCTCTTTCTTCCCGTTCTTTCCATTCTTCGGGGCAAGCTCTTTGAGAGGCTTGTCGCGGTTGATGAAGGGGAAGCGTCGTTTCTTCTCCGCCTCCTGCGGGAAGAGGAAAGACGGAGTGAAGGGAGCGGGAAGCGCTACCTCTTCCTGCTTGGCGCTCAGGTCAATGACGATGCGGGAATGCGTGGTGTGAAGAAGGACGCCGCACGCATCGCAGAAGCGAGCCGTCTCTCTGACCTTTTTCCCGCAAGACTGGCAGTTCATCTAAAAACCTCTTAACTCTTCAGGTAACACAAAGCTTCTTCAACCTCAGAAGCTGCCGTAAATAAATTGCACCTCTGCGCTCGACAGGTAATAGAGCCCCACGCCGACGGATAGAATCAGCACGGCCTGCGCGGGCGCGGGCAGCCAGGTCCAGCCCAGCCTCACCTTCTCCAAAGCATCCTTCGGGAACCAGTGCGACAGGTAGCCTATGCCCAACACCGTCAGCACGGGCCATTGCAGGTTGCCCGCTTCAAAATTCATCGCGCCGAATCGCTTCAGGACTTCCCACGCTTGTTCCAAACTTGAGGCGCGGAAGAAGACCCACGTCAGGCAGACGAAGTGGAAAGTCGCAAAGACGCAAAGGGCTTTAATCCACCAATCCTGTCTGGGCTTTCTCTTAAGCGAGCGGCGGCGATTCTCCCACCAACGATTGACCGCAAGACCTAGCCCGTGCATCCCGCCCCAGATGACGAACGTCCACGCAGCGCCGTGCCACAACCCGCCTATCAGCATCGTCAGCACGACGTTGCGGTACATGTTGAATTGCCTTTTACGCAGGCCGCCTATGGAGAAGTAGACGTAGTCGGTCAGCCAGTTCGAGAGCGTGATGTGCCAGCGCTTCCAGAAGTCCGGCAGGTTCTGCGCTCGATAAGGCGCGTTGAAGTTAATCGGCAGCCGATATCCGAGCAGGAGAGCAGAGCCTATGGCTATGTCCGAATAGCCGGAGAAGTCGCAGTAAATCTGCAAGGCGTAACCGTAGACGGCCACGAGCGTCTCAAGCGACGAGTAGAGCTGCGGCTGGTCGAAGACGCGGCCCACCAGATTGTTCGAGAGATAATCCGCGATGGCTATCTTCTTAACGAGGCCGAGCATGATGAGAAAGATGGCCTGCGTGCCTTCCTCGCTCGTCAGTCGCGACTGAGCGTGAAGCTGCGGCAGAAGCTCTTTGGCGCGCACGACGGGCCCGGCTATCAGCGTCGGGAAGAAGGCCACGAACGTCAGGTAATCCAGAAAGGATACGTCCGCCTTCATCTGCTTGCGGTAAACGTCTATCACGTAGGAGAGCGAGCGGAAGGTGATAAACGAGAGCCCCAGAGGCATCACTACGTGAAGCACAAAAGGCTCCGTCTCGGTTCCCAGATACTCTATAAGCGAGGCGGGCGGCTGTGCGCCGAGCGCGCCCGTGATTGACGTGATAGCGCTCGCGAGCCAGGGCTGAATGGTGTTGACCAGTCCCGAAGTAGAGCCGCTGAAGAAGTTGAAGTACTTGAAGGTGAAGAGCGCGCCTATGTCCGTCAGGACGCTCGTCCAGAGCAGAAGCTTTCGCTTAGCCTGACTCTCGGCTCTTCCTATGAAGCGCGCCGTCAGGAAATCGACCGTGGAAATCAGAATGATGAGCCCGAGGAACTTCCAGTTCCAGAGCGCGTAGAAGTAGTAGCTTGCTCCCAGGAGCAGGAGCGTGCGCGTGCGTCGATGCCCGGCCACCATCCAGTAAAGGAAGAAGACCACGGCCAGAAAGAGCATGTACTTGCCGCTTGTAAAATACATTCCGGAACCCTAAAGAGCAGTCATGAGCTGGGAGTGACGGGTGACGAGACGAAAGCTTCTCTCTTGCTTATCACTTGTCACCCGTCACTTTTATCTTCCCCGCCTCTTGTCTTCTAAACGCATCTTGACTGATGCTCAACCGTAAGAGTCACGCCCGCCGGATGTGGCCTTCCTCAGTCATGGGGATGCGCGCCTCACTTTTTTGAACTGACAATTGTAATAGACGATGAATGGCGGCTCTGTTCTATCTTCGAGTGGCTGCTTGAAGAGAGACCGAAGGGTTCGGTCTTTTGGGGCAACACTTTATTTTCGAGGCCGCCTAAACTGGCATCAAAGCGAGAACTATACAGAAGCCCCTTGCGCGCCGTCAACCTCCTAAAGCTGAAAGCTTTAAGGCTCGCACGGGGGCCAGCGCCTAAAGAGCAAGAGGGAGGACGCGAGTCATCCTCCCTCTCTCCAAGCCTCTTTCTGCTTAATACTTTTTCAGGAACGGCGGCGCGGCTGATTTGTCCCTCTGGGGGCGCGCGTTCGGTACTCGTTGTAGGCCCCAATCAGGTCTGTGTAGAACATGCTGCCCATGCGTATGTAGCCGTCGCGGCTCAGGTGTACGCGGTCGCCCTGCGCCAATCCCTGCGACACCCACGCGCCCATGGAGCCCGCGCCGCCCATAGCGGCATAAGAGCTCCAGAAGCTCGCGCCGACCTCGAAGGCCGCGCGGCGCTGCGCCTCAATCATGGCGGGCATCTTGGTTCCGGCTATGTCCACGTCGGCGCGGTCAGGCGGGCCGTAGACCAGAATCGAAGCCTGCGGCGCGGCGCGTCTAAAGCGGCGCAGGATGCTGGCGAACATGCGCGAGTAGGACTCGACGCTCCAGTCACCGTCCGTCACCTCGTTAGTCCCGTAGGCTATGATGATAAGGTCGGGCTTGCGCTGCACGAGGTTGTCCACGAAGGCCGTGTCGTTCCAACTGAGGAGACGATTAGCACGCGCGCCGTTGATGCCGAGCACGTCGTAGGAGACGCCGGGCGCTATGTGCTCGGTGACTATGCCGAAGACGCGAGCCTTGCCGGGCGTAAGGGTGCGAATCTCTATGCGGTGGCTTCTATCCGAAGGCGCGTCGTAGGTGAAGTAGTCGGGCGAAGGCGCTGCCGCGTCCAACGACAGAGGCTTATCCAGCACGCTCACGCCGTCAACCAGAATGTCTATGGTTCCGCCGCCCGGCTGTCTCAGGTAATAGACCTCGAAGTGATTGCAGATGGTTTCGAGCCAAGCGCTCTCGCCCGCACGCGTCGTAGAGATGCTGAATCCTGAAAGACCGTAGAGTCCGTCGTTAGTGCCTGAGGTTCCGACGCCGTCAATCGTCCAGCCGCTAGAGGTGCCTGTCTCGACGCCGCGCCGCTTCGTGCTGAATGGGTTGCGGGCGGAGATGTAGCCGGGGCCGCCGTCGCCGAAGTCCCTCTGAAAGTTGCGGCGAATCTCTGCGGTCAGGATGTCTGCGGCCGTGTGCGAGTCGCCGTAGTGCATGACGCGCACGGGCTCTATGCGACGGCCCGATTTAATCTGCGTGAGCGCGCGGAAGAAATTATCAAGCCCGGCAGGATTCTCCACGCGGTTGCGCGCCTGCGCCTGCGGAGCGCTGGAAGAGTGCGCGGGCATCAGCAGCACGCCTGCCATCAGAGCCAGGCTCAGCGCGTAAATACCAGATTTCTTCAGAATGCCTGCCTTCATCAACACTTGCCCGATTGAATCTCTTTACCTTGCGAGGGTAGTTTTCGATTAAGCGGAGCCAGGAAACCCGCGCGGCCTCTTAGGGAAATTCCTCGAAGCCGCAGGTGAAAGATGCTTCGCCAGACTGAGCGGTTGCCACGAGCCCGCAGGCTATGAGAGCATCGCCCTCCGGCCATTATAAGCCAGGGCACACATTTTTTCACTAGAGATTGAACAAAATGACAACGCAAGCACCCGCCAAACACCGCCACGTCTCGAAAAAAGCGAGCCTTTTCACGGAATCCGTCATACGCGAGATGACGCGCGAAGCCCTCAAATACGGGGCCGTCAACCTCTCGCAGGGCTTTCCGGACTTCGCCGCGCCCGAAGATATAAAGCGCGTCGCCATGCAGGCCATAGAAGCGGACGTAAACCAGTACGCCATCACCTGGGGGGCGAAGGATTTCCGCGAGGCCATCGCTCGAAAGACCGAATGGTATCTAGGCTTGCAGATTAACCCTGAGACCGAGATTACAGTCACCTGCGGCTCCACGGAAGGCATGATTGCGGCCATGATGGCGACCGTTGACCCCGGCGAAGAGGTCATAGTCTTCGAGCCTTTTTATGAGAACTACGCGCCGGACGCGATTCTGTCGGACGCGAGGCCGCGCTACATTCCGCTTCGCGCGCCCGGCTGGACTTTCGACCGTGAAGAGCTGCGCGCGGCCTTTAACGAGAAGACCAAGGCCATAATCATCTGCAACCCTAACAACCCCACGGGAAAGGTCTTCACCTATGATGAGCTTGAGCTCATAGCCTCTCTCTGCATAGAGCACGACGCGCTCTGCTTCACGGACGAAATCTACGAGCACATCCTTTACCCGAGAGAGGGCGCGCAAATTAAGCACACCTCCATCGCGCAGCTTGAAGGCATGCGCGAGCGAACCGTCATAGTCAACTCCATGTCCAAGACCTATTCGGTGACGGGCTGGCGCGTGGGCTACTGCATAGCGCCGCCGGAAATCACGGGCGCGATACGAAAGGTGCACGACTTTCTGACCGTGGGCGCGGCGGCTCCGCTTCAAGCCGCAGGAGCCTACGCTCTTTCACTTCCCGCTAGCTACTACGAGAAGCTTCAGGCGGATTACACGGCGAGGCGCGACCTGCTACTTCCTGTGCTTGAAGAAGCGGGCTTTAGAACCTTCCGGCCCGACGGCGCTTACTACATCATGACGGACATAAGCGGCTTCGGCTTCTCTTCCGACGTGGAGTTCACGCGCCACCTGATACGAGAGATAGGCGTGGCCTGCGTCCCCGGCTCAAGCTTCTACAGTCGCCCGGAGCTGGGCGCGCAACAGGTTCGCTTCTGCTTCTGTAAACGCGACGAGACGCTGAACGAAGCGGCGGAAAGACTGAGCAAGCTTCGCTCAAGAATCTAAGAAGAGAAGCTTCATGTGGGACAGGAAACGACAGACCATCTGGCTTGCAACCGCAGTCATAGTCGCCACCTTCGTAGTCTACAGAGACGCCTACGACGAGCAGGGACGCTTCGACACGGGCTATTTCATCCTGCTCGAAATAGTCTTCCTTGCAATCATCGGCCTCATGTTCTACCTCTATTCCCGGCAGAAATCCTGAGCTTAGAGCTTACTGTTTGATTGACGGGGGCTGGGCGGTTTTGGCCCTGACCTGTACGCCCGTGTCTGCTACCAAGAGCAGTCGGCGAGAGTCGCCGAAAGGGATGCTGCTCGGAGCGTAAGAGAGTATGTAGCGGTTCTTGCGAAGCTCGTCGCAGATGGCTTTGGCCGCGACCTGCGGCTCGTTGATGGGAAAGACGCGCCCGCCCGTCTCTTCCGCGAGCTTTTTGACGACCTCTTTCGGCTTAGGCATGTCGCGGCGAAGAGCGCCGCCCGTTCTGTCGGGCGCTTGCACGGCGAAGACGGTTATGTCCTGTAGCTGTAGGTCGTTCAGGATTTCATCAAACTTGGTCTTGCTTCCACGGTCTACGCCGTCGCTGATGACGACCACCACGCGCTTCTGGCTCGTAGCCACAAGCGGCCTCAGCGCCTCTTCAGAGACGGCCTTGAGCGCGTCGAAGAGATGCGGCGACCCCTTCTTGCGGAAGCTCTTCAGAGAAGCCTCTATCTTCTTGGCGTCGTCCGTCCAGTCAATGACTATCTCTGCCTGCTCGTCGTAGCCGACTATCAGCAGCTTGTCGCCTTCGTAAATCTCGTAGGCGAACTCTCTGGCGGCCTGCTCTAACTTCTCCACGTCTGCGCGTATGGTGAGAGAGTTGTCTACAAGTAGCACTATGCGGGCCGGGCTCGGGTCGGGCGAGAAGCTTTTAATCGTCTGCTCTATGCCGTTGTCGTAGAGCGCAATCTGCTTGGAAGTGACGGGAGCCTCCGCGTTGTCTTCGCGCACGGCGTAGACGTTCAGGCTCACGTTGGCGTCGCCCGTGCCTCTGTTACGACGCCCGGCCTGGCCTGCTACCATCGCGACCGAGGCCAGTAAAAGCAGCAGGGCAAGCCCGGCGCGAGTCCTCGTCGCGGGCTTTCGCCTCGAAACTCTCTCTTCTATACCTGGCATTATATATAAGGCTTTCGCTAGTCGCCGCTTGTGCTGGCCGGGCTCTTCTTGGTTGTCGAAGCGCCCGCTTTCTTTCCGCTTGGCTCCTTTGATGCAGATTTGGCGTCGGCGGTTGAAGCCTCACTGCTTTTCTTTTCTTCGCCCGCGCCCGATTTTTTTCCGGCGTAGTCTGTGACGTACCAGCCCGAGCCCTTGAATTGAATGGCCGGGGCCGAGAGCAGTTTTTCCAGACGGCCTCCGCACTTGCGGCATTTCACCAGCGGCTTGTCCGAAACCTTCTGCATCACTTCCGTGTGCGCGTTACATTTTTTGCATTGATACTCGTAGATAGGCATATCAGTTTTTCTCTTCCACTCTCTTCTTCTGTAATCAAATTATACGAATCAGTCAGCCTGCCCGCAACCCGCTGGCCAAAGCGGCTATATAAAGGTGCGATGCAACCGGCTCTCTGCTGTTGCCCCCGGGGAAAGATTTATTTAGATTGCGAAAAAGTTTGTAGCCTATCCATACGCCGAAGCCTTAGAGACGACTCAAACGAGCCTTTCATGATGAATGAAAGCGAGCGAAGCCTTGCGCTCTCAAGACTTAGGCGTGTCTGAACTAAATACATACAAAATAAAGACTTAAGTGGATAATTTTCATGCTTCGCAAGCAACCGACAATACTTCTCGGCCATCTTATTCCCGGCTTTGATGAACTGCTCTTTGGCAAGTTCATTCGCCATGCGCAGCCCCCTAGTTTTCGTCTCCCCTGAGACGAAAATTGTTCCCCGATGACGCAGCCAGCTACCGAGCGTCATCGCTCACATGGAGAATGAAACTGGATGAGTCTGACCCGATTTACGCTACACTTCTGGTCTGTCAAGTTCGCCCCCGTCGCGCTCTTTTCCCTCTTCGTATTCACTAATATTACAGGATTCTTTTATAGCCCGGCGCTTGCGCCCGACGCGCAGGCCATGCCCGTTGTTAATAAGGCTGTCGCCGCAGAGGACTACATTCCTTCTGACATTCCTTCGTCGGGCGACAGAGAGCTTGACCTTGTGATTCTTCGCGCCGGAGAGAAGTACGGCGTTGACCCCAGGTTCATACACGCCGTTATCTGGCAGGAATCAAAATATAAAGTTAAGGCGCGCTCCGGCGCTGGCGCTCAAGGGCTCATGCAGTTGATGCCCGCGACGGCTCGCCGCTTCGGTTGCACAGACGCCTACGACACGGCTTCCAACATTGACGCCGGGACGAAGTACCTGCGCTGGCTCTTGAAGCGTTTCGACGGCAACGTCTCTCTGGCGCTCGCGGGTTACAACGCTGGCGAGGGCTCGGTTGATAAGTACAACGGCGTGCCGCCTTACAGCGAGACGCAGAATTACGTGCGTATTATCACCGGCCGTTACGGGAAGCTCTCTCACCCGCTGCTCTCGCCCGAGCAGGCGCGCATAGAGTTTCGCCTGATTCCTGAAGTAGCACAGATGGCCACGGCGCAGTAAGTTTCCCCGTCCTCATTCCAGAATTCTCCGACCCCTTAGAGCCGCGCGCTTCGTTGTTTGCTTTGCAACTTGGCGCGCGGTTCGCTATTATTTCGCCTCCGTCAAAGACGGTTAAGCGCATCAAAGGGCGAAGGCTTCTCCCCTCGACACAGAAAAGCTTTCATTCAAAGAGTGCGCGCATCTTAAGGAAAGCTCTCCCACAGAGTCCCGAATGTCATCGCTAGATATGTCCACCACCACCCAACAGTCGCTCTCACTCGAACGCAAGATAAAGATGCACGAGGCGCGCGAGGCCATCATAGACCGCCTCGCCCTTGAGCTTCCCGCGACGATTAACCTCGACAGGTTTCTTCACGCAGTAGTCACGGAACTGGGTCGCATGATGGACGCAGACCGCTGCGACGTGATTCAGCTAAAGTCTGAGAGCGAGCTTCGCATCAGCCACGAATGGCGAGCCTCGGACGACGTTCCTTCAAGCCTCGGCACGACCATCCCCATGGACTTGAAGCAACTGGCCGAGCACATTGATTTGACGAAGCCTGTCCGTCTTGACGACACGAGCGCGCCGGGGCTCGACCAGAAGGTTCGTTATCTTGCGGCGAGTCTGGGGACGCGCTCGCTGCTGGTCGTGCCAGTGCGGCTGGAAGGCGACGTGCTGGGGCTCGTAGGCATTCACACGACCAGAGCGCCCCGCAAGTGGCTTGATGAAGAGGTAGCTTTTCTTCAGTCAATCGCGCGCCAGATTGCGGTCGGCTATCGCTACACGCGCCTCTACACAGACCAGCAGCGCGAAAGTGAGCGCACGCGAGCGCTGCTTGAGATTGCGAACGCTCTTAACGCCCGCTCGGATTTCAACGAAGTCACCTCGCTTGTTTTAGAGCGAGCGCTTGAGCCGGTCAATGCGGACTACGGCGCTCTGGGCGTGCTTGACCCGAACGTGTCTCGCATCAGCCTCGCCGCTTTCAAAGCCGCGCCGCACGCCGCGACAGACTCCGTGCGCGGCCTCATAGACGCACACGGCCAGTCGCTGGACATCACAGAGTTCCCCGCGATGATAGAGCTGATAGCGCAGGGCAAGACCTTGCGCCTGCTCGACTCGCACCTGCCGCTTCCCTTCCGTCTCATCTTCAACGCCACACTCGGGGGACGCGCGGCGCTCGTCGCTCCGGTTCGCATAGGCGAGCAGATATTCGGCCTGCTCGGATTTGTGTGGAGCCAGGAGCGCACCAGCTTCGACGACCACGAAGTCGCGCTCGTCGAAGGCATAGCAGACCAGATAGGCACGGCGCTTGAGCGCGACCAGCTCTCGGCCGAAGTTATGCGTCTGAGGAGCGCGCTTCACGAGCGCCACGCGGAAGACCGCATCATAGGGCAGGCCCCCGCGATACGCCGCGCCATAGAGCTTGCGCTGAACGTGGCCGACACACAAACGAGCGTGCTCATTCAGGGCGAAAGTGGCACGGGCAAGGAGCTGCTAGCGAATCTGATTCACTACAACTCGGGGCGCGAAGACCGCCCCTACATCAAGCTCAACTGCGGCGCTATCCCCGAGACGCTTCTTGAGACAGAGCTCTTCGGACACGAGAGGGGAGCCTTCACGGATGCTCGCGCCCGTCGGCAGGGCCGCTTTGAAGAGGCGGACGGCGGCACGCTCTTCCTGGACGAGATAGGCGAGATGAGTCTTTCGGCTCAGGTACGCTTGCTCAGAGTTCTACAGGACGGCGAGTTCACGCGCGTAGGCGGCTCGGAAGTCATCAAGGCGGACGTGCGCGTCATAGCCGCCTCGAACGTTGACCTTGAGCGGGCCGTGGAGCAGGGCACCTTTCGCCGAGACCTCTTCTATCGCCTCTCGGTCTTTCCCATACGGCTGCCTCCCTTGCGCGAGCGCGCGGAAGACATTCACCCGCTCGTCATACATTTTCTTGAGCACTACAAGCAGAAGACCGGGCGCTTCATCTCAGGCATCTCGAAGGAGGCTCTGACGGCCCTGATGAGCTACGAGTGGCCGGGGAACGTGCGCGAGCTTGAGAACGCCATAGAGCGCGCCGTCATCATAGCCTCGGGCCGCCAGATTGAGCTGGACGATTTGCCGGAAGCCATCAGCCGAAGGCCTCTTGAGGAACGCTCACGCCTGCGCGGCGAGCGTGCGCGTGCAGCCAACGAGGGGCGCTCGGTCACGCTCGAAATCGACGTGCCGTCTTCGATGGACGAGATAGAGCGCCGCGCCATAGAGGCCACGCTGGATTACACGGCGGGCGACAAGACGCGCGCCGCACGTAGCTTAGGCATAGGCCGCAAGACCCTCTACCGCAAGCTACAGCAATACAGCGACGGCAAAGAGTGAATGTGAATGGGCGACAGGCTTCGTCCATTTGCCATTTACCATTTACTTCCTCTTTTGCTATATTCTTCTACAAGTTAACTTCGAT
>DATELK010000103.1:0-17513 GCA_035276685.1 Pyrinomonadaceae bacterium | reverse complement strand
ACCCGCCCGCTACCGCAGGCGGTACTGTCCTGTGTTTACGGGCTAAAATCGCTTCAAGGAGAGAGAAAATTCTATTTAACGGGCGGAAATCTCCATTTTTCCCGGTGACGGAAGCATTTAGGTGACAAACATTGTCATTTAGGGCGTTGCAGATTCCATTTAGAAGGTTAGAGACTCTATTTTACCCGTTGAAGATGGCATTTCAGGCACTACAGATAGCATTTAAGTCGTTAAAGATGGCATTTAGCTCGCTGAAGATGACATTTAGACTGTTGAAGACTGCATTTCGGTTGTTAGAAATGGCTTCTGGTCTGCTGACGGAGGCTTCTGTGTTCCAAAAGTACACATTCAAAGCGCATCCACGAGTATAAATAATTTAACAGGATAGGTAGGATGGACAGGATGTTCTCTTAGCCCCTGCAAGGGGCGACATTGGGAAGACCTGCGTCAAATACGACCATTGTCATCTTCGCCCGCCCCGGCTGCGGCGATAATGCTTTCGATTACGTCCGTCTTGGCCTCCGCGTACTCGTTCGTGTCCGCCCACTCTTTCTTCGCCAGCTCTCGCTTCCTGCTCTCGTAGCGTCGCCTGTCGCCTGCGTGACGGCGCAAGCGGTCTCGGAAGGCCAGGTATCGCTCAATCTCAGGGCAGCCAATCGAGTAGACGTGTACGTGTACGTCCCTTTCAGGAGTCCTGAGCATGCGGTGCTCGTTCCAATCCGGCTCCCGCACGCGCAACTGGTAGCCTGCCGCTTCCAGCTGAGGCAGATACGCGGACTCATCAGCGGAATCAGGGACTACGACGAGGATGTCTATGATGGGTTTGGCGGCGAGATTTGGGACGGAGGTTGAACCAATATGTTCTATTCGCAGGGCAGTGGGGCCGAGCGCGCGTGCGATTCGCCCGGCGTGCGTCTCGAACTTCTTCGGCCAGTCCGGGTCGTAATCGAAGAGTCTAATCTCTCTCCTTTCGACGCCACCTATCAGCCCCGTTTCTAAAGGCTCATCTGCCATAACAGTCCCCGGCGCGACCTAGCGTGTTCAAGAGCGGAAGGCTGGCCTTCTTCCTCCAAAAAAGGCGCGGACAGTACTAATCATGCGCCTGAGCCTTCTCAGCACCTTGGGTAAAATCCAGAGGAAGATGAGAAGGAACAGGGCTATGACTGCAAGTATGATGACCGGGGAAAGAATAGAGAGGATTGCCGCGCCTATGGCTATGGCATCTTCCAGAAGCGAGAGGCCCCAGTTGCTGAGCGGCTCCGGGCTCAGGTTTGCGCCGGCCCGAACAGCGGCTTTCGTGCCGTGCGTCGTCAGGGCTAATCCGCCCCCTAGCAGAAAGGCTATGACCTGGACTTCGGGACTTATCTCTGCTGTGGCGGCTGCCGCCAGTACAGCACCGGCGGGCACTCGTATAAATGTATGCACGGCGTCCCAAACGGAATCAACGTAAGGAACCTTGTCGGCGACGAACTCTACTGCGTAGAGGAAGAGCGCGACTCCTATGATAATCCAGTTGTCCAGCACGTGAAGGCCGCCGGGAAGCTGCGCCAGTTTGAAATGCGACAGCAGACCCAGCACGGCTACGGTCGCGTAGAGGTTGATTCCGGCCGTCCACGCCGCGCCCATCGCCAGACCTAAAACCTGAATGATATTCATAGCCGCAGGCCACCTCCTCCCAACCACGCTTTAGATGCGGTTAAAGAACTATACGGTATGCTGGCGCAGGGCCGTATGATAGAAATGGTTAAGCTGAAGGGAAGAGGAAGGTAGACGATGCGGGATTCTGTAAAGGAGAGCGGGCGGTCGCACGCAGCAGCAGTGCGCGCAGCAGACTTTAAGGCGCGTGCGGCCCGTATGCTCGGCAGGGCGCACCTTATCTATCTGGGCCTGCTCCCGTCTTTCGCCACCTTCGCGCTGCTCTATACTTATGGACACCCGGCACCACTGCTCTTATTCCTGGGCGGGACGGTGGCCGTAGGCGTTTACTTAGCCGTCATCATCTCCTACACGGCAACGCCGCCTTCTCCCTGGTTAAGCCTCTTCATACTACTTGACGGCCCCGTGTGGGTGACGCTTTCATTGTTATCCAAGCAGCTGTGGCTGCCGGTGTTTGCCGTGGAGGGCTTTCTGGTGGACGGCACTGCCATATGGCTCTCTACGCTTATACTGGCCTTGCGCTCGTATAAGCCCACACCGGGCCAGCGCGTCGCGTCGGTCGCATTAATGGTCGTTGCTATGGCCGCGATAACAAGTCTGGTCTGGCCGTACCTGCGAGACGTTTTGTGGGGCCAGTGGCTGAGCCTCTTATGGCTGGGGTTAGGGATAATCGAAACGTCCGTCGTCAACTATAAGCTACTTGACCGAGACGCGGTCGTTCGAGAAAGCGACAGCACTACGTTGTACATCGCCGTCCTGGTCATGGTATGGGTATGCTCGCTCGTAGGAAACGCTTTCCACAAATAGAGCTTCAATACCATTCCCTTCGAGGTTGTTAATCAGTTAACAGAGCTTTGGGCGTTGACAAGCGACGCGCCTATGTCACCCTGAACGCTGCCGATAACCGGCTCGACGACGCGCCAGTTCTCCAGCACTAATTCCTTAGATATTTTCCCCTCACGCATCTCGAACACGTGCAGGAGACGTATCTCGACCCTTGACCCCACGGGAACGGGGGCATTGACTACGCCGTCGCCCACCAGCTCGACAGTTATAATGCTGTCATCAACCACGCGGTCTTCTGTAGCGAAGCGGTCAATGGTGCGAAAGCCTTCAACTTTAAAGGAAGAGAACATCTTCCGATAATTTTCTCCCGTGGCCTCTTTGCCGCGAAGCAGTAGATTACGAGTAGGCGACTCCCAGACGATGTCATCAGTGAACAGTTCCAGTGCCTTCTCCACCTCGTTGGCAGCTTCGCTATGAAAGTGGGCTTCGACTACGGCTAAATTAGCGGCTATCAGTTCCTCGCGCATCATACCTGTCCTTCCAATATTATTCCGGGTGGGACTGTTAATCCCGTCCCCTATCCTGTAACGCGTATGATGAGGATAAAAAGAATCATCCGGAGAGCTGTTCACAAAAAAAATGGGCCCCCGGTTTTCCGGGAGCCCAAGTCTCAGACCAAGTCTGAGGGAGAGAGTTAGAATTCATAGCGGATAGCGAACTGCATCTCGCGCGGGTTGCTCGCCGAAGTGGTTATCTGTCCAAAGGTGGACGAGTTGATGCTGGTCGACGGCAGACCGAAGCTGTTATGGTTGAATGCGTTGTACATCTCCCATCGCAACTGTAGCCTGTGGCTCTCCGACCAGGGCATCTTGAAGTTCTTCAAGACCGCCATGTCAACGTTCCAGAAAGCGGGGCCGCGAAGAATGTTTCGGTTGCCTATCTCGCCGCCGAAAGGATTACGAACTGCGCCCGCGAGCGGGGCAGCCGAATTGAAGACCTGCGTCGGGTCGCTGAAGAACTGAATCTGGCCGCCCGGCGTGTCGTGTATCTGCCCTTGCAGCACTCCGGCATTGCCGGTAACCACCGCAGGGCTGTTGAAGACGAAGCCGACTGGGAATGAGCCCGTCGTCAGGTTGAACGGCAGGCCGCTGCGTGCGGAAAAGATTCCCGTCACAGTCCAGCCGCCGATGATGTGCTCTAACAGTCCGCTCGCGTCGGAGCCGAACGCGCGACCCCTGCCGAACGGAAGCTCATAAATGAAGTTCGCGTTTATGACGTGGCGTATGTCGAAGTCGGAATTACCACGGCAGACGCGCAGGTTGCGTATGTCGCAGATCAGGCCGCCGAACACCGTGTTGACCACGCTCGACTGGTTGTCAATCGAGTGCGACCAGGTGTAGTTAACGTCGAACTGAAGGCCCTGCGAGAAGCGCTTACGCAGGCTGATGAGCATTCCGTTGTAGCTGGAAGACCCAAGGTTCGTGACGTAAGCGTTGGTGGAGAACTGGCCGCTCAGGCCAACGTTCGGGTTGAGAAGCCCTAGCGCGTAGGCTGCCTGGAACACGTCCGAAGTGTCGCCTATGTTGACCAGGCTTCTGGTAAAGGCCGTTAACAGTCTGGTGCAGTTAAAGCCTGCGGGAAGTCCGAACAGCGGAGATACGTTTCCGCAGTTCGCCGCGGGCCCGAGTTGCGCCTGGAGCGCCGCATTAATCTGATTCTCGAAGAACGGCTGCGGGGTCAACCCCGAACCGGGCACGCCGGCCATGACCTGCGTCTGCAATAAGTTGAAAGCAGTTAGCAGGTTCTGTCCCGAAGCGGGGTCTTTGAAATCAAGTATCTGCGCCGCATCTGCCTGCGTGAAGAGCTGACGCCCCTGGCGGCCCACGTAATCCACCTGAAGGATGAGATTGCCGGGCAGCTCGCGCTGGAAGCCGAAGCTGTACTGCATGGAGTACGGCACCTTGAAGTTCTGCGAGATGGCGTAGTTGGTCAGCCCCTCGGCATTGCCCGTGGGGAAGCCTGAGGCATCCACGCCGGGCGTGTTCGGTCTGTTAATCGTCGGCGCAGTCACCGTTATCGGCAGATTGGTCACGCCCGTAAAGCGCGGGCTAGTGGCCAGACTGTCGAAGTTTTGCGTGACGGTGTTGTCGAACAGGTACGTGACCTGATCCTGAATGAAGGTGATGCCGCTGGAGATGCGGTCGTATGTGATAGACCCGCCGCCGCGTATCACGGTCTTCCTGTCGCCGAAGAGTGTGCCCAGAAATCCGTCTTTGAAGGAGGGATTCCACGCGAAGTTCAGTCTCGGCGCGAAGTTGTTCAGGTCCGGCTCGTAGAAGTTACGCGCGCCGTTACCCTTGCCGCACAGGTCGTAGCGCAGGAGCGGCTCGGCAGTTTGACCCGCGATGCCCTGGGCTGCGTTTTTGAACCTGATGTTGACCAGCGTGTTGTAGTCCACATCGTTGCAGGACTGGAAGCCGTTCTTCTCGTACGGTGGCGGATAATACTGCCAGCGCAGGCCAGCCGTAAGCGTCAGGCTAGGCGTGAGCCTCCAGTTGTCCTGGAAGTAGACCTCAAGCTCGTCGTACCTGTAGTCGCGTCTCTTACCTGTGCCGGGCTCGAAGGCCGTGCCCGAGGTGTTGTAGTTGAAGTTGGTCGTGACGGAGCCGATTCGTCCCAGAAGGAAAGCAAAGGCATCGTCGTAGTTGGTGATGTTCGTGGCGCTCGGGTTGAGGTTAATCGGCTGCTGCGCCGCATCCAGCGTGGACAGGTTGCCGCCCAAGCCGAGGGTCACGAAATTGAAGTCGTTAACCAGGCCCGTCTTCGAGTCGATGGGCTTGAAGGAGCCGCCGAACGAAAACGTGTGCTTGCCCTTAGACCACGTCACGTCGTCGCGAATCGTGGGCGTCATGACGAAGCGATCCTGTAGGCTGATGTCCGCGAACGGCGGCGAAAGACCCATGCTGAAGAGTCCGCCTATGTTCGCCGTTCCGGCGTCGGTCGGGTCTCCGAAGATGTTCGGGAAGCTGGGCGTGAACGGAGCCAGGAAGGTCAGGCCCGAGCGCGCCACGCCGACCGTCAGCTGGTTGACCACGTTCGGCGTCATAGCCCACGTGTGTCCCACCACCCAGGAGTAGTCGTTCGTAACAATCTGACCGCTCTCAGGGTCTCCGGGGAACTGCGCCGCCACGGTGTTGACCGTGTCAGTCACCAGCCCGCGCGCGATGTTGAAGCGCCCGAAGAGCCTCTGCTTGTCATTTATGTTCCAGTCAATGCGCGTCGTCTCCGTGTTATCTGTACGGCTCACGGGCGCGTTGAAGCGGAAGCCGGCGGTGTTGACGCCGTTACCTGCCGTCAGGTCGTTCGGAGCCGGGTAGCGGTCTTTAAGAAGCTGAAGCACGGCCGCGTTGGCACCTATGCCGAGCGGGTCGAGAGCGGCGACCTGCGCTGGCGTCAGGGTGCTTATACAGCCCGGCTGCGTGTTGATGCGAGAGCTTGCAGTGCAGCCCGGATTGTTGTTTATGTAATTGAGTCCGCCGTTACGCACTACGTCCAGCGGGACTACGCGCAGGTAAGAGATGCCGCGCGCCTCACGTCTTCCTTCATAGTCGAAGAAGAAGAAGAGCTTGTCTCTCTTGATGGGGCCGCCCAAGCTTCCGCCGAACTGGTTACGTGTCAGCTGCGGTCTCTCAACGCCCGATCTGTTGTTGAAGAAGCTGTTGGCAGCAGTCGCAGCCGTGCGGTTGTACCAGCGAACGTTGCCGCTGAAGTCATTAGTACCGCTCTTGGTAACAAGCTCTATCTGTCCGCCCGAAGAGCGGCCTTCCGCTGCGTTCGGATTAGTCGTTACCGCGCGGAACTCCTGGATGGAGTCAATCGGAGCGTTACCGACCGTGGAGGCAAACTGTCCGGTCGCCTGGTCGTTGGCGTCTATACCGTCTACGGTGATGTTCCCCTGGTCTGAGCGGGAGCCCGTCACCGAGCCTACGCGGTTCGTGCTGGTGGTGCCAACGTTGTTGCCTATGACACCGGGTTGCAGGCCAATGAGAGCTGCGGGCGAGCTGCGAATCTGAATCGGAAGCTCTCTCAGGCGACGCTCGTCAATCACGTTACCTATGGAAGCGTCCGTGGTATTCAGCGTCGTCTCGCCGCCTGACGTTACCGTGACAGAGCTGGAAATCTGTCCAGCCGTCAACTGCGTGTTCTGAGTCTCCGTCAGGCCAACGCCGAGCCTGACGTTCTCAATCTTCAGGGTCTGAAAACCCTGATTGGTAAAGGTGAGCGTATAACCTGCTCCCGGAGGCACCTGATTGAACCGATAGACTCCCTGGTCATCAGTGGTCGTCGTCAGTTCCTTTGAAGTCTTGGTGTCTGTGAGAGTAACGGTCACGCCGGGTATCACTGCGCCTGTAGGGTCTGTTACGACACCCGTCACCGCAGAGGTCGAAGAGGTTGTCTGTGCTAATGCCGAACATGTCAGCAGTAGCAAAGAGATGACCAGCAAGGGTATTACTTTAGTCATGTTCTTCCTTCTCCATGTTCTGGTTAAGGCCGTGTGAATCTAGCTGCCATGAGCTGCTTTTGCCGTGTGCGCCTACACAGACTTCGCAGGCCGGCGGCAGCAGATGGGAGGTTGATTTCTATTTTTTCGTATTACTGTTTACAAAGGGCCTGCCGTATGGACAGACTTGTCCGACTGGGCCAGCCTGAAGAGGCTGCCATACAGTTAAACTTACAGACCCTGTGGCTTTCACGTAAGTTCAGAGCGGCAACATCCATGCCATCCGAGGCGCTGTAAAGACAACTTTTCTCGCTCTATGTATTTATGAATTTCCAGACGAAGTATCAAAGCCGGGGCTCCTACACAAATTTGGATTCCCATTCAATAGCGTAAAGATGTGTTATGAATTTTCGTGCGGATATATGTTTTTTTGGAATCGATTACGACGAAACGCGCCCTTTATCTGTAGCCTTGAATCTATCGCTAAGAAAGGGAGAAGTAATTGCGGTTTTCGGAAACCACTTCCGCACGGATGCTATAATGTTTGAGGCGTATCAGGTGAATGGTAGCAACTCAGGTACTTATGAGCAGTCTTAAAATAACAGTCGAAGACCACCCGAAGGCTGAGGATAGACGCAAGATATTTGACGGCCTTCATCGCTATAACGCCTCTCAAACTAACGACGCCGATTGCCCTGGCCTCGCCGTCTTCCTACGTGACGAGGAAGATAATATCTTGGGCGGCCTGTTGGGTGAGACCTTTTGGGGCTGGCTGTATGTAGAGTTCATGTGGATAGAGGATACTGTGCGCGGGCAAGGCTACGGAGAGAAGCTTTTGGCAACTGCCGAACTGGAAGCCATCAAGCGCGGGTGCGTCGCAGCTCATTTAGATACCTTCAGCTTTCAGGCATTCGAGTTCTATGAGAGATGCGGGTATGAGGTGTTCGGGACGCTGGAAGAGTTCCCGCCGGGGCATCAGCGCTTCTTTATGAGAAAGTCGCTTAATGGCAAACGGCCCGACAACTCATTCAAACCCTAGCCCGCGGTAGCATTCCTTTCATCGTCTCTTTCTCCGATAGCTTGAAGGATGCTCGCACGGGCCGTGTTAATTCGGTCGTTAGATGGCTGCGTTGTAACGGGAATGTATATATGAGTATCGTCTTAATCATTATTGGAGGCGCGGCTACATGCTTTAGCTTATGGCTGTTGCTTCATATCTCGGACAAGAGGGTGCTGCGGCGTATCCGTCCACGTTTGAGTCCGAAGATGTCTAAATCGGATACGGAAGCATACAGGTCAATGAATATTGCTATGGTCGCTATATTTTTCCTGATTATGGGTTCCTTGCTGTTAATGGCAGGAGTATTGAGATTGTTTGGCTTGGCCAGCGGATAGGATTTTGTTGGTAGGTATCAACCCACTGCATGAGATTGTCTTCGGGGTTTTACGGGCGGAGTTACGGCAGCATCGGGCGAGCTGACATCAAAGCGACGGAAGCCGCTGTACTGGAAAGTTGTCTTACCGCCTAAACGCAGCCCGGGAAATATGCCCGCTCGGTCTCGCCCTTTATTGTAGGTGATGAACACTACTCGCTGGGGCGTTAGAATCCCGAAACTGCTGCTCGTGTACTCGAACTCGAACCTCAGGAGGACTAGCGGCTGGCTGAGCGACGCGTGCTCCAACGTCAACTCACGCTCTTCTCGCCAGAGTTGTTTCGTCTCGGCGTCGAGCCATAGACGCCCACGGTAACGCGGCCCAGCGCCTTTTAACTCGCCGGGAAGCTTCATCGTCAGGTCTGGGCTCTGCGCGACCTGCTGATACTGAAGGACGATTACTTCGCGTCCCTTAATCTGCTCGCGACCGGCATCCGTGAACTGGAAATACGGGAGAAAATTCTCGTTGAGCAGCAAGCCTTCGTTAAGCGTCAAGCCATAAAAGCTATAGTCCAAATCATACCTTCGGCCCTCGCGGTTAATCCGTTCAAGCTCTTTCTTAACGGAATCGGCCTTGGCCAATCGAGCGAAGAGGCTCACAAGTCTCTCGTCTCGCTTTGCCACCGTGACTCCGTCAACCATACGTATGTTGCGGTACTCGGACATGGAGGACGCGTCAAGCTGGGACTGATAGATTATCAGGTCTGAGACAATACGCCGCTGCCGCCTGAGCTTGCCATCGACATCGTATTCTTCTATCTCCTGCTCTTCATCCGCCGTGAGGTCTTTAAACTTGTTCCTGTACTCGTTTATTCTAAGTTGAGCCGAGCGAATAAGCTCTTTCACTTCGGCAGGGGTTAAGCGCGGGCCTGTAGGCTGCTGACCTAAGGACAGGCCTGTATTAGTCAGGGTGAGTAAAGCCAGTAGTATGAGAATACGCTTGAGCATTTTATGAACCGTTAGCTGAATCGGGGGAGCGTCTTCAATTATCCCTTTGGCCTTGATGCTTTTCAAGCCGCCAGGTTAATGTCGTGCTCGCCTGGACATTCATAATGGGTTTACTCATGATACGCCGGGCGAGACATCCCGTTGCTTGATAGATAAGGAGAAGAAACATGAAACCCGACCATGAGATGCTTGAAGACCAGTTGAAGGCCTATGAAGGGGAGTTAAGGGAGCTCAATTCATACGTCAAAGAGCTGAAAAATAGGACTGCCGAGCAGGGCACGTCAGCAGAGCAATACGAAGAGGATCTGACCGAGGCTGAACATAACATAAAGTATTACGAAGGCGAGGTAGCGCGAATCAGGGAGCAGGCCGGGAAGGAAGCGGGCGGTGCTGTTTATTGGGTCTACGAGGATGATTCGGGCGAGTGGCGCTGGCAATTGCATGCGACCAACCAGCGCATCATAGCCGATTCCGGCGAGGGCTATCGCAACAAGCAGGACTGTCTACACGCCATCACTCTGGTGAAGAGCTCCAAAGACGCGCCGGTAAAGGATAGGGCGTAAGCAAAGAGCTTCCGCGCTGTCGGAGTACGGCTAAATCTAACAACTCATTCAACCCTGAGCCGAATGAGCTTGCAGCTCATCGTCAACCTGCGAGCCATTCACAGCTTCTTCACGCCTCCAAAAAAAATTCTCCTCGCAGGTGATAGATTTCGGCTCGCCCGGACGCCTTAAGGAGTGTGTGGGTTGGACGGCCATGCGCCCTAGGTGAGGGGCTGGCGTCCTGACCTGTTAACTTCAGAAGGAGTATTATCATGATTAAGAACAAACTCGTACTCAACGTCCTCGCCCTCTTTGTTCTCTCTTTCGCCTTCAGCGCGCTCGTGCAGGCGCAGGACTACCAAATCGTCAGCACGTCAAGCTCTACCGTGGCGAACAACATCACCAGGACAGTAACCATCGTACAGGTCGGAGCCAATCCCCTGAACCGCTTCGTGATGACGCGCGTTCGCAAAGACGTTCCCGACCAGGCGCTGAAGGGTACGGTGCTGTTGCTGCCGCCGCTGGCGAGCGGCTTTCAGAACTATGAGGTCGGCGACGACGGCGACTACGACCGCTCGTTCGCGGGCTTTCTGGCGCGGCGAGATTACGACATCTGGGGCTACTCACAACGGGTGCAGGGACTCGCTGCCGGGTCTTGCGAGAGCAATGCGGTTGACTGCTCCGTGATGGCAGGCTGGGGCATACAGGCCATCCTGGACGACGTAGCTTTCATACGCCAGCAGATTGAGGCCGCGCATCCGGGCGAGAAGCCCGTCGTCGGCGGTCTCTCGCTCGGCAGCATCGTCTCGCTTGCGACTATCAACGCGAACCCGAACGATTATAAGGGGGCTATTCTGCTGGACGGCACGCTCTACGATACAGACCCGGCGGTTCGCAACATCAACTCCAACTTTTGCTCCCTCTTCAACAATCTTCTGGCCAATGGCGTTTATTACGACGGGCAGGGGTTGGCGGGTGCCAAGTTGATTAGCCAGCTGGCCCAGATTGACCCTAACGGGCCTTCGCCTATCCCCGGCTTTCCTCCGGGCTTCACCAATCATCAGGCCTTCGTCGCCTCTATGGCAGCGCCGCCGCTCTCGCCCATAACGCCAAGGCCCGGTTTCTACCAACTCGCGGGCAGCGTCGCC
The DNA here is from genome assembly GCA_035276685.1 of Pyrinomonadaceae bacterium. Classification (GTDB taxonomy): domain Bacteria; phylum Acidobacteriota; class Blastocatellia; order Pyrinomonadales; family Pyrinomonadaceae; genus JACVRN01. The sequence continues at coordinate 6,499 of DATELK010000103.1, read as the reverse complement.
GAAGACAGGCTCTTCTTCGCGAACGAGTCGTTGGTTCACGTCAACGTTACAGGCTTCGTGAGCTACGTCGCTAATAAGACTCTGCTGGATTTGAACTGCGGGTTGGCAGGCGAGCGAGCCTTCAACAATAACCTGCACAACTTCACGGGCTCTGTGCTCATCTTTGCCGCCGGAAATGGCTTCGGCTCCGGCATGCTCGATACCGCGAGCCTTATGACCTCGGCTAAAGTCACGCTCAACTTCAGGGGAGAGTACGGCCACGTCGATTACGTTTTCTCAAACGAGCATCTACAGGAAGTCGAGCATCCTGTTCTGAAATGGCTGAGCAAGCTGTGATGAGGGGCGGGGCGTCGCCGAAGTGAGACGGAGGGCGCGGCCTTCCGTCTCACTTCGGCGAATGAATTGTGAGCGGCGCTCTTATCTGTTCTTGAGCCTAGCGTCGCAAATCCAGCAGCCAGATGTCGCTTTCCGATTCCTGGATAGAAAAGTATAGCAGCCGGTCGTCGTTTGAGATTCCTATGCTTCCTATCTGTTCCTCTCCCGTGTTGAAGACTTCCCGCACGCGCTTAGTGAATATGTCGGCGATGTACACCCTGCTCTCGGTGGCGAAGATGAGGCGGCGGCTGTCCGAGAGCCACATAGGATATCTTTCAGCGTCGGCCAGCTTTTCGAATCTGCGGTCTGTGAGTGAAAAATAGCCTATGCCTAATTGGTCGCCGCTGAAAGTTCCCGCGAGCTTCTTGCCATCGGGCGACCAGTCCCACGCGACGAAGTGTTTTTCGCCTTCGGGCCTGGGCAGGGGCTGCGGAGTTTGTTCCGCCCAATTCTTATCAACGTCAATGAGCGCGTTTACCATGTTGCTGCGATAGAGTATCTGTTTGCCGTCCGGCGACCAGAGCGGCAGAGAGGCGCTGCTCTCGCTGCCGAAGGTGAGCTGGCGCATGTTAGTGTCCTCGACGTTGAGAGTCCAGATTTCGTAGCTCCCGCCACGGTCGGACGTGAAGACAATCCTCTTGCCGTCGGGAGACCAGCGCGGGTAGCGGTCGAAGAACTTGTCGTTGGTCACGTCGCGCCAGTTCGTGCCGTCGCGGTTGACTATGGCTATGTCGTCCTGAGAGCGCCGCTGCACGCGCATGACGAACTGGCGACCGTCGGGCGACAATTCCGGGCGCGAGATTTGCCGGTCGCCTCGCGTGACCCAGAAGGGCTGGCCCACGGCCTTCTCTCCCTTAGGGTCGAACGCGACGGCGCGTATGTTCGACCGCTGATTCGTCTGCACGTAGAGCATACGCAGCCCGTCGCGCGAGAAGCTCAGATGACGGTTGAAAGTAGAAGGCAGCACAACCGCCTCGGGCTCACCCAAAACCCTGCCCGTCTCTTCCTCTATGGCGACACGCCAGAAACTCATGTTGCCGCTGCGGTCGCTGGCGAAATAAAGGAAGTGGCCGTCGGGAGACCAGACCGGATTCCAGTTCCTCGATGCGTCTCTAGTCACCACCACGGGCTCGCCTCCGCCGCTCGGAATAGTCGCGATGTCGCCACGGCCCATGTTGCGCGGCATGAACCAGTAGGCTATGCGGTGCCCCTGCGGCGACCATGACGGTTGCAATGCGTCCGATTGCGTGAGAAGGCGTTTGGCTCCTGTCTCTAAATTAACTATCCAAATCGCGCTGGGGATGGTCGTGCGCACGTTCGGCATGTCACGCCCCACTGTGCTGTAGGCAATCTCTTTCCCGTCCGGCGACCACGAAGGATGATGACCGCCTACGGCCACAAGTCGCACGTTCTCGCCCGTGGCCTCCATGACATAGATGCCCGCAGGCTCTCTGGTCGAGCGGAACGCTATACGGTCGCCGTCAGGAGAAAATGCCGGTTGGCTCTCGTCCGAAGGCGTGTCGGGTGTGAGCAGTGTCGCGTTCTTGCCGCCGACGCGTTGCAGAAAGAGCTCCCAGTTTCCCTTCACACGGCTCGCGTAAACGAAGCTCTCTCCGTCAGGCGCGAGGGTAGGGAAGTGCTCTGTTCCCGGCTGGTCTGTGAGCTGAACGTGCGTGGCGCGCGTCCAGTCTGGCGCTGTCGCCGTGCGCGATTGCGAGAAGCGCCAGACGACGAAAGACGCCGCCGCCAGCACCGCGACCACCGCCGCGACAGAGAGAGCAAGACGGGCGCGCGATGTTGTCAGAGCAGTGGATTTAGCGATTGCTCCCGTGCGTGCGCTGCCTGTGCCTGATTCGAGTGAGCGCAACAGTCGGCGAAGGTCTGCGCGAAAGTCTGCCGCTGTCTGGTAACGAAGGTCGCGGTCTTTTTCAAGAGCCTTATCAAGTATCAAATCCAGCTCGGCCGGGAGCGTGGGGTCAAAGGAGCGTGCTGAATCCGGCTGGCTCGACAGGATGGCGTTGACCGTCACGCGCCTGTCATCCCCGTCGAAAGGCTTGCGTCTCGTCACCATCTCGTAGAGGACTACGCCGAGGCTCCATATGTCCGTGCGCTGGTCGGTAGCTTCGCCCGCAGCCTGTTCGGGCGACATGTATGCGAGCGTCCCCATCGCCGCGCCCGCCTGTGTCTGCGCCGCGTCCGCCTCCAAAGGCGCACGAGCCTCTGTCAGCTTCGCCAGCCCGAAGTCCAGCAGCTTCACGTAGGCGTCGGGCCGCACCATGATGTTGTCAGGCTTGATGTCGCGATGAATGATTCCCTGCCGGTGGGCCGCTGTGAGAGCCTCCGCGACCTGCCCCGCGATTGACAGGCTGTTCTTGAGCTTGAGCCCGTCTCTCATCATCGAACGCAGGAGCTGCCCCTCCACGAACTCCATCGCTATGTAATGTAGTCCGCCCGCTTTGCCCACTTCGTAAACAGTGACTAGGTTCGGGTGATTCAACGCCGACAGTGCGAGAGCTTCGCGCTTGAAGCGTGCGGCACGTTCCGCTTCAGCGACGAAATGGCGCGGGAGGATTTTGAGTGCCACCCTTCGGTCGAGCTTCACGTCGAGCGCCAGATACACCTCGCCCATCCCGCCCCAGCCCAACAGGCTCTCGATAGTGTAGTCCCCTATCTTTTTCCCTATGAGCGAATGATGCGCGGTGAGCTGCGAGTCCTGCGCCAGTCCCTGCGCGGCCACCTTCATGGCTGAGCGCTCCATGAACTGAGACGCCTGCGACTCAGCCCTGAGCAGGCTCAATACTTCGCCCTGCAAGGCGGGGTTTCCGGCGGCCGCCCTGGCCACAAATTGCTCGCGCTCGTGCTCCGGCATGTCCAGAGCCGCGTCGAGAAGAGCGTCTACTTGTTTCCAAAGGTCTGCGTCCATACGCTCACGACCTGCTCAGTTCTCTATACAACCATGCCTTGGCTTTGTTCCATTCTCTTGTCACAGTAATAGGCGCGACTTGCATCACCTCTGCCGTCTCCTCGACCGACAGCCCGCCGAAGAACCTGAGCTCAACTATGCGGCTCTTACGCTCATCTATCCGCGCCAAATCCTTGAGCGCCTCGTCAAGCGCGAGCAGGTCAGAGTCTTTTTCGTCCGTCACGGCCATGGCCTGCTCAAGCGAGATGTGACGCGCCTCCACGTCCTTGCCTACGCGCGGACGCTGGCGCGCAAAGTCCACCAGGATGCGGCGCATCATCTGTGCGGCGACGCCGAAGAAGTGCGCGCGGTTCTGCCATCGCACGGCCTTCCAGTCAATCAAGCGCAGGTATGCTTCGTTTATCAAGGCGGAGGTTTGCATAAGATGGTCGCCGCGCTCTCGCCTCATGTAGTGGCTTGCCAGGCGATGCAGTTCCGCGTGAACGAGCGGGGCCAGCCTATCGAGGGCAGCCTCGTCGCCGTCGCTCCATGCGACCAGCAGTTCTGTCAGCTCGTGAGAGCCATGCGCGTCCATTCGGGGGAGTCCTTATAGCCAAAGCCCGCGAGGTTAAGCCCTAAATTTACCATATTGAGCAGGCTGTGTGTTGGACGATGATAGTTTTCGCGCGAGATTTACGCCTTAAAGGTTGAAAGCGCAATGTCTGCTTAGGCTGAGAATAAACAAAGTGACAACGGACGCACCCCGAAAGGAGACCTAAACGAATGAAGAAGAAACTCACAGCAGTGCTTTTAACACTCACCGGGCTCATGATACTCGCGGCTCAAGTTAGCGGCGGAAGCTCGGCGGCCACGGTGACTGACCAAAACAACCCCCATTACAAAGGCGGCTCAACCTTCAATCTGGTAGGCGCAGGGCCGAACGTCGCACGTTGCGGCGCATTCCCGGAAAACATAGAGCTGAGTTTCGAGGGCTCTGGAATCGACACGGAAGGCGGCTACAACACGGCCGTTTTCTCTGCCTGCACCAACACCACGACCAACCTCGTCTTCGACCTCAAAGCGACGGACACGTACGTGCAGACAGGCGACCAGGTCTTTATCGAAGGAGACCCCTTCGTGCTCGCGCCTAACCCCGCCATCTGCGCCGCCGCCAACGCGCACGGCGTACCCTTCCGCGTCACAGGCGGCACGGGAGGCCACGCCGGAGCGACGGGCCAGGGACATTTCAACATCGCCAGCAACCTGACCCCGTGCAACGGGCAGGTGCTGCCGTCACAGGTTTGGTTTGAAGGAGGAATCAGGGTGCCGCAATAAGCGAGCCTCTTTGATAGTCCGGTTCATCCTCTAGCGCGAAGCCCGCTCCAATTAATTGAAGCGGGCTTCTTCATAGGGCATATCGCCGACTCACTTTATTCCCGGCTCACACTCGCCCGTTACGCCTGCGGCGCGTAGCTTCTGTAGCTGCTCGGTAGCCGTTCGTTGAAAGTTTGTTCGGCTAGATTCGTCAAGCGATGCGTCCTGAGACAAAACTTCGAGTAGTTTCCGGTATGCATAGGCCGCGCAGGGCCGATCGCCTTTCTGCTTATAAGCATCGGCAAGGCTGTCGTAGACGTTTGCCGAGCGCGGGAACCTCTCCGCGTTTAATTGAAGGACGCGAAGAGCCTCGTCAATCTTTCCGCTCTCCATTAACGCGTACCCCAGATTGTTGATGCTCTGCTCGCTGATAACTCCGGCATTCGAATCCCGCTTTAAAACTTCGCGGTAAATCTGCTCGCCGCGCACTGCGCCTCGCTCGCGGAAAATCTCTAATAAGTCTGAGTAGGAGGGCGGAGCGGGCAAAGCCGCGAGGTAACGGAAGTTGACAGCCTGACGCGGATAGCCCGCCCACTCGACAGGCTTCTTTAACGCGTCGCTACGGCTTTGCTCCGCTTTCAGATAAGAGTCAAGGAAATCCAGAATGTAACGCGACATGGATTCATAAGCGGCTTTCCTTGAGGCGACGGGAGAGCTTCGTTTCGCCTGTTCGGGCATCGCTCCGGTATAAATCTGGGCGAAGTTGGCAAAGTCAAAGTGATCCAGGCCCTCTATTTCAAACGAGTACCGCTCGGAATATTTGAGAGCGCCCGTCACATCATAAGTGACCGTTTTCTCGTCCTTACGGTGAAGCTCAAGGACAGGGACGGTGACGTTATCCGCATTATAAAAAGGCGAGCTTTTCAGGAACCGGCTGTAATGACTTCCAATGAACGATGGGTCAAGGCCTACGACAGCTTTCACATCAGAGTTTCGCATAGCCATTAACAGTGCGGCCTGTCCTCCGTAGCTGAAGCCCATCGCGCCGACCCGGCTCGTGTCCGCGTTCGGCAACTCCTGCACCTGCTCGAACAGGAATTCCATGTCGCGCGTCAGGTTCTCAAGACCGGCTGCGTCGGCAATAGAAGTCACGCTGTTCGCTCCCATCATGGGAACGACCGCGACTACATAACCGTGGCTCGCAAGAAACTCCCAGAGGACTATGTTCTCGTCCGTGCTAAGGCCCGCGCCGCCGCCGTAGATGATGACCGGGAATCGCCCTTTCGCTGCGGGAGCATCCCGCACCGCCGCAGTCTGCATGCTCATTAGCCTCTCGTACAGGCCGGTTCGATAAGCCTCCAAGTATCTACCCTGATAGAAGTCATGTATTCCCTCGGTGCGCTGGCGTAAACCTTTGGCGACCGTGGCAGCGGCAGGCGTCGTGCCCGTGAAACTCAGATAATCCCTGTAAGCCATCCGCGCGGAATTTGACGAACCTTCGGCCGGATAAAAGATTTGAATCAGCAGAGGGCGCGAGCGCTCGCCTTTGTAAATCCTTCCTTCATAATTTCGTTCTGGAATAAAGATGCGCGAGCGGTCGTGCATAATCGCAGCCCTGTAACCGACCGTATAAGCGCCCGGCTGAAGACCGCCCCACAGTGGAAAAGACTGAGCCCGAGTAGTCGCATGACCGAACAGAGTTAAGGCCAGAGCTAAGAGTAAACGCGAGGGATTCATAAGTAACGAGCTCCAAAATTCTATCAAACGTTGAATACCATCCTTAATGGTACATTCCCCGCAGCTTGCTGCGGAACTATACTGTACGAATGAGCGACCTCATTCGGAAAAAGCACAATGTTAGCCTTCTGCTTTACCACATCGTCTGCCCGGCGAAATACCGGAGGGCTG
>DATELK010000102.1:0-3834 GCA_035276685.1 Pyrinomonadaceae bacterium | reverse complement strand
GCGCAGGCTGTCGCCTACATCAAGAACGTTCCGGCTGACCGTCGCGACCAGGCCCCGCGCCTGACGCAGGCCGTCGTCGGCATCTACGAGAGGCCGAACACTTCGGCCCCTGCGGCGCGCAATCTTATGATTGTGAAGGCGCGCAACGGCGACACCATAGCCAAGATTGCCGAGCGCTCTGCCGTGTCGGCCGACGAAGTGGCGAAGATTAACGGCATCACCGCCGACGCGGAGCTTCAGGCGGGACAGGAAATCAAAGTCCCGTCGAAGACGAGCGCCCCGCAGCGACGCGGCGGACGTTAAGCTTCAAACAGCCTAATCAAAACTCCTGAGCGCGTCTTTCATGAAAGCTTGAAAGGCGCGCTCAATTTTTTGTTTCAGTAGACATAGGTTGATGAAAGGTCGAATCCGATGGCGGAACCTAAAGTGTGGGTCTTCTTCTACGGCTCTTACATGAACTTCGATGTCCTGAAGGACGTTGGTATAGCGCCCCGTGAGTGGGAGGTGGCGAGAGTCAACGGTTACGACATTGTGATTGAGCCTCGCGCCAACATGATTCGCTCTAATGAGCAGTGCGTTTATGGAATACTGGCGACGGCTACTCATGCGGAGCTGAACCGTCTCTACGCTCACGCACAAAACGTCCTCGGCGAGCTATACCTGCCGGAACCCGTGCTCGCCGAAACATTGAGCGGAGCGTGGAGAGCGGCGCTCTGCTACATAGCGCCTTCTATGGCGGCGGGGACGGTGGCAGATGATTACGTCGAGCGCATACTGAAGCCCGCGAGAGAGTTTAATTTTCCCGAATGGTACATCAGGCGGCTTGAGAGCTTTCGGCCGGGCAAGAGGTGAGAAGTTATGACTCAACACATAGGCATAGTTGCGGGAAGCGCGGAGGGAGCCGCGCTCTGTTATCGCACAATCTGTCTGGAGGCTCCTGCCTTGATGGGCGAGCATAACCATCCTGAGATAACCATGAACTCCGTGCCGCTGGCCGAGCACATGAGTTACATTCGCGCCAACGACTGGGAAACGCTGGCAGAGGTTTTAGCTCGTTCGGCGCATAAGGTCGCGCAGGCCGGAGCCCACTTCGCCATCTGCCCGGACAACACATATCATCAGGCCTTCAAGTACTTAATCCCGCGCTCTCCCATCCCGTGGATACATATCGCCAGCGCTGTTGCCGAAGAGGCGCACGGGTCTGGCTACGCTCGGCTAGGCATCTTAGGGACGAAGTATCTGATGGAAGGGCCTGTCTATCCGGAGGCTCTGAAAGAGTTCGGGATAGAGAGACAGATACCTGACGAGGCGGACAGGGAAAAAATCAATGAGATTATTTTCAGGGAGCTGGTTAACGGGATTTTTACAGAAGCCTCGCGGCTATACTTTAACGAGGTGACGGACAAATTAAAGTCGCGCGGGTGCGAGGCTGTTGTCCTTGGATGCACGGAGATACCTTTAATCGTGCGCCCTGACGATTCGCCGCTGCCCACTTTGGATTCGACCCGACTGCTCGCCAGAGCCGCCTTAAGACGCGCCGTTGAGTAGCAGGCTCGGAGTTATAGCGTGGCTGTTGTTGAAGGCGCTCATGCCCAGTAGGTTCTATCAAGCGAGCGATAGGTGACAGCCTCCGCAAGATGTGCCGGAAGGATAGAGTCCGCGCCTGCCAGGTCGGCTATCGTGCGGCTGACCTTCAGTATGCGGTCGTAGGCGCGTGCAGATAATCCGAGTCGATTCATGGCAGACTCCATCAGCCGCTTGCTCTCTTCGTCCAACTGGCAATAGCGGCGAATCAATCTCGGCGGCATCTGCGCGTTCGAGAAAATCCCTTCGCCTCTGAGCCGCTCCAGTTGTCTCTCCCTCGCGGCAATGACGCGCGCACGAATCTCGTCAGACCCTTCCGCCATAGGCCCCTCGCCCGATAACTCCTTGAAGCGAACCGCAGGCACGTCTATGTGTATGTCTATGCGGTCTAAGAGGGGGCCGCTGATGCGACCAATGTAGCGCTGAATCTGCAAAGGCGTGCAGCGACATTCAGCAATAGGATTATTCCAATGCCCGCAGGGGCAAGGATTCATCGCCGCCGCCAGCATGAAAGAGGCAGGGTAGGTTGCGGACATAGAGGCGCGGCTGATGGTGACGCGCTGGTCTTCGAGAGGCTGGCGCAGGACTTCCAGGACGCTGCGGTCAAATTCCGGCAGCTCGTCAAGGAACAGAACCCCGTGATGCGCCAGAGAGACTTCGCCTGGGCGCGGCATAGTGCCGCCTCCAATCAATCCGGCGTCGCTGATAGAGTGATGCGGCGCGCGATACGGCCTTTGCGTGATGATGCCGTTGTAGGTGGTGAGGCCCGCCACCGAATGAATCTTGGTCAGCTCAAGCGCGGCCTCGAACTCAAGCGGCGGCAGGATGGTCGGCAATCTCTTGGCGAGCATGGTCTTGCCTGAGCCGGGCGGGCCTATCAAGAGGATATTGTGTGAGCCTGCGCTCGCAACTTCGAGAGCGCGCTTGGCAGAAGCTTGCCCGCGCACTTCACGAAAATCGACCTGATAGCGGTCTTTGTGCGCGAGCAGCTCCGAAGGGTCAACGCGTAAAGGCGCGGGAGGCTCTGTCGAGCGCAGCCTTGAGATTAACTCTACCGCGCCGCGAAGGTCTCTGGCGGCGTAGACGTTTATGCCCGAGACGACCGCCGCTTCTTTCGCATTCTCTTCGGGCAGTAGAAGGTTGTTGATTGCCGCCTCGCGTGCGCGGAGTGCTATGGGGAGCGCGCCGCGTATGGGGCGTATGCGACCGTCAAGGGAAAGCTCTCCGACGGAGAGCACGTCGGTTAAGTTTTCTATCTCGCCTAGGTCGCCGTTCGCCCCGAGAATGCCGAGCGCGATGGGTAGGTCAAAGCTTGCGCCCTCTTTCCTGACATCGGCCGGGGCCAGGTTGATGGTCGTCTTGTGAAAGGGGAAGAAGAAGGAGCAGTTGGTGATGGCCGCGCGTATGCGCTCGCGCGACTCGCGCACGGCCGTGTCTGGCAGGCCTACGATGGTGACGGAGGCGGGCGCGTCCGCTTCAGTGCGAGCGGGAGTTAAATCAACTTCTATGTCTACAAGACGTGCCTCGATGCCGTAGACGGCGGCCGACTGGGTACGAAAGAGCATGATGGAAGCTGTGCCTCACTTCTGATTTTAAGAATGGCTTTGGGAAGAGAAGCCGGAGGCGCAAGGATTGACAGCTTCAGGTGATATTCAAGCGAAATAGAACCTAACGCGCCGCCAATAATAGCTGAAACCCGTGCCCTTTGGCGAGGCTTGGGCTTAAAAAGCACGGCGGCGGCCTGAATCTGCTGGCGCGGCGGGCGAAAAAGAGCTAAATTTTGTAGGGGGCAAGACAACGACGCGCGAGAGGCTAAGCATCACAAACCCTTGGAGGGATTCCCCCTTAAAGTGGCTTCCGAGCAGAGCCCGCAACCCGACGGCGACCGCTTCCACAGGGCGCAGGTCAGGGCAAGGAAGCCGCAAAAGCGCAAAACAGAGGGAAACCCGATTTCTAAAACCTCCAAGAGTTCTGGCGGCCACGCCGCAAGTCGGTTCACACAGAAAAAAGCAGCGAGAGGTAATCGAGGTGGAGATCGTAAACTTTCCTTTGCTTGCCCGAACGTGGGTAGACGTGACCGCATCCGAAGCCGATAACTTACAAGCAACGGACTACGAGCTGGCGCAGAGCGCATCCACAGGAGACATCTCTGCCTTCGAGCTCCTCTACGAGCGCCACAACCGTCGCGTCTACTCTTTGTGTTTACGAATGACTCAGAACGCCTCTGAGGCGGAAGACCTGGCTCAGGAA
>DATELK010000101.1:0-60723 GCA_035276685.1 Pyrinomonadaceae bacterium | reverse complement strand
TCGACAACTTGCAGCTCGAAGGCATGGACGCGGGACGCCTTGAGCCACTCGACAGCCTGACGGGCGCGCAGGCGCTCTTCGGCATCATTCAGGGCGCGGCTCACATGGATTTGCGCCGCGAGAGCCTTGACCGCACGGTCGAGATAGGCTTTGACGGCTACGCCATAGGCGGCCTCTCCGTGGGCGAAGAGAAGAGCGTCATGTACAGCGTCATCGAAGAGATTGCGCCCCTGATGCCGGAAGACAGGCCGCGTTATCTGATGGGCGTGGGCACGCCGGAGGATTTGGTGGAAGCCGTGGCGCGCGGCGTGGACATGTTCGACTGCGTGCTGCCCACGCGGAACGGGCGCACTGGGCAGGCCTTCACCTCTCGGGGGAAGGTCAATATTAAGAACGCTCGCTGGGCGGAGGACACGCGGCCTCTGGACGAGGCTTGCGGCTGCTCTGTCTGCCGCCGCCACTCGCGCGCTTACCTGCGCCACCTCTACCAGACGGGCGAGATGCTGGCCAGCATACTCCTCACTCACCATAACCTTGCGTTCTTCCTTGACACCATGCGACGCGTGAGGCAATCTATCCGTTCTGGCGATTTCACGCGATTTCGGCGGGAGTTCCTAGAGGGAGTCGGCTCTGGAGTTGAGTAGTTTGAGAGCGAGCCCCCGCTTGCTCTGAGCAAGAGAATGAGCCCTCTGGTTGATTCCGCTTGCGCGCGTCTTCCCCGGAATTTACATTCCCCAAACTCTAAAAAACGAAATGACTCTACTCTTCATCTTCTTTCAAGGCGGCGCAGGCAGTTTCCTGACGCTCATCCTGCCGTGGGTCTTAATCTTCGGCGTCTTCTACGTGCTGATAATCCTGCCGCAGCGCAGGCGGCAGAAGGAGCTTCAGGAGACGATTTCTAACCTGAAGGCCGGAGACCGCATCGTGACCACGGGCGGCATCATAGGAATTGTCCAGAGCGTGCGCGAGACCAGCCTGATTATGCGCACGGCCGACAAGTCCATGCTGGAAGTCGCGCGCTCGGCCGTGGCCGGGCTGCAACAGGAAGAAGAAGAAAAGAAGTGACGGAAGAGTTTTCGGTAAACTGATTACTGTATTATGAAGAAGAGAAGCCTTTTGCAGCGCGTTATCATCATCATCCTGGTGACGATTGCCGCCATCTACATCGTCATAGGGCCGCGACGCAAGCCCACGCGACAGGACTTCACCTGGGCAGGCATCAAGAATAATCTCGCGCAGAATATAAACCTCGGCCTTGACCTGCGTGGAGGCTCGCACCTCGTCATGCAGGTGCAGACGGACGAGTATCTGAAGCGCTTGACTGAGGAGAGCGGCGCGGCTGCCCAACTGGCCGCCAAGGACGCAGGCGTCCCCGTCAAGGACTGGCGCACAGAGGCCGCCAACAAGAATTACCGCATCATCCTCGACACGGGCGACGCCTCCAAAAACAAGCAGATTGTGGAGGCCGTTCAGAAGAAGGTTGACCTGAGCAGCTGGACGCAGTCCGAGTCAGGCACTCTTCTGACCTGGACTCTGCCGGACGCGCAGCAGCGCCTTCTGTCTCAGCAGGCCGTCGACCAGTCCCTGAAAATTATAGACAGCCGCATCAACGCCTTCGGCGTCACAGAGCCCACGCTGCAAACGCACGGCGCTCCCGGCTCGAACCAGATTCTTCTTCAGATGCCCGGCATCAACGACCCCGAGCGCATCAAGGCACTGCTCGTCGGCGAGTCTCGTCTTGAGTTGGTTCACGTCGTCAGCCCGCCGAGCCCCGCTCCCGTGCAGAAGTACGCCACGCGCGAAGAGGCTCTGGCCTCAATCGGCGGTCAGGAGTCCGCCACCAGAAAGGTGCTGGCCTACAGCGAGCGCGACGAGCCCACGGCTGCCACGGGTCAGGAGGCCAATCAGCCTAAGCCCAAGAGCTACGTCGTAGTAGAGTACCCGCCTGTGATTTCCGGCTCGGAGCTTCGTGACGCGCAGGCCGTCACCGCTCGCGCTGGCGGAAACGACTACCAGATACAGTTCTCTCTGAAGCCCACGGGCGCGCAAAAATTCGGAGACTGGACTGGCCGCAGCATCAACGAGTACATGGGCGTGGTGCTTGAGAACGAAGTCAAATCCATTGCCTACATCAAGTCGCAGATTACGGACTCGGGCGAGATTAGCGGGCGCTTTACCAAACAGTCCGCCGAAGACCTTGCGCTCACGCTCCGCTCAGGCGCTCTTCCGGCGCGCATCGCTTATATAGAGGAGCGAACCGTAGGCCCCAGCCTCGGCGCTGACTCCATCAAAGCGGGCGTCACGGCCTCTGTCGCAGGCTTAGCCTTCGTCATCCTGTTCATGGTCGTTTACTACAAGGGCGCGGGCGTCAATGCCGTCGTGGCCCTGCTGCTCAACGTTATTCTGACGGTGGCGGCGCTCATCATCTTCAAAGCCACGCTGACTTTGCCCGGCATAGCCGGTCTTATCCTCTCGATAGGCATGGCCGTAGACTCCAACGTGCTTATCTTCGAGCGCATAAGAGAGGAGTGGCAGACGGGCAAGACCATCCCGTCGGCTGTTGAGCAGGGATTCGCACGCGCTTTCGCGACCATCATAGACACGCACGTCACTACGATTGTGGCCTGCCTGTTCCTGTTCGTCTTCGGAACCGGCCCCATACGCGGCTTCGCGGTCACGCTCGTGCTGGGCCTGCTCGCAAATCTTTTCTCGGCCGTCTATGTCTCGCGCACAATCTTCATGTGGGTGCTCGGTCGTAAGAAGCACGTCGAGACGCTCAGTATTTAATAGCCTCAAGCTCCGGGTCGAAAGAAAGAGTCTTCGACCTGTAATTTGAGACTCAAGGTTTATAGCTATCATGATTCAAATCTTCAAGAACGCTAATTACGACTGGCTGAAGATGCGCCACATCTTCCTGTTGATTTCGGCTGCGCTTCTTCTGGGCGGGCTCTGCTCGGCCATGATTCGCCAGCTGGTCCCGGGCGGCACGGAAGCCTTCAACCTCGGCGTAGATTTTCAGGGCGGCACGGTCGCCACCGTCAAGTTTCTGAAGAACCGCCCGACGGATGACGCCATACGACAGGCGCTCAACGCCGCAGGCATCGGCGAGTCGGTCGTGCAGTCTACGGACAGGCCGGAAGAGGTGCTGATAAAAGTGCCTCAGCAGGGCCAGTCCGGTGAGGAAGGCGCTCAGGCTCAGGTAGACGTGGGCGGTGCCAAGGCGCGACAGGCCCTTAACACCTTCGGGGCCGAAAAGGATGCTTACGAGATTATCCAGACCGAGGCCGTGGGCCCGGTCGCCGGTCGCCAGCTACGCAACCAGGCGATAATCGTCACGCTGCTTGCGCTCGTGGGCGTGCTGCTCTACATAGGCTTTCGCTTCGAGTGGACGTATGGCGCTGCCGCCGTCATCACCGTCTTCCACGACGTGCTGGTCACGGTAGGCTTCTTCTCCGTCTTCCAGTGGGAGGTGAGTCTGACAGTGATAGCGGCGCTGCTCACACTGGTAGGCTTCTCCGTTAACGACACCATCGTCACCTTCGACCGCGTGCGCGAGAACCTGCGCCTGCGCCGTCGCGCCTCGCTCTACGAGCTGACGAACGAGGCCATAAATCAGACGCTTTCAAGAACCATCATCACGGGCGGCCTCGTCTTCCTCTCTGTGCTGGCGCTCGTACTGTTCGGCGGCGAAGTCCTATGGGGATTCTCCATAGCCCTCTTCATAGGCACGATTGTAGGAACCTACTCGACCATAGCCATCGCCAGCCCCATCATGGTCTGGCTACAGGAAAGAGCCGCGAACAGAGCGCAGGCTGCTACTCCGGCCCGGCGTGAAAAGGCCGTGGGAGCAACGCGCGGGACAACTCCGAGGCGCGGGCCGCGCGGCACTCAGAGCAGCGGAGGCGGCGTGGTCAACGAGCCGCAGGGCGCAGCCCGGAGCTAAGACCTGAAACCGCGCTTGCAAAAGGTCGTAAGTTTTCGTGCGCCGTTGTAAAGAATTTATTTTCGCAATCACTTTGTAACCGATTTTACGCTTGACTTTACGGGGCAGTGCGGCATAGACTGCGCTCGTTGCTGGCCAATTAAATAGCTACTTTAAACGCGCCCGCGTTTCATCCTTTAGAGGAGGGCTACGGTAGGCGCGGTGGTCTATGTTTACTGGCCGGTTGCGACCGATTTGTTTTCCCCGCACGAGCGGCCCAGAGAAACATAACCCTTGAAGCTTTCGGAGTGCTTCCGGGAACAGGCCGCCGCGACCTCCTCCACCTCTTGCATTAAATTTTTTGTCATCAAGCGGGCTGCTGAAAGTTTTGCTTACGCGATTTTTGCAGTTATTCGGTCTTTTAATTTCGCACCCCTGATCCATTTGGCACCGGAATCGAGGGAGGACAACCTTTTATGTTCGACAATCTTGTTGAGTCTTCTTCGCATAAAGATGATCTTGCGAGGAAAGGTTCATTCATAGGCGGCACCATAGTCATCTATGCCGTGATTCTGACTGCGCTCTTTATAGGCAGCATCTTCTGGTACGACGCACAGCTTGAGAACCAGAACCTTGAGCTTGTGACGCTGGTCGCGCCAGTGCCTATTGAAGAGAAGCAGCCGGACAAGCCGCAGTCTGCGCCCAAACAGCAGGCCGCGAGCCAGGAGCGCGAGGTCACTACGGTACGCGAGCTGACCACAGAGCGTCCCGAGGCAGCGCCCAAGGAGATTAAGGTCACGACTTCGCAGTCGCCGCCTGACGTTCAGGGCGCACGCGTTGGCAATCGTGACTACATAGCTCCCGGCGGGCCCACGCTTCCGGGCGCAGGCGCTGGCACGGGAACTGGCAGCGGCACTGGCACGGGCGGGCCTCCGGTTGACGTAGGCGAGCCGCCTCCGCCAGCTCCTAAGCCAACGCCTGAGCCGCCCAAGCGCACGGCTCCGATTTCGGGCGGCGTGCTTAACGGCAGGGCCATCAGTCTTCCGAAGCCTTCGTATCCTGCGGTCGCAAAGGCTGCGCGCCAGACCGGAACGGTTACTGTGCAGGTGACGATTGACGAGAACGGCAGCGTCATCTCGGCGCGCGCCGTGAGCGGCCCGCCGCTTCTTCTGGCGGCGGCACAGCAGGCTGCTTATGGTGCAAAATTCTCGCCCACGAAGCTTTCCGGCCAGCCCGTGAAAGTGACAGGCGTGATTACATATAACTTCCAGTTGTAGTAGCCGGAGGCTCAGGCAACCTGTGAGCAGAAGGGAAGCCCCTGCAAGGCGCGGCTTGCCCGCTCACAGGTGTCTGAATTGTCCCGCTCTAGTTTAATGAATTAAAACCTTTTGGAGGGGTTTACCGTGAATATACTAGCTAGTTTTCTCGGAACAAAAGCCTTCGGCTTTTTAGTCTTCTTCTGGCAGGAAGCGGCCCAGCAGGGCGGCGGCGCTGAAACGGCCAACGCTTTCACTGTCACGGAAATGCTCAAGCACCTCGGTTGGGTGGCGCTGGGCGTGGTGATTATCCTCTTGATCATGTCGGTCTACTCGATTGCCATCATGGTCGAGCGCTTTCTGACCTACCGTGCGGCCAAGCAGCAGTCGCGCCAGTTCGCTCCCCGCGTCGCGCAGGCTCTCAAGAACGACCGCATAGAAGAGGCCATCAACATCTCTGACAAGCACAGAAAGTCGCACCTCGCGATGGTGGTCAACTCGGGTCTTCAGGAGTTCAGGGCGCACGAGCAGTCGAACGAGATTTCGGGCGACGAGATAGAGGCTTCCAAGCGCGCCCTGCAACGCGCCATTGCCATCAAGACGGCCGAGTTTCGTCGCGGCCTCTCGGGCCTTGCGACCATCGGCTCGACGGCCCCGTTCGTCGGACTCTTCGGAACGGTGTTCGGCATCATCAACGCCTTCCAGGGCATGAAGAACGCCGAGTCGGCTGGTATCGCTGCCGTCGCGGGCGGTATCTCGGAAGCGCTCTTTACAACGGCTCTGGGTCTGGCCGTGGCCGTGCCCGCCGTGTGGCTCTTCAACTACTTTACGAGTAAGGTCGACGGCTTTGTGGTGGAGATGGACAACTCCGCTTCCGAGCTGATTGACTACTTCCTGAAGAACCGCACACGTCAGTTGAAGTCATAGTCGGTCGGCGAGCATCACTCTGAAGGAGATTTAGTGTTATGGGAATGAGTGGAGGCGGCGGAGCCGGAGGATTTAACTCCGAAATCAACGTCACGCCGATGGTGGACATCATGTTGGTGCTGCTAATCATCTTCATGGTGGTCACGCCCTTCTTGCAGCAGGGCGTGACGGTGGCCATCCCGCGCGAGACCAACAGCCCGGACGTTGACCCTGCGATTATCAAAGAGACTTCGGTTGTCATCTCGATTCCGGCAGACGGCGAGTACTATCTGGGGAAAGAGAAGATTAACAAGGGCGACATCGGTACGGAAGTCAAACGCCGTATGGAGAAGAAGCCACCCGAAGAGCAGATTGTCTATATCAAATCCGGCGTCGGCGTCTCTTACGGAGACGTTGTCGGCGTGATTGACGAAGTCCGGCGCAAAGGAGAAGTCCAGCAGATAGGGCTTGTCGCCGATAAGAAGAAGAAGGGCGGTACGGAGTCCCCGGCTCCTGCCTCGTAATATTTCATAGTCAAGTCTGGACGAATGGCCTGCTGTGGGGGGCGCTCGGGTTCGGGGCCCCATGAGCTTTAACCTTTGCGCCTCTTCGGCGAGCCATAGAGTCCTGCGAGTCGCTTAAGGAGTTTTTGTTATGGGAATGGGTGGAGGCAATAGTGGCGAAGGCTCAAGGGCCGTGCCCTATATCAACGTGACGCCTTTGATAGACGTGCTGCTGGTGCTCCTGATTATCTTCATGGTGGTGACGCCTCTGAAGCCCAGTCGCTTCAAGGCGCTGATTCCTACGCCGCCGAAAGAGGAGCAGACGCAGGCCACGGCCTTCGAGCTTAACCTGCGCGTGGACATTGCCAAAGACCTCAAGATGCAGCTCAACGGCCAGGACATGGGAACCGTCAACGATACCGGCCAATTGAGCACTACGCTTGCGGGAATCTTTCAGCAGCGCAAGGACAGGAACCAGATTAACCCGGCCACGGGCGAGCTGTATAAGACAGTCTTTATCAAGGCCCCCAAGTCGGTCAAGTACGGCGAAGTGGTTAAGGTTATAGACGCCGTCAAGGGCGCAGGCGCAAGCCCCGTTGGCTTGCAGGTTGACGCTCTCGACCAATAACGCAAAAGTCAGAGTGCAGCGGTGATGAATGAGACTCTGTTCATCACTACTGCACTTCGGCTCTCATCATTTCTTTTGGAGCTATCAAGCGATGAAACTCTCTCATGCCAGGTTCGCGCTCCTGATCCTGGTTCTACTCGTTAGCACACCGGGCTGCGGTGTCGTCAATCGCATCCGCGCCAAGAACGAGATTAACGAAGCCGCACGCGCCTACAAGGCCGGTAGATTCGCGGAAGCCCAGCAGCATTCGGAACGGGCGCTTCAACTTTACCCGGACGATAAGAACGCGCCGCTCTTCATAGCCCGCTCGATTCACGCTCAGTACAAGCAGGGCGTGGAGACGCCGGAAAATCTCCAGAAGGCGAACGATGCCATAGAGGCTTACAAGCGCATTCTGGCCAGGAACCCGAACAACGACGAAGCCTACAAGGCCGTCGCCTTCCTGTTGGGGCAACTGGGTAAAACCGAAGAGCAGATAGCCTGGATTAAGCAGCGCGCGACGGACGAGACTGTGGAGCCCGCCAAGCGCAGCGAGGCCTACACCTTCCTGGCCAACAAGGAGTGGGAATGCTCCTTCGCCATCACCGAGCAGAAGGCCAACCAGAAGACCGTCGAGAAAGAGGGCAAGACCGTCATACAGTGGGTCAAGCCGCAAGCCCAGGAAGATTACGACAAGATAAACATGTGCGTGACTCGGGGCTTGGAGAACGTGGAGACGGCCATCAAGCTCGACCCGAACAACGAGAAGGCCTGGGGCTACAAGACCAACCTGCTGCTTGAGAAGGTCAAGCTGGCCGATATGGACAACAAGCCAGAAGACAAGGAGGCCTATAAGAAGCAGGCCGACGACGCGCAGGCGCGCACCACTCAGCTCAGCGAGCAGAAGAAGAGAGAGGAAGAGGCCAAGAAGGCTCCCTCGCCTCCGGCTACCTAAAGAAGGTAGAAGCTAAAAGGCAAAAGGCAAAAGTAAGCAAGAGAAGCCGCCTCGCGGCTCTTCTCCTTCACTTTTGCCTTTTTACTTTTGTGCCCGTCCTACGGCGCACGCACGGCCCCTTGCTATAATAACGGCCGGAGGGGCCGTGGGAAGCGGCGGCTTGGCTTCCGCGCGATAAAACTTTAGATTGGCCTCAGACATCTAATAGTCCCGGGCTTTTATGATTCGCATAGAGGACATCATCGAGAAGGTTGGCCACAATCACCCGCAGGCCAATCTGGACTTGCTGCGCCGCGCCTATTTCTTCTCCGCGCGCGAGCACAAGGGACAGGTGCGCGCTTCGGGCGAGCCCTACCTTGTACACCCGCTCGAAGTTGCCAACATCCTCGCGGACATGCGGCTCGATGAAGTCTCCGTCTCTACGGGCCTGCTGCACGACGTGGTCGAAGACACGCTCGTAGACCTTGAGACCATACGCAAGTATTTCGGGGACGACGTGGCGCACCTGGTTGACGGGCTGACCAAGATTGCGCAGATAAGCAACGTCTCCAAGGAGGAGCAGGAGGCGGAGAACGTTCGCAAGATGCTCCTTGCCATGGTCAACGACGTGCGGGTTGTGCTGGTCAAGCTGGCCGACCGCCTGCACAACATGCGCACGTTGCAGTTTCTCAAGCCTGAGAAGCGTCGTCGCATAGCGCAGGAGACCATGGACATCTACGCGCCGATTGCCCACAGGCTCGGCATGGGTAAACTCAGAGGCGAACTGGAAGACCTCTCCTTTCAGCATCTCCACCCGGAGGACTATCGCAGCCTGACGGTTCAGCTTGAAAAGCGTCGTCCCGAGAACGAAGCCTTCCTCAAGGACGTGACCGCCCGCATAGAAGAGAAGATGCACGAGGCGGAAGTCCCCTTCGTACGAATAGAGGGGCGCGTAAAGCGTCTCTACTCCATCTGGAAAAAGCTGAGACGCCAGAGGATTGACCTTGACCAGGTTTACGACCTGGTGGCGGCGCGCGTCATTACGCCGAACGAGGTGCGTTACTGCTACGCCGCGCTCGGCGTCATACACAACGCCTGGAAGCCCGTGCCCGGCCGCATCAAAGACTGGATTGCCACGCCGCGCGACAACCTCTACCAATCGCTCCACACCTCGGTCATAGGCGACAAGGGGCAATCGTTCGAGGTGCAGATTCGCACGCTCGAAATGCACCACATAGCCGAAGAGGGCGTGGCCGCTCACTGGAAATACAAGGAAGGCAGTCGCGGCGCGCACGACGAGGACGAGGCGCTGAAGGCTCTGCGCTCGCTGGTCGAGTGGACGCAGGAGGTCAAGGACTCGCGCGACTTTCTGGACACCTTGAAGCTAGACCTTTACCCGAAGGACGTTTATGCCTTCACGCCCATGGGCAAGGTGATACAGCTTCCCCGAGGCGCAACACCCATAGACTTCGCCTACATGATTCACTCCGAAGTCGGCAACACCTGCACGGGCGCTCGCATCAACGGGCGCATGGTGCCTTTGCGGACGCAGATTCAGAACGGCGACATAGTGGAGATTTTGACGAGCCCCAACTCGCACCCGTCGCGCGACTGGCTGAACTTCATCAAGACTTCGCGTGCGCGCAACCGCGTTCGACACTTCATAGCCGAGCAGCAGCGCGCCGAATCCATAGAGATTGGCCGCAAGCTCTTTGAAAAAGAGGCCGCGCGCTTTCAACTCTCTTCGAAGAAGCTTCTGGGCGACGGGGACGGCGAGTTCAGGCGCATCGCCAACGAGTACGGCTACGGGCGGGTGGAAGATTTGCTGGCCGCCGTAGGCTACGGCAAGATTATCCCGCGCAACATCATCGCCAAGCTGCTCGGGCCGGAGAAATTCGAGGAGCTTGATACGCAGAAAGAGTCTCGCTTAAGAAGCGGGATGCGCGCCGTGCGCCGCCTGATACGACTGGGCGACGATGCGATAGTCGTGCGCGGCGTGGATGACCTTCTGGTGACGCGCGCACGCTGCTGCAATCCGCTCCGTGGCGAAGAGATAATCGGCTACATCACTCGCGGCAAGGGCGTGGCCGTTCATGCCAAGACCTGCAAGAACGTTCAGGCGCTGATGGTCAATCCCGAGCGCATAGTCGAAGTTGAATGGGCTGGCAAGAGCGACAACGCCTCTTACGCCGTCAAGCTGCTGGCGATTACGGAAAACCGCACGGGCATGATAGCGGGCATCACTGGCGCAATCGCAGACATTAAGACCGGCATACGTGATGCTCGGGCGTCCGTGGCGGACGACGACCGTGGACGAATAGAAGTCACCGTGGAAGTCTTCGATGTCAAACACCTGGACAAAGTCATCAACTCCATCAAGAGCGTCCCCGGCGTGCTGGACGTAGAGCGCTTGCAGGGAATCGCCTAGGCTCTTCTCCGGCCTTTTTCCTTTTTCCCTCTTTAGTGTTAAAATGCGTGTTTTGTTTCAGGCTATGAAAAAGAGGTTGTCTGTACTGTGAAGGAGATTATCAAAACTGAGCGTGCGCCGAACGCCATAGGCCCCTATTCGCAGGCCGTGCGCGCCGGTGGCTTCATCTTCTGTTCCGGGCAGATTCCGTTTGACCCGGAGACGGGCCAGTTCGTTCCCGGAGGCATTCAGGAGCAGACCGAGCAGGTTTTGCGCAACCTTATGGCAGTGCTTGAAGCCGCAGGCTCAAGCATGGATAGAGTGGTAAAGACCACGGTTTTTCTCTCTAACCTGAACGATTTCGGGGCTATGAACGAGGTCTACGCGCGCTTCTTCGGAGAGGCCTGCCCGGCCCGCTCTACCATTGAGGCGAGCCGACTGCCGCGCGACGCGCGAGTGGAGATAGAGCTAATCGCGCTGGCCGGAAAAGAATAGCTACCGGGCGTCCCCTTTAACAGCAATTTTATGCTGGCGGGACAGCCGGTAGCCTTGTTTTGAGCATCTTTGATAAAGAGATTTTTAAGCTGAAGCGCTTCAGGCGGCCTTCGCCACCTTGCCAGCCTTGATGCAACTGGTGCAGACCTTCATGCGAGCGACGCCGCCCTTGGGCTGCTGCACGCGTATGGATTGCAGGTTGGGGTCAAAGCGGCGGCGCGTGCGATTATTCGCGTGTGAAACATTGTTGCCGAATTGCGGCCCCTTGCCGCAGACTTCGCATCGTTTTGCCATAACAGTTTTTTTTGAGAACCTCCGGGCTAATCATCTTGAGAGCGCATGAAGGCGCTCTGTTAGTCTCGAATCCCTGATTTGTCAGGTTGTATTCGAAACGAAAATTTATAACAAAGTGATTCATACGGCGTCAAGTCGAGGGGGAAGAGCCGGAGAAACAATGGCCCCCGCGCCCTGCGCCGTTTACATTTGAGCCATCATAGTTAGTTTGAAGGAGCAGAAAGTCAAAGTGCACAGATTCGCTATTTACATCGTCGTCGCTGCGCTGGCCGTCGTGGGGCTTGCGTGTAATAGCCGTTCCGGCGGAGCAACGCCCGGAGCCGCTACCGATAACGCTGTGGCGGCCACCGTCAACGGCAAGAACATCATGCTGAGCGAGGTCGACAAGCTCATCACCACGCAGACCGGAGGGCAGCAGGACAAGCTTTCGCCGCTCGCTCTGGCCCAGGCTCGCCTGCAAGTGCTGGACAGCCTGATTCAGAAGGAAGTGCTGTTGCAGCGCGCCGAAAGAGAGAAGACCCTGCCCACTGAGGACGAGATTACGAACTACATCAACCAGATGAAGCAGGGCCTGACCGAAGAGCAGTTCCAGAAGGGGCTCAAGGAACAGGGCCTGACGATGGACTCGCTCAAGGAAGAGGCGCGCAAGTCTCTCGCCATACAGAAGCTGCAGGACAAGGTGAACGCCAAGATTGCCTCGCCCAGCGACAAAGAGGTGGAAGATTTCTACAACAACAACAGGCAGATGTTTGTCACCTCTCGCGGCGTTGAGCTGGCCATGATTGCCGTTGACCCCGCTACCAACGAGGGCTTGCAGGACGACGCCAAGAGCGAGGCCGAAGCCAAGCAGAAGATTGACCTCATCGCACAGCAGCTCAAGAACGAAGACTTCGCCGACGTGGCTCGTCGCCGCAGCGAAGACCAGAGCGCCTATCGCGGCGGTGACATAGGCTTTGCTGACGAGGCCGCGCTCAAGCAGAACGGCTTCCCGCAGGAGCTGGTTACGCAGTTCTTCGACACGCTGGCCGTGGGCAACTACACCGCGCCCGCGCGCTTCGCTTCGCCGCAGTATCCGAACGGCCGCTGGTACATCTTCAAGCTCAAGCGCAAGCAGTTGCAGAACGAGAACCTGACGCTGGACAGCCCGGGCGTGCGGCAGCAGATAGCCGAAGCGCTCACCAACCAGCGCAAGGAGCTTCTCAACCGCGCCTTCGTTCAGGTGGCTATGAATGAGGCCAAGGTGGTAAATAACCTTGCCAACAACATGGTCACGAACCCGAGCAACCTGAGCGGCCTGAGGCCCGCGAGCGCAGGTAACACTGCGCCCGCGCAGAACACAAATACTCAGCAGAGCGCGCCGCAGCAGAACGCTAACACAACAGCGCCTGCCGCGACGGCCAACGCGAATGCAGGCGCTAATCAGAACGCGTCCGCCCCTGCTAAGTAATAAAAGCTGTAACAAGTGATAAGTGACAAGTGACGGGCCACTGACAAGCTGATTTGAACTTGTCACTCGTCACCTGTCACTTATCGCTATTTTTATGTTGTTTCGTCTCTCGGATGTCTACAAGTCTTACGGCGCGCAGGACGTGCTGCGCGGCGCTTCGCTACAGGTGAACGCGGGCGAGCACGTGGGCCTTGTGGGCCGTAACGGCGCGGGCAAGACGACCATCTTCCGGCTCATCAGCGGCAGCGAGGCCGCAGACCGTGGCGACGTGGTGCGCGCTCGCTCTCTGCGCCTTGGGCTCCTGGAACAGCACATACACTTTGACGCAGGCTCGACCGTGCATGAATCTGCGCTCGCCGCCTTCGGCCATCTACAGCAGATAGAGCACGAGATGCACGAGCTTGAGCATCGCATGGCCGAAGCAACCGATGACCTTGAGCAGGTGCTTGAGCGTTACAGCGAGCTTCAGACAGAGTTTGAGCGCGAGGGCGGCTTTGAGTACGCGGCACGCGCCGAAGCGGTTCTTCAGGGCCTAGGCTTCTCGCGCGAGACCTGGACGATGGAGACCGAAAAGCTTTCCGGCGGCCAGCAGAATCGGCTGGGCCTTGCGCGTCTTCTGCTGGCGGAGCCGGACGTGCTGCTGCTCGATGAGCCTACGAACCACTTGGACGTGGCTGCGGTCGAATGGCTCGAAGAGTTTCTCTCCACCTACGCGTCCGCTTACGTCATCATTAGCCACGACCGCTACTTTCTTGACCGCACCTCGACGCGCATCATAGAAGTCGAGCTTGGCCGCGCATCGAGCTACACGGGGAACTACTCCGCCTATCTGGAAGAGCGAGAGGTGAGGCGAGAGGCGCAGCAGCGCGCCTACGAGAACCAGCAGCAGTTGATAGCCAAGACGGAAGAGTTCATACGCCGCAACCTGGCAGGCCAGAAGACCAAGCAGGCCAAGTCGCGACGCAAGATGCTCGAAAAGCTTGAGCGCATAGAGTCCGTTCGCCCCGAGCAATCCTCCGGCGACTTTCGTCTCAAGGCCGTCGAGCGCGCGGGCACGCAGGTTCTCATGGTCGAAGACGCAAGCGTTGGCTATCCGGGCAAACTCCTCGCAAGCGACATCACCTTTACGCTTCGTCGCGGCGAAGCGCTCGGCATCATAGGCCCCAACGGCTCGGGCAAGACCACTTTCATCAAGACGGTGCTGGGGAGACTGCCCCAATTAGCGGGCGAGGTAAAGTGGGGCACGAAGGTTGAAGTAGGCTACTACGCGCAGCAGTTGGACGACCTCGACGACCGCAACGAGATAATCATGGAGCTGCGACGCGTAGCGCCTTCGACCGCCACGGCGGGAGAGCTGCGCGGCTTCCTCGCCAAGTTCCTCTTCACGGGCGACGACGTTTATAAGCACGTGCGAGACCTCTCCGGCGGAGAGAAGGGAAGGCTGGCGCTGGCCAAGCTAATCTACTCGCGCGCCAACGTGCTTATCCTTGACGAGCCGACGAACCACCTTGACATTCCTTCGCGCGAAGCTCTGGAAGAGGCGCTCGATGCTTATCAGGGAACCATCATCACAATCAGCCACGACCGTTACTTTCTAGACCGCGTCGCCACGCAGATTCTGGCGCTCGACGGCGAGGGCGGCTCAGAGCACTACGACGGAGACTACACCGAGTACCACGACTGGAAGGCGCAACGCAGAGCCGCCGCGCTCGAAACAGCTAAGAAGGAGAGCGCCGAGCAGCAGCGTCAGGAGAAGAGAAGCGCGCCCGTCGCTCAGCAGCAGAGCGCCCGTAAGAAGGGAAAGAAGAAGGAGCCTGAGCGCGACGCGCAAAGCATAGAAGAGGAGATAGCAGAGGCCGAAAAGCGCCTCTCCACGCTATCAGAAGAGATGAGCAGGCCCGAAGTGGCACGCTCTCCCGACCGCCTTGCGACGCTCAACGAAGAGTACAGGCAGACGGAAGAGCGCTTGCAGGCGCTCTATCAGGAATGGGAGAGAGCGGCCGCCCAGACCACCAAAGCGTAATTTGACAGAGGCTCAAAAATCAGTAGAATGAAAATCCCTTCTTCACGAAGGTAAATCAATTATAGGCGCGTAGCTCAGGGGTAGAGCACTACCTTGACACGGTAGGGGTCCGCGGTTCAAATCCGCGCGCGCCTACCATTTCTATGTCTTGAGGTTTCAACACTTAACTCGCCTTCGCTTTATCTTCCATTGCCTCGTTTTCAGGCCGATTTGTCTGGATTTTGTCTGAATCCCCTCGTGAAACATTCCCGAAGACGATAATCTCCGAAGGCTCGTACTCCAGACTCTCAACAGCCCTCCGCATAGCCTCCCAAGTCGTGTGGGAATACTTCGGCGTAATCCTTGATGCCTGACCGAAGCCGCCAACAGGCTGAGAATGACCCAGCAGTTCGGAGATAGTGTACTGGTGGACATACCGCTCCTGTAAGCGGGTGGCGAAGGTGTGACGCAGGTCGTAAGGTCGGAGGTCATCAAGCCCCGCCCTAGCGCAAGCAGCAGCGAAGCCCTTCTTGAAAGTCTCTATCGGCTCACCCTCCCGATTGGTGAACAGCCAATCACCCGTAGTCATGTCGCCGCATAATACTTCCATGATTCCATAGGCGACGTCGTTCAGAGGGACGACCCTGACCGTATTATCCTTACCATGCACCACTAGAAGCGCGCGCGGCGGGATAAGTATGCTCTGACCGACCAGATGCTCTCCGTCCCTTTCGGTGAATCTGTACCGAATGCTCCGGGACGAGAGATTCACATGGGCTTTCTCCGCCAAGAGAATCTCCTTGGGCGGTCTGACGCCCGTATGCAGGACTAAACGGCAGAGCGGAACAAGCTGTGGACTGAGTTCGCTGAAAAGCTTTTGCTCTTCTTCCGGGTCATACTTATTCAGCCACCTCTCACGTGGAATCCAGCGCGGGAAGTCGGCCAATATGGATTTGCTGACCAACAAACAGGGATTCTCGCGCGTTACCCTGTCGCGTATTGCTAGGTTAAAAGTCTGGCTCATCCGGGTCTGAACAAAAGATGAGCGAAAGAACTGTTCTCCTTTCTTTCCTTCGAACTTCACACCCTTCTTTGGGGGCGCAATCTTCTTGATCTATTACGCCCAAACTAACTATCTTCCAGACCTTGATGCGAACTCATCTGTAGCTCTCCTAGCTGTAGCCTCAATCACAGGTGGTATTTTCCTGCTATGCGTGAGTGCCGGTTTAATCATGCCAGGGTTGTTTTGGGCTTTATACATAGTCAGGGCTAAACGCTTTGTCAGCTTATGGCGTGGGAACAGCTACCGCGCGAAGAAACGAATCTTTTTTACCTTTCTAGTACTAGCGATACCGCTTGGCATATTAGTGAGTATTGACAGTTTATGGGGGCTAAATCTTTTATGGTTCAGTCTTGGCTTAGTCAGCTCATGCTTTCTAGCTAGTGTACTTGCATGGCTGCTTGTTACGCGAAGGAGATGGGGCAACCGCCGCAAGAGGCTTAAATGGTGGGAATTTCTTGCTCTTGGTGTCTTGGGTAATGTCGGCTGGCTATTCTGCTCTTTACCATTCAGCTTTGTGTTAACCCTTGCCTCTCGTCAAGGCCAACATTTGAATGAATGGGACATGATAATTACGGTAGTAATAACTCTTGTATTTGTTGTTGTTATTAATGCTTTGATTCCAACGTTCGAGACAAGAGGCAGATCTGCCATTTGGATTATAGCGATTGCATTAATTACCTCGTTGATAGTGCTAAAAGGATTGAACTCTTCAACCTCACTATCATCCGCTGTGATGCGACAGTACGGCTTGGGCGCTATTCCTAGTACGACAATGGTATTCACTCAGCAGGGGTGTGAAACGCTAGATATACTCGGACTGACAACAAGTTGCGTACAAAAAGATGGTGCCTGCCGAATTGATCAAGTGCAAATCTTATCTCGGTTGGGCTTTAATTATTACCTTCGCGTGACCCAAAGTGGTCAATCAACCGACTTCACCTTGCCAAACTCAGCAATTATTTCTTGGACTAAGCAACTACCACTGCCCTGTAAAAGTAGTAAGACTACAAATAGCAAATAAAAGTGCATGTTCGGATGTGTCTCCATTATCAGGATATGCGTTGGTCTATATTTATCAAGCCACAAGGAATATTAGAGCTTTGCGAGAATGACGTCTCACGTTTGGAAGACCATCGGCAAGAACTGACGCGGAAACTACAAATCGGATTCGTCGGCTAATATGACATGATCTGGTTAAAGGTGAGTAATCTAGATTGTCTTGATTTGATCGAATTGTTGGGTCTGTGATTATTCCGCCCTATTAATTAGCAAGCACTATATCCTAATCAATTAGAGCGCTTACGTGAACTCTTTTTAACTGCTTGGCGGGATATGCCTTCATGCTTATGCGGGCTAGGCAGCTTTTCTGGAAGATCAATGGTATCCCTAACTAATACCTCTAAGTAGATATTCGCTACCTCGCTATATGACAGAAGAGTAAGCAAATTCGGCTCATGCGTCCCGCGCTCGAATGCTGACACCTCTTCACGCGTTAGCTCCTCTTGCAAATCCATCCTGCTAATGATTTCGTTCTGTGAGAGGCCACCATCAAGCCTGCGCCTAATCTCCAAAAGTTTTTCCGCCAGACGCTTAGGCCGGCGACGTGCTCGTCGTCCCATCAGTAGGTCTCGCCTCCAGAAGGGACGAATAGACGAACTTTTAACTTGCAGGAGGGTGTATTTACACCTACAATGCGATTTGGTAATTGTGCCGCCTGAGACTCTTTTCGCCTAAGAATCGTCGCGGCCCTCATCGCTATAGATGGAGGCCCATTGCATTCATAGATCTAACAGGCAAGGGCAGATTACCAGATACCGAGCCTAGCCGTCATTATTTCTAGTTATGAATCATCACAGAACCCGAAAGACTAAAATTATGCTTCCGATTCTGGGGGCGCAGACCGAAACTGAGGCCATAGAAAGGGCGCTTGATTCTGTTATTGATGAGTATGAGCGCAATCGCAGGGCATGGGCCGCTCACGACCGTTTCCTTCTCGCCGCAGTGCACGAAGGTCTCCAGATCAAAGACGTGTTTAGCTACTTGGAGTCCGAATAACTTTGTCCAGCATAAGGCTGCGTAATTTGCGAATTGCACAAATTGCACAACTATTGCGCTTAGTCTCTGGAACTCACTAAAAGGAGAAGAGACCCCGTCTGTGGCTTGTCTTACATTTCGCCTCGTCGCATAGGCGGTTCTAAGTTTGGCTTTCACCCTCATCGATTTCGCGCAAAGCCTCTAGTTCCGGCAGTACTTGTAAGTCTTTTGGGCGACCGGCGGCTCGCTTGGAGATGATCAAGGCGTCCAGCGTGAGAACTGAAAAGGTATGTCCGAATAGCTCGACCGTAATTGATGCGGCGGCAACTGCGCCGAAATCTCCAATGCCCGTTACTTCTCCGAGCATGTCCATATCGCCTAGAGCGGTGGTGAGAGTAAAATTCAAGCCCTTTTTTACTGCCTCTTCATCAAAACGAAAGGGGATTCCTGATGGTGCGCCACGAAGCTTAGGGTTGATGGGTTTTAGAGCTTCGACAAGGCGTGTGAGATTATCATCGTCTCTCGCGTAGCAGATGTCCAGGTCAAACGTGACGTAAGAAGAGCCATGAATCGTGATAGCCAGTCCACCAACAATCACAAACTGCACGCCATTATTGGCGAGCAAGGTGAGCAGCTTTTCAAAATCAATCAAGGGTTCTTCCTCTTTTCAGATGGTCGCCCACTTGCGACTCCACTACGCGCCTTACCGCGAATCTTCTCCAGTCCTTCGATTGCGTGTTGGAGATCGCGCACACGCTCCTCAGGAGTTTTACGCAGCCTTTCAATAAGGAGCGTTAGATCAATACCGAAATCGCGCGCAGCCGCGATGCGGCTTCCCGGTGGCGGATTACGCAGCCTATCTTCTGCTGTAGTCATGCTCGTATTCTACTCTTTCTGAGCCTCGTGCGGCGAGAGTCTGGGACGGCCATTTGTCTGAAAATTGTCTGACTCCGCATAGCGCACACATCTTATATAGTTATGAGACTATCAAAGGGCGCGGCGCACCATCGGCTGTTTCCTTTTAATCCTTCACGGAGAATATTCTCTTGCTCACAGAGGCGGCTCCGGCAGTCTAACCCCAGCGATGAGGGCTTATCTACCAACTGGATACAGTTTAATTATGCCACCCGGAGTCCTTCCCAAAAAACATTGACTTGACGCATAAGCTAAGTTATGTTCTAGCCGCTTTAGAGTTGTTAGGTTGATTAACTAGCGAGGTCAGCTACTACACGGCTCAACACCTTCGTGTATTTAACCCGGCTGCGACTCACAAGATTTTTAAGGCCGCAATTAGCTATCTAAGCCGGAAGCGTTTCCGCCGACCCTCTGACACATTGAATACCATGCCTTTCAGAGCTGTTTAAGGCGGTTGATAGTCCTCAGCTACTTCTTTCTATCTGTCGGTATAGACGCTCATTACCGCGTCGCGCCAAATACCCATTGGGAGGAGTATCTATGCGTCATACTAGAATAGTCCCGTCTCTGTTGGTCGTTGCTATAGCTATTATAGCCGTCCCTTACCTTTACGCGCAGGCTGTGCCCTCCGGCAATGCCCCTCTAACCGCCGGGCTTGTGATGCAATCGACCACTCTGCAACGGGCAACCGCAACACCTACGCCGGACGCGCGGCAGAGACTGTGCATGAGTCGTAGAGCAGACTGGGAGCGTAACCGCACCCCCTGGAGTCTCTCTATGGGCATTATCATTTTCCTGGCATCTTTGTACCTGCTGACCTACCTGCGCTTTAAGAATACTGTCGCTCGTGTGATCGTCTCTGTAGTGGCGGCGCTAATCATTGGGGTGTCCAGTATGGCAGTGATAGTAATGGACGCGCAGAAGGTGTGTATAGACCCGCCGGGCTTTTTCGGCTCGCTCTCCGCCCCCATGCTTTGGTGGACGCTGAGCGGCAGTTTGGGGACGGGGCTGGTCATTTATATCTTGCGCTGGCTCTTCGTGAGGCGCAGGTTCAGGGAAGAGTTGCCAACGACGTAGCCCGGCGGCGCGTGTTTTCATGGAGGTCTATTATGTCTAGCTTAATCATCGCCGTGGGCGGCACCGGGAAGAGCGTTGCCGCCGTCTATCTCAGGCTGGCTAAATTCTTTTACAGCAAGCCGGCAGACGTGCTCATCGTTGACATGCTCTTCGGCAACGAAGAGATAGACAAGCTGCTGGATAAAGAGGGCATCAAGCAGCGAAACTTCATGACGCCGTGGCCCGGCGGCAACCGCGCTCTCACAGGTGTTCGCTTCGCGCAGGTCATAGGTCTTGACGACGGCACGGTCGAGCGCCCCGTCGCGCTGACGCTCTTTGCTGAGGACGAGTTGAACACTCTTGTCGAGAAGGGTATGAATGCGCGCCCCATCGTCGGGGCCACCGTCGCGACACGGAAGTTCTGGGGCGGTGCCAAGGACGACCAGCTCTCAGACTTCCGCCAACGCATCGGCCAGTATTCAGACGTGTTCATTGTCGGGAGCGTCACGGGCGGTACCGGCTCCGGCGTCATGCCGACGCTGGGCAAATGGCTAACCGAAGACTGCCGGAAGCCGCCGCACGCGCTCCTGTTCCTTCCCTGGATTAGCATCGGCGCAGGTTCAGGTGATGGTCCAAGTGACGCCGCCATGCAAGCCAATGCGCACGCCGTGCTCAGCTATCTCAAAGAGGTTGACCCACGGATGAATGACTGGACTCGTGGACAGGCTCCCTTCAAAGACTATCTTCTGCTCGGATTGCCACAGCAGCTAGAGGCAGGGCAGAGCGCCACCGCTGCCGAGCACCCGCTGCACCTGGCGGCCGCTACTTACTTGCTTTACTACGGCGAAATCATGACGCGCAACCCTGAGGTACAGTCTGGCCCATTTTATCTGGAGGTGACGGCAGGGGGGCTTCGACCGGGCGATATGCAACCGACGCGTGGCTTCAGTCTGGAGCAGGCCATCAACCGACAGCACTGGTATCGTGAGGCGCTGCTTGTCATGGCCGGGCAGCGGCCTGACGAGGCCTGGGATTACATGGTGCCGCCTCTGGCGGATAAGTGGCTGGCGTGGCCGGTGTTGCGCGAGACTGTGCGCGGGTTGGCCGTGCGCGCAGGCGGCCACAGTGCGAGGCGCAAGGTCTGGGCCGAGATGAGCAAGTACTTCGTCGAGGAAGCGCAGAACGTTAAGGAGCGCCTGGACTGGTTCAGCACAATCCTGAGCCGCGACACGCAGCATCTTGTCTATAACGTCAGCATGGAGGACTTGGAGAAGCAGGCTGGCGCATTCCTGAGCCAGGCGCTCAGAGAGGCAAGCAAGGCGAAGGTGCCTAATCTGGACACCAACGTCGCGTGGCCGGAAGCGGCTCGTAAAGCCGCCGAGCAGATTGCCAATGACCTGTTCGGTCGTCTGGAGGGGTTCGCCTCTGAGAGAATCACCAAGGGTGCTGCCACCCAGAAGTCTAAGGTAGGCAGCTCCACAGTGTTTCTGCCCTCCGGCGTGCATAACCCTTCGGGCGGTGTCAACGACATCGAACGCAAGGGCTTTAACCGCGATGCGTTTGACACCTTGATTCAACGTTATACCGGCAGCCCCGAGGCCATCAACATGCCTGACCCGCAGGCGCGCCGTTTCCAGTTCGGTCTCATCCTGGGCGAAGCGCTCGATGAGTACCTGCGCGATCCCTCGCGCCCGCGTAACAAGTGGGAGGAGAACGAGCCTCTGGCGCAGTTCACGGCGCTGCTCGAAGGCGTCATCTTTGGCTCGCTACATCTCAGGCTTTTCGATCTGGAGGAGTTCGGCTTCCGCTCTGGCTTCGAGCGCCGCATACTGGGCGTTCTCATAGACTCAGGCGGCAACGTGTATGGCGGCACAGACCCTAAGACTCTCTTCTTCCCGGCCCCGGAGGCGTGGGATGCCGTGCGTGGCCTGTTGCGTCGCTTAGCGGCGGCCAACGTCACTCAACGCGACAGGGACGAGGGGCGACTGGCGCGCGCCCTGCTCAAGCGGTTCCGTGACACCTTCTCGCCGCAGAACCGCCCTCTGTGGCTCAAGATGATAGACGAGTATCTTCATCAGTATGGAGCACCGGATCTCGTGGATGAGTCGCGTCTTCGCGCGGGCTGGAAGCAAGTGGGCCCGATACAGCTGCTCATGCCTGATGATAGGACAGATGTGCGCTACCTTCCCGTCTACGAGCCGGAGTTCGCAAGCGGCGCGACCATGGCGCTCAGCGGCGACTTTGCTCCGCGCGATGGTGAGATTCACCTGCGCGTCAACAACAGCGACGCCGGGCGCATAGCTTATCCGCAGATCAGGCGCGCGGGCGTCTCACTGCGAGAGATGGGAGCCGGAGCTATCTCTGTGCTGGCAGGGGCGCGTCAGCAGGTTGTCACGCCCGGCCCGCAGATTAACTACGAGCAGCTACGCCAGCACTGCAACGCCTTGCTCGGTGACAACGCTGTCAGGGCCAGCAGCGTAGAAGTGCAGTCCGACCCCTTCAAGTATCCAGATGCCGTGCGTCTGCCTTTCCAACAGGACGGACTGCTGGCGGACTACTTCATACAGGGTGGAGGAGGAGGCCGCTACGGTCGTCAATTCCTTGAGGCTGTGCGCGGCCGAGGAGCGACGACCCTGCCTGTCCTAGCCGCAGGCCAAAAGCCGCCTTTAGCTATCAGGGAGGTTGGAACCTTCTATTTCGTGGATACGGGCGGGGCCTTCTACGTCGAGTGGTACGAAGGGCAGGAAGTCAAAGAGTTGAGTCTTCTAGGCCAAGCGCTCTGGCACATCTTCATTGGCGAAGCCACGCATGTTCCCACGCAGAAATGCTTCGTTGATGCTGGCGGCAACGTCGTGCTCGAATATAGTGGACAGCACCTCATCCCCGGTCCGGTCGTTACGCTCAATCAGCCAGACCAGCAGAGGCGTGCTGCCGAACTGCGCTGCCTCGCATGGAAACTGACACAGCCGAACGTTGACCCTCTACTCAAAGAGGCCGCAAAGGCTTGGCTGGCGTTCTTCGGCCTCAACCCCTCGCCGGGCGATTGTTCGCGGTCGCAGTTCGAGTTGGGCGACCGCCGATGGTGGCGACCATAACGGGCCATTCGGGAGAGCATAGTTCATGAACACTGAGTGCAGAATCTGCGGCTTCGACGTGAGACAATACCCTGCGACCGTTGAGGTAGAGGCCAACGCACACACCTTCTACTGCCCCGTCTGCGGGCAGAGTTTCGACCCTTTGACCGGAATACCGCGCGAGGACGTCTTCTACGATGAAGAGTCGCGCGCCTTCGTCAAGTGGGCCACACCCACCAAAGCCGCGCAGCCGGAGGTGCCAGCCGAACTGCCGCTGGGCAGCTTCAAGCTACAGGTGCGGGCTAGGACGAAGGACTACCAGAAACTCTTCTACGAGGCCGTGCTGGTCTTCGTCCTCGATGGCGAGATAGCACAGAACCAGCTCTTCGCGCCGCCAGATAGCCGCCAGCGCTACGGCCTGAATATCATCGAACGCACCCTTAAGCAGAACGACACCTACATTGAGTTGCTGTTCGAGATGAAGGGAGCCTCGCGGCCCTACCGCACCACACTCCGTGCTGCCGTCACACGCGCTACCACCGATGCTCAGTCCTCGCGCGTCGGTAACGGTTCGGCTCTCACTATCTGGCCGAACTTCAAGCGCCCCAGCTGGAAGGAGAGGCGCGAGGACGGCGAGGCGATTGAGCACAAACCTTGGCGCAACTACTTCGTGCAGTTTGAAACCTCTGATGGGACGGTCAAGCCAAAATCGTTGCTGCTTTTCGGAGATGAGCCGGGGCAAAGAGCTTTCTTCGACGGCTCATCTCCGAAGGGCGCGCTGGACTTCGCGCCAGAGTACGTAGAGTTGGTCGCTGAAGTCACTCGGCCAGGCGCGCTTCTACTCTCTTACTACGCCAGCTTCGAGGTCAAGCTGGACTCGTTTGAGCCCAAGAAGAACACACTCGCCAATCGTCTGCGTGTTGCCATAGATTTTGGCACGTCGAATACCTGTCTCTTCTACGTCTCCGACCTGGGTACGGGGACAGGCGGGATTGCTTCAGGCACAGGTGGAGACCCCAAGCCGCTGCGGCTGACCAATAAGAGCCATGAGGTCATCCGTGGGCTCTCAATGGACGACCTGTCGCCGTGCACTTGGCTGCCGGACATGAAAGGGCACGCGCTTATCCCATCCGAACTAATCTTTGCTGGAGACCCGCTTACAATTCTGAACCGCAACAGCCGCCCGAGCCCTGTGGTGGACTACACCATCCCGTCTCTGCGGTGGCGCTCCGGTCAGGAGCCGATGATCTGCACCGGCTTTAAGTGGAAACAGGCGACTGAGCCTTCCGCTGTGCGGGAACAGTACCGCGAGCTTCAGCGCATGTATCTTGATCTGCTGTTCCGCATGGCACTTGCGGAATTCGTCGCCGGTGGCCCCCTCAGCGGCACCGACGTTCATCCTAATAGTATTGACCTAGTTTACACGTACCCGCTGGCAATGCCTGAAGACGAGCGGGAAAAACTGAAGAAAGTCTTCGAGGCCGTTATCCAGCCATTGCGCGAGCACACCGGAATAACCATCAACGTCGGGGCCTCTATTGACGAGTCACGCGCAGGCGAGACGGGAACCGGGATGCAGGAGCCGGGACAGCGCATCTTCATAGACATTGGCGGCGGCACCACCGACATAGCCGTCATAGAGCAGCGCCGCGATGTTGCGCACCGGGAACTTCTGTTGGTGGACAGCGTGCGCTACGCCGGCAACGATTTCCTTGCAGCGCTGGCCGACGATGCGCGCGGCGGCCACATCGCGACCGGCAGCTTGATAGAGTTGCAGCGGCGCGTGCGCGCTGCCAGGGATGGAGCGGCGCTCGAAGACCCGAGCGTCTTCGGCAATAATGAAGAGCGGAAGGAGCAGGCGCAGAAGGCACTGGAACGGTTCCTGGTCGGGCTGACGCAGTATCTGGCGCGCATTATCGCGCTACGCGTTAACCAGTTGGGCGAAGAGGCGGCCGGACAGACCCTGCACATTTTTCTTCTGGGTAACGGCTGGCGATTTGTCCTTTTCCTGCCGCGCGACCCACTCAGGTATGCGGAGACTGTGAACCCCAGAGACTTCATTCGGGAACAGGTGACAGAGCGGCTGAACGTAGAGTTGGCCGAGTTCGTTAATGGCGGCATTATCCCCGCTATGCCGAGTTTTGAGCTGCGTCACCCCGAAGACCCTAAGACAGTCGTGGCGCGCGGCGCGCTTGAATCGACACGGCTCCCGCCTGGCGGACAGCAGCAGACTTTTATAGGGACGAACGTGATTGTTGTAACGCAGACGGGAACGGTTCCTCTCTCATGGGACACGATAGTCCCGCGACGGGTCGGCGCCCTCATTGATCGCGTATCAATACAGCGGGGCGGTCTTGGCGGCCTTGAGCAGCTTCGCGTGCCCGACTACAAATTCGAGGACGCCCCAAGGACGTACATTGATGATATAGACATCAAGCGATATGTGGCTGACCAGAGGGGCCAGATTATCGCCAGCGCCTTCAACGTCTATCTTGAGCGTTGGCATAAGAACTACCTGACCGGAGAGTGGGCTAAGTATCACAGGGGTGAACGCTAATGTGGGTTGAAGGTGCGGGCTTGCTCCTTCTGCTCGTTATCGCAGTGGAGTTAGGCTGGATAATTTTCAAGGGCGCACAAAGCTCCAAGCAGTCTCAGGAAAAGTTGACGGCGATGGAGAAGGTGCTGGTGGAATTGCACGGGCCATTGCTTAAGCTTGCGGACAAACCCGTCGAGCCAGCCACGCCCGCCCCTGCACCTCTTGCCTTACCCAAGCCTTCTGCATCTTCATCAACTAATGCGTCCGAACCGTTAACGGATTATGGCCCCGAGTTGGTCGCCGTCCTGCGTTCACTTTCGATTTCGATTACGAGCCTGTGCTCCATCGAACAAAATCAACCGCCGGTAGATGCCCTCAGTCGTCTAGAGCAATTCGGGGTTATTTTTGAAGATGCGTCACGTAAACTATTTAATTCTGTCGCCCGCTCACTGAAAGACCTGATAGATGAGCGACAGCAGCTCCTTGACATGTTAGCTAGCCAGCGTACGCTCCAGCAGAAAACTACTGACAGTTTAGTTACAGTCATTGAAGAAGCCATGCGGCGGGGCAGGTCAGGTGAGCCTGTATCTCGTCTGAGTCTCGCTACGGATGCGCCCTCGCGCATAGAAGAGCTGCCTCAACCAGAGGTCGTGCCTCCGGCCGCAGAAGCTACACGCGAGAGTGAGCGCAAAGAGGCCGTTCTTGAGCTTCCAACCGTCGGCGGACAGGAGATGGTGCCGGATGACTCTCTTCCCGCGCTGCAACCACCTGACTCGTCTGTCGTGCCTGTTCAGACCGACAGCTTCGTATCTCTCAAGAACTGGGTCGTAAGTAACTTGGAGCAAATAATGAATCGCAGCCTTACTCAGTGGAGTAAGCCGGAGGAGTTACTGCAGGGCGCACCGCCAGAGCTGCACTATACGGCGCTGGTACTCGATCCAGACTGCAAGCTTGTACTCGTGGGGGTCGAAGATGCTTCACAGCATCTAGCCTTCCTTCTACCGGGCGGGCACCTGAGCGCCAGCTACAACGACTGGTTTACTGATCCGAAGGGCACGGGGTTTAGAGTTCAGCGAACGGTAACGCCCGCCGTGCTGAACGCTTTCGAGACTGGCTACAGCGTGTTGCAAAGGGGCACAATTACACAGTATTGAAGCGAAAGGATTAGGTGATGCACAATTGCCCGCATTGCGGTCAAGAGTTAATGACGTTTGCGTTTTACTGCCCGCGCTGTCAGCGGCCCACGGGGGCGATGGGGGTGGAGGGCGTGATGCTAGCCGTCTGGTGGCTCAATGCCGAAGGGGGCCCGTCGAAGAAGTGGAGCTTGAAGACGCTCAAAAGCGGGTCGGACTATTTGAACCTGCTCAGCGTCTCGCCCGCGCGCCCCGCAGCCGCCGAAGGGAAAACGACCATTACCTTTATGGCCACTCTCGGCTCCGGGCCTGAGACGCCCATCAACAAAAGCGCCATAGACGTGTTCAATGAGCTGTTGCGGCAGGATATACAGGAGTGGCAAATTCAATGAAGGCGAGTTTGATTCGCGCGGGACTCCTGGCCCTGGTCTTTCTGCTACATGTGCCTGTGATCTGGGCTGCACCGGGCGAGACGCTAATAGTCGGAGACGCCTCAGGCAGCATGAAAGGCTATGCCAAGGCAAGCGCGAACCGCCTCTCTTCGTTTTACCAACTGCTCTATCGTAACGCCTCGGTGCCTCAACTTGCAGCACTGACTTCCGATCCGGGTACGGGAAGCGGGCGCATCGCCGCAGTACCTCAAGCCTCCTTTTTCGCAGCGCAAGGCAGCTATCGCGGTGACACAGACTTAACCTTCGCCCTTCAATACATACAGCAGCAGGAAGGCATCGGACTGTTGGTTACTGACGGCATGCAGTCGGGCGGCATGTACATGCGCGTCAAGGACGAGATGCTAAAGATGGTTCGGGATGGTTGGGGCGTATGGCTGGTTGCCGTCAAGCTCCCCTTCGACGGCACCTACGACCCAGAACAGACGATTGACCTTGAGGTTCTGAAGCCCACCATTGAACAGTGTTCGCGACAGGATGATCCGCGTGCGGCCATCACCTATAAGCCTGGCTCGAACAGGTTCTACAACTACGCAGGTATGAAGCCTTTGCTGCTATTCGTCCTTACGAAAGACATACAGGCGGGACGCGAGCTGACTCAGAAGCTGGACTTTAATCTCAAGTCAGACCCTCAGTACTCATCGCAGGTGGCTGAACTGGCACCGCTCTTCTACAGGGGCGTAGGCTTCGCTCCTACACAGCCTGTCTCGGACTACATACACCTGGAAGAGACAGCAGATCAGGTCGTCATACGCAGTGACACTGTAGACGGCCAGCGTATCAAAGAGGTGGATGTCCCTGTCACTTGGTTGGCGGGCGAGCCGCCACTGCCGCAGCCTTTCGCTGAGACGCCAACCTATTCACCGCCTGGTACTGTCTCGTGGATAGAAGACGAGCCGCAGGTGGCGACAGAGGATAACGACCCTGAGGGAAAGCAAGCGCCCGGACGATTCAAGGTGATGTTCGTTTCAGAAATCTCAACGTTAAGGCGCATCTTCTGTATCCTGCCGTTCGTCTCCTGTGAGTCTGCGAAGACGGATGCGTTGAAGCTGGAAATTTGGACGATCTTTCAGGAGACACAATCCCCCTGGTGGGCTTCTATCAATACGGATAACAGCTATGAATGTCCAAGCCGCGTTTACAAGCTAACAGAACTGGCGCGAGACCTGGCACAGGCTGCTAAGGAGCGTATCAACCCGGAGAGTCACAAGGTTGTTAAGTCGCTGAAGCTGATAGTTGGCCCCATCTGATGCGACCGGATTTACAAGGAGGAAAGATGCGTCGTCACATCGCAGTCCTATTCCTTATTGCTCTTAGCTTCTTAACGTTCGGGTGCCGGAAGAAAGTCACAGGCATTGAATATCGCCTTGACCCCGGCACGGCCGTTCAGGGCGTCAAGCTGGGATGGCATAACATTTACTTTGCTAACCGGTCCGGCCAAGATTTGCATGAGGTTCATCTGACCGTAACGGTTCTGGGTGAAGACGGAACCCCGGTCGAGGAGAAGAAGTACTACGCAGCCTGGCTGAACGGCCAGACTGTAGAGGTCTCGCTCTCCAGAGAAAAGTCCCCCATCAACGTGCAGAAGGTATCCCTGAGCGGCACGTGCGATGAGGGAGAGATTGATTACAACTGGAATCATGGCGGTTCATAGCCTGCGCTCTTCCGAAAGACCGACGGCTCGACCCGCAATCATTAAAGCAAGTGGCTAATCCCGACAGCGCTTGCGTTCGGTTATCTCTTAACATCTTCTTGCGCGCCTCGCAAGTGACAGATGTAAATGGCGCGCATATTCCATGTCCTTCTCCCATAGGATTATGCTGCAAGAATACCTCAATCGAACTTACTTCGTTATCCTGCACGGTTTCCTGCTCCTGTTCTACCTATACAAGCTGACGCGTTCGTACTGGGGGTTGAGACAGGAGCGCAATGCGTTAAAGCTGTTTGAGAAGAACTGGAAGCAATCGTCAGATACGGGCGAGACAGAAGGGCGACGCTTCGACCTGCTGAAGGAGGCTGTAGCAGACGGAGGCCCTACGGCTCTTGGTGTACAAGTACGTGCGTTGGTCAGGGCGACGAATACGGGTGAAGAGTTCGATCATCAGCGCGCACTGGCCCAACTCGGGCGGGCCCTGGCGGAGGCCGACGACGTGATACGCTTCTGCATCAACGGACTGGTGATAGTAGGTTTGATGGGGACGCTTTACGCCTTCTATGAAATGTGGGGCAAGCATGGGACTGACAACCTGACGGCGGCCAACTCGACCCTCTATCTGGAGAGCATGTCCACTGCGCTGCTGGTTAGCTTTGTGGGACTGGTTCTGGCCCTCATCACAAACTTCCTGTTCGCACTCTTGCGAGCGAGCCGGCAGAGATATCTCAGCCAGGTCGCCGCCTTCCTGATGCCTGTGGCGGCTCTGCTTCCGACAGATGCCAAGACACACCTGTTATTGACGAACCTGCTGGCTCCGCTCAGTCAATTAGTCGAGCAGCTAAGACTACAGAACGATCAAGTGCTGCGCGGGCTAACAGACGCCGTACATAACCGAACGGAACAACTGAACCGATTGATTGCAGAGGCCACAGGCGAATGGCAGGCGGCCATAGGTGCCTTTCGCGCAGAGACACTGACGGCAGTGGACAAAATGCAGGAGGCGGCTACGCGCCTGGACGGTTCTTCAAGGACAGTAGCCAGTACGCTGCAAGAAGTGGGCAAATCGCTCGAACGCACGAAGGACATAGGCCGTATTGTCGATCAGCTAGATATCACTTCCGGTAAGGTGATTGAGAGTATCAGCAGCCGCCTGGGTACCGCGACGGATGCCTGGATTGAGAGCTATGGCCGCGCCACGAAAGATTACCGGGAGAACCTGCAAAGTCAGGCCAAGACGGCCGAGACCATGAGCCGTGAATTAACCAGCATTATACGTGATGACCTCAACTTACTTGTAACGAGCGCGTCGAGTGAACTCGACCGCTTGCGCGAACAACTGTCCGGCAGCTTTACGGCAGCAGACCAGCGACTAGCGGCAACCCTGGAGAGTTTCAGCGAGAAGTTCGCCTTAACTATAGAGACACTCGGTGCAAAGTGGATGACAGAGGCGGCCGCGAATACAGACCAGGCTGCCTCCAGGATGGGCGTTCTGGTGGACGACTGGAAGACTACCGCGAGCAGTACCGCCGACAGCATTGCAGCCTCCCTTGCAGGCTCTAGAGAGTTGGTCAACGAGACGACTCGTAGCGTCAACAGCTTAAGCAACGACCTCACTACCCTAGAGCAGCTCGCGCGCGTCTCTTCTGAAAACACCGGCTCCCCCGTCTACATGTCGCAGGCGGTCGACCGGCTGGGAGAGATTGGCGAATCACTAAAAGCTTTGGCCGCCAAGCTTGAGTACGGGCAGGCGCTTAACCAGCTCAGAGACGTGGTCGTCACTAGCACCCGCGACGTTCAAGCACTCACGCAACAGGTGGGAGAACTGGGCAAAGGAGCACCACAGGAAAGGGCCGAGACGCAAAGACGGTTGCACGAGCTGGGCGTACGCTTTGATGGGCTCGACGATGGTATGAAAGCTTTACGCACAGACGTGAAGAACTCTATAGCGCGCAATAATTCGTCGCAGCGCGTGCATCCTGTTCAAGTCGCTCTGCCCCCGCCTAACTGGTGGCAGCGCTTGCGTAGAAGATTTAGCTGGCGGCGTAAGTCAAAAAAGCCAGCAGGCCAACTTTACGAGCGCGTCATTTATAAAGAGCCCGAGGATTCTCCTGAGAAAAATTCCGAGCCAGACCTGTATCGACCGAGTGATGGCGACGCCGAAGGTCAAGACATAGCCGTTAAGGGAAAGGAAGAGGAGAGAACATCATGACGGACGAGACGGAAGACGGTGTAAACATCTGGCTTGTCTACTGTGACCTGTTTGCTGGCATACTGATAGTTTTCGCAGTCTTTTATGGACTGCAACTGGATCAGGAGCGCGCAGCGAAGAAAGAACTGCAAAGGGCGCAGAACAAAGCCGTAGCAATCCTGGATCAGGTGGCGAACAGGATTAATGCGCGCTATAAAGAGCCGGACAGAAAGGTAATTAGCGATGGCACTCAACTGGTCTTGCCTTCGGATATCACCTTTCAATCGGCCAAATACACCATCCGCCCAGAAGCAAAGGCGTGGCTGCTTGAGATAGGCGGGGAAATCGAAAAGGCGCTGGATGAACTGGGTAGCGACCGGCGCAGCATCACGATAGAGATACGAGGACACACGGACGCGCATCCTCTAGGGGGATGGGAACCCATCCCAACCAACTGGGAGTTATCCAGCAGAAGAGCCACGGAGATCGTCCGCCTCTTTCAGGCAAACGGACTGCTTGATCCCACCAAGTTCAAAGTGGTGGCAGTCGGTGCCGCCGAATTCGATCAGTACGAGAAAAACTTCGACAACGGGACATTGAAGCAATCGGATGAGCTTGAGTCACTGAGGAAGATACAGATTCGCATCGTCCCGAACTACGAAGACCTGCTCAAAACAATCTCTGCCAAGCCGCCTGCCCAATTACAGGGTGCCAGATAAGCGCGTTCTTTGCAGGTATTGTCGATGAGCGTCTTTTAGATGAGGATATAAACTCGACGTTGTAAGCCGTGATTACTAAGACAGCTCAAACTAGTGTTCGTCACTCAGAGTCCTAAGGATACTACCCGGAGTTCTTTCACAGAATCATATTGTTCACGATGGCGAGCTTCATTACCTCTCGCTGCGCGCGCCCGGTGACCCGATTGTGCTGAGGGGTCTTTTAATGGCACCGGAAATTTCTAATAGATTGTATGTCGTTCTTGTCAAGAGAGAAGGCGAGCGAGGCTCTTCGCTTCGCTGAAGCCCGAATCTCATATCGCCTCGTATCCTATAACAGGGCATTGCCACAGGAGAGCGCACCTCATGCCACCGTCAAGTAACCGCGATTACTTAAAGCTGCCTCGTATCGGCCTTCAAATCGTGTCCGTCTTCCTTATTGTTGTATCGCTATTTCTCTTCCGGCTGGGATGGAATAAGTACAGGGAAGGCGATTTCATGGAGTCTCAACTTAATACTCTTAAATCCGGCGACCACTGGTTCTTGGCGGGCCTCTTCTTACTACCCATTGTTATCTTAATAATATGGGCGGGGGCTCAGTTCTTTAGAGGTAAGTGGGGAGATGAAGATGCGGGATTCTATACCTGCTGTCTTTTCATGATGTCGCTCAGCCCATTCTGCTACTGTTTGTTCTGGTACAATTATCTCTACGACTGGCCTCGCCATACAAGTGACGATTACACGCGCGCCTCCATCTTGGCATTGGCAATTGTTGCACTCCTTACCATCGCCGTCATTTACATTACTTACCTGATAATGTGGTCGCCCGAGAAGACCTCTTTGAGCATCGGGGACGGAGACGTTCTGTTTGCCAACTTCTGCCGCAGACTGGTAGACAATGCCGAGCTACCTTCGGGCAACCACCCGTGTCTGTTACAACGCTTTGACGAGAACACTCAACGCAGTATCCGCGA
Source organism: Pyrinomonadaceae bacterium (assembly GCA_035276685.1). GTDB lineage: Bacteria > Acidobacteriota > Blastocatellia > Pyrinomonadales > Pyrinomonadaceae > JACVRN01. Next base: position 28,158 of record DATELK010000101.1, on the reverse strand, counting down.
AGCCGCCGCACACAATTACGACCAACTGAATCGTGATGCCATTCTCAGAGAGCTGAACAAGCTTCTGAAAGATAGAGAACTGTATCAGGTTAAGGAATTCATTGTTCATAAACTCGACAAAGATTCTGAAAAAACCAAAGAGCAGTTGCGTCTCGGCGAAGACGTTTCGGAAGAAGATGTTCAGAGACTCAACAGAAATATGCTCGAGGCATCTGCGTACATTACGGAGACGCATTCACGCACAAAAAAGATAAACTTGGCCAAGAGGCGGTGGGATAGTTGGCAGAGAACTCTGAAGGCCGGTGTCTCGAAAGCGCCTTTCTGGAATATAAGCTTCTTCTTCGCCATCTTTCTCGGGATTACTTACCTCCTCGGATTCTCCTTCGCCTTCCACGACAAGGCCATGCTGAACTCTAAATATAAAGCGCCAGCGCTGTTCATGCAGAGGTCTCCGCTTTTTAACGTGGGTAAGTACCCGCCGGACGAGACGACAGCCGCCGAGGGCAAACAATCGAAGGATTCACAGTCGGGAAAGGCTGAAGAGATAGATGGCAACAGCGACCACTTATGGCCCGAGTATGTATTCTACTTTGAGAGGCCCCAAAAGGATTCACAATCAGGAGCCACCTTTCAGACCGCTGTCGCTGAGCCGAAGCTGAAGGAGATTTTTGTAGATAAAGAAAATCATGATAATGCAGTAGAAGAATTAAACGGAGGGGTGACAGACCCTAATCGGCGGCTGGCGCTTCAGGCAGCCAGACTTGACGGAAATCGGTTGAAGATTCTGAATAGCAATTTATCGAATAACTATAAAGACTGGAAAAAGTGGATAAATTATGAGCGACTTGAGCGACTGGTTAAGGCCATAGAACTCGAGGATGAGGCGCATCACGGTGAGGGAATCCAGATTCAGTTAGAGGGGCGCGCCGACGAAAAGCCATATGAGAATGGTGAGAAGCCAGGGGTCGGATACCCATCCAATTATGCCCTCTCGGAGGCCAGGGCGGAGGCCGTTAAGTATGAGCTTCTGAAGAGGCTTGCCCGGCACGGAAAATTAGGAAGTAACTTTCAGTGGATTATCATCCCCCTTTCAAATGAAAAGTCATCCATAGCTCCCCCCAAGGAAGATATAGAGGCCGCTAATAAGAAAGGGAATCCGAGCCTTGAGGCGAGAATCGCATCCTTAGAGACAAGGAAAGAAATAGTCGGAAATGAATACTCACAGTTTCTGACCACCAAGAAGTCAGACCTTGAGACTCTAAGAAAAAAGTACGAGTCACTGGCGGAAAAGAGAGACCGGCTTGAAGAATTGGTGGCAAAAGCAGAAGCATTCAGCAAGTTGGCCGCGACCCCAAGAGCAACTACACAAGAAGCTCAGAATGCTCAAAAGGAGAGCCTTGAACAGTCTAAGACCAACCTGGAGGAGTCGCTGGACGCCTTTAAGTACGAAGATATTGAGAAGGATGCTAGCAATCGGGTTGCCGTCGTTAGGGTCAGGCCGCTTCAGGGAAGCAAGACGCACTTGTACGCGCCGCTTAGCCTGATGGATTACATGTACTTCACCATCTACACGATTACGACCACAGGCTATGGGGACATCGTACCGACGACGACTTACGCGAAATTTCTTTGCTCTGTAGCGAACATACTGGAAGTCTTCTTCTTCGTAGTCTTCTTCAACGCCCTGCTCTCTCTGAGAGCAGATAAGCAGGAAAAGCCGACAGGCGAAAACACTGAAGCCAGCGTATCCCGCCAATCTACGAGGCCAGAGGGCGAGACGACGAGGGTCATAGAGCAGACAAATGGAAACCTTGACAGGGCTTTATCCGAAGATATTGTAAAACTGAAGTCTGATGTGTCCGAGATAAAAGAAATGTTAGCAAGTAGTCCGTTTAATAAAGTCAAAAGCTGGTTCAGACGGTGAAGGTGATTGAGAGGCGTGCGACATTGAACTACTTCCTGGCGCCGCTCTTGCTATGCCTTTGCCGCGACCATGTCTGAAAATTGTCTGACTCCGTATAGCGCACATGCCGTATAAGGTTGACTTCTCTAGCCCCTCAGGTATGGTTTTGGCCTAAAATCGAGCCTAAATGCTATAAAAGGCGGTTAGGCTTGCCTTGACACGGTAGGGGTCTGGGGTTCAAATCCCCACGCGCCTATTTTCTTATGCCCGGACGCTTCGACATTTAGCCTGTCTCTACCTTTTCCGTCTCAACATCAATTCCCGACTCATTTGCTCGATTTCTGTTCTAATGCACCCTCAACGGGTGGGTATTGAAGAGAATCGACGGCTCTGCGCATAGCGTCACATCAAAGCGTGGCTCACTGCGCTGCCGCCTGTTGTAGACACTCTGCACATCCCCTCGGTCAGCGAGCCTTTCCTATGTCAGCCTGCTATGGCGTGAGACAAAATATCGCCACAGCGGGGTGAAAGAATTAACTCATATAAAAGATACGATTTGAAAAATTAAGTCTATGGGCGGCGCAGTTTGAACCTTTGAGGCCCGGACTGCATTTTTACCCTAGCCGCGCGCGAATATTACTGTCAGAGAAGAACGACAACGACAATCTGTAAATGTCTGAATCACGTCAGGCGAGACTCCTGCAAGTCTAAGTGATGCGCGGGTAGTTGGAATCAGATGACGCCGATGGTGATTGCTTCCGGCACGGGCGGGAAATAGGTTTAGGCAGAATCAGGGAGAGCCATAAATGAATGACGAATTTGACGAGACCTCAGAGCCTGAGTTGACGGCGGACGAGGAGGCGCTTGTTAAGGAGATGCCGACGTTAACGAACGTAGGTCAGGCGCGACGCACATTCCTGGGGCAGACGCTTGCGGGCAGCCTAGGATTATTCGCGCTCATGCTGCTTGAGAAGGAGCAGGCGTTAGCCGCGCTTGGTACATCACCCGACGCGGTATTCGCACGGGCCTTAGCGCCTGAGAATCCCATCAAGGTCACCCTGAAGGTGAACGGCGCAGCCAAAACGCTTGAGCTGGATTCGCGCGTGGTGCTCCTGGACGCCCTGCGCGAGAGGCTTGAGCTGACTGGGACGAAGAAGGGCTGCGACCAGGGCCAGTGCGGCGCATGCACTGTGCTTGTGGACGGCCGCCGCGTGCTCTCCTGCCTGACGCTGGCCGCGACACTTGAAGGCCGTGAGGTCACGACGATAGAGGGGCTGGCTAAGGGTAAGCAGTTGCACCCCATGCAGGCAGCCTTCATTAAGTATGACGGCTTCCAATGCGGCTACTGCACGTCGGGACAGATATGCTCGGCGGTCGGACTCTTGGAAGAGGCGAAGCGAGGCGATGTGAGTCATGTTACGACGGACGTGACCCAGACGACGACAAGGCTTTCGGACGACGAGATACGCGAGCGCATGAGCGGCAACATCTGTCGCTGCGGCGCTTACCCGGGCATCGTGGCGGCTATCCGTGAGGTTCATACGGGCAAAGAATCGGCGCGGACGTGGCGCTTTGTAGAGGAAGAAGAGCTGGCGCGCATCAGGAAGGAGATAGCCGATGAGACCGTTTAAGTACACGCGGGCGAGCGAAGCGGGCGAGGCCGCCAGAGTAGTCGCCGCGAATCCCAATGCAAAGTTTCTTGCGGGCGGGACCAACATTCTTGACTTGATGAAAGAGGACGTGGAGCGCCCCAATGAGCTTGTTGACCTGACCCGCCTGAAGCTCGCGGAGATTAAGGCAGCGCCGGACGGCGGCGTCACTATCGGCGCACTGGCGAAGAACACGGACACGGCCAATCACCCGCTTATACGCAAGAGCTATCCGCTCCTGACGCAGGCCATCGTCGCTGGCGCTTCGGGGCAGCTACGCAACATGGCAACGAACGGCGGGAACCTTATGCAGCGCACGCGTTGCCAGTACTTCTACGACACGGCTATGCCCTGCAATAAGCGCGAGCCTGGGACAGGCTGCGGGGCGCTCGAAGGCATCAACAGGATTCACGCCATCTTCGGATGGAGCGAAAAGTGTGTCGCAACTTATCCGGGCGACATGGCTAATGCTCTTTACGCGCTTGAGGCACAGGTGAGAGTCAGGAACGCGTCGGGGCGAGAGCGCACTATCCCCATAAGCGAGTTTCACCGCCTGCCGGGTGACAGGCCCGAGAAAGACAACAACCTTGAGCACGGCGAGCTGATAGTGGCTATTGATTTACCGAAGTCGCCTTTCGCGAAGAACTACTATTACCTGAAGGTCAGAGACCGGGCGAGTTATGCCTTCGCGCTCGTCGCTGTGGCCGCTGCACTTGAGATGAACGGGAGCACTATCAGGCAGGCGCGCGTCGTCATGGGGAGCGTGGCGCACAAGCCCTGGCGAAGCGCCGAGGCGGAAGCCGCGCTGAGTGGTAAGCCTGCGTCAGAGGAGAGCTTCCGCAGGGCTGCCGATGCGGCGCTCGCGAATGCTAAGCCGCTCGCGCATAACGCCTACAAAGTCGAGTTGGGGAAGCGCGCCATCGTGCGCTCTCTGATGCGTGCGGCCAGGCTTATCTGACAGGGGAGGGAGAGCACTATGGCTAGATACATAGGGAAAGAGATGAGCCGCGTGGACGGCGTGGCGAAGGTGACAGGCAGGGCTAAGTACGCGGCAGAGTTCAAGGTGCCGAACCTCGCCTACGGCTTCATCGTGCTTGGAAGCGTAGCCAAGGGCACCATCAAATCCATTGACACGCGCGAGGCCGAAAGCTCGCCGGGTGTGGTGCGCGTCTTCACGCACCTGAACACGCCTAAGCTCGGGCCGAAGGCCAACACGGAGTACGCGCCCCCGCGCAACAACAGGGAGCAGGACAAGTCTTTCCGCGCGCTACAGTCCGACAGAATCTATTTCAACATGCAGCCCGTGGCGTTGGTCGTCGCGGAGACTTACGAGCAGGCGCGCTACGCGGCACGCTTAGTCCGTGCCACTTACAACGCGGAGAAGCACACGACCGACACCGAGGCCGTGCGCGAGCGCGGGCGCTTTCCCTCTCAGGGGCAGCCGCCCAAACCTCGCGGCAACCCGGAAGAGGCTATGAAGAGCGCGCCCGTTAAAGTCGAGGCCGAGTACCGCATCCCCGTGGAGCATCACAACCCTATGGAGCCGCATGCGGCCATAGCCGTCTGGGAGGGCGACCGCCTCACAATCTTCGACAAGACGCAGGAGGTCTACGGCGTGCGCCGTCACCTCGCGTCGAGCTTCAACATCCCAGAAGATAACGTGCAGGTCATCTCGCCTTACGTGGGCGGCGCGTTCGGGTCGTCACTTCGACCCAACTACTACCCGTCGCTGACCGCCATGGCGGCGCGAGAGCTCAAGCGGCCCGTCAAGATTGTCTACACGCGCACGCAGATGTTCACAGGCCACGGGCACCGCCCCTACACTATCCAGAAGATAGCGCTCGGTGCCGAAGCGTCGGGCAAGCTCACGGCGATGATTCACGAGGCTGTGCACAACACCTCTAGCTTCGAAGAGTTCTCGGACAACACGACCGGGTTCACGCGTCAGGTCTACGCCTGCCCGAATCTCTACGCGCCGCTGCGCATCACGGACGTTGACCTCAACACGCCGACTTGGATGAGAGCGCCCGGCGCAGTTTCAGGGATGTTCGCGTTGGAGTGCGCGATGGACGAGCTGGCTTACGCTCTCAAGATTGACCCGCTGGAACTCAGGCTCATCAACTACGCAGAAGTAGACCCTGTGAGCGGCAGGCCTTTTTCGAGCAAGGCTCTCAGGGAGTGCTACCGGCTCGGGGCAGAGAAGTTCGGGTGGAAGAACAGGAAGTTCGAGCCGCGCTCTATGCGCGACGGTCGGCTGCTCGTAGGCTGGGGCACGGCCACGGGCGTCTGGGGCGCGTTCCAAAGCCCGGCCAGCGCTCGTATTACTTACCGCGCCGACGGCACGGCGCACGTCGTGAGCGCCACGAGCGACATCGGCCCCGGCACCTACACGGTGATGACCATGATTGCCGCAGAGTATCTGGGCCTGACGCCGGAGCGCGTCCAGTTCGAGCTGGGCGACACTAAGTTCCCGCGAGCCCCGGCGCAGGGCGGCTCGCAGACGACTTCGAGCGTCGGCTCAGCCGTGCACGGCGCTGCTCTGGCCATCGGCGCAAGGTTGCTCACGCTCGCGAACCAGGACGCGAGCTCGCCGCTGAAGGGAGCGGCGTCCGCCGACGTGGAGATGCTCGACGGAAGGCTTCGACTCAAGAGCGACGCGTCGAAGTCCGTCAGCATCCCCGAAGTCATGCGGCGGAACAACCTGACGGAGGTCGCTGAGACCTTCGAGTCGAGACCTTCGCCGGAGCGGCAGAAGTACGCGACCCTTGCTCACGGCGCGCAGTTCATAGAGGTGAAGGTAGACCCCGACATAGGACAGGTGCGCGTCACGCGCGCCATAGAGGTCACGGCCTGCGGCAAGATTATCAACCCCAAGGCATCGCACAGCCAGGAGATAGGCGGGGTGGTGTGGGGCATAGGCATGGCCTTGCAGGAGGCTACGGAGATAGACCACCGCTTCGGCCGCATCATGAACCCGAATTTGCAGCACTATCACGTGCCCGTCAACGCAGACGTTTATGAGATCGAGACCATATTCGTCGAAGAGGACGACACGGTTGTGAACCCGCTCGGCGTCAAGGGCATGGGCGAGCTTGGCATGGTCGGCATCCCTGCGGCCATAGCCAACGCGGTCTTCCACGCCACGGGCAAACGCATCAGGGAGCTGCCGATTACGCCGGACAAGCTGCTGTAAGGGAGAGATGATTTATGAACGAAGTGCGAGCATTAGTCGAAGCGTTTGACGAAGCGAACATGAGAGGCGAGCGCTCTGCCCTGGCGACGGTCGTGAGCGTCGAAGGCTCTTCGTACAGGCGAGCGGGCGCGCGCATGCTTGTCTGCGAAGGTGGGGCGAGTACCGGCATGATTAGCGCCGGGTGTCTCGAATCGGACGTTATAGAGCACGCGAAGCGTGTTATCAAATCGGGTGAGGCAAAGCTCGTCGAGTACAACACCGCCACGACCAGCGACGAAATGGCCTGGGGCCTGGGGCTCGGCTGCAACGGCATAGTGCGCGTGCTGGTCGAGCCGCTCACACCGGATTCACTCTACATAGAAGCGCTCAGGCGTTCCTGTGAGGCGAACGCCGCTCCCGCGTGGGTCGCGACCCTTTATCAACACGCGCCGTCGGAGTCGGCAACGGATTCAGCCTTAATCGAAACCGGCGCGCGTCTCTTCCTCGATGAGGAAGGAACCGTTCGTAGCGATAAGTTAAGCGGGCCTTTGTCTGTTCTACTGGAAAACGAAGTGCGAGCGCTGGCGCGCGAAGAGGTAACGTCCGCCGGATTCACTCTGGATGTGAGCGAAGCTGGTGTGGCAGTGCTCATCGAGACGCTCATGCCGCCCGTCCCGCTCGTCATCTTCGGAGCAGGACACGACGCGCTGCCCATTGTCGAGCTCGCGCGCGGCCTGGGCTGGCAGACAGAGGTCGTTGACCCGCAGGCGCGGCCCATCAGCCTCTCGCGTTTCGGCGTGGCCGACAAAGTCACGCTCTCGCGCCCCGAAGATGTCGCCTCGCGGGTCAAGATTACGCCGCGCACCCTGACGCTTCTGATGTCGCACAACTACTCGCACGACCTAGCGTTGCTCAAGTTCCTTCTGGCATCTCCTGCGCGCTACATAGGAGTCATGGGCCCGCGCAAGCGTACCCGACGGATGCTGTCTGAGCTGGCGGAGAATGAAGAGACGTTCCGGCCGGAAGAAGGAGAGATGTCTCGCCTTTATTCTCCGGCCGGTCTGGACATAGGGGCGAGCTCTTCCGCCGAGATAGCCCTGTCAATCGTCGCAGAGATGCGCGCGGTGCTTGAAGGGCGGCGCGGCGGCATGTTGCGCGAGCGACGCGGCTCAATTCACGGCAGCGCTTCCCATGATGAGAGCGCGCTCTTAATTGAGGAGCAGGTGCTGGCGGCGGCGGTGGCTTGAGGGCCGAGGCTTTATGCGGGGGCGTTTCTAAGGTGGTCGAAAGCGACTCGGTGGTTGTCGGCGCGGTGATTCTGGCGGCAGGCTCGTCCTCCCGCATGGGGAGCCCCAAACAGACTCTCCAGTTCCGGGGCGAGAGCCTGCTCAGGCGCGCGGCGCTGGCAGCGCTTGACGCGGGGTGCCGTCCCGTCGTCGTGGTGACGGGCGCACATGCAGAGATGTGTAGACGCGAATTTGAAGGACTGGACGTGCGGGAAGTGTTCAATGCTGAGTGGGAGACGGGGATGGGCTCGTCAGTCAGGGCGGGCATAGAAGGTCTTATCAGCGCAGACGCCGACGCAAGTGCAGCCGTACTTCTGTTGTGCGACCAGCCTCACGTCACCTCGGACGTTATCTCTAATCTGCTCGCCGCGCACCGGGCCACCGGAAGAGCAATCGTTGCCTCAACCTATGGCGGAAGCTTCGGCGTTCCGGCACTCTTCAGCAGGACGCTCTTCACGGAGCTGACTCAACTGGAAGGCGTGTCCGGCGCGAAAGTAATCATCAAGAGACACTGCGATGAGTCGCACTTCTTACCATTCTCAAACGGCGAGGTGGACGTGGACACTCCTGATGATTTCTCGCGCCTGATAGCACAGGACGATAGTGGTTAAGGAGAAATTATGCAGAAACGAAAACTGGGAAACAGCGGTTTGGAAGTGTCGGCGCTCGGTCTGGGCTGTATGGGGATGAGCTTCGGTCTGGGCCAGCCGATTGACCCGAAAGACGGAATCGCGTTGATTAGGGCAGCCGTCGAACGTGGAGTCACTTTCTTTGATACGGCGGAAGTTTACGGGCCGTTTAAGAATGAAGAACTGGTCGGCGAAGCTCTTGCGCCCGTGCGGGAGCAGGTCGTCATCGCCACCAAGTTCGGCTTTAACATCGACGCCGACGGAACGCAGCATCAGCAGCCTCCGCTCAACAGCCGACCCGAACATATCAGGGAAGTCGCCGAAGCGTCATTGAAGCGGCTCAAAACGGATTACATCGACTTACTTTATCAACACCGCGTTGACCCTAGTGTGCCGATTGAAGACGTGGCGGGCGCGGTCAAAGAGTTAATTCAGGAAGGCAAGGTCAGGCACTTCGGCTTGTCGGAAGCCGGGGTCGAAGTGATTCGCCGCGCGCACGCCGTTCAGCCCGTCACCGCTCTTCAAAGCGAATACAGCTTGTGGTGGCGAGAGCCCGAAGCTGAAATTCTTCCCGTCCTCGAAGAATTAGGCATCGGCTTTGTCCCGTTCAGCCCACTCGGTAAAGGATTTCTGACGGGAAAGATTGACGAAAACACAAAGTTCGACGCGACGGATTTTCGCAACACCGTGCCGCGCTTTTCAGTCGAAGCTCGTCAGGCGAATCAGGCTCTGGTTGATTTGATTGGAAAGTACGCCGCAGCACAGAACGCGACGCCCGCGCAAATTGCGCTCAGTTGGGTGCTTGCACAAAAGCCCTGGATTGTGCCGATTCCGGGAACGACGAAGCTGCATCGCCTCGAAGAAAATCTCGGCGCGGTTAATGTAGAGCTGAGCGAAGCCGACCTGCGAGAAATTGATAGCATCACCTCGCAGGTTCAGGTGCAGGGAGCGCGATACGGTGAAGGCTCGCAAAAGCTGGTCAATCGCTGAGTGAAGCTGCTTGCCTGCGCCGTCTCAAAGATTGATTAACGACCTGACTGGCATTTTGACCTGACTTCATCCGTGCACATGAAACCGCCCGACAATTCGGCCGCCACCATCCGTCCCGCAGCGCCCGCAGACCTCCCGGCCGTAGGCCGTCTCGGCGCGCTGCTTGTACGCACGCATCACGGCTTCGACCCGCAGCGCTTCATCGCGGCCACCCCGCAGACCGAGCACGCTTACGCCTCGTTCCTGGGGAGTCAGCTCAGGGAGCCGAACGTCATCGTGCTCGTCGCGGAGCTGAATGGCGAGGTACTCGGCTATACTTACGCGGCCGTAGAGGGGAGCGATTACATGTCGCTGCGCGGGCCTGCGGGCGTGCTTTACGACATCGTGGTCGACCCCGCCAGTCGCAGGCAGGGCTTGGGCCGGATGCTGCTTGATGCCACGCTCGCGGCGCTTGAGGCTCAGGGTGCGCCCCGTGTCGTGCTCTCGACCGCCGAGCGGAACGAGTCGGCGCAGCGCATGTTCGCCCGCGCAGGATTCCGTCGGACGATGATAGAGATGACGCGCGAGCTCGGTGACGGTGCGGCCTCCGACTGGCGTAGCGAAGAGACGTGATGGCCCGCTTCCGTCACCAAAGCGCATGACCCGAAGCACTTGAGGCGGCGTGGAAACGATGCGCCTCGGATTCTTTACGGAGTCATCTCGTCCTGAAACAGTTGCTATGGAAATCTTTGAGATAGTTGTCGCGCTGCTGTTGGGCGGGGCGGCCCTTGCCGCCGCAGCGCGTAGGTTCGGCGCACCCTATCCGGCGCTGGTGGCGCTCGCAGGTGTTGCGCTAGCCCTCATTCCCGGCGTGCCGACGCTCACGCTCGACCCGGAACTTGCGCTCGCTCTCTTCGTCGCTCCCGTTTTAGTCGACGCCGCCTTCGACGCCTCGCCCAGAGACCTGCGCGCGAACTGGCGCGCGGTCGCGAGCCTCGCCCTGGGGGCCGTCGCGCTCACCGTCGCCGTCGTGGCCCTAGTTGCCAAGGCGCTCGTCCCTGACATGCCGTGGGCGGCGGCGGTCGCGCTCGGCGCTATCGTCGCCCCGCCGGATGCTGCGGCAGCGACTACTGTGCTCAAGGCGCTCCGCCCGCCCTACCGGCTGCTCGTGATACTGGAAGGCGAAAGCCTCTTCAACGACGCGAGCGCGCTGCTCATCTACCGCTTAGCGGTCGGGGCGACGCTCACAGGATTCCTCTCAGGATGGAGCGTGCTCCCCACCCTGCTCGTCGTCACTCTGGGCAGCGTCGTCCTCGCGCTCATTCTCGCGCGGCTCACCCTCGCCGTGAGCGCTCGCATCAAGGACATCTCGACCGCGGTCGTCGTGCAGTTCTGCACCACGTTCGGCGTCTGGGTGCTGGCAGAGCGGCTGCACCTCTCGGGCATCATCACGATGGTGGTCTTCGCGATGGCGGCCTCGCGCCGCGCGCCCAAGCTGGTGCCTGCCCGCATACGCATCCCCGCGTGGGCCGTATGGGAGGTTGCGGTCTTTGTCCTGAACGTCCTCGCCTTCATCCTCGTGGGCTTTCAACTCAGGTCTATAGCAGAGCGCGCGACCGGCAGCACCGGGGCGCGCTATGCAATGGTCGCGGCGTTAGTGTGCGCCGCCGTCATCGTCGCGCGCATCGTGTGGGTAACGGGCGCGGCGGCCTTCAGTCGTTGGCGCTGCCGTCCGCGTGGGGACGGTGCGCCGGGGCCGCGAGACGCGGTGGCGTTGAGCGCTCGCGGCGCGGCCGTGGTAGGGTGGTGCGGCATGCGCGGCACTGTGACGCTCGCCGCCGCGCTCGCATTACCGACCGGCTTCCCCTATCGCGACCTAATCCTCACGACGGCTTTCGGCGTCACCCTGGGCACGCTCGTGCTTCAGGGACTCAGCTTGCGGCCGCTCATGCTGCGCCTGCGACTCGAAGACGACGGGACTGTGGACAGAGAGGTGCGGCTTGCGCGGGTCGAAGCGCTGAGGGCTGCGGTCGAGGCGGCCGCAACGTGCCCGGGGGCCGAGACGACGGAGCTTGTGCGGCGTCGCTACGAGTTGCAACTGCTTCGCGCTGAAGAGGAGATTGACGGCGACGGGGAGAGCGTGAATGGCCACGCGGCCGAGGACTTAGAGGCTACGCCGCCGTTCGTCGCGGAGGCCGATAGCCGTGAATCGGACGCGGCGGCGGTGCAGGCCGCGACCGAGGCACAGCGGCGGCGGCTCATGGCGCTTCGTGACGACGGCACAATCGGCGACGCCGCCTTCCAGCGCGTAGAGGAAGAGCTGGACTGGGCGGAGCTCGGCTGGGCTCACCTCCTGCGGCCGGGGCGCGAGCCACATGGCGAGGCGTAGCCTGCGGCCGTGTGCTTTAATAAACCATTCTTATAATCATTTCTCATTTAGATGTAGATTGAAAGGCCACCCGCGAGGTTATATGGAACGAATCGTCATTTTCGGAAATTCGGGTTCAGGGAAATCAACTTTAGCTAAACACCTGGCAAGCCTTTATCAAGTCCCGCACTTAGACCTTGATGTAATCGCTTGGAAAGCCGACGAGCCGGGTGTCAGGGCCGCGCACGAAGATAGCCTGCGCGAGTTGATGCGTTTCATACGGGCGAGCGATTCCTGGGTGATAGAAGGATGTTATTCCGTGCTGCTCCGGGAAGCGGCGCGCTATTGTACGGAGCTGATATTTCTTAATCCCGGAGTGGAGGCGTGCGTGGAGAACTGCCGCCAGAGGCCCTGGGAGCCGCACAAGTACAAGAGCCGCGAAGCGCAGGACGCTAATTTACGGATGCTGATTGACTGGGTCAGGGAGTATGAGACCAGGGAGGACGAGTTCTCGCTCTCGGAACATCGAAGGCTGTTCGATACGCATCAAGGTATGAAAGTAGAGCACAGTCGAACGAAGAAGCCTTAAAGAGATTGAAGGGGTAAGGGGAAAAGGTTCGCCCCCGGAGGAAAATATTATTGATGGCCAATCAAATCAACTTCAAAGACGGGGCCGCTTACGAACGATACATGGGAAAGTGGAGTCAGCTCGCAGGCGAAGCTTTTCTAGACTGGCTGGCTCCACGGTCAGGTTTGCGATGGCTCGACGTTGGCTGCGGTAACGGCGCTTTCACCGAACTGCTCGTCGAGCGGTGTGCGCCACTCTCAGTACAAGGCATAGACCCGTCTGAGGAACAGCTTGTCTATGCTCGCAGGCGACCGGCGTTGCGCGTCGCACAGTTTCGTCAGGGCGATGCAACGGCACTGCCTTTCCCTGACGATACGTTCAACGCAGCCGTCATGCCGCTGGTGATTTTCTTCGTTCCTGACCCGGCCAAAGGCGTCGCAGAGATGGCCAGAGTGGTCTGCCCCGGCGGCATCGTCACGGCCTACGCGTGGGACATGGTCGGCGGCGGTTTCCCTTACGATGCACTGCAAGCTGAAATGCGTGGGCTGGGAGTCGCGGTTCCGGAGCCGCCGAGCCCTGAAGCATCTCGTATAGACACGATGCGGGAGTTATGGAATGGTGCGGGCCTGGAATCTGTCGAAGCGCGGGAGATTACCGTGCAAAGGAGATTCAATGATTTCGACGACTACTGGGAGACAGTCCTGGGAGGGCCGAGCGTCGGCCCCGGACTCGCCGCGATGGCGACAGAAGAACTCGCGGTTCTCAAAGCGCGGCTGCGCGAGCGCCTGCCAGCGGATGCCGCCGGTCGTATCGTCTATAGCGCCCGTGCTAATGCCGTTAAGGGGCGAGTCCCGGACGACTCCATTTAACCGTAGACCGAACAGAGTTGTTTTTATGAGAACCTGGTGGTAATCACGTACGGAGACAATCATGCGTAAGATTCGATATCAGGTAGCGTGCAGTCTAGATGGCTACATCGCCGGGCCCGACGACGAGTATGACTGGATAGTCGCTGACCCGGATATTGACTTCGAGGCGCTGTTCGATGAGTTCGATACCCTCTTGATGGGGCGTCGCACTTTCGAGGTGGCAGGAGCGGAACTATCCCAGGGCATGAAGACGTTGGTCTTCTCGCGCTCGCTGCGCCCGGAGGATCACCCGGGCGTCACGATTATCTCGGAGCAAGTTAAGGAGACGCTTGACAGTCTGCGTGCGCAACAGGGTAAGGACATCTGGTTGTTCGGAGGCGGAGAGCTCTTCCGTAGCCTGCTCGAACTCGGTTGCGTGGACACGGTTGAGCCCGCAGTCATTCCAGTGGTGTTGGGCGGCGGCCGTCCTTTCCTCCCGGGCCCGGCTCTACGCCGCCGCCTGTCACTGACCGAGACGCGCGTCTACGAGAAGAGCGGGATAGTCCTGCTGAAGTATGACGTGGTGCCTGAGAAGACTAAGACCAAATCCGGGAAGAGGAAGACAAGCGGGCGATAGGTGGTTCCGTTCATGGGGGGAACGCCGTCCTCGGTCTCACTTTGGGCTTGACGAGCATCCCGGCTGACGCCGCTATACAGCCTTTGCCGCTTTGTGATTCCCACCGAAAAAAGATTTCTGTTGACGGTTTCAGATGTGCTGTTTTGGATTGCTGACGTTCTCCCATAATTCAAAAAAGCATGTTCACCTTCTCTCTTCGCCTGTAAAGATAAAACCCCCGGCAGCCACTTGCCGGTAGCCGACGGGACGATTCAGAAACCACCGCCTCTACCCTCTATAGAGCGCAAGGGATGCATTTCTGTGTAATCGGCATCTTGGCTCACATACGGGCGGAGGCTCAGCCTTAAATCTTAAGGAGCTTCTACGAATGCCCCGCTATCAGCGCCGCGCCTCCCTCTCCGGCTTCATCTTCTGTCTGGTCATCATCTATTCCCTTATGCTCTCCGGGATAGCGCCCTTTACTCTCACAAAAGTAAAAGCCGAAGCTGAAGCCAAGGTGGAAAAGGGCGCGAGCCTCGGTGCGTCGAAACAACTGCGAGGGGCCGGTGGCAAACGCGCGGGCGAGCTGCTGGTGCGTTTTCGAGAGAATGTTTCCAATGAAGACAAGAATGCTCTGGCCGCGTCTAAGAGCGCGCGTAGAGAGAAGATGCTTCGAGGTGAATCCCGCGTTGAGAAACTGAAGCTTCAGGAAGGGCAGGACATAGATGCTCTGGCGGCGGAAGTTCGCCTCAACCCGGCTGTAGAGCTTGTAGAGCCTAACTACCTTATCGGTAAAGATGAAGTGACGCCTAACGACCCTCGCTTCATTGAGCAGTGGGCGCTCAAAAACACAGGCTCCTCCGGCGGCGCATTCGGAGCGGACATAGGCGCGTCGGAAGCATGGCGACTTCCACGGGCTGGCAGAAAGGTCTCACCATGCAGGTAGAAGTATTAACATCAGGCTTGACCCAACTGAAGCTGACCACCATTGCCTGGACTCAGGATAGCGGAGGCGGCAGCCAGCAGTTGAACCCCAGGCCGTATGAGATTAACGTTTATGACACGGGCGGTAATCACCGTCGCACCTATATCACCTACACCTATTACAGCTATAATCCGGATGATACTGTCAACACTGTCACGGATGCGCGCGGGGCGAGCGCGACCTACGGCTATAACAACCGGCACCTGTTGACCGCCATCAACTACGTAGTGCCGTCGGGCGTGGCCGCCACGTCGAACGTCGCCTACGGCTACGACTCGGTAGGAAATCGCACTTCTATGACGGACGGGCTGGGCAGCGTCAGCTACGTCTACAACGCTCTGTCCCAGATGACTTCCGAAACGAGGACGTTTACCGGCGTAGGCTCTTACAAGATAGCCTATGAATACGGATTGGTAGGACAACTCACAAGCCTCTCGCATTACAACAACGCCGATGTGCTCAATACGCAGGTCGGATATAACTATGACAAGATGGGCCGGGTGACGGGCGTCACAGGGAGCGGGTATGCGGGCGTCTCAACCTACGCCTCTAATCTTCAATACCGCGCCTTCGGCGGTTTGAAGTCCATGACCTACGGCAACAGCGCCCAGCTAAGCCTGCAATACGACAACCGTCTGAGGCTCACAAAGTGGGACATACCCAATCTGGTGGGAAGCGGCGACGGCTACGAATACAACTACTCCATCCTCGGCGATAACAGCTTCCGCGTGAGCCGCGCAAGAAATATTTACGACCCGACGTTGAACCGCTCTTATGATTACGACCACCTTGGAAGGCTGGAAGTAGCTCACAGCGGTAATGAAGCCGACGCTCACGTAGGTCTGGGAAACTGGGGCAGTCCGCCTAACGGCCCCTACTCGTATCACTACGGCTACGACCAGTACGGGAATCTAAACTATCGCATAGGCTGGGGCGGGACTAACCCCTCGTACTCGGCGACGTTTACTAACAACAGGCTGCCGAACATGGTCTTTGACGCTTCAGGGAATATGACGGACGCGGGCGGCGGCTGGACGTTCCAGTACGACGCCACCGGCCAGCAGACCTTGAGCGCCATCAACGGCCAGTACATGTATTATGACGGAGACCGCCTGAGGGGAAAGAAGACCGTCGCGGGCGCGACCACATATTATCTAAGGAGTAGTGTGCTCGGCGGTCAGGTCGTGGCTGAGATAGGCGGCGGAGGCGGCTGGTCTAGAGGCTACGTCTACCCTGGCAGCCAGCTATTAGCCATCCAGTCTGGCGGAGTCTACTGGATGCATCAAGACCCTGTGACGAAAGGGGAGAGAGTGACGGACGGCTCTCGCACCGTAGTCTCGGCGATAGAATTAGACCCGTGGGATGGTAGTTATGATTTAACAGACCCGCAATCGTTTAATCGCTACTCATACACACAGAACGACCCTGTGAATTTCACTGACACGGGGCTGGTGCTTACTCTATGATTGACGGTAGTGTCGCCAGTGGCTATCTTATCATTTTAGAAAAAGGCGACTGGCAGGTTATGCATCGCTCCGGCCCTGGCGGGCGGGCATAAATGACCGCCCCGAGCTCCCTCCGGTAGAGGGAGTCCACCCAGCCAGGTGGCTAATGACCACCTTGCGCATACTGGAGGCAGCCGTGAGAACCTTCTTGCTCTTAACGCTTCTACATCTGCTCGTTGTGCCCGGTCAGGACGGCACCGTCGTCAATGACGGTTCCCCGGTAACGGTGCTTGCCTTCAAGTGGTCAAGGAGCCGCCAGACGGGCGCGGAGCCTCAGTCGGCGAGCGTCGCTCCGGCCCCGACCGTGATTGCCTCGGATAAGAACTTCGAGCGAAACGTGAGAGTTCTTGACCCGGCGGCCAGAGACCCTAAACTGGATACCCCGGACGGCCGCAGGGATGCGATGGAGAAGAGCGTGCAGGAGGCTCGCACGCCCAAGGCAGCACGCGTGGACGGCTTCGCGTACCGCGTCAAAGTCCAGAACTCAAGCGCTAAAGTCATAGAAGTTATTTTCTGGGAGTATCAATTCATAGAGTCGTCGGATTCGACGAAGATAGCGCGGCGGCAGTTCCTTTGCGGAGTCAACATAAAGCCCAAAAAAGAGAAGGAGCTTCAGGCCTTCGGTACGTCCGGCCCGAGCAACGTCGTCAGCGCGGACAGCCTCGCCGGCAAGTCTGCAAGCCCTTACCAGGAGAAGGCCGTGATTAACCGCGTGGAGTACTCAGACGGGACTATCTGGCAGCGTAAGGATTGGAGCTTCGCGGAGGTGAAGGCGTCAGTTGCGCGCGTCACAGGAACGCCCTGGGGGGCGGAGATGTGCCGGGGACTTTAAGCCCGCCGAAACGCTTTGCCCTACAAGGGCGATACATCCAGCGGTCGTCTTGAGCAGCCTAACAACTCATTTGGCCCTGAGCGCGGACGCCATTGTCTACATGCGCCGGGCCGTGTTGTCATTAGGGAGCGACGTGGTAAAGGATAACAGTCGTGATGAAAAAGAACGTCCGGGCTAAGCTTGTGCTCGCAGTCCTCTGTGTCGGCTTCTCAATCGGATGCGCCTCGGAAGCTAGAGCGCAATGGCCGACTAACGAAGTCATGCTGCGCGACGGGACGATAGTCAATGCCAATCCTCTGATGGGAGTGGATGCTAACTACGTCGACCTTGGGGATGGCAGAATGGCTTATCGCGCCAACGTGAGTGTCATCTGCCTTTATGACTGTAAGGGCGCACCCGGCGAGAGCTTTGCGAAAGATTTAGTGGTGATGAAAGACGGCCAGCGCAGGTTCGGCAAGATTAAAGTCATCAAAGGCTGGACGGATAATTACGTCGTGCTGTCGGGTAAAAAAATCATCTTCACCGAGATAAGGTACATCAAGTTCGCAGACCCTGTGCCGTAGGAGCGTGGAAATGAATCGGCTCGATGTCAAAACAAGTAAGCTATCATTCATCTTAGTCATTCTGCTCGGCCTCTTCTTAGTTCCACTGAGCTTGATGAACTTAATGAACGGGCTGCTGAAAGGCTTTGCGCCTGTGCCCTTGGGGCTTGGCTTGATGATGCTGGTTATTTACGGGGCGGTGGTCTGGCTCGTTCGTAGGGGGCACGCCAAGTCGGTCAAATATTTTTCGGCTGAAGGTCTGGTATGCAATGACGGAAGAAGCTTTCGTTGGGCTGAGTTGAGCCGCGTGGTTAATCAAATCAGAATTGACCCGGCGAGGGGTAATAGGAAACTTCTCTGGCGGACGGAGATTCAATTCAAAAATGGTGAATCCGCATGGCTGCTCCCTACGAAGGTTAGCAATTTTCGTGAAGTGAGCGAGTACGTTAATAATTTGCCGTGTGAGCACGCGGAAGTAAGAGTTTGATTGGCGACACGGCTAACAGCAACAAAGTGATTAATAAAACCAATTCTCAGGGAGCCAACTAGATGGCAATAAGCAGAAGAAACTTTCTCAAGCTTTCGGCTATGATAGGAGCCGCCGCCGGTTCCGGACTCGTATCCGGCTTGCCGACCTTCTCGGCAGAAGCCGGAATAACCGATAGAGCACCAAAGCCTCTCAAGATTCTGATACTCGGAGGGACAGGATTCACCGGCCCCTTTCAGGTGCGATACGCACTCTCTCGCGGCCATCAGGTGACGGTCTTCAATCGCGGCAGGACTCACCCGGGAGAGCTTCCCAAAGAAGCAGAGCAGTTGATAGGCGACCGCAACGGACAGCTTGATGCCTTGAAAGGTCGCAAGTGGGACGTGGTGATTGACAATCCAGCTACGCTCCCGGTCTGGGTGCGCGACGCGGCGCAAATCCTGAAAGGCAATGTTGACCGCTACGTCTTTATTTCATCGACGGCGGTTTACGCAGACACCAGCAGGGAGCTTAATGAAGACGCGCCTCTGGCTAAATACACAGGCGCAGATGCTATGAAAGAGACCAGAGAGACAATGCGCGCCAGCAACTTCGCACTGTTCGGCCCTCTCAAAGCTCTTTCTGAAGCTGAAGCTGAAAAGTGGTTTCCGGGCAAGACGCTTGTGATACGTCCCGGTTATATCGTAGGCCCCGGCGACGAGACCGACCGCTTCACCTACTGGCCCGTTCGCGTCGAGCGCGGCGGTGAAATGCTGGCTCCCGGAAACAGCTCCGACCCGATTCAGATAATCGACGCGCGTGATTTGGCAGAGTGGACTATACGCATGGTGGAGCAGGGCGCGACCGGAAGATTTAATGCCGTCGGGCCTAAATCAAAGTTGACGATGGGGCGCATGTTAGACGAGATGAAGAAGACTACAAACTCGGACGCTCGTATCACATGGGTCGACGTAGATTTTCTAGCCAGCCAAAAAGTGCTGGACGAGATACCCATCTGGGCTCCGGTGAAGGGGCCGGAAATCGGATATCACCTGACGAACATCAATAAAGCGCTCAGCAAGGGTCTAACGTTTCGTCCTCTGCCGGACACTATAAGGGCCACGCTGGATTGGTTTAAGAAGCAGCCAGCGGAAAGACAATCGAAGATACGTGCCGGGTTAAAGCCGGAGCGCGAGGCCGAAGTGTTGGCGGCCTGGCACGCGAGCAGGAAGTAGGAGCATGGGAGGGGAATTCATGAAGCTGTTGGTCATTGCCGCAATCATATTATTACTGCCCGGTTCCGTACCTGTCGCTCAGGGACAGACGAGCAGGGGGAGGACGGGCACCGCCAGAGGAAGGCGAACAAGAGCGGCCGGGGCCGAGCGCAGGACAACTGCCGCCGCTACGCCGAACGTAGTGACTACACCGTCGGGTCTGATTTACGTGATTACTCGCCGCAGCGACGGGAGGCAGCCGCGCATTGGCGAAATGGTCGCGGTTCACTACACAGGGCTTCTGACTAACGGCGTGAAGTTCGACAGCTCTCTTGACAGTGGTGAGCCGATAAAGTTCAAGCTCGGCGCGGGACGCGTCATCAAAGGGTGGGATGAAGGAATAGGGAAGCTTCGCGTCGGAGAGCAGGCCACGCTTATTATCCCGCCGCAGCTCGGCTATGGTTCCAGGGGGGCCGGAGGAGGAGCCATCCCGCCGGACGCCACCTTAATCTTTATAGTCGAGCTGGTGAGCGTAGAAGAAACGCCGGCTCCGAATTGAGGTGTGTGGCAAAGGACTTAAGGACGCCCTTTGCCTTTACCTCCGCCGCCGCCCTTCTGAGACTGGGGCGAGCCTCCGCCCTGCTTCTGCGGCTTGTCAGGCCCGCCGCCATTGCCTTTCTGCGGTTTCGGCCCGGCCTGCTGTATCACTTGCTGGCGCGGCTGTGCCTGGCTCTCGCCACGTCCCTTATCTCGCCCGCGCCCCGCTTCATTCTGCTGGCGCGTGGGCTGACCTACGCGCTCGCCCTGCGCGGACTGAATGCCCACGCCCTGCTGTGCGGACTGCTGCTGGCGAGACTCTCTTTGCTGGACTCTTGCCGCGTCGCGTTGCTGCCTCTCAAGCTCTCGTACCTGACGGCGAGCCTCTTTGTTCCCGCGTGATGCCTCGGCCGAAAGAGCTTCTATCTTCTGTTTGCGCTCCTGGTCTGCGGCCTTCCTTGCTTCGTTATCCGCGCTTGAAGGCTGGCGCGTATCACCCGGTTGACTGGCAACCGTCTGCTGCCGGTTATCCTTGAATTCCAGCTTCTGCTTGCGCTGCTTTTCCGGCACTGTCTCAGCACGAAGAGCCCGCGCCAGGTCTTTGTCCTTCCTGAAAGACGGCGCGACCGGCGCATTGCTGGTAATCACACTTCTTTCGTCCAGACGCCGTGCCACGTCCTGCGGCACGTCCACTTTGCGACGCGCCTTCTCGTTCTGTAACGCGGCCTGCCTGAGCGCCGTAACCGAGAGCGGGTCCAGCACGGGCCTGGCCCGGGCCAGCAGCTCTTTATCTATCTTCTTTATCTTGCCCCTGTCTATACGGCTGCTGAAATCCTCTGCGGAGATGACGGTCACGGCGTTCGGGGCGTAGAGATTAACAATCTGCTGCTGTATGACGGGCTGCTGATTCAGGTAAACGGGTTGCAGGTTTTCGTCGTAGTAAGTGACCGCGTAAGGGTCGCCCGGGCCGAGCGGAGCCCAGCCTATTAAATTAGAGTCGGTCATAGGAAGAAACGCTACCAGCGCGGGCGCGTAAGCAGGCTCAGTATTCACCCTGTCCGGAACCCAGAACCACTGGTTATTAATGAAAGCCCAGCGACCGTAATGATAAGGCGCGTAGCCCCACTGCTCGGTCGAGACCCAGGTCATGCCGTAAAGGTCGTCCATCGTCCAGTACCCTTGCTGATAGGGAGCCCAGCTCGCGTCAACCCTTGGCCGCCAAGCGTACCCGTAGCCGTCAACATCCTGCCAGTCACCATAACCGTCAAGGTCATACACGCCCGGTATGGTGTCCGTCACGTACTGATAACTCGTGTAACGATTGTAAGGGTCGTAGTAGTAAGGGTCGTTCAGGTAAGCGTTGTAGTCTCTATAACGACCGTCGTAAAGGTCAGGGTACTGGTAGCCGTAGTAATCATCAACGAGATTACCCGCATAACCGGAGTCAAGGCGCGATAAAGCTATGTCGGCTGCGGTCTGCCCCAGTAGCGTGAGCATCTCGCCCTTACTAACCTGCCCGCTGCCTGCAAGCCCCACGACCTGCGCGAGCCCGCTCAGCACGGAGACGATGGTGCTGCCCCTATCGTCTATGCCTATCTGGTAGAGCCCGGGCTGCTGTAGGTCAACTGCCCCGTAGGGAGTCGCCACTTCAAACAACTCGCCGTCATTAAGCTCGCCGACGTTGAAAAGGGCAGTGCCGTCGCGAAGCGCAAGCTGCGTCCTGCCGTGCGAAAGGGATAGAACATCCAGAGAGGTGTTGTCGTCCAGCCTTGCGAAGTTACGTCCGGTAAAGGCGAGCCCGGCTCTCGCGTTGTCGCGCGTGTAGATACGGTCTCCGACTTTGACGGGCGTGTTCGGCGTTAGTTCCAGATACTGTTGATTGGCCTCAGGGCTGCCGAAGCCGCGCCTGAGCGCCACCTGACCCTCCACGCGCTCCACGCGAGCGGCCGTCGAAGCGACCTGTAACTCTGCGGGTTGATTACGGCTGACAAGATAATACCCGACTGCTCCACCAATGGCGGCGCATACTAAAGCCAGTATCGCCACGTGCGGCCAAAGCTTAATACCTCTCATAAGTCCTCAACTCCCTGCGGCTGTCTCACTAATACTTTTTCAATATTAGCCGCAAAAACCGTGCCGACATGACGAAGGAAACCGGCCGGAGATTTAGGTGTTTAATTGCAATATTTAGCCGCGATAAAGGCAGTTGCTCCCGCAGAATAAAGACTAAGGATTCGTTCTAAAACGGCACACCGGCAGGAGGTCTTCGAACAATTCGAAGAAAGGGCAGGTCTGATTTTTGTGTCTCTGAAATCAGCGCGCTTGATGCGTAGAACGTAGCGAGGCTGACGAGCGGGGTTGCTCATCAGCCTCGCTACTTTCAAGCGCTCTTTCTTCTGCATGCGTGAGGCAGCAGGTTGATAGAGCTGAGGAAGCTAGACGGGTGCGGCGACGGCGTCCAGTGCGCGCCAGGTCTTGGGCCCAACGATGCCGTCCGGAACCAGATTCTGCTTGCGTTGAAAGTCACGCACGGCTGCCTCTGTCTTCGCGCCGAACTGTCCGTCCGGCGTGACACCGACTATGGCCTGAACCTGTTTGACAAGGTCGCCTGACGCGCCGCGACGAAGAGTAGGTCGGCCGGGCGAGCCGCCGGGCAGCGGCGTCGGCTCCACAGCGGGTATCAGCGGTTTCGGCGCGGCCGTGCTGCTCATGAACTTTGCGACCTCAGCGCGGAACTCGTTCATGTCCAGGTCAGGGTCGGTCTTACGGCCACGCTTCCCCGCCTTGGTCAAAGCGTACTCCTTGTGACCGGCGCAGAACTCTACGCCGCGGCCTATGTGCTTGAGGATGGCGGCCACGCCACGGTGGTAGGCATCCAGCTGCACGGCGGGCCAGGGGAAATCGTTCGGCAGTCCAGTGTTCTCCGCCTCTATGCCAATCATGTTGGAGTTGCCGTTGACTATGCCTCGGAACTCACCCTTGCCTGCGTGATTGGCCCTTCCGGCGGTGATGATGAAGTAGGTGCCGTCACGACCGAGGCCTAGCTGGGCGAGCGGCCCCGGTAAATCCGGGCGGCCATCTATAAGAGTGTTAAGGCTCGGCATGACGCCGACCTTGGGCCCGACGGTGTGGTGGCAGATGACGCCGAAGATGTGACCGACATCGCGGTCGCCGCGCGTCTTCCAGCCCGGCACCTCGGAGACCTTAAGCCCGGCGGCCTTCAATACGTCCGGTAGCCATGTTAATGAATGTGCCATGTCAGGCTACACCTCCTTCTGTGGGGGGTAAAGCTTCGTCCGGTGTTGCGTCTACTATGGGAGCGTCGCAGCCATCAATCTGGCTTTCGTCGTCCTCCGGGTCAGGAGTGACAGCCTGACCGTCCATGTCTATGGCAGCAGTTTCCTCAGCCATCGCTATTTCCTCTCTTTCTTAATGGAGTGGCCCTTTCAGATAAGAGCCTTTTTCATGCGACCGTGATGGTCGCCGTGGCAGTAGCCGCCTCGTTGGCCCGACTGATTGCGGCCACGTGGTAGATGCCGGGCGTTGAAGGCGCTGTGTAAAGACCCGTTGCCGAATCAATAGAGCCGTTACCGGGCTCAAGCAGCTCCCACTTAACTTCTCTGTTGTCGGTTCCGCTCACGCTCGCGAGGAATTGAATCGTGGATGCTGCCTTGACGCTCGCCGCAGCAGGAGTGATTGTGATGACGGGCAGGGGTTTGACTTCTACCTTCCTTATATCCTTGGCATACTCGGCATACTTCAGGAGACTGTTGATGCCGTTCGTGCCGAGGCTTATCGCCAGCGCAATTACCAGTTGGTTAACAGAGGCATCGGCAGAGACCAACTGCACGGAGGCCTGCCGCGCAATAATGAGGCCTATGAGAAAAGAGATGATGCCTATCAGCCAAGTCTTGAGGCCGGTTTCAGTGAGCCCCCACGGCAACTCATCTTGCGCCGTTGCAGGCGCATCTGCTTTGGCAAGCGCGCCCTTGACCTTCTTGAGACCCGCAGCGAACGCATAGGACATAAACGCTAGCAGAGGGTCTAGCAGCTCAATGGCTCGCTGGACGGCAAAGCCCCCTATACTGATAAGAGCCATCGCCTGACTCAGCTTTTGTGCATCTATGCCGGGTTGTGCATCTATGAAGTTCATATAGCCGCCGCCTCCTCCTCGCGCATGCTTCTTCAGCGTGAGAACGGATTGAATCTGGCGAAGAGCGTGTCTAAATCGAAGGTGAAGCCGAAATTGCCGCGCACCTCCTTCTCCTTGAGCAGCTCCGTGCGGTTGGCGAAAGAGACAGAGATGGGAATCCTGATGCCGGAGTTCTTTATAGGAATCGTGAACTTCAACTGGCCCACGGCTATGTCTCCCTTCGTGTTGGGAATGGCCAGCCCGTCCGAAGATGTGATGTCTTCGCTGAGCCGCTCGTATCTGCCCGCGAAAGAGAGGACGGGTTTACCCAGACCCATGCCCATCTCTCCCATCTGAGCGTCGAGCTGTAGCGCAAACTGGAAATCCCTGATTCTGCTCTCAGCCGTCGCGGGGCGCTCGTCAAAGAGAGCGAGCGAGCCGTTGAAGGTCAGGTCGAACCCACGGCTCAAACCCGTCTCGGCTATAAACCTGAAGCGAGAAATCGAAGACGCGTTGAGCGGCCTATCGTTCAGGTACTCGAAGGTGACTATGGGAGCCTTGGCTACCTTCGCCAGTATCTCCTCTCTGCCTTCAAGCCACGGGCGAAAGCGCGCGTCAAAGCTACGCAGCTCCGCGCGCGTCGCGTCCGACAGGTTCAACGGAAGATTGTTCAGCCGCTCCTTGAATATGGCCTCAACCTCGCCCGGCGCGGCGTCGCGCACGGCTGTATCCGTCACCACGTACCATTCCTGCAAGGCCGGGTCTTGCCATTTCGGCGCTGCGGAACCCCGGTTCTGTCCCAGGTTCGTCATAACATCCAGCGAGTGCTGTGTCTGCCCTGCCAGTTGCTGGGAGACTCCCGCCAGAAATTCGTTCCAATCCTGCCTGTATCTGCTGTCACGCGGGTCGCGCTTGTTGTAGAGGTCTAAGCGCACGGAGTAGCCTGAGATCTGCTGCTTGGTGCCCAGGAAGGTGCCGGGCTGTTCTCCGCGCGAAGGGTCGTAGGAGAGCGAGAAGGAGACCTTGCGCAGCAGTCGAGCGCCAGCGCTGTCTTCATCGTAGCCCGTGATGTATCCCTTGCCGGCGACGGCCTTGGCTATGCCCGCGAGGTTGCCGCGAAAGGTCACGGTCGAGCCGCCGAAGGTTTGCGTCAGAGCGCCCGAGTCAACGGCGAAGCCAAGAATCGAGGGCACGCTTCCTTTGCTGACGAGAGAGGTGCTGCCGGAGCTGGAAGCGTCCGAGCCTACCTGCTTATCCATCCTCTCATTCTCGGCTTCCAGCACGTATTGCGCCCTGCCTTCTCTGGCCAGCATGAATATCAGGAAGTTGAAGAAGTCTCTTTGCAGGTTGAAGCTCGCCTGCGGGTTTGGGGCACGCCGGGGCGCTCCCGGCCTTATCGGCTCGCCGGTCTTGTCGTCTTGAATACTTTTAACTGTGAAGCAGAAGAAACCTTCTATGAAAGAGACAGACTTCGGGTTCGCTGCCGCGAGGCTCGCCACTTCCGTGCAGCTTCGTATCGGAAGCAGTTCCGTCTTAGTGCTCGCATTCGCGGCAAAGGATGACGCGGCCGTGCTGCCTACGCCCGTGCCGGAAGTAGCTGTCTGGCCCGGCGCGGTGCCGCTAGCGGCCGACGAAGCACCGGCTGAAGCGGTGGAGCTTGAATCGGCCGCGCCCGTCGAAGTCACGGAAGAGGATTGGCTGTCAACTGCGGATGAGGTTTGCGGAGGGGCAGTTGATACAGTCAGCTGGGGGTCTGTGCGGGGTGGGGTGGATGGAGCATTGGCAGTGGAGGACTCGTTCAAGCTTCTCAGTTCAGCCTCAAGGCTCTCGACCGCGCTCGCGATGCTACGGCTTTCCGCGGGCGTGATGGCATCCCCGAGCGATGCTCTAAGCGCCATCTTGCCCGCGATTCTGGCCGTCAGCAGGGCGCGCAGCTTCGCCCGCGCCGCTTCCAGATTCAAGCGGTTGGTCTCTTTATCGCTCGCCATAATGTCGGGGTTGCGCTCGACCGACTCGCGTCGCTGTATCTCATCTTTGAGGCGACTGAGCTCCGGGTCTTTCTCAGGAGACTGGCCGGAAGCCTGCGCGACGCCGAAACAGAAAAGAGCGGCGCAAATTAACACTAGCATCAGAGTGTGTTTCATGGCTTAGGGTTCCTTACCGCGTAAGTGTTAATCCATGACATCAATGGTGTAGGTGATGGAGTTTCCAGGGATAGCGAAGAACTGCCCCACGCTAAAATCTGAAACGTCGCCTCCGCCGCTTCCCCTGACGGTGATGTCGTAGCGCCCGTCGGCAGAGCCCGAGAAGGTAAAGAGCATTGTCAGCAGGCTTGGGTCTCGGCGCTGTCTGTCCAGCTTGAAGTTGAAGGACGAGTGGGAGACGCCCGTTGGTAGAGACGCGCTGTTGCCGTCAAGCGTGTAGCTGACGAGGTTTTCCGTGCCACTTGAGTCTACGGTGACGGTGATGGTCTCCTGATTGGCACCCTGTAGGTCTAAGGGGTTGTTGTTCATGACGCGCATGGCTAAATCTCCTTGGGCTGTTAAATGAGCTGTGCGAGATATGAGACTCGTGGCAGGTTGCCTACGGGACTAAAAGGGCAACATTTCCGGCTTCAATCCTTAACGCACCGAACGGGGGCGAAAAATATCATCGCCTGAGAACGGAGCCCGGAATTTTTTTCGCGTTTACGCTTGACTCTGTACTCGTCTACAGAGTTTATACTTTGAGCATTGAGACTCCTTTCGGGAGGTTATGACGATGCGTACGAGCGAGTTGGGAAAGGCGCGGATTGTGGACGACGAGCGGGGACGAGGGATGCTCAGGATAGGCGAGGTCTCGAAAAGAAGCGGGATAGGAATCGAAGCCCTGAGGTTCTACGAGAAGAGCGGGCTGCTCGACAAGCCTTCGCGCACCTACAGCGGCTACCGCGTCTACGGGCCAGAGATTTTAGACCGGCTGGCCTTCATCAAGCGGGCGCAGGCGCTGGGGTTTTCGCTCGACGAGATAAGGCGCATCGTGGATGACGCCCGCAGGGGAGAGAGCCCGTGCGACGAAGTGCGCGAGATAGTGAGCCGCAGGCTGGAAGAGCTGG
Organism: Pyrinomonadaceae bacterium; assembly: GCA_035276685.1. GTDB lineage: Bacteria > Acidobacteriota > Blastocatellia > Pyrinomonadales > Pyrinomonadaceae > JACVRN01. The sequence continues at coordinate 843 of DATELK010000101.1, read as the reverse complement.
ACGAGCGTATGCGGGAGCTGCGTCGCTACCGCAAGGAGCTGGCCGAGACGCTTGAAGAGTGGAACAAGGTAGGCCGCGCGCCCGGCCACATCTGCGGCCTCATAGAGAGCTCTCACGTTGAGCACGGCGAGAAGAAGGGGAAACTGGGCGGCCAGAGGTCTGGAAAGAAGAAGCGAGGCTGAACAATGAGTAGTAACCACGTAGCAATACAAAATCACGCTGATTCAGGAGAGGAGCTGCACGCGGCCGGGCACGGGGCGGCTCACGCGGCGCATCATCACCATCATGGCGGGCATGAGAAGTCCGCAGAAGAGTCTCAGGCAGAGAGCTATCGCGTCATGATGCGAAAGTTCTGGTTCGCCGCGATTGTGGGCTTGCCGCTGCTGCTTTTGATGTTCGCAGACTTTATCCCGTCGTGGCGAGAGGCGCTGATGCCCTGGCATCAGGAGATAGGCATCGCGGCCGCTCTCTTGACTCTGCCGGTGCTGGTCTGGTCAGGCAGCCAGTTCTTCGTGAGCGCTTGGAACGGCTTTCGCAATCACAACACGAACATGGACACCCTCGTTGCGCTGGGCACGGGCGCGGCCTGGGCCTACTCGGCCGTGGTGGCGGTCGCGCCGCAGCTTTTCCCGTCCGGCACCGCAGGGATGTACTTCGAGGTCGCGGTCATAGTCATAGCGCTCATACTGCTCGGGCAGGCGCTTGAGATGCGAGCCAAGAGCCGCTCAAGCGCGGCCATCAAAAAACTGCTTGAGCTACAGGCCAGGACGGCGCGCGTCATACGCGAAGGGAAAGATGTGGACGTTCCCGTCGAAGAGGTAGTGGCGGGCGACACCGTGCGCG
>DATELK010000100.1:0-48853 GCA_035276685.1 Pyrinomonadaceae bacterium | reverse complement strand
GTACTGACCTGCTCTTTGACAGGAGGCCCACAAACCCATGCGACGAACCATCCTTATTCTCTCTTTCTATCTGCTACTGGCGCTGCTCTTCGCCCTGCAATTTTCGGCAGCGCCGCTCCTGCTTCGCGTCAACGAAAAGGGGGCGCGCCTGGACTTCGACAAAAGTGTAGCGGTCGCTTCTCTTCCAATTGAGAACGTTTCAGGCCGCAGCCTCTCTGCGCTCGTGAAGCTTGAGCTGGTTGACATCAACGATAAGGTGAGGACGCGCGGAGAGAGGCTGGAAAGCTTGAGCGCGGGAGAGCAGAGCGTGCGCGTGCCTCTCATCTTCGACTTCGGCAAACTGGACAGGGAAGAGAAGAAGAATTTTCTCTTCTATAGACTGCGCTACAGCATAAGTGCGGGCGAGACTGGCGAGGCGCGCGTCAGGGTGGCGGAAGGCGTCATCTCGCTTTCGGAAATCACGCCCGAGCTGTTCGAGCTTCGAGTCTCGGCTCCGCGCAGGGCTCGTGAAGGCGCGCCTTACCGCGCGAGGGTGCTGGCCGCACACCCAATCACACATAACCCCGTTCGCGGCGTGCAGCTTCAGGCGGAGATAGAGCTGGACGGCGGCAAGGACAAGCTGGTGGTTCGCGCGGGCGGAGTGACGAACGCCGAGGGACAGGCCGCGCTAGATTTTAACCTGCCCGCGAAGGTGATGGACGAACAGGCGGACGTTACGGTCACGGGCCGCCTCAAGGTCTTCGAGCAGGAGGCGGAAGCGACGGTCGAGTTTGACCGCACGGCGCGGCTGCTGCTCACTTCTGATAAGCCTCTATACCAGCCCGGCCAGACTCTTCACCTGCGAGCGCTCGTCTTTGACCAGAACGAGCGTGCTATGCCAGCCGCCACCGCCACCTTCACCATAGAAGACCCTGACAACACAAACGTCTTTCGCGCCACCTCAACCACGTCTCGCTTCGGCGTGGCCACGGCCGACTGGCAGATACCTGAGAGCACTCCGCTCGGCGACTACGATATTAACGTGGAGCTTGACGACGAGCGCTTTGAGGACGCGCGCAACATGCTGAGAGTGAAGATTAGCCGCTACGACCTGCCGAACTTCACCGTCAATACGAAGGCAGACCGCGCCTACTATCTGCCGGGACAGAACGCCGAGGTTGAGGTGCGCGCGGACTACCTCTTCGGCGAGCCTGTCAGGCGCGGCCGCGTGCGACTTGTGCGCGAGCGCGAGCGGCGCTGGGACTTCAAGGAGCAGAAGTGGGAGATGGATGAGGGCGAGACCATTGAAGGAGAACTGGACGCTTCGGGCCGCTTCACGGCGCGCATAAACTTGGAGGACGAGCATGAAAGCCTTGCTGAAGAATCCTACTCGCGCTTTCACGACCTCACCTACGCTGCTTACCTGACGGACGCGACGACCAACCGCACGGAGCAGCGCCGCTTCGACCTGCGCCTGACGAAAGAGCCTATACACATCTACGTCTCTGAGGGCACGTACAATCAGGCGCAGGGGCTGCCGCTTGCCTTCTTCGTCTCTGCCTCTTATGCGGACGGGAGCCCCGCCGAGTGCGAGGTCTCCGTGGAAGTAGGAGAAGACGAGGACTACAGGGCGCGCTATTACGGGAGTTACTACCGGCCGTCTGAAGTTGTCAGAAAGCCCTTGTCGCTCGCGGTCGTCAGGACGAACCGCTACGGGCTGGCGAAGGTCAAAGGGGCGCTTCCTTTGACTGGCGGCGACTCGCGGCGCTATCTCTCGGTCAAGCTCTCCGCGCGAGACCGCAAAGGGCTCAAGGGCCAGCACGAAGAGGGCATGTGGCTTGATACCGACGCCGAGGTGCGCGTGGAGACAGACAGGGCCGTCTACAGGCCGGGCGAGCCCGTCCGCGCCTTCATCACTTCGAACAGAGAGAACGCAGTGGTCTTCGTGGACGTGACGAGCGAGGGCAAGGTGATTCGCTCCGAGGGCGTCAGGCTGGAAGCGGGCCGTGGCTCCATCACTTTCCCCTACGCAAAGGATTTCGACGGCAAGCTCTCGGTCGTCGCCTCCTTCTACGAGAAGCCGGAGAATCGCTATTCGGACGGAGAGGTCTCAGGCCGCCGCGTCATTCTCTACCCGCGAGACCGTGAGCTGAAGCTTGACGTGAAGCTAGGGCAGGCTACCTACCGACCGGGCGAAGAGGCGGAAGCAGCCCTGAGCGCTAGGGCATCGGACGGTCGCTCCCTTGAGAGCGTCTTCGGCGTCGTCATCTTCGACAAAGCGGTGGAAGAGCGCGCACGCACAGACCGGGAGTTCAGCTCCGCTTACGGCTTCTTCGATTACTTTAACTATTTTCGCTACGGCGGCGGCGAAGTCGGAGGCATCACGCTGCGCGACCTTGAGCGGCTGGACGTAAAGCGCAGGGCCGTGCCGGAAGACCTGAACCTGGCCGCAGACATATTGCTTCAGTCCGTGGGCGACGATTACCGCAGCCTGAGCTTTGAAAGCAACGCCTTTGAGAATAATCAAGCGGAGGTCTTCGGCGCGCACATACGCGAGCGGCTCAAGAGGATAAAGGAGGCGCTCGACGCTCGTTACGATAAGACTGCGGAGTATCCTTCAAACGACGAAGCCTTGCGCCGCTTCATGAGAGAAGCAGGGATTGAGTTCGACCGATTGGGTGACCCCTGGGACATGGCCTACCGCGCGCGCTTCTTCCCCGAGCGCGACAACGACGTGACGGAGATAACGAGCGCGGGCGCGGACAAGCGGTTCGGCACCCGCGACGACTTCAGCGTCATGCGGCTTGCCCGGCCCTACTACAGAGGCTACGGCGAGAGGCTCGACACAATCGTCAACGATTATCACGCGCGCACTGGAAAATTTATACGCGACGAAGAGACGCTGCTGGCTGAGCTTGCACGCGCAGGCTTTGATGCCTCAGCCTTGCGCGACCGTTGGGGCGAGCCCTACAGGTTCGAGTTCGGGACTATGGGAGTGCTGCTGACGGTTCGCGTCAGGAGCGGCGGGCCGGACAGGCGCTTCGACGCGCGAGACGTGTACGGCTCGGACGACTTCACCCTCTGGACGACGCTCGTAGATTCTTTCACGGACGAACGAGCCGCGATTGACAAGGCTCTTAACGCTTACCTTCAAGCCACTGGAAAATTCCCGCAGGACGAAGCGTCCCTGAAGGAAGCCTTACAGAGAGCGGGCATAGAGCGCGACGCCTTACGCGACCCATTCGGGCGACTCTACCTCGCGGGCTACAAGAGCGAGTCGCGCTACGTTGACAGAGTTATTATAGAAGCTCGCTACAACGCCAGCGGCCAGCCGGAAAAGCGCGCGAGGAATGTGCCCGTCAACCAGCTCGTTTACACCCTCACGCTCTTTAGCGCTGGCCTGGACAACAGGACAGGCACAGGCGACGACTTCACCGCCGCCACCTTCACCAGCATAGGCTCGGTGCAGTCGGCCAGCTATTCGGAAGAGAAAGACAGTAAGCCTCTGACCACCTTCAAGGGCGCGACGGGCGCGCTCACGGGAACCCTCACAGACCCCACGGGCGCAGTCATAGCCGGAGCCAACGTCACAGCCGTCAATAACCAGAGCACAGCCGAGTACACGGCCACGACCGACGACAGCGGAGTCTACATCATTCGCAACCTGCCGCCGGGCATCTACACGCTGAGGATGTCCGTGCCCGGCTTCTCTGTGTACGTCGTAGAGGGCGTGCCCGTGCGCTCGTCCGCGCTGATTAAGGTGGACGCCATGCTCAACCCGGCAGGCATAACCGAGACCGTGAGTGTGACGGCCGACGCTTCGGCACAAGTCTTGAACACAACCGATACCAGCATCTCTAATAAAGTAGAGCGTGCAGGCGGGCGCAGGCCCGCGCAGTTATCCACGCCGCGCCTGCGCGAGTACTTCCCTGAAACTCTCGTCTGGCAGCCCGCGATTGAGACGGACAGCGCGGGCCGCGCACTGCTTCGCTTCAAGCTCGCGGACAACATCACCACATGGAAGATGTCTGTTATAGGCTCTACGGAGAGCGGCGAGATAGGAACGGCCGAGCGTGAGATAAGAGCCTTTCAACCTTTCTTCGTGGAGCACGACCCGCCGCGCATACTGACCGAAGGCGACGAGATAGCCTTGCCCGTGGTGCTTCGCAACTACCTGGACAGGCGGCAAGTGGTGGGGCTTGAGATGAAGCCTGAAAGCTGGTTCTCGCTTACGGGCGCATCCGTGAAGCGCGCAGAGGTGCGAGCGGGCGACGCCGCGCGAGAGGTCTTCAGCTTCCGCGCGACCGGGAGCGTCAAAGACGGCAAGCAGCGCGTCACGGCCATAGGCGAAGATGCCAGCGACGCCATAGAAAGAGTCGTCACCGTTCATCCTGACGGGCAGGAGAGGGCCGCGACCGACAGCCGCATCTTCTCGGACAGGGCCACGCTTCAAACCTTGATTCCGGATGATGCCGTCAGAGGCTCCTTGCGAGGCGAGCTTAAAATCTACCCGAACCTGATTGGCCACGTCATAGAGAGCATAGAGGCGATTATGTCTCGCCCCCACGGCTGCGGAGAGCAGACCATCTCTTCCACCTATCCGAGCCTGCTGGTGCTTAAAGCTTATAAGCGAAACGGCAGCATGCCGCCAGACAAACTGGGAACACGCGCCGCGAGCTATCTCAGGAGCGGCTACGAGAGGCTTCTGAGCTATCGAGATGAGTCGGGCGGCTTCACCTACTGGGGCGGTCGCTCCGAAGCAGACCTTGCGCTCACGGCCTACGCGCTGCGCTTCCTTCTGGACGCGCGAGAGCTGATAGAGGTGGACGAGGGCGTGATAACTTCCGCGCGAGACTGGCTGATTAAAGAGCAATTGGCGGACGGCAGCTGGCCCACCTACGCCTACAACGACGCTGCGAAGGAAGCTCGCATAGCCATGACGACCGCTCTCATCGCGCGCACGCTCGCACGCGCCGCGAAAGAGAGCCCGAAGACTGCTGCTGCTTCGTCGGCTCAGACGGGTAAGAACGTGCAGGATGCTTTGCGGCTCGCGCTTCAGTTTCTGGACCGCAGGGTCGAGGCGACGGACGAGCCTTACCTGATAGCCTCTTATGCGCTGGCCGCGATTGACGCGGGCGACTACGAGAGGGTCGAGCGCGCCGTCGCGCGTCTTCGCCTTCTGGCCCACAACGAAGGCGAGGGAAGCTACTGGTCTCTGGAAACCAACTCGCCCTTTTACGGCTGGGGACTCGCGGGCCGCATAGAGACGACGGCGCTCGTCCTGCAAGCTCTCTCGCGCGCGGCAAAGAGTCCTGACGAGACAGACCAGCTCGTCAGTCGCGGCCTGCTCTTTCTCCTAAAGGGCAAAGACCGCTACGGCGTCTGGTACTCAACGCAGGCCACTATCAACGTGCTTGACGCCCTGACAGTTCTGCTTTCAAACTCCTCAACGGCCCAGGCGCAGATCGCGGCCAGCATCGCCTCCGTCATCGTCAACGGAAAAGTGGCTGCCACGATTCAACTGCCGCCCGCAGGCCAACTGGCGGGGCCGCTCACCTACGACATCTCAGGCCTTCTACTGCCCGGCAGCAACCGCGTGGAGATTGCGCGCGGCGCTGGCGGCGGCGGCCCTCGCCTCTCCGCTCAGGTAGTCTCGAACTACTATCTTCCCTGGCCCAGAGCCCTCAGTGATGAGACGGCACGGGGCAGGGAGAGAGCGCTGAAGCTTGCGGTCGGCTTCGACAAGACGGAAGTGGGCGTGACGAACGAGGTGACATGCAAGGTCACGGCCACGCGCCTTGAGTCCAAAGGCTACGGGATGATGCTGGCCGAGATAGGTCTTCCGCCGGGCGCGGACGTTGACCGCGCATCCCTTGACCGTGCCATGAGGGAATCGGGCTGGAGCTTTACACGCTACGACCTGCTTCCGGATCGCCTCATAGTTTACCTCTGGCCGCGCGCGAGCGAAATTTCTTTCGACTTCAAGTTCCGGCCTCGCTACGGCATAAACGCCCTGACCGCGCCCTCCATCCTCTACGATTACTACAACCCGGAGGCGCAGGCCACCCTCGCGCCCGTCAGGTTCGTAGTCAGGTAGCTTCCCGCAAAGCCTCATCAACAGAAAAAGGGGGAGAAGCTTCGGAAGCCTCTCCCCCTTCTTCTCTGTGTAGATGAAAGCTTGCGCTTAAGTTATGACTCCTGCCTTATGCCCGCCTTGCCTTCTCCGCTCTGGGAACTTTTATGATGCTTCGCCTGCGCGGCGTGGCCGGAACCCTTATCTCCAAAAGCTCCTTGTGCTTTGTCTCAAGCAGCGATGTCAAAGACTCGTGATGCTTGAAGCCCAAGAGGCGCGCGGCCCTTGAGACGTGTCCCTTTGCTTCTTTGAGCGCAAGCTCTATGAAACGCGACTCGAAGCGTCGCACCTCTTCCTTGAGCGAAAAGCCTTCCCACGGGCTGGCAAAGCTTCCGCGCTCGGTGCGCCGCAGGCCCGCAGTCTCGACCGCTTCGGCCGTGATGATGGCGCGCTCCTCCGCCGCCAGAAGCGTGCGGTCGATGAGCGAGCGCAGCTGCGCGGCGTTTCCTTCGAGCGGGAGCTTGCGCATGGCCTGCACGGCCTCGGGTGTGAAGACGACCCTCTTGGTGCTTTGCGAGAGAGCATCCGTGATGAAATGTTTTGCTAGCGCCTCCACGTCTTCGGGACGCTCTCTGAGGGGCGGAATCTCCACGTGAAAAGCCTGAAGCCTGTAGAAGAGGTCTTCGCGGAAGCTTCCGCGCTCTACAAGCCGCCTCAAGTCCTGGTTGGAAGTGGCGATGATTCGCACATCTATGTATTTCGGCAGCGCCTCGCCGAGCGTCTGCACCTCGCCGTGCTCAATCAGGCGCAGCAGCTTGGACTGCGCGCCCTGGCTCAGCTTCGAGATGTCGTCTAAGAGAAGAGTCCCGCCTGCGGCCTGTCGCACGAGCCCAGGGTAATCCGAGACAGCCTCCGTGAAGCTCCCGCGCCTGTGGCCGAACAACTCAGACTCAATCATGCCATCGGCGAGCGCCCCGCAGTCGACCGACACAAACTCGCCTACGCGCCCGCTCCATTCATGAACGAGCCGCGCCATAAGCTCCTTGCCCGTGCCCGTCTCGCCCGTAATCAAAAGAGGATGAGCGGTCGTGGCAATCCTGTGGGCGCGTTTGAGTAGCTCCGCCATCTCTGACGATGCGTAGACGAAATTGGGCCAGCGCTTCCGGGCTTCGTCGGCGCGAGCGGCCTGCGCGTTCGAGAGCGCCTTTCGCGCCGCCACCCTCAGGCGCGCAAGCACGCCCGGATGCTGCGATTGCGAGAGCAGCTGGTCTGCGTGCTCGTAAAGCCTCACTCTCTCTTCATGAGAGACGCGCTCGCCTAGCTCTTCCAAGAGCGCCAGCGCTGCCACGCCCGCGCCCTCATTGTCACCCGCCTGATATGCTATCTCGCACGCCCTCTCAAGCGTCTCGCGCGCCTCTTCATAAAGCTCAAGGCGAGCGAGCGCAGTCCCCCACGTCGTCAGTGCCTCAGATAGAAGCGCACGCTCGCCGCCTTCCTCCAGCATGCGAACAGCGCCCCGAACTACTTTCTCAGCCTCCGTACTCCTGCCTTCGGCCAGAAAAGCCTTTGCCCTCGTGTCGTCAACCTGAGCCGCGCTGCCTTTATCCTTGAGGCTGTCGAAGAGTCTTCTGGCACGGTTCAGGTGCTCGTGCGCCTCCGCGAATTTCCCGTGGGTGAAAAAGAGAGAGCCGAGGTTGTTCTCAACCCTCGCCTTGTAGCGCAGGTTGCCAGCCTCTCCGAAATGAAAGCTCGCGGCGGTGTATTCAACCAGCGCACGGTCAATGTAGTCTGTGCGCTTTTCTGCCGCGCCGAGATTTTTCAGGACGTTGCCGAGCTGGTTATGGTATCCGCCTCTTTGCAGGTGATTCTCACTTGACTCGAAGAGCGGCGCGGCCTCCAGCAGGATTTTGAGCGCGTCGTGATGTCTTTTCGCCGATTCCTCCACGACGGCCAGGTTAACCATTGCTCTCCTCTCCTGCGGGCTCCCCTTTCCCTCCAGCCTCGCCAACTCCTCGCGCAGAATGACGCGTGCCTCGTCAAACGCGCCCTCGCGCCAGTAGCAGATGGCCAGGTATGACTGCGCCTCGCAGGACTTTTCCAGCTCATTAAGCTCGTCAAAAAGCGCTATGCTTTCGCTGATGAGGTTTTTTGCAATCTCTTGTGAGCCTTCAATCTGCCTGGCGCTGCCAATCCACCCCGATAAAGAGCCCGTCCGAAGGAGAACTTCCGCCGCCGTAGGCCTGCTAAGTCCGTCTATATCAGGCCGTTGGCCGATGCGTTCCCAGACGCCTTTGAGGGCTTCGCGGGCCGCCTCGTAATTACCGGCGCTCTCCATTTCCTTAGCCAATTCACAGCGAATCCGCACCATCTCTTCATGGCCGAGGGCGGGATTTGCGAGCTGTTGTAGCAGGGAGGAGGCTAAATTCATGTATAAATTGCCTTTCTTTGGGGTTGCAACTTCCTTGCAGGCCTACATAAATCCTGCGAATGGGTGCTATGATGCGCCCGTTTATTTGTTCTCGTTAGGTTCATCCCTAGCTTAAATCTTTACAAACAGCAACACGCTCAGGAGATTAAAAATGAGGAAACTCAAGCACCTTTACATGACTGCCGTGCTTACCTTAGCACTTTCAATCACTGCTTTTGGCGGAGATATGCAAACCCCCAGCGTCTCAAGTCCGCCCCCGCCGCCTCAGGTTACGGTGATTGACTGCCCAATTGATGAAACGTCAAATAACGATGTGGCGAACAAGGAATCTGTGACGGAGATTGCGCTGTACCTCTTCGATAGCATGGTCTATATGCTTTTTTAGCAATCCCTACATATAGCTCTTCAAAGCTGCTCGATAAGTGGCTTCATCGGCGGCCAGGCCGTCGTGTGTGAAAAAGTCGCCGGTAGGTAATTCGGAGCCCGGCGAGGAGGCTGTCTAAAAACAGGCCAGAGCTTAACCCGTCCGGAATGTATTTGCAAGATATTTCCCGATATTTCGCAAATCAGGCTGGCGTCTGCCTCCATGCCCTGCGGTTCCTCCGAAAAAAGGAATATAGTTCTATTGCTGCTCAACCTCCAGCCAGAGACGGGAAAGGCGCGCGGCGCGCCATAGCCTTAAGGCTTCTTCTCCGGCTTCGGAGGCTCTTCCTGCGTAGGCGGCTCTTCGTCACCTACGTCCTCTATTATCTTCACCTCGGTTCCGTACTTCTGGTAGTTGCGGAAGCGTATCTCGTTGCGCGCCTGAATCAACTGGCTGCGCCCTTCAACGAGGGCCGTCAGGCGCAGGTCTATGGCCGTGGGCAGAAGGTACTGGCGCTCTGCTATCGTGACCCAGTCGTAGTCCGTCAAACTCGACTTGGCGCGTATGGGGAAGTCGGGGGGGATGTCCGTGGCTATGTCTTCGACGCGCAGCACCCTGTAGGTCTCGCGGTCTATCCAGACGCGGCCGCGATAGCCGACCACGACGGAGCGGTTGCCCGTGGTCTTCAGGGCCTGGCGCGAGTTGGGCTTCTGGACTTCGAACTCGTAGACGATGGCGCGGCGGCTTCTGAGCATGTCCGTATCGACGGCCTGAAAGCGCGTCTGGCTCTCGGGGCGAAAGATGGAGGCAAGCATCGTGACGTACTCGCCCGAAGAGCTCGTGCCGCCCAAATCTTCATAAGAGCGCCCTTCTTTAATCTCCTTGCTCGGCGGCATGCCGTTGACCGCGAGCACCCTGTAGTCTTCCCCCTCGTTGGCTCTATAGGTGACGATGATGGTCAGACGGTCGCTGACCTGCCAGTTCTCCGTGTTGCCTAGAGCGTAGGAGCGTATTATCTGCTGGCGCACTATGAAGTCGGGCATGGCCTGTGTGGCGGCCAGTGTCGCCACGCGCGCCTTCTCCAAGACTTCGCTCGCTTCCCCTGCCGTGGGCGGGCGATAGGCCGAAGGGTTCTGTCGGCGGCGGTCTGCTTCTTCCAGCGTGCGCCTGAGAAGGGCGTCGTTGCCGCTCTTGGTGGCGACGAGCGAGCGCAGCCCGTCGGTCATGGGAAAGCTGATGCCGCGACGCCTGACCTCTTCCACCAGCATGTCGCGTGTCTCTGGGTGTTTCGGCAGCTGATAAAGAAGGCGCACGAATTCCTGGTTGGTGAGCGGAGTTTCCTGCGGCTGCTGCGCGTGAGCCTGACGAAGAGCGCCTGAGAATAGACCGAAGGCGAGCGCTAATATCAAAAGCTTTCGAGTGGTTCTATGAAACATAATATGTACTAGTTTTTTTACACGAGCCCTTCTGTAGATGATACGCCGCCTCGCTATGGTTGCAAGAAAATAAGGCGCGGGGCGTGGCTTCTTCAGGTACAAAAATGCTCTACGGCGCGGCGCAGAATTCGAGCGCACCTCTGAAGCTCATCCACGGGCACGAACTCGCCCGTCTGATGCGCCACGCGAATGTCGCCGGGGCCGAAGACCACGGCTTCCGCTCCGAGGGCTATCATCTGCGGGGCTTCCGTGCCGAAGGCTATGGTGCCTGCCTGATTGCCGGACTCATTCTCAAGAAATCGCACGACGCGGGAGTCGGCTGCCGTCTCCATGCCTTCGTCAAGTCTGAGCGGCTTGACCTCGCAGTCGAAGTCGGCATCAAGACGCTTCTCTTCCTCCACGGCCTCGCTTAAAAGCTCAAGCACACGCCGGGCGCTCTGCCCCGGCACGGGTCGCCATTCGAGCGTGAAGCGGCACTGGCCCGCTATGATGTTTTTGGCCGTGCCGCCCTGAATCAGGCCTACGTTCAGAGTCGTGTACGGCGGCTCGAACGCCGGGCGCGCATCCTCCTTCAGCTTCTCCGCGATTCTTTCAAGGCGTGTGACGAGCCGGGCCGCGCGGAAGATGGCGCTTGCGCCCGTGGCGGGATAAGCGCTGTGGCCTTCGCGCCCGCCGACCCTGACTTCCGCCAGGCAGTAGCCCTTGCCAGCGCGCATAGGTCTGAGAGACGTAGGCTCGCCGACAATCGCGTAGCGCGCTCGAACCGCTCGCTCCTCTTCGAGCCTCTTCGCGCCTATGCATCCGACCTCTTCGTCCGCCGTGAAGACGAGCGCGAGCGGGCGGCGCAAGCTTTTCATATCTTCCGCGACCGTGAGAGCAGCCGCAACAAAAGCCTTCGTGTCGCAAGCGCCGCGACCGTAGAGCCGCCTATCGCGCTCCGTCAGTTTCAAAGCATCTGTCCAGTCGGCGTGAAACGGAACCGTGTCCGTGTGGCCAACAAGCGCAAGCTCTACAGGCTCGTCGAAGGATTCTGCGCCCGCGAGGGCAATCAGGTTCACCTTCTCCACGCCGCGCTCGTCACTGTAAGGAAAAAGGCGCACGCGCAGGTTCGCCCTTTCGGCACGCGCACAGAGGTATTCGATTATCTCCCAGTTGGAATTTTCGGAGACGGTGTTGATGCTGACAAGCTCAGCCAGTGTTTCCTCTAACGTCATCTGCCTTTAGCTCCAAAGCCTTTTCTGTAACGCGACGAACTTTTCAATAATCTCCCCTTGCGCGCGGTGTCGTCCGTCCTCGACAATCACGCGGCCTCCGACCACCACGTCACGCACGGCTCCCGTTGGAAGCGAGAAGACTACGTGCGCGAGCAGGTCGTCCTCCGAGGCTCCGGCGATTGACGGATGATGAAGGTCAACGGTGAAGAAGTCCGCAGACTGTCCCGCGCTAAGTGTGCCGTCGCTGTCGGGAATCTTTATGCTCGCGGCACCGTGTCGCGTCGCGCAGTCGAAGAGGCTTGAGGCCAGCGCCGACGGAGCATCGCTCGTTCTGTCCAGCACGACTCGCTCAAGCCTCATGAGCCGCATGTTGTACTCAAGCTCACGCGCGTCTTCCAGCATGTCTATCTGCGTGTGGCTGTCCGTGCCTAGAGACACGCGCACGCCCTCTCTGAAGAGAAGCTCGGACGGCACCGCGCCGTCGCCCAGGTTTCGCTCCGTGGTCGGGCAGGCGCAGATGATTGAGCGAGAGCGAGAGAGCATGCGCGCCTCTTCTTCCGTGATGTGTATGCCGTGAACGCCCGTGAAGCGATGGCTCAAAAATCCCTCACGCTCAAGGAGCGCGACGGGCGTCAGGCCGTGCTCTCTCACACAGGCTTCAAGCTCTGCTGGCTGCTCCGCCACGTGCATGTGAACGGCAAGCTCGCCCGCCTGAGCATAACGAAAACAGTCGTGCAGGTAATCGAGCGGCACCGCGCGCACGCTGTGCGGCGCAAGCCCGACCCACGCGCGGCCAGCATCTTCCTTTTCCGTCCAAGCTCTCAGCATCTCTACGTGTTTAAGAAAGCTCTCCGCATCTCGCTCCATGAAGCGGGCCTGTTTCGGATTCACTTCCACACGAAAGCCAGAGCGCGCGTAGGCCACACGCAGCAGACATATCTTTACGCCTACGTCGCGCGCAGCCCTGATGACTGTTTTCGACAGCAGGTTCGGGTCGTCGTAAGGCACGCCTTCGGGCGCGTGATGTATGTAGTGAAACTCGCCTACGGTGGTGATGCCGCTCGCGGCCATCTCAAGAAAGGTCATGCGCGAGGCGTCGTAGAGGTCTTCGGGCGAGAGGCGCGTCGCGGCCGAGTACATCATCTCGCGCCAGGTCCAGAAATCGTCGCTGCCTTTTCCCGTGCGGTATTCCGTGCGCCCGCGTATGACGCGCTGGAAGGCGTGCGAGTGCGCGTTGACGAGACCCGGCAGAGCCGCGCGGCCCTTCAGGCGAACGGCGCTTCTCTCAGATTCATTAGCCTCCGCGATGCGCTTGATGCGGCCCGCGCCGTCAGAGACAATCATCAGTCCGCTCTGGAAACGCCCGCCCGTGTAAATCAGGTCTGGCAGCCACGCAAGCTCTCTGTTCTCCTCGTCCATGCCGAAACAATCCGTCAGAAAAGTATGAAGCGATAATAGCCGAAGCCCTTGGACACAGGGAAATCAGCAACGAAGAGATGCGTCCTTTACCTTCTCCTTTTTGAAGAACTTTCGTGATGTTTTGGTGAGCAGCATTGGGGCATCCTGTGGCATCTAAGGCCAAATGAGTTTATCCGCATCCGACATCAAGACTTACGCCAGATTTGCGCGCCAGCACGCGAGCCGCTTTCTCGGAGAGCGCGTCAGAGAGGCTGGCACGCCCATCCCCAATGCTCCGCACAGGCCCGAGCCTGCCGCTTGGAGCAACGACCGATTGACGGTCGCGTGGCTGGGCCATGCGACGGTTCTGACAAATTTCTACGGCACATGGCTTCTGACAGACCCGGTGCTTCGCTCGCGCGTAGGCGTGCGAGTGGCGGGGCTGACCATAGGCCCGCGCCGCCTTGTACGCCCGGCCTTGAGCATTAAAGAGCTGCCGCCTCTGGACGCCGTGCTCGTCTCTCATTCGCACATGGATCACTGCGACATGGCTACGCTCAAGCGCTTGCCGCGCTCTACTCACGCCGTAGTGCAGAAGGATAACCGTGACCTTGTGCGACGCTTCCGCCGCGTGGACGACCTCGCGTGGGGTGAGGCGGTAGAGGTTCAAGGCGCTCGCATAGAGGCCATAGAGGTCAATCACTGGGGGGCGCGTCGCCTGACGGACAAGCACAGGGGCTACGGCGGTTTTCTCATAGAGAAGAACGGGCGCGCTCTCGTTTTCGGCGGCGACACGGCCTACACGCACGCCTTCGCTCCTTTGCGTCAACGCGCTTCGATTGACCTCGCCATCCTGCCCATAGGCGCGTACGACCCCTGGATTTACGCTCACGCCAACCCGGAGCAGTCATGGGCCATGATGCGCGAGATGGGCGCTCGGTACATTCTGCCTATGCATCATTCTACGTTCCGGCTGAGCCGCGAGCCCGTGGGAGAGCCAATCAAGCGGCTGGAAAAGATTGCCGGGCCGGAGGGCTGGCGCATCGCGCTCCGAGAGCCGGGAGAGACCTGGACTCTGCCGGAAAGAGAGCCTTCGCCTGAGGAAGAGGACGAGCGGGAGCTTGCTGCTTCGGCGCAATAAGAATTAACAGGGGTGGACAGGATGAACAGGATAAAGAAAAGACAGTGGCTCTTATTTTATCCTGTCTATCCTGTCCATCCCTGTTTGAATCCGCTTCTTTATTGCTAAACTGGCAACAAACGGAAAGCGAAAAACATCTGACTGGATTATGAAACGTTTTCTCTCTTCAACGCTCGCGGCGGCGCTCGTCGTCTCTCTTTTAGCCATGACGCCGCG
Source organism: Pyrinomonadaceae bacterium (assembly GCA_035276685.1). Lineage (GTDB taxonomy): Bacteria > Acidobacteriota > Blastocatellia > Pyrinomonadales > Pyrinomonadaceae > JACVRN01. The sequence goes on along the minus strand of DATELK010000100.1, from coordinate 34,604 downwards.
CGCCGGTTCGGCCCAGCAACAGCCCGCAGCCCGGACAGCTTCAACAACTCCTGCCGCTGGCAGCGGCTCCGTGGATGTCGCGCGCATCATAGGCGCTGTCGCGGCCAAGGAGACGGAGTTCCGGCAGGCGCTCAGCAACTACGCCTTCACGCGCGACGTGACCATACAGTCCATAGGACTTGGCGGAGAGGCCAAGGGCGAGTATCGACGCGTCTCAAGCTTCGTCTTCGACGACAACGGCAACCGCTTTGAGAAGATTACCTTCTTCCCCCTGCCGACGTTGACGGATTTGCTGGTCACTCAGGCAGACCTTGACGACCTGGGCGGCATACAGCCCTTCGCGCTCGAAGCCTCAAGGATAAATCTCTACAACTTCACTTACGTAGGCAAGGAGCGCATAGACGAGCTTAACCTTTACGTCTTCGACGTTCAGCCCAAAGTCATGCCCGACCCGAAGAAGTCCAAGGAGAGATTCTTTATGGGGCGCATATGGGTTGACGATAAGGATTTGCAGATTGTGAAGGTGCGCGGCAAGGCGGTTCCCGAGACCAAGGAAGCGCGCTTTCCCACCTTCGAGACCTACCGCGAGCAGATAGACGGGCGCTACTGGTTCCCGACCTACACCTACGCGGACGACGAGCTGCAATTCAAGAACGGCTCGATACGCATGCGCATGGCCGTGCGCTACACGAACTACAGGAAGTTCGGCAGCACCGTCATCATCAAGGACGTAGACCCGGACGAGAAAGAGCCCAACTGATTTCAAAAACGTTAAGAGACAGAACGGGAGAGAGGCTAGTAAGAATCATGTCTTTTACTAGCCTCTCTCTTTATGTAGAAAAAGGAGCGCTATGAGAGAGAACGGGCCTTGGAAGATAAAGTCTAGCGAGGCGAAGTACAGGAGCGAGCTGATAGACGTTTACGAGGACGAGGTGATTAAGCCCAACGGCGACGCGGGCACCTACTCCACGGTTCGCGTCAAGGCGGGCGTCTCCGTGCTTCCCATTGACACGGAAGGCTTCGTCTATCTGGCCAGAGACTTTCGCTACGCCTTGGGACGAGAGTCCATAGAGGCGGTCGCGGGCGCAATCGACGAAGGCGAATCAAGAGAGACGGCCGCGCGCCGCGAGCTTAAAGAAGAGCTTGGCATAGAAGCCTCGGAGTTTGTAGCGCTCGGCCGCGTTGACCCAATGCCCTCGCTGGTTGATTCGCCGTCCTACCTCTTTCTGGCGAAGGGACAGTTGAAGTTCAGGGAGAAGGAGCTTGAAGCGGGAGAGAACGTCAGCACCATGAAAGTGAAGCTCTCCGAAGCCGTGCGTATGGTCATGCGCGGCGACATCACACACGGCTCAAGCTGCGTCCTTATTCTAAGAGCGAGCGACTATCTTGTATGACTGGTCGCGCACGACTGCCGTCTCAGGCTCGAAGCGAATGAAGATATAGTCCGCGTCGTCCAGTATCTCCACAAAGCGCTCGTCCCATCGCTCTATCTCGCCCATGTAGCGCGTCAGGAGCCGCTTCATCCGCTCTTCGTCGTGCGGCTCCAAGCGGGCGCGTCCGCGAAAGCCGACGTGCTGCACGAGTCCCGTCGAGCCGTCGTAATCGACGACGCCCACGGCGCAGCGAGGCTCAAGCTCAATCCGTTTAGGGAAAGAGTCCGATTTGTAGTTGCCTATAATCCAGAGCGCGTCCTCTTCCCATAGAAACCAGACGGGAGACTCGCGCGGGCCGTCTTCCGAGTCAGTCGCGAGATGAGCGAACAAAGGGCGCGCGAGTATCTCCGTCATCAACTGCCGCGCGGCATCGTCGCCAAGGTCGAAGTGGCTGCCCGTGTCGCGGACTATCTTCATATCTCTATTCTCCAGACACCAGCGCCCGCCTCTGTGAGCTTAATCTCCACGTCCATGAACATTCGTATGACCTCTATGTTGGTCGTGGTGTGAAGAGACGGCTTGCCCGTAATGTAAGAGCCGCCGCCAGAGAGCGCGAGCGGTATCAATAGCTGGTCTGCCAGATGCTCGCCCACTGGCGCACCAGTCGCCAGATAATCGGCAGCTTCCTTCGCAGCATTCTCCGCCACCGTCTCGGCCCTCAGCCCGCGCTCGCCGACCGAGGTGAAGACTTCCGTCAGGTGCTCGCTTCGAATCTCTATCATGACGACGTTGCCGGGGCTGAGCGCGTTGTCTGAGGTCTCTACGCGAAGCTCCTCGTCCGACAAGTTGAGATGCTCGCGTATCACCGCCAGCTCGCGCTCGGCGATTGAGGCGGGGAGCTTGACGACAAGGGCGCGGGCGCACCTGTCCAGAATCTCTCCGCGCCGCTCTATCTCAAGGCGCGCGGGCGCTGTGCGCGGCTCGATAAAGACGTTTATGCGACCGCCGCCGGGAGGATAAAAGCCGTAGCGCTCAAGCTCAAGAGTGACGTGCGGGCCGGTGCGATTGACGAGCGGCAGAAAAGCCTTCTGTAGAAAATCAAACGGCGGCGCGTGCTTGTTGTGCGTCCCGCCTTCAAGGGTAATCATGCTCGGCGCGTCGGCAATCATCAGCGGCGGGAGAATCGTTTGCAGCACGAGCATGGTCGCGCCAGCAGTTCCTATGGCGAAATGATACTGGCCCGGCCGGGCCTCGCCCGGAATGAAAGTGAAGTCGCTTGAGCCTACGGCTGCGCCTTCCGTTCGTGCGCCGCCAATCTCTGCCGCCGCGCGCACCGCCGTCAGGTGCTGCGGCTTCAGGCCGGGCCTGTCGCGTCGGGCGCGAACGTTGTAGATGCGAAAAGCTTTTCCTGTAATTAAAGAGAGGGCCAGCGAGCTGCGTATAATCTGTCCGCCGCCTTCCCCGAACGAGCCATCAATCGTCAGCATCCCGTTAAAAGCCTCTTCCAGCGCTTTACTCTATTGAGCATCAGGCACGAGTATAGTTGAAGCATGAGCCCAGATAAACGGCAGCACAGGGGCGCGCATCCTTCGGACGGAGAGTTGTTCGCGCCGGAGCAGTTGCCCGCGCTTCGTCGCGCAACGGGTGAGCTTTCGTGGCTCTTGAGTCGCGGCTACAGTGGTGTTGCGGCTCTGAAATTGGTGGGCGACCGCTACGGCTTAACTGCTCGCGGGCGCTTGGCCGTCTCGCGCGCGGCCTGCTCGGACGAGCAGAGAGAGGCGCGTCAGGCGCGTATGATTTCCCCTGAGCAGTCGGAAGGAGAGAGCCTCATCGTTGACGGCTTTAATCTGATTATCACCATAGAGGCTGCCATGAGCGGAGGGCTACTGATACGCGCGCGTGACTCGTGCATACGTGATTTGTCGAGCGTGCACGGCTCCTACAGGTCTGTCGAAGAGACCGGGAGAGCCATAGGTCTCATAGGCGAAGCCCTTGAGACACTCAATCCGGCGCGCGTGCGCTGGCTGCTCGACAGGCCCGTCTCAAACAGCGGTCGGCTGGCCCAGAGAATAAGGGAAGCCGCCGAATCGTGCGGCTGGCCCTGGACAGTAGAGCTTGAGTTCAACCCTGACAAGATTATGCAGGAGTCTGATTCAGTCGTCGTCACCTCCGACTCTTTTGTTCTGGACTCTGCGCGGCGCTGGCTCAACTTGAATCATCACCTGGTAACACGTTATCTTTCAGACTCGTGGTTGATAGACCTCTCCTCTGACCTTTAGTCTCAATAACTGCCAGTAAATTGAAACCGGAGTTTATGTCATTCTCACGCCGTAGCCGTCCGTGTCCACGGCAATGATTTCTATAAGCGCCCAGAATGCCGTTATTATGATGCCGATAAAAAGCCAGCCCAGAAAGATTGTGATTAATAACTGGGCTATGCCCGCGCCCGCTCGTCCCGCGTAGAAGTTATGGATTCCTAGACAGCCGAAGAACAACCCTAGAACAATGTAGGCTGCGCGGCTCTTCGACGCCCTGATATAAGCCGGATAGGGAGCGCCTGCGTGGTACGCCTGGTATGCCGGATAGCTTGCCTGATGTGGCGCGGGTGCAGGCTCAAGCATGTGCCGCATTTGCAGTATAGGCTGCCATGCTGCCATTCCCTCACACCAGTATTGAGAGTTGGCCGTTATTGCGCCGCTGCTCCACATAGACCTGAGCTGCGTGATGGCATAAGGCCCGCTCTTTTGACCGTTCACCATTAGATGAACGGAATCATAATTGGGAGCAGACGGAGGAACGCTTGCTACAGCCCGCTTAGGCGGTTGATAAGTCTGTAGTTTTGTTTTCTCAAAATCATAACCGCAGCTCGGACAGGTGCCGTTGGTAATTGAGGTAGGGGAGCCACAGGAAGGGCAGGGGGACGAAAGCATTTCTATTTCCTTTTCAAGAGACTAACAATATTTGTGGGTAGGCGGAACTGAAATGTGAGTAACCGCCAATGGACAGCTAAGCTACTGTCAGACCATACTATATGCGAGGGAAATATCACAAGGACTGCGTGCCTGAAAAGTGGCCGAGCTTTTTCATTGTTACCTACGTATGTATTTCAATACCAAACAGCTCTACACGCCCGCGCTCGAAATCTACGAGTTCAACGAACACTCGCTGATAGTTGACACGGAGACTTTAGGCGCGGGCCAGACCGCAGAGATAATAGAGATTGCCTTCGGTGATGCGAGCGGTCATATAGTCTTTCAATCGCTCGTGCGCCCCGTCTTCAATAGCCTCCCGCGCTCGTCAAAAGATAATCGCTTCGACCGGGAAGAGCTTATGAGCGCGCCTTACTGGACGGACATCTGGCCCGAAGTATCGGAGCTTGTTCAAAACCGCCTGCTCATAGCCTACAACGCTGGGTTTGACCGGCGGGCGCTGGCCGCATCGTGCGCGCGTCATCAGCACGTCTCGGAGGAGCGCGGCTGGCGCTGCGCCATGCAGCTTGTCAAACAACTGGCGGGCGTGAAGAAGTCTCTGCCGCTGGCAGATGCCTGCGCGCTCTACGGACTGCCCGGCGGAACCCACCGCGCGGCGGCGGACGTTCACGCCACCTACCAACTGCTCAATGCACTGAAGAACAGACTTAAATCAGAATAAAAATTAACAGGGATGGACAGGATAAGCAGGATAAAGAAGAAGCAATACTTTCTCTTTTTATCCTGCTTATCCTGTCCATCCCTGTTTGAATCCTTCTTGAAAAATTGAATGAAGGGGAAGTTGTTAATATAATCAGCCTACATTCCGCTCGCAGAAGAACCAGCCGGTCGCGACTATTTCATCTCTCGGTAAGGGGACATAGGAACAGATGTCACAGAATGAAAATCATAAGTGGGTCTATCTTTTTGAAGAGGGAAGCGGCGACGAGAAGCAGCTTCTGGGTGGCAAGGGCGCTGGCCTCGCCGACATGACGCGCGCCGGGTTGCCCGTGCCGCCGGGCTTCATCGTCACCACGGAAGCGTGCAATGCTTTTTACGCGCACGGCAAGCAGTTCCCGGAAGGCATGTGGGAGCAGGTAGAGACGGGGCTGCGCGCTCTGGAAGAGAAGGTGGGAAAGCGTTTCGGCGACCCCTCGAATCCTCTGCTGGTCTCCGTGCGCTCGGGAGCCATGTTCTCCATGCCGGGCATGATGGACACTGTGCTTAACCTGGGATTAAACGAGCAGACCGTGCAGGGGCTTGCGGAGCAGACGGGAGACCTGCGCTTTGCTCTGGACGCTTACCGCCGCTTCGCCTCTCTCTTCGGCGAGATAGTCATGGGAGTAGCGCACGAGAAGTTCGAGCGTGTGATGGACAGGTACAAGGCGCAGACGGCGGGCGGGCGCGACACAGACCTTGAGCCTGAGCACCTACGGGAAATCATCGCCGCCGAAAAGCAGATTATCTTCGCGGAGCAGCGCGGCACGGCCATCCCCGAAGACCCCTACGAGCAGTTGAGAGTTGCGATTGCCGCCGTCTTCAACTCGTGGATGGGGCGGCGCGCCATTGATTACCGCCGCGTGCATCGCATAGCGGACGACCTAGGCACGGCTGTCAACGTGCAGGTCATGGTCTTCGGCAACATGGGCGCAGAGAGTGGGACGGGCGTAGCCTTCACGCGCAATCCTTCCACGGGCGAGAAGGCTCTCTACGGCGAGTACCTTTTGAACGCGCAGGGCGAGGACGTGGTGGCAGGCATACGCACGCCCAACGCAATCAGCCAGCTTGAGCGGGAGCTGCCGGAAGTCTACAGGCAGTTCGCAGAGATTACCTCGCGCCTTGAGCGGCACTACCGAGACATGCAGGACGTTGAGTTCACGATTGAGCGCGGCAAGCTCTGGATGCTGCAAACCAGAACCGGCAAGCGCACGGGCGCTGCCGCCGTTCGCGTCAGTGTGGACATGGTTCACGAGGGGCTGATTGACAAAGCGACCGCCGTGCAGAGAGTCACGCCCGAGCAGCTCGACCAGCTTCTTCATCCCACGGTTGACCCGAACAACAATGCGATGGTTCTGGCCGTGGGGCTTCCCGCGAGCCCCGGCGCGGCTCAAGGCTGCGTAGTCTTCGACCCGGACGAGGCAGAAGAGATGGCCAGAGCAGACGCTAAAGTTGTGCTCGTTCGACAGGAGACGAGCCCCGACGATTTTCACGGCATGGTCGCCGCTCAGGCGATTGTCACGGCGCGAGGCGGCATGACGAGCCACGCGGCGGTCGTGGCTCGCGGCATGGGCAAGTCCTGCGTCTCCGGCGCGGGACAGCTCGACATTGATTACGGCCAGCAGCAGTTCACCGTTGACGGGATGGTCGTCACCAAGGGCGAGTGGATAACCGTGGACGGCTCTACGGGGCGCGTCTATCTGGGCCAGGTGCCGACTATTCAGCCTACGCTCGGAGAGGATTTCACGGAGTTGATGACGTGGGCGGACGAGTTTCGTCGTCTTCGCGTGAGGGCCAACGCGGACACTCCGCACGACTCAAAGGTGGCCAGAGATTACGGGGCCGAAGGCATAGGCCTGTGCCGCACCGAGCACATGTTCTTCGGAGACGAGCGGCTCGCCGCCATGCGACAGATGATTCTGGCAGACGGCGTCGGCGCGCGTGAGAAGGCACTGGAAAAACTGCTGCCGCTTCAGCGAAAGGATTTCGCGGGCATCTTTCAGGCCATGGCGGGCCTGCCCGTCACCATACGACTCTTAGACCCGCCGCTTCACGAGTTCCTGCCGAACCTGCAAGACCTGCTGGAAGAGTTGTCGGAGATGAAGCTGACCTTGCAGCGCACGGGCTCTATTCGTGAGATGGATAAGCTCTTGGACGAGATTGACGAGAAGCGGAGGCTGCTGCAACAGGTCGAGCGGCTCAGGGAGAGCAATCCCATGCTCGGGCATCGCGGCTGTCGTTTGGGGCTCGTCTACCCTGAAGTGACGCGCATGCAGACGCGCGCCATCTTCGAGGCGGCGGCACAGGTGCAGGGCGAAGGCACGAGTGTTAAGCCGGAGATAATGGTGCCGCTCGTCTCAACGGCGGAAGAGCTTCGCAACCAGGCAGACCTTATTCGAGAAGTGGCGCGTGAAGTCATGGGCGAGTACGGCATGACCATAGACTTCAAAGTCGGCACGATGATAGAGCTTCCGAGAGCGGCCCTGACGGCAGACCGCATAGCGGAGTACGCGGACTTCTTCTCGTTCGGCACAAACGACCTGACGCAGACGACCTTCGGCTTGAGCCGAGATGACTCGGGCCGCTTCCTCTCGCTCTACGTGGAGCACAAGATTCTGCCGGACGACCCGTTTCAGGTGCTTGACCCCGACGGCGTGGGCCAACTTGTCAGGATAGGCACGGAGCGCGGGCGCTCGGTCAAGCCGGATTTGAAGGTAGGCATCTGCGGCGAGCATGGCGGCGAGCCGCGCTCTATAGCCTTCTGCGACGAGATGGGGCTGGATTACGTCAGCTGCTCTCCCTTCCGCGTCCCCATCGCGCGACTCGCGGCGGCGCAGGCCGCGCTCAACAAGCAGAAGGCAGAGACGCCGAAAGAGCTTGTAAAAGAACTGAGCGCGTGACGAGCTTAGGCGAGGATGGAGAGGCTGTCGGAAAATAGGGCTTGAGTGAAAGCGCGTTGTCTAATATCTTCTCGGCTGGTTGCCCCACTTTTTCAGAGAGCCACGGAAAGGAAGACATGGAGCCTCAGGATTTGAAGGAAGAGGTGTTCGCTCAGCACCTGAACACGAAATTCTACATCCCTCTAGAGCAGAGAAGGGTAGAGCTTGAGCTGGTCAAAGTCATTGGCGACAAGAGCAGCATGAACAAGATTGAGGGCGTAGAGCGATTTTCCATCTACTTTCTGGGCCCCGGCGATTTGCTCCTTCCGCAGTCCATCTACCACATGGAGCACGAAGCGATGGGCGAAATGGACATCTTCATAGTGCCCATCGGCACACAGGAAGGACGCTACCAATACGAAGCCGTCTTCAGCTACATGGAAAGCTAATGCGAGATGGTCAGAGCGCAGCAGTGATGAATGAAAAGCTTTTAGCTCTTTAATTCATCATTCTGCCTTCTGCCTTCTGCATTTCCCGGCTGTCGCTCCATTAGCAGGTACATGCGCTCGTCTTCTGCGAGGTGAAAGCCTAAGCGCTCGTAGAAGCGGCGTGCCTCTGTGTTGAGCTTGTAAATCATGTGGCGCAGCGGAATCCCCGTCGCCTCTGATTCCTCTATCAGCTTTCCGAGCAGGTAAGTGCCTATCTTTCGGTTCTGAAATTCCGGCAGGATGGCTATGTCCAGAAGGCGTATCTGTTCCGGGGTGCGCCCTACCCAGAGACGGCCCGCGGGCTCATTGTCGAAAAGTATGAGCCGGTAGTCCGCCTCGGGGAAGCGTCTCTCGTAATCCTGTCGCTGCATCTGTAGCTGCCAGCGCAGAAACATCTCCTTCTGCTCTTCTGTCCAGCCAGTCGCCTGCCGCATCTCGTCCTCGCGCGTGCTGGCGTAGATTTTAAGCAGCGTCTCTTCGTCCTCAGGCGTTACCGGACGAAGACTCACGCGAGCGCCGACCCTCCGTAAATCCACAGGCTTCCCTTTCATATGATTGTGCCTTCGAGGAAGAAGTTAAGAAGCAAAGAGTGAGTGTGTGATACGCGAGACAAAAGCAGCATCGTCAAAAGAAGATTGATGAGCGAAGCAGCCGGGTTGCGGAAACTCTGCGGACTTCCTATGCAGCTTTCCACAACCCGACCGCTGGTTTTGATTAGTGCCGGGCACATGACAGGCAACACGCCGAAATTGACTTGAGCGCGTATAAAAGAGGTCTCTTACCGCTAGCGGCCTGTGCCTGAGAGCTTCGGAAACGGCTCATGACTTAGCGAGCCGTTCCTAGCCTGCGGAGCGCCCCTTCAATTTCTGCTGCGCCGACAGGTCGCGCATCTGCACGTAGTTGGTGCTGATGTTTTCGCCACCGGCGAAGAGGTTGATTTCAAAGTCCCTGCACTTGAGGGTCTTCATCTGGTTGTCCGCGCCGCTCCTGGCATCCCAGCTATCAGCGCCCGGCAGCCCCTTCTCCTGCGAGAACTTCGAGACGAAGTCGTTCACGTTCGTCCACGTAGGGCTGTTGTAATAGACGCTGAAGGACGCGACCTGACCGTCCAGAAGCGTCAGTGCGACCTGATTGACGCCCTCGAATCTCTTCTCTGTCGAAAACTTCCAGGGGGTAATCACAAGCGTCTTGACGCCGTAGCGGTTGGCAGGCTTGTTGAGACTGGCGCGAACCTGCTTGTCCGTCTCGCAGCCCGGGAAGGCCGCGACGACCTGCTCCATCGTCATGCCCAGCCTGAGGCCGACTATGTCAGGAGCCTGCGACATGGAAAGACGCTGCGCGGCGCGTCTGCCTTCAGCGCCGGGGTCGGTCTTCTTTGCCTTAGGCCGCTTAATCTTATCCGGCCTGAAGTAGTAGACCTCCTGCTCCGTCTTGGACAGTCGCACGCCGGTGGCCGTGCCTGCTGCCACGGCTGCGGCTGCGCTCTCCTGCTTACTCTCGGGCGCTTTAGGCACACCGTTCGGGGCCAGAGACTCTACGGGCGCGCGATAGATGATTGCCTCGTAATAGTCTGTGGCCTTTTTACTCTGGGCGCTGATGGGCACCATGAACAGGTAGAAGTTCCCTAGCGCCTCGTGCTCCATCAGGTAAGTGTCCTGGCCGAAAGCGCCGCCGCCGGGGGCCGTAAAGAGCAGGGAGAAACACTCTATCTGGCTGGCGTTGCTGACGGGCAGGGAACTGGGTAAAGCGGCTACGTAGTTCGTCACCTCTCTAAGCTTTAACCCGCGAGTGTCCGAGGGGCCCATGTAAACTTTGAACTGTGTGTTTACGTAGGGTGCGAAGCTTGTTCGGGTGTAATAGCCGAGTTGCTCCTGGCTGGTCTGCGAGGGGGAAAACATCATCGAGCGCGGGTTGCTCCTGAGAGACCTGCGCGCATCAAGTCCGTCGTGGGCCAGGACGGATTTCAGGGGAAGTGCGGCGCACGCGGCGACAACACCCGCCTGCATAAACTTTCGTCTGGATAGGCTCATTACCTCTTACGCTCCTTAACGTAGTCTGTAAATCCCTGTGAATTTGTGAGAGCGGATTTCTTCTTTTAGAGAACTTAATTAAAAGACTGTACCTGGTGAAATGGCAGCCAAGTGGCGGGAATTCTGTCTTGGCGCGCGACACTTTAACAACTATTCCGCAAGTATGCAATAAGATTGTTCTGGGCCAGCCGAAGGTTTGTTTGGAGGCGTACAGACAGAATAAAGCGGGCGAGCGCGGCGGCTAAAGAATTATCTTGTATTACCGATTACTTCGGTTTACAATCCCCGCGCTTTTGGTCGTACCCTGGTTTTATTCCTGCCAGCCTCCTATCTTCGCAGACCCAAAAGCTGTGACAAGGTAAGAGCTTCACGGTTAGAAACTTCACACGTCGTCTTCACAAAGGGCAGTTCTTTACCGAATTAACCTATAAAGAACCCGCTGGAAAACATGCTTAGAGGAGAAAGCAATGGCAGAACCATTCTTGTCTGAAATCAGAATTATGAGCTTTAACTACGCGCCGAAGGGCTGGGCCATGTGCAATGGCCAGTTCCTGCCCATTAACCAGAACCAGGCGCTCTTTAGTCTGCTCGGCACAACCTACGGCGGCAACGGGCAGACAACCTTCGCGCTTCCCGATTTACGTGGACGCACCCCCATACACTTTGGCGACGGCTTCACGCTTGGCCAAAAGGGCGGTGAGCAGTCTCACACGCTGACGCAGGCAGAGATGCCCGCGCACACGCACATTCTCAACGCCACCAGCACGCAAGGCACCCAGTTAGTCCCGCCAGGGAACCTGCTGGCCCCCACGCCGAACCAGCTTTATCACGGCTTCGACAACAGCGCCGTGGTGCTTAACCCCGCGACGATATCCAATGTCGGAGGCAGCCAGGCTCACCTGAACATGCAGCCCTTCCTGACCTTGACCTTCTGCATTGCCCTAATCGGCATCTTCCCAAGCCAGACCTAAGGAGATAACAAATGGCACAACCATACGTCGGTGAAATCAGAATGTTCGCTGGCAGTTTCGCCCCTGTGGGGTGGATGTTATGTGACGGGCAACTGCTCCCCATCTCTGAGAACGAGACGCTGTTCCAGTTGATAGGCACGACCTACGGCGGCGACGGCGAGAGCACTTTCGCCCTGCCGGATTTACGCGGCCGTATCCCGATTCATCAAGGCAACGAGTTCATCCTGGCCGAGACGGGAGGGGTCGAGACGGTCACACTAAACACTCAGCAGATTCCCGTACACTCGCACCCGATGCTGGGGACGACCTCCATAGCCAACGACGCCACGCCTGCCAACAACGTTATGGCGCAGTCGAACACCTTCGACCCCTATCAGACTGCCGACCCTAATACCCCGATGGCAACGCAGGCAATCGGCCCAGTCGGAGGCAGCCAGCCGCACAATAACTTTCAACCGTACCTCTGCATCAACTTCATCATTTCGCTGTTCGGGATTTACCCGCCACCGAATTAAGGAGAACATCGATGGATCCTTTTGTAGCTGAAATCAGAATCTTCCCCTTTAACTTTGCGCCGAAGGGCTGGGCCTTTTGTAACGGGCAGCTACTGCCGATTTCGCAGAACACAGCGCTCTTCTCCCTGCTCGGCACGTTCTACGGCGGGGACGGCAAATCAACCTTCGCGCTCCCGAATTTGCAGGGGAACGCGCCCATGCATCCGGGACAGGGCAACGGCCTGTCGCAGCATTTTCTGGGCGAGGAGTCAGGCTCGCAGTTCGTGACGCTGATTGAGACGGAGATTCCGGTACACACGCACACGTTGATGTGCTCGGGCGCTCCGGCTGACACGAACCTGCCCGAGAACACGGCCATCGCCAGAACGCAGGGCGCGTCGCCTTATCTCGCCCCGGCGGGCGCTCCACTGGTCATGATGGCCTTTCAGTCGCTCTCGATTGCGGGCTCAAGTTTGCCGCATAACAACATGCAGCCCTACCTGACACTGAACTTCTGCATTGCCCTGCAAGGCGTCTTCCCGGCCAGAGGTTAAGGGAAGAAGCACTGAGGGGACGCCCAGAGTTGGTCAAAGACGAAACGCTCCGCGTGACAGACGTCAGGCCGAGAACAAAAGCAGGATGGCGCTCCATTAAAAGGGTGCGCCATCCTGCTGTTTTTATAGAACGGCCCCGTGCCTCTCAGGTGAGAAACGGGGCGACGGTCGCCGGGGACGGGGCCGCTCAAAAACCTGTGCCTTCGTTCATTAAACTGGCCCAGCTAAATTGACATTTTGCACGCTTTTAAACTACTCTAGCAAAGGTGATGACTGGCCGTTTTATCATGTCCCGTCCTCAAGGCCGCGTCACTATCAAGAAGTTGTCTTTTATAGTTCCATTATTCTATTGACGAGCGACTGGTCATTTTCCACGGTTCAGCACCTCTCGTGAGGATTTAGCAGGGCGTCATCCCTCGCCCTAGTTCCTAAGCATTGCAGCGCCACTGCACTCTCGCGTCATCGCCAAATTAATTGAGGAGTTAGTATGAGAAAGTCATCCCCCCGCCTGTTCGCCCGCAACTACAGGCTTGTCGTCATCTGTGCCGTTTTAATGGCACTGGCAGGCTTCGGCATTTCAGCCTCCTCGCACTCAGGCGACGACCAATCGAGGCGCGACGCAGCCGCAAGCAGCAGGAATCCGGGAGCCTTCATCAACTCCGTCATGAACTTCCCCATGCCGCTGCCGTCTCTCACCGTCACGGTGACGGACTCCATACCGGGCGACGGCCCTGAGGTAGGCAAGGCGGGCGTGGGCGAGACGATTCGCTACACCGTTAAGATTGATAACGCCGGGCCAGACCCCGCGACCGGACTCATCCTTCAGGACTCGATTGACAACAACACGACGCTGGTCGCCAACTCCACCAAGGTTTCTCCTCTGGCGGCGAACGAAAGCTACACGTCCGTTGGCAACATGACGCTCAACACGGACTCCATAGGGACTCCGGGCACTTGTGCCAACACGTCGGATAAAACGAGCGTTCTCTGTAACGACACGCAGAACGCGACTAACACCACTACGACGATAACCAAGTTCGCTTCCACACAGGCGGGCCTTCCTGCGGGGCAAACGCCCAACGGCACCAACACCGTCACCACTGCCAACAACGGCATAGTGACGCTGGACGCCGACGGCACTTTCAACTATAAGCCTGCCGCCGGTTACGAGGGGACGGACGAGTTCTGGTACAGGCTCTCGAACGAGGCAGGCTCTGACGACGGCAAAGTCTCCATCACGGTTGGCGGCGCAAACGGCATGGTCTGGTTTGTCGACAGGTCGGCCAGCGCGGGAGGCACAGGAACTCAGGCCAAGCCTTTCCAGCTCCTGAGCGAGTTCCAGAACGTCAACAACACCGGGAACAGGCCGGGCGCGGCGAACAACGACACCATCTTCCTGTATGAGAACGCCACGTCCTATGCTGGCCCGCTGACGATGCGCTCAGGGCAGAAGCTCATAGGCCAGGACACCGCCACGTCTCTGGCGACGCTGGGTGCGCCCACGGCCCAGCCGGGCAATGCCTATCCGGCCACCAACAGCGGGAACGGCACGCTTGTCACCATAGGGAGCGCTGCGGGCGGCATCCTTCTGAACTCAGGCAACACGCTGAGCGGCTTCACGCTCGGAGGCGGGGCCGCCAACGTCGCCCTTCAGGGCACTAACTTCGGCACGCTCTCCTTATCACAGGTCAGCGTAAACGCATCGGGCCAGGCACTAAGCCTGACTACAGGCGCGTTGCAGGCTCCGGGCGGCGGCACGGCTACTTTCGGCACGGTCACATCCGGCGCAGGCACGAACGGCATATTGCTGAACGCTGTCACTGGTTCTATGTCCACCACGGGCGGCACGCTCACGGGCACGGCCACAGGGCCGACCTTCAGCGTCGTCGGCGGAAGCGTGAGCGTGACTTTCAGCGGGGGCATCACGCAGGCGAACAATAGCTCGGCGGTTTCCGTCACGGGCGGCCACAACGGAACGCTTACTTTCCAGACCGGCACCATCAGCGCCACAAACGGCACGGGTCTACAGTTCTCAAACGCCGACGGCACCTACAACTTCAACGGCACGACGACCATGAACGGCGGCGACGCCGGAGTGGACATCCTGACAGATTCCGCTGGCACTTTTAACTTCGCCAGCGGCACGACCATCACAAGCCCTTCGGGCACGGCCTTCAACGTGGACGGCGGCGCGTCGACTTCGACTGCGAACGTGACCTATAACGGCAACATCACGCAGGCGAATAGCGCCGCGATGGTCTCCATCACGAATCACAACACGGGAACTATCACTTTCCAGAACGGCACACTGAATGCCACGAACGGCACGGGCCTGCAATTCAGCAACGCCGACAGCACTACTTCTTATAATTTTAACGGCACTACTACCTTAAACGGCGGCGACGCTGGCATAGACATTCTCTCGGGCAGCGACGGCACCTTCACTTTCGGGCCGGGCACCGCAATCACGCGCGGCAACAGCGTAGGCGGCGAAGCCTTTAACCTGTCGTCAAGCAACTCCAACGTGACCTATAGCGGCAGCATGTCGCTCGGCACGAGCACCGGCAACCTGATTGCTATTAACAATCATGATAGCGGGACTATTACTTTCCAGACGGGCAACCTGACCAAAGGCCAGAGCTCAACGCAGGGCATAAACATACAGAACAGTAACGGTGGCACTATCAATATCAATAACCCCACCGTTACCATCTCATCGACCACGGCCAACGCCATCTCGCTGACGAGTAATACTAGCGGCATTATGAACTTCGCCCCGGCGGGCGGCGGCCAGGGCATTGACCTGACGACCACGAGCGGCATAGGCTTCAACGCCACGGGCGGCGGAACCGTCACCGTCACAGGCTCCAGCAATTCGATTACGTCAACCACGGGCATTGGCCTGAACGTCACGAGCACCGACATTGGCTCATCCGGCCTCAACTTCGTGAGCATCAATACCAACGGCGCGTCCAGCGGCATTGTGCTGACGAGCACGGGCACGGCGGCCGGTAACGGCGGCCTGACCGTCACAGGCACGGCCACCGGCTCAGACCGTTGCGGCGGCACCATCACCAACACGAACACGCCGGGCACGGCCGCCACTGTCAACGCCGCGATTTCCGGAGAGTGCACGGGCGGCACGATTCAAGCCACCTCGTCGGCTGGCGTCATACTCAACAACACGAAGAACACCTCGCTCTCGCGCATGAGAATCCTTAACGCGGGAACGGACGGAATCAGCATCAACAACATCAACGGCTTTACGCTGACGAACTCGCTGATTACCGATAGCAGCGGTGTCGCGCAGGATCGCGGCATTGACCTAGGCGACTTCAATACGGGCACGGCCGTCAACGGCACCATCACCGTCACCAACTCGACGCTCGGGCCGACGCCGCACGACAACTTCGGAGCGGGCATCGGCAGCGGCACGTCCACCTGGAACATCACGGGCACGCTCTTTGACGACTCGCAGCTCAACAGCGGCTTCAACTTCGAGCTTCGCAACGCGACCGTCAGCAACTTCAACATGAGCGGCTGCGTCCTGAGGAATCAGTTCGCGGACGGCATGCAGATGCAGCCCTCCGGCAGCTCGACCGGCACCATCACGACCTCTACCATTCAGAACAACACGTTCCTGAACAACAACCTCGGCCTTGACCTGAACCACGACGGCACGGCCAACATCACCTACAGGGTGCTCAACAACACCTTCCAGGGGCATGTCAGCCACGCCATAAACTTCTTCAGCTCAGCCGTCCAAGCGCCTACGACGGGCGGAACCTACAACGGCAGGCTTGAGGGGAACGTAATCGGCGTCAATGGCAGCGCCGCTTCGGGTTCGGTCTCGGGTAATGGTATGCGCGTCAACATAAACGGCGGCACTGACGCGACCGTAGTCATACACAACAACATTATCCGGGAGACGCCGCGTGCGCGCGGCATGGAAATCATAAGCCGCAACGGCACGGGCGGTCTGGACGTGACAGTTACCAATAACACCGTCCTCCATACGAACCTTACATATTGCGGGCCGGGCGAATCAGCGCCCTGCGCGGCATCATTCCCGCTGGCCGCGATTTTCATCCAGTCGAACTGCGTGGGCGCATGCAACTCTCTGAGAGCGGACGTGCGCGGCAACACCGTGCCTTCGGGAACGGCAAGCGATATTCTCAGTACGTTTTTACAGGTGGCGGAGACGAGCGGCGCGCCGAACCCCGCCGGAATTTCTTCGGCATCGCTGGTCGATAACTCGCCCAACAGCGCCACCGCGACCGCCGAATTAACCGAATCACATACTAATCCGGCTCATAACAACACGGGCAGTGCGTCCGCCGAATCGGACGTTGGTCTTATCTCTGGGCCGATTAATACTGTGGCGATGAACATGCTGCAAATGAACGATACGCGGCAGCAGTACTACGCCCAGAACAACGCTTCAGATAACAGCAATAATTCATTACTCTCATTCTTAAATAGCAACAGAGACTTTTCTTCTGTCAGTGAAGTCATCAAGCCTGGCCTCGCTGCTTCCGGCCAGAGCGCCGGGGCGCGAGTCATTGAAGCTGGCGCGGCCGTCTCCTCGAACATGACCGGCGCAGAGCTTTCGCCCGCGAGCCTTTCCGTCAACTCGGAAATCGAGAAGGGCGCGGCCGTGTCTCTCGCGCACGGAAAGAGAAGCGCATCGCTTACGAGCCGCCTGAGCAGCTTCTTCTCCACGGTTGTTGGCGCTGTGACGCCTTCGGCTCACGCCGCGCCTGCGCCTATGGCACCGCCGATTCCTGATGTGAATCTGCCTGACCTGCCCGCGAACAAGAGCATCACGGTCACCTTCGACGTGACGGTCAACGGCCCGCACCCGTTCGCAAACTACACCAACAACGCCACCGTCAAGGCTACGGGCGTCGCCGATATAAATAAGCAGACCGTGACTCCGGGCGACAGGTACAACACCACCACGGCGCTGACGGCCGCCCCGACGAGCCCGGCCACAGCGGGCGAGACGGTCACGTTCACCGCGACCGTCACTCCCAGCGAACAGGTAGGCGTAGTCAACCCTGCGCTCGGCGGCTTTGTGCAGTTCAAGGACGGCGCGAGCAACCTTGGCGCGCCCGTAGCCTGCACGGCCGACGGCAACAACTGTAAGGCAGAGCTGCAAACAAGCTCTCTGACTCCTGGGGCGCACTCGATTACCGCTCAATATCTGGGCGGCACGCATCACGAGGCAAGCACGAGCGCTCCGCCGCTCAGCTACACGATTAATCCCTGCATAAACAACCCGGTCGTCACCACCACGGCTGACGGCACGGGCCCTGTGCCTCCGGGCTCTCTGCGCGAGGCTCTGGCGACCGTCTGCCCGAACGCACCGAACAACAAGATTACCTTCGCCACGGGCGCGGGTCAGGCCTTTGACCCGGCGACCGCACCGCACGTCATACAGCTCACGTCCGCGCTCCCGTCAATCAGCAAGAACATAATCGTCGAGGGGCCGGGCGCGAACGTTCTGGAAGTGCGCGGCAGTCAGGTCGGCTTAGGGTTCCGAGTCTTCAGCATCGGCAACACCGCGACCAACGTCGCAATCTCCGGCATGACCATCAGCGGCGGCAGCGATGCTCTGGGCGGCGGCGGCGTCGGCAACGCGGGCACTCTGACGCTCTCAGACTGCGCCATAGGCACGCCTACCAACACCAACATCACCACAGGCTCTGGCGGCGGCGTACACAACACCGGCACGCTGACCATAGACAGGTGTACCATCAGCAACAACACGGCGACGGTGAGCGGCGGCGGCATCTTTAACGCGCCACTCGCCACGCTGACGGTCAAGAACAGCACCATAAGCACGAACACTTCTAATGGAGGCAACAACACGGGCGGCGGCGTCAACAACGCCGGGACGGCTACGTTCACGAACGTGACCGTGGCGGCCAACCTGCTCGGCGGCGGCATCGTCAACGCCAACGCCACGCCGACCTCCTTCACCATAGGCAACACCATCGTCGCGGACAGCGCGGGCGGCAGCGACGACCTGTCGGGCATCTTCAACTCGGCGGGCTACAACCTGTTCGAGACCGTAGGGACTGCGACCTTCGGTGCCAGCACAACCACCGGCAACCAGACGGGCGTTGACCCGAAACTTGGGCCGCTTGCTAACAACGGCGGGCTACTGCTGACGCACGCGCTCCTTTCAGGCAGCACGGCCATAGACGCGGGCGACAATACTCTCGCCACCAATGCTGGCCTGACCACGACGGACGAGCGCGGCACAGGCTTCCCGCGCAAGGCAGATGGCGCGGACGTAGACGCCGTTCAGACCGTTGACATAGGCGCGTTCGAGCTTCATCCGTCGGTTGAGGACATCGCGGACAAGACCACTGCGGAGAACGTAGCGCTCGACGTCACCTTCAACATAGGCGACGCCACAGGCGTAGGCTCGCCGCTTATCACTTCGGTCACGGCGACATCCGGCAACACGACGCTCGTGCCCAACGCCAATCTGGTTGTGAGCGCGGTCGCGGGCTCCGATACTCAGCGCAAGCTGACCATCACGCCCGCCGCGAACCTTAACTCGACGACTGACGGCACGGCGACCATCACCGTCACGGTGACGGCTACCAACGGTCAAACGGCGACCGACACCTTCGTGCTGACGGTCACTGATGTCAACAGCGCGCCCACGGCGACCGCCGACGCGCTCTCAAGCGTGAATGAAGACTCGGGCCAGAGGACTATCACCATCGCCTCTCTGCTCGCCAACGACACAACCGGCGGGGCCGGAGAGGGCGGCCAGACCCTGACAATCACGGCAGTCGGCAGCGCCGTCGGCGGCACGGTCAGCAAGGACGCCACGAACGTCTACTTTACGCCGACCCAGGACTTCAACGGGGCGGCCAGCTTCCAGTACACGGTTCAGGACGACGGCACGACCAACGGCGCGCCTGACCCGCAGTCGGCCATAGGCACGG
Source organism: Pyrinomonadaceae bacterium (assembly GCA_035276685.1). Classification (GTDB taxonomy): domain Bacteria; phylum Acidobacteriota; class Blastocatellia; order Pyrinomonadales; family Pyrinomonadaceae; genus JACVRN01. The sequence goes on along the minus strand of DATELK010000100.1, from coordinate 15,161 downwards.
TCAGCTTCACGGTCGATGCCGTGAACGACCCCATTGTCTCCAGCGTGCCGGGACAGATAAATCTCTCGGAAGACACCGTCAACTTCGCCATCACGAGCCCGATTATGAAAATCGTGGACGTGGATGCGACGCTCGCGCCCGGCGGCATCTATGAAGTTCTACTCTCGAACGACCACGGCAAGCTGACGTTGACGACTAATCCGGGCCTGACGTTTACGGTCGGAGACGGCACGGACGACGTGACCATGACCTTCCACGGCACGCTCGCGGACATCAACACGGCGCTCGCCACCACTAAGTACACCCCGGACGCAAACTTTAACGGCGTAGCGCACATAACACTTCAGGGCTTTGACATCTTTGGCGGCATAGTCGCCACCGGCTCGGGCCCTTCGACCCAGGACACCTCTACATTCAACGCCGTCGTCAGCAGCGTGAACGACGTGCCGACCATCACGGCCGGAGGCACGCTCTCTTACAACGAGGGCGACGGCGCGGCCGCGATAGACAACACCATCACAGTCGCTGACGTAGACAACGCGAACATCAGTAGCGCGACCGCGCAGATTACAGGCAACTACGCCAACGGTCAGGACGTGCTCTCGTTTGTCAACACGGCCACCATCACGGGGTCGTTCGACACGAACACGGGCAAGCTGACGCTCACGGGCTCGGACACGCTGGCCAACTACCAGACGGCGCTCAGGAACGTGACGTACGAGAACACCTCCGGCAACCCGTCCACCCTGGCGAGGACTGTGTCGTGGATTGTGAACGACGGCACCGACCCGAGCACGGCCGCGACCAGCACCATCAACGTCACGGCGGTCAACACCGCGCCGGTCAACACGGTGCCGGGCCCGCAGACGGTTGACGAAGACACAGACCTCATCTTCAGCACGGCCAACGGCAACGCCATTTCCGTTGCCGACGTGGATGTCGGAACGGGCGACGTGACGGTCACCTTGACGTCCGGCAGCGGCGTGCTGACGCTGGGCTCTACGGCCGGGCTGACCTCCGTCACCGGCGACGGAACGGGCAGCGTCACGCTGACGGGAACGCCCGCCAACGTGAACAGCGCGATGAACGGCCTGAAGCACAGGAACGCCCTTGACTTCAACGGCAACGAGACGGTGACGGTCGGCGTCAACGATAACGGCAACACTGGCACGGGCGGCGCTAAGACCGACTCCGACCAGATTGCCATCACCGTTACGCCGGTCAACGACGCGCCGACGCTCACGAACAACGGCCTGACAGTCAACGAAGGCTCTACAGGAAACGTAATCGGCAGCGGCGCGCTCAGCCTGAGCGACCCGGACAATCCGGGTGCGGCGACTCTTACCTTCCAGCTGGCGTCCGTGCCTGCCAATGGTACGTTGAAGAAGAGCGGAACTGCGATGGGCGTCAACGACACCTTTACGCAGGACGACATAGACAATAACCGCATCACCTACGATCACGACGGCTCGGAGACCACCTCCGACAGCTTCAACTTCACGGCTTCGGACGGCACGAACAACATCGGCAGCACGGCCTTCAACATCACCGTCACGCCGCAGAGCGACGCGCCGTCTATCACGACCAACAACCCGCTGACGGTTGTGCCCGGCACGACGGGAACCATCGACAGCAGCCTGCTGGCCGTCACAGACCCGGACAACACGGCGGTAGAGCTGGTCTACACTCTGACCAGCGCGCCCGCCAACGGTGCCCTGAAGAATGGCGGCACGCAGCTTAACAGCGGCGACTCGTTCACTCAGGATGACATCAACAACAACCTGATTACCTACACGCACAACGGTAACGCGGCCACGACCGACGCCTTTAACTTCACCGTCTCGGACGGCACCACGAGCGTCGGCGGCACTTTCAACATCAACATCAACTGCACTACGAGCCCCATCGTTACGACCACCGCTAACGACGGGCCGGGCAGCCTGCGCGATGCAGTGTTGAAGGCGTGCCCCGCCAACACCATCACCTTCAACCTGGATAAGAACACCGACCCGGGCTACGACGCCCCGTCGGATACGTTTACCATCACGCTGACGACGGGCGACCTGTTCATTAACAGGGACGTGACCATCACTGGCCCGACTACTCAGCGCGTCGTTATCAGCGGTAACAACACAGACCCGACCCCGGCCAACCGCAGCCGCATCTTCAACATAGCCTCGGGCACGGTCTCTATCTCCGACCTGACCCTGGCCAACGGCGAAGCGCAGCTCGGCGGTGCCATATACAACCTCGGCAACCTGACGCTTAACAGAGTCACGCTCACGGGCAACAAGGCCGTGACGACTCTGGGCTCCGGCGGCGACGGCGGCGCAATCGACAGCGACAGCGGAACGCTGACCATCAAGAACTCGACCATCAGCGGCAACACGGCTGACGGCGGAGGCGGTGGCATACACAACTGCGGCGACTCGACCGCCACGCTCGTCAACGTCACAATCACGGGCAACCGTTCAGACGCTGACGACCTCTCGCCGGGCGAGGGCGGCGGCCTTGAGCAGGTAAGCTCGAACACGCTGACCCTGAGCAATACGATTGTCGCGGGCAACCTCAAGGGGACGGCCGCGCCGGTCGCTAATGACATAGATGTCTTCGGGCCGGGAGGCATCGTCCTTGCCAACAGCAAGAACAACCTGATTGGCGACGCTGCCAGTTCCGGCGGCATCACCGACGGTTCCAACGGCAACAAGGTGGGCAACGCGGGCGTGGGCACGATTGACATCAACACGGTGCTTCAGACCACGCTGGCCCAGAACGGCGGGCCGACGAAGACGCACCTGCTGGTGGCGGGCAGCCCCGCCATCAACGCGGGCGACGACACTTCGGCGGACAACGCAAGTCTGACGACAGACCAGCGCGGCACGGGCTTTAGCCGCAAGGTCGGAACCGTGGACATAGGCGCGTACGAGGTACAGGCGGGAATAACAAACAGTCTGGCCTTCGACGTGCAGCCGTCCACCACGAACGCGGGCGTCGTTATAGCTCCGGCTGTGACCGTTCGCATACTCGACGTGCAGGGCAACCTGACGACTTCAACCGCGAACGTCACGCTCAGCATCGGAAATAATCCGAGCGGCGGGACGCTCTCAGGCACGACCACGGTCGCAGCCGTCAACGGCACGGCGACCTTCAGCGACCTGTCCATCGACAAAGTGGGCGTGGGCTACACGCTCAAGGCCGCGAGCACGGGTCTCGCGGACGCGACCTCCAACGCCTTCAACATCATCAGCGCCGCTGTAGTCGCAGGCACCAAGACCATGAGCGGCATCAAGGCTCCCGGTCAGGCCATTGTGTACACGGTTACACTCAGCAACAGCGGCCCGGGCACTCAGTTAGACAACGGAGGGAACGAGTTCGCGGACGCGCTGCCGACGGGCATAACCTTCGTCTCTGCCAATGCCTCCAGCGGCACGACGAACTATGTCTCCGCCATCAGGGTTGTGACATGGAACGGCTCCATTCCGGCGGGCGGCAGCGTGACCATTACGATTAACGCCACGATTGATGCCGGAACAACCGGTCAGACTATCAGCAACCAGGGCACTATCTTCTACGACGCCGACGGCGACGGCATCAACAACGAAGCTAATACTCTGACGGATGACCCCGGCGTAGCCGGTGCCAATAACCCGACCAGCTTTGTCGTCAACGCCGTCCCGACCATCGCGGCCGTAGGCGTGACGCGCAACGCGGGCGACGCGGTCTCAAACTCCACCATAGCCAACGTCAACGACCTCGAAGACGCCGAGAACACTCTTGCCGTCACGGTCAATGACAGCACGTCAGCTACCGTCAACGGCGTGACCGTAAGCAATTTGAGCGTGAGCGCGGCTGGCGTGGTAACGGCAAACGTGGTTGCGGACTGCGGAAGGACGACCCAGACCTTCACCCTGAAGGTGACGGACAGCGGCGGCCAGAGCAGCACGGACACGTTGACGGTTACCGTCAATCCTAACGTCTCGCCTGTGCTCAGTTACTCCACGCAGGCTGTCGACATAGGGGCATCGCTCAACATCAACCCGGCCACAGGCCCAACCGATACCAACCTGACCGGCATTACTGTGCAGGACAAGGGAACCTACACGGGCGGGATTTCGGTCAATCCTTCTACGGGCGTGGTCTCTATTACTAACGCAGCGCCCCTCGGGTCGCACGTCATCACGTTTACCGTCGCGGATAGCTGCAGCACGATTAATGTCCAGCTCACGCTCAACGTGAATAAGATTAACCAGACGATTACTTTCAATCCTCTGGCCGGTAAGACGTTCGGCGACGCTGACTTTACGGTGAGCGCCACTGCAAGCTCCAACCTGCCTGTCTCGTTCAGTCAGTCGGGCAATTGCACTGTGACAGGCAATACAGTCCACATCACTGGCGCGGGCTCCTGCACCATCACTGCTTCGCAGGCGGGCGACGCAATCTACAACGCCGCCGCGAATGTGCCGCAGAGCTTTAACATCAGCAAGGCCAATACCACTACTGCCGTCACCGTGGCCAACGCGGTCTTTGACGGGCAGCCGCACGGCGGCACAGCAGCCGTGACGGGAGCGGGCGGCCTTAACCAGAGCCTGACGGTCACCTACACGGGACGCAACGCGACCACCTACGGGCCGTCAACGACTGCGCCGACGAACGCTGGCGAGTACACTGCTTCGGCCAGCTTCGCGGGCGACGCCAACTACAACGGCAGCAACGACAGCAAGGACTTCCAGATAGGCAAGGCCAATCAGACGATTACCTTCAACGCCCTAACTGACAAGACTTTTGGCGACGCTGACTTCACGGTGAGCGCCACGGCCACGTCTAACCTGCCGGTCTCGTTCGGTGCCACGGGCAATTGCAATGTGACAGGTAACACTGTTCACATCACTGGCGCAGGCACATGCACCATCACCGCCTCGCAGGCCGGAGACAATAACTTCAACGCGGCAGTAAACGTCCCGCGCACCTTTAATATAGCCAAGCAGGCTACGACGGCGAGCGTTTCGTCTTCGCTCAATCCGTCCTCGCCGGGTCAGAACGTGACCTTCACGGCGGTAGTCAATTGGACTTCCGGCATTCTGACGGGCACGGTTCAGTTCAAGGACGGAGGCGCAAACCTTGGCGCTCCTGTTCCCTTGAGCCCTGCGGGCGCGGCCGTCCTTTCGACAAACGCTCTGTCGGCGGGCACGCACAACATCACCGTGGAGTACAGCGGAGACGCTAACTTCCAGGCCTCCACGGGCACGCTGAACGGAGGGCAGATAGTCAGCATCACGGCTGGCATAGGCATAGGCGACGTGACGGTGACCGAAGGCAACTCCGGCACGACGAACGCCGTCTTCACGGTCACGCTCTCTCAGGCCAGCAACGTCAACGTCTCGGTGGACTTCGCCACGGCGAACGGCACGGCCACCACCGCCGACAATGACTACCAGCCGCAGAGCGGCACGCTGACCTTCATCCCCGGAGAGACCAGCAAGAACATCACCGTCGCGGTCAACGGCGACACCAAGAATGAGCCGAACGAAACGTTCTTTGTGAACCTGACGAACGCGCAGAACGGCAACATAGGCGACAACCAGGGACAGGGCAACATCACCAACGATGACACGCCGACTGTTCAGCTGGGCAACAGCACTTACACCGTCAACGAGGGCTTGAACAACACGCAGCAGGGCTACACCTCGCTCGCGGTGGATGTCGTACGCTCGGGCGACACGTCCGCTCCGGCCACGGTCAAGTACCTAACCTCCGACGCTTCGGGCGGCAACGAGTGCAACGTGGTCACGGGACAGGCCTCGCAGCGCTGCGACTACATACTCGTAGGCGCGACGCTTCGCTTCGCAGCCGGAGAGACGACCAAGACCATCCAGATACCCATCGTTAACGACGGCTATCAGGAGGGCGCTGAGTTCTTCAACATAGAGTTGTCGAACCCGGTCGGCATGACCATCGGCACGACATCGCAGGCCATCGTCACCATACAGGATGATGCCGCCGACGCGACGCCGACCACGAGCGTCAACAACCCGTACCTGTCGAACGCATTCTTCGTCAGGCAGAACTACCTTGACTTGCTGGGTCGTGACGCTGACCAGAATGGATTCGTTGACTGGACGAACGTGCTCAACAACTGCGGGCCGCAGAAAGGCTTCCTCGGAGCGCCCTTTAACTGCGACCGCGCACACGTCGCGCACGGCTTCTTCGGCTCTCCTGAGTTCACGAACAGCGGATTCCTTATCCACAGGCTGTTCGAAGTCGGCATGGGCAGGCTGCCTTCCTACAGGGAGTTCATCCCTGACATGGCGACGCTCTCGGGCTTCAACCTGACCCAGGCACAGCAGGACCAGAACCTTCAGGATTACCTGGAACAGTTCACTGCCAGGTCTGAGTTCCAGAACCGCTACCAGGGCTATCTGCTGCCGTCGCAGGCCGCGCAGTTCATAGACTTGATGGAGCAGGTGGCGGGAGTAAAACTTCCTGCCACGGCTACGACCCTGCCGGGACAGCCCACGCAGTACGGCCGTCAGGAGCTGATTAACCTGAGAGCAAGCGGCACGTTCAGTGTCGGCCAGACCTTGAAGGCGTTCGTCGAGCAGAAGCTTGTTTATGACTGCTACTTCGAGCGCGGCGAGGTGACCATGATGTACTTCGCGTTCCTCAGGAGAGACCCGAACCTGAACGACCCGAACCTTATCGGCTGGAACGACTGGGTTGATGTCTTCAAGAACGGAAGGCCCGCTCAGGGCATCGCTCCCAGAGACATACACCACTTACTCTTCGGTTTCATCTACTCCGAAGAATACCGCAAGCGCTTCGGCCAGCCCTGATAAGAGGGATGTGCCTTAACCTAACCTGAGCCCCGCAGAGGGCTCAGGACGAAAAAAGACCGCCGAGCTCTTAAGCTGAGTCTCGGCGGTCTCTTTTTTTGTCTTGTACGTTAAGCCTTAAGCTTTCCCGGTTTCGCTCACGACCTGTTCGGCAATCTCTCTGAGCGGGCGCTCAGGCGTCAGGGGAATCAACTCCGAGATGCGCGCAAACGCCGCGTTCAGCTCCTCGTTGCTCAAGACTATCCTCTGCTCCTGAACGATACTGATGGCGTTGCCTCCCGACTGATGATTGCGCCACGCGCCTTCCAGCGCGTCCGCCAGATAATAAGTCCTGTACTTGAAGGGCGGGTTGGCCTCTTCGCGGTCGTCCACCGTGTAGTACATGAGCGTATATTTTTCGGCATCGTCCGCCTTCGTCTTGCTCAATTTTAAGCGCCTCCTCTTTTCTACAGTTTATCCCAAAGGCGAAGAGATACACAAAATCCCCGCCCCTATGAATGCGCGCACGCGGGCCTTAAATTTTTGGAACCCTTTCCGCTTCCGGCCGGAATAGATTGTAAATGACCGAAAAAACAATCCGGTCATAAGTGCGGAGGTCAACTGATGAGAGCCGTCGCTGTGCGTGAAGACATAGAGGATTTGATTCTGGACGCGGCAGACCGCTTGCTGGCGCGCTACGGGTACAGGAAGATGACCATGGACGACCTGGCGCAGGAGGTCGGCATAGGCAAGGGAACTCTCTACCTGCACTTTCGCAGCAAGGAGGACATAGCGCTCTCGCGCGTTGACCGCCTGGTGCGGCGCATCGTCGAGCGCCTGCGAGAGATAGCCTCGGGCGACGACGCGCCGCCGCGTAAGCTTAAAGAGATGCTGCTGCTGCGCGTGATGTTTCGCTTCGACGCCGTGCAGCACTACACGGAGAGCCTGAGCGAAGTGCTGCGCGACATCAGGCCGAGGCTTCTTGAGCGCCACGCGCAGCACTTTGAAGCGGAGGCTGAGGTCTTCGCCCGTGTTCTGAAAGAGGGGCAACGCTCGGGTCTCTTTCGCCGCCTGGACGCTGTTCAGACGGCGCACGCCATGCTCGCCGCCACGAACTCGCTGCTTCCCTTCAGCCTCAGCGTGAGCGAGCTGGGCAAGCGGCGCGAAGTTCAGGAGACGACCACTCGCATAGCAGACCTGCTCTTACAGGGAGTACAGAAAACTTAAAGGAGAACAACTTTTATGAATCACAGGTTAATCATCGGCGCGACGCTGATGCTTCTTATGATGAGCGTCGCTGCGTCCGCGCAGAAGGCGGATTTCAGCGGGACGTGGGTGATGGACAGGGCAAGGAGCGAGGGCGTGCCGCCGGGCATGGAGCAGACCATGACCGTCAAGCAGTCCGGCGACCAGCTTGAGATTGAGATGAAGATAACGGGAGGCCCGCAGGGGAGCGAGGAGATAAAGGATCAATTCACGCTCGACGGCAAAGAGGCTGACTACAAGCCCACGGTCATGAAGGGCGTCGAAGTCGTGAAGTCGAAGCGCGCCCCGAAGTGGTCTGCCGACGGGAAGGGGCTGGACATCCTCGAAGACACGACGGTTGACGGGCCGGACGGCATGGTCAACATCAAGGTCACTCGCCACTGGCAACTGTCCGACGACGGCAAGAGCTTAACCGTAGACATAGCCATAGACGGGCCCCGAGGCGTGAGGCGTCAAAAGCGCGTTTACAGCAGGAAATGAAAGGACAGGCTATGAATCTTAGATATAACGGAAGCTTTAAGACGAGCATGCTGGCTGCGCTCATGTCGCTCATGCTCTGCGGCGTGGCTCTGGGCCAGAGCAGCGCGACGCAGGTGGAAGTAAAGCTCGATGCTGCTTCGCGCAGAGAGGTGATTGAGAACACGTTGAAGCAGGTCAACGAGCTTTACGTTTTCCCTGATGTCGCCAAAGAGGTTGAGAAGGCGATTCGTGCGCGCGTGGCGAAGAAGGAGTACGACGAGATAACGAGCGGGCTGGCCTTTGCTCAGAAGCTGACCTTTGACTTGCAGGCCGTGACGCGCGACAAGCACCTGCGCGTTCAATTCTCCGAGCGGCCCTTGCCAGAGCGAGGCGACCCACGCCGCCGCGACCCTGAGCAGATGCGACGCGAGGGAGCCAGAAATAATTTCGGCTTCTTCAAGGTGGAAGTCCTGCCGGGCAACATAGGCTACATGGACTTGCGACAGTTCTACCGCGCCGCGCTGGCCGCAGATAAGGCCACGGCCGCTATGAACTTTCTCGCGGACACGGACGCGCTCATCATAGACATTAGAAAGAACGGCGGCGGCAGCGCAGATATGGTTGCGCTTCTGGTCTCGTATCTTTTGGGGCCCGACCCGGTTCTCATCAACACGGCCTACTTCCGCCCCGAAAACCAGACCTTAGAGAGCTGGACGCTGAAGGACTTGCCGGGCCGACGCTACACAGGCAAGAGCGTGTACGTGCTGACCAGCGGCTACTCTTTCTCGGCCGCCGAAGAGTTCGCTTACGACCTGCAAACACAGAAGCGCGCCACCATCGTGGGCGAAGTCACGGGAGGCGGTGCCAACCCCAACACTTTCGTCCGCATTGGCAACCACTTCATGCTTTCAGTCCCCATAGGACGCGCCATCAACCCCATCACCAAGACCAACTGGGAAGGCGTGGGCGTGAAGCCAGACGTGGAAGTCTCGCAGGAGCAGGCGCTGAAGACGGCGCACTCGCTGGCACTCAAGCGGATTATGGACGCCAGCACTGACGAAGAGCAGAAGGCTTCGCTCAGGAAGATAATCGAGATGGTGCAGAAATAGATTCACGCGTCTGGGCCGTCTTTCGTGAATAGACGCTCCGGCCAGGCTTTTCAAAGCCAGCCGGAGCGTCTATTCTTTTCATTACCTGCCAAGACAGCTCTATATATTTCGATTCGGTGGTGAGAATGGTGAATCAAGGATGCTCATCCAGCAGAATATAGCCCAGTCGTTCCAGTCCCCTGCCGTGCGACTGCTGCTCGGAGCGATTGCGATTGGGTTGCTATATGTGCTCTGGAGGGAAGTCAGGAAGATACCAGCGAAGATGTTCACGCTGATGGCGACGGCCTTCGTGGACATGCTCGGCCTGTTGATGATTATCCCGCTGCTGCCCTTTTACGTGAAGACCCTCGGCGGCGAAGGCATAGACATCATGGGCCTGCATTTCGGGATAGGAGTAATTTCAGGAGCCATCGTCGCCGCCTTCACAGTCGCGCAGCTCATCAGCGCGCCGCTGTGGGGCAAGTTCTCAGACCACTTCGGACGACGCCCCACGCTGCTCATAGCCCTCAGTGCCTCCGCCATAGCTTATCTAATCTTCGGCTTCGCTCATTCGCTCTTCGTGCTCTTTCTCTCGCGCGTGGTACAGGGCGCGGGCGGCGGAACCGTCGGCGTCATACAGGCATACGTGGCGGATTCCACAGCGCCGGAAGACCGCGCGCGAGCACTGGGCTGGCTGTCGGCTACAACTAACTTAGGCGTCGCGCTCGGCCCCGTGCTCGGCTCCTTCGCCATAGCCTTAGGCAAGCGCGACCTGATGCCGGGCGACGGGACGCTTGAGCTGGGCCACGCCGCGCCGGGGCTCATGGCAGCAGCGCTCTGCGTGCTCAACATAGCCTTTGCGTGGCGATACCTGACCGAGTCCAGGGAAATCAGCGACACGCCGCATAAGGAAGAAGAGCGTCGCTCTTCGGGTCAGGCCATCTGGCGCGTCATCTCTCACGCGGGCGAGCCTTCGTCGCGCCTGATATGGATTTACGCCATAGCCATTGGAGCATTTCAGGGAAGCTTCTCAGTGCTGGCGCTATTCCTGAACGCGCGGTTTCAGGTAACGGAGCAGACCATAGGCTACTTCTTCATGTACGTCGGCGCTATCTCCGTCTTCACGCGCGTGCTGCTGCTGGGCCGCGCCGTGGACTGGCTGGGCGAAGCGAATCTCTCCCGCCTCGGCTTGATACTGCTTGCGATGGGCGTTCTGGGGATGCCGCTCTCGCGCAATCTGGGCATGCTGGCAATCACTGTGGCGCTGATTCCACTTGGAACCGCCTTCACCTTTCCCTGCGTGACGGCGCTCCTGTCGCGAGTCATCAGCCCACGCGAGCGCGGCCTATACATGGGCATGCAGCAGACCTACGGCGGCGTGGCGCGCATCATCGCGCCGCTCTTCTTCGGCTGGGCCTTTGACTCGCTAGGAGTCTCGTCGCCCTACTTCTTCTCGTCCGCCTTTATTATAGCGACCATCTTTCTGGGGTTCGGGCTGGACAAGTACGCGCGACCGCAAAGAGCAGCCGCGCGTGAAGCCGCCGCCAACAATCGCGCGGCCTGACGCTCTCTATCAAACCAATTTTGAGCATGGGAAAGTGTAGCCAACTGGTTTCGACTTGTCCTAGAATTGGAAGCCAATCCTTTCCAGACTGTTAAGAGGTGCAAAAAAATGAGAATTAACGCAGCTTTTTCAGACCGCAGCATAGCTTTCATCAAAGATGCCTTGAGCCGCGCCGCGCACGTAACCGCATCTGCTCTACTTATGCTGACACTCGGCGTCGCCTTTCTGTTCGCGCAACAGCAACAACCGCAGCAGCAGCCAGCGCAGCAAGGCAACCAGCCGCAGCAGCCTGAGTTTATCCGTCGCGGCCAGCAGCTAACGCGCGAAGGGAAGCTTGAAGAGGCTCTGGCGCTCTACAGGCAGGAGTCCGGCAATACCGCGAACGCCGTACAGGCACAGGTTGCCGCCGGAATCGTGCTTGACCTGATGGGGCGCGGCGCTGAGGCCCGCCAGTATTTCACCAAGGCCATAGAGGCAGCCGCGACACCGCAGGCGAAAGCCAACGTACAGAGACGCATGGCCATGTCCTACGCCTTCGAGGGCGATTGTCCGGGAGCGGCCCGCTTCGCGCAGCAGGTCTTCGACTATCAGGTCGGGCAGAAGAACTTCTTCCAGCAGGGAGAGATTGCGAACGAGCTGGCGCGCGTCTGCCTCGAAGCGGGAGACGTGAACACGGCTGAGAAGTGGTACAAGACCGGCTACGACGCCGGACTACAGGAGCCGGACATCAAGCCCGCACGCGTTGCGCTCTGGAAGTTTCGCTGGGAACACGCGCAAGGAAGAATAGCCGCGCGCCGCAACCAAAAGGAAGCTGCCTTGAGGCACGTCACGGCGGCCAAAGCTATCCTCGACCAGAACCCCGAGATGGCGAAAGACCAGCTGATTTTCTACCCGTACCTCGTAGGCTACGTGGCCTACTACACGGGCGACTACAACACGGCGCTCGCGGAGCTTCAGAAGGCCAATCAGGAGGACGCCTTCATACAGGCTCTTATCGCGCAGACCTACGAGAAGCTCGGGCAGAAGGAGAAGGCCATGGAGTTCTATAGAAAGGCCTTTCAGGTGACTTCGCACAATCCGCCTGCGGCCTACGCGCGCCCGCTTGCGAGACGAAAGCTCGGCATGAAATAGCGGCCGGGATTAAGAAAGATAGTCCGTAACGGCAGGGCATAGAAACCCCTTAGGCTTCTATGCCCGCGCCTGCCGTTCTCAGACTGAAACGTTTGCCGGAAGGAATAGGAGAAACTAAGTACCAGAGGAGGGACTTGAACCCACACGCCCTTGCGGGCAACGGATTTTGAGTCCGCCGCGTCTGCCATTCCGCCACTCTGGCATAAACCAACTATATCAAAGCCCGCCGCGCTTTCGCCCCTTCGAAGGGCAGCGGCGCGTGAGGGTTGTCATAATAGACGCGGGACGGCTTGGTCGTCAACCTGGGGCGGGCGGTGGCACAAGGGTTGCTGAGTTGTTAGGGTGGGCAGGGGACTGAGGCATAAAAAGGTGTTGGCCGAAGGCGGCTGATAATTGTACAATACTTCAGCCCGCCTTTTCCGGCGGCACCTCGTCTGCAAGCTTTTGGTCAACGCTTTCGGGTTCTCTCAAGTAGCCCTGACGGCTGTTTTCAATAGCGGCATCACCCCGACCGAGAGCCATACAATCCCCGCGAACCCCCATGTGAAGACCCCTTTATGGAGTTCAAGCTATGCCTGAAGAAAAGAGGGATAAAGCGCGCATTCTGGTCGTGGATGACGAGCCTGAGATTAGAGAAGTCCTGTATGCGCTCCTATCTGACGATTACATTTGCGAGTCGGCCGGCTCGGCCGAAGAGGCGCTGACCATGCTCGGTGCCAGAGAGTTCGACCTGGTTATCAGCGACATCATGATGAGCGGTATGAGCGGCCTTGAGATGGTTCCCAAGGTGCTTGCCCTCTCGCCCGACGCGGTGGTGGTCATGATTAGCGGCGTGCAGACCATAGAGAGCGCCATAAAGGCTATCAGAGCGGGCGCTTTCGACTACATCATGAAGCCTTTCGACCTCCGACAGGTCGAGGCGGCTGTCGCCAGAGCGCTCGAACATCACGAGCTGCGGGCGGCCAAGCGTCGCTACGAGAATCACTTAGAAGAGCTGGTGCGAGAGCGCACGGAGCAGCTGGACGAAGCCCTCGCATCGGTTGAGGACGCTTATCGTGCGACGCTGAAGGCGCTGGCGCACGCGCTTGAGACGCGCGACGCGGAGACGCACGGCCATTCCGAGCGCGTCGTGACGTTCAGCCTTCGCCTCGGGCGAGAGCTTGAGCTAGGGCCCGAGCAGATGAGGTCTCTGGAGTTCGGCTCGCTCCTGCACGACATAGGGAAAATAGGGGTGCCCGACGCTATTTTGCGAAAGCCCGCGAAACTGACCGATGAAGAGTGGGTTAAGATGCGCCAGCATCCCCTGCACGGGCAGGCAATCCTGCGCGGGATAGAGTTTCTGGAGGGCGCTGCGCGCGTCGTGGCGCAGCATCACGAGAAGTGGGACGGCTCTGGCTATCCGCTGGGGCTACAGGGCGAAGAGATTGACCTTAATGCGCGGATTTTCGCCGTCGCGGACGCTTTTGATGCTATGACGAGCGACCGCGTGTATCGTAAGGGTAAGCCTTACGAGGTCGCGGCAGAAGAGCTTGCCCTTCATGCTGGCAAGCAATTCGACCCGAAGGTGGTTGCGGCTTTTCGCCAGGTGCCGCGCGAGGACTGGGAAGATTTACGCCGCCGCTCGGTCATAAAAAAGCAGGAGGACGTGTCGCCCGCGCGCCACTCCGTCGCGGCCGTGCTGAAAGAGAACCTGACGGCGCTGGCAAGCTAAGCCGGAAAGGATACAAAAAAAGCATCAGTCGCTTTGCTATATTCAGGCAAAGCGACTGATGCTTTTTTCCGCTCACGTTGGGCAAACTGCCCCGCAACTATTCCCACCCGGGGGCTGGAAAAAAATCTGTTACTGCTGCGCCGGAACCGTGTAGCCGTTGCGCGAGCGAACGGTTAAGCCCTGACGGCGAAGCGCCACTTTGATGCGGCGAAACTCTCCCGGAGCCGAGGCGGAGAGCGCTCGCTTAGGCTTGTATGTGACGACGTACTGCGCGCCGATGTCGCGTGCGACCTCTCGCCCCTGCCGCAGCATCTCCTCCTCAGACATGGGTAGCATGATGCGCCCGCCCGTCTCTTCCGCGAGCACGGTCAAACGCTCTTCGCTCCTGAGGGTCGCGTCCGAGTACTCCTTGCGCTTGCGACGCATCTCCCTGTCCGTGTCTATCGTGGCAACGTTGATGTTGGGACGCGGCACAGGGATGCTGGGGTCTGCTTCCTTCGCAACATCGTTGGCGGTTCTGGGAGGCGGCCCGCCGTAAGTGACGAGCGGCGCGTTGTTCTTAATAGCCTCGCGCCCCATAGCCGTGTAGCTTATGACGTAGACCGTAGCCTGCGCCGCAATCAACTGGCGCACGGCTTCAATGTAAGACCTGTCGTTCGGCTCGACTCCGTCCGTGACGAGCACTACCTGTCGGCTTCCCGTGGGCTGATTCTTCAGTTGACGCGCGGCTTCTATGAGCGATTCAGAGATGCGCTTCTTTCTTCCCGAAGAGAGCTTCGTCTTCAAGACGCGCCTTAAGCTCTCGGTGTCGGTCGTCCAGTCCTGCAAAGTCTCTACGCGGTCTCCCGCCTGAATCACTGCCAACTGGTCGCCCGTCTTAAGAGCAGAGACAATCGCGAGCGCCACGGCTCTGGTAGTGTTGGTTCGCATCATGGGGTTGATGCCGCCGCTCGTGTCCAGCACCAGCAGGACGTTCGCGGGGATGCGCCTGACGCTTCTGACCTCCTGCATCTCGTCGTCCTCAAGCACGATGATGTCGTTAAGCTCAAGCGTGGGGTCGAAGCGCCCGTAAGAATCTGTGACGAAGATGGGCAGACGAACCTCTTCCGTGAAGACGCGTATGGGCTCCTGCG
>DATELK010000099.1:0-14997 GCA_035276685.1 Pyrinomonadaceae bacterium | reverse complement strand
CAGGAGTTTTTGTGGACGTCGATTCCAATATATTGCATGGCTGGCCTCACTCCTTCTGCGGTTACTTACCGCGTGTAGTTGTGGGCGTCATTATGTCACCACGAAGGTGGCGACCAGCCGCTTCATCCAATTCCTTTATGTCGCCCCTGACGGGGCTCATCTTTTATTGCAACGTGTGTCCCATGACTTACGTCATGGGCTACTGTTATTCCGCCCCTTTGCAGGGGCTACTAATGTGTCGCGCCTTTCAGAGGCTTAGCTCTTCTTACTTCTCGCGCTCTTCAATCGGCACGTAGTCGCGCTCGTCGGAGCCCAGGTAAATCTGGCGCGGGCGCGCTATCTTCTGCTCGGAGTCTTCCAGCAGCTCCTGCCACTGCGCTATCCAGCCGGAGGTGCGCGGGATGGCGAACAGCACCGGGAACATGTCCACAGGGAACCTCATGGCCTGATAGATGATGCCGGAATAGAAATCCACGTTCGGATAGAGCTTGCGGCTGACGAAGTACTCGTCTTCGAGCGCGATGCGCTCAAGCTCAAGCGCTATGTCAAGGAGCGGGTCTTTGCCCGTCACCTCGAAGACCTCGTAGGCCACGTCCTTGATGATGCGTGCGCGCGGGTCGTAGTTCTTGTAGACGCGGTGGCCGAAGCCCATCAGGCGAAACTCTCCGGCCTTGACCCTCTTGATGTAATCAGGCACTCGCTCAAGTGAGCCAATCTCCTTGAGCATCCTCAGCACGGCTTCGTTCGCGCCGCCGTGGAGCGGGCCGTAGAGCGCGGCCGCCGCGCCCGCCAGCGCCGAGTACGGGTCTGTGTGCGCGCTGCCTATGGAGCGCATGGCATTGGTCGAGCAGTTCTGCTCGTGGTCTGCGTGCAGTATGAAGAGCACGTTGAGCGCGCGTTCAAGCACCGGGTCTGGCTGGTACTTCACTTCCGTCGTCTTGAACATCATGTTGAGGAAGTTGCCCGTGTATGAAAGGTCGTTGTCAGGGTAAGCGTAAGGCAGCCCCTTGCGGTGGCGATAGGAGAAGGCTGCGATGGTCGCCACCTTCGCTATCATCCTGTAAATCTGTTTCTGGCGACAGTCCTCGTCGAAGATGTTCTTCGCCTCGGGGTAGAAGGTGGAGAGCGCGCCGACCATGCCTATCAGCATCCCCATGGGATGAGCGTCGTAGTGAAAGCCGTCCATCACCTTCTTGATGCTCTCGTGTATGAAGGTGTGATGCGTGATGTGATGCGTCCACTCTTCCAATTGAGACGTGCTCGGCAGCTCGCCGTTCAGGAGCAGGTATGCGACCTCTAAGTAATTGCTGCGCTCGGCCAGCTGCTCAATCGGGTAGCCGCGATAACGCAGTATGCCTTTGTCTCCGTCTATGAAGGTGATGCGGCTCTTGCAGGAGGCCGTGTTCATGAAGGCCGGGTCATAGGTCATCAGGCCGAAGTCGTCGTCCGAGGTCTTGATTTTCCTCAAATCCATCGCACGAATCGTCTCGTTCTCAATGGGAATCTCATACTGCTTTCCGGTACGGTTATCAATAATGGTCAAGGTGTCCGCGCCCATAAAACTCCTCCCTCAGGAATAAGCAAACTTGGAAGTCCGGCACACGTACCTCTGCAAGGTGTGGCGCGCCGGATAAAATACATTTCAGACCGCTTCGGTAGAATCAAGTTACGCCATGCGGGCGGTCGGCTGCAAGCCTACGCGCCGCGCCTCATCAGCTCTCTTTCATCAGGAGTCACGGTCTGTTCTTTATCTCACGAGTTATATATCTTCTCCGCCGCCGCCCGCAACAACCTGCGCGTGGTTGAGAGCGGCGACGAGCGTGACGCCGCCTATGATGTTCCCCAAGAGCGTCGGCAGGATGTAATGACTAATCACCGTCAGCCAAGAAGCCTGATTCATGGCCGCGATGGCGAAGACCTCTATTGAGCCCGCTATGATGTGACTGAGATGGCCGAGGCCCACTACGTAAGTGATAATGATGATGACCCAGACGCGGGCCGTTTCGGCAAAGGGCAGCAGCCAGACCATGAGCGCAATCAGCCAGCCCGCGAAGACGCCCCGCCACAGGATAGTCAGAGCGCCCGGCTCCATGGCCTTGTGGCCCAACTCGGAAAAGCTCTTTTGAATCTCGGGGTCAAAGGCGGTAGTCCTCGCAGCGGCCCACGCGAACAGGAGCGCGCCCAGAAGATTCGCCACGAGCACCACGGCCCAGAGTCGCGCGACGTTGAGCAGCGTCTTACCGTCCTTTCTCTTCAGAAGCGGCAGCATGGGCGTCAGGGTGTTCTCAGTAAAAAGCTGCTGGCGGCCGAGTATGACTATGAGAAAGCCTATGCTGTAGCCGAACTTGGCCACGAGCGGCCGCCAGTGCGCGTCCGGCAGGTAGGTCATCAGCAGGCCTTCCGCCACGAGCGAGAAGCCCATAGAGAGACCTGCCGCGAGACCGGACCAGAAGAGGGCCGATGACGAGCGCTCAAGCTCTCCCTCGCCTTCTTTCAGGATGGCCTTGTAAACGACTTTGCCGCTCGGCGCGGAGCGCTCTTCCACCTCCTGCTGCTCCACGTCCTGATTGTGCTGCTCTTCGTCCTGCTGCTCCCGTTGCTTCTTCGGCTCTGACATGATTTCCCCCTTTATCAACTCAAGGCCTGACGGCTATGCCCCAGGGGCCGTCGCCCGCCTTAATAGTGGCGATGACCTTCCGGCTCGCAACGTCTATCACGGACACGTCGTTGGAGAGGCCGTTCGCAGTGTAGACCTTTTTGCCGTCAGGCGTGATGTTGACGCCCCACGGCCTGCGGCCAACTGGAATCATCTGTACGATGCTGTGCGTGGCGGCGTCTATGAGGGCGACGGAGTTTCCGCGCCCGGTGGCTACGAAGACCCACTTGCCGTCGGGAGAGACGCAGACGCCCATGGGCTTGACCTCTCCTTCGCGCGGCAGTTCTATAGTGTCTATGACGCTGTGAGTCTCAACATCTATGACTGTGACCGCCGCGCCGTTCTCGGCCGAGACGAAGGCGCGCCGCCCGTCCGGCGTAAAGGCAGTGTCGCGCGGGCGTGCTCCGACGAGAAACGTCTTCACGACCTTGTTCGTCGCGGTGTCTATGACGGCGACAGTGCTGCTGCCTTCGGAAGTCACGTAGACCCAGCGGCCGTCAGGGCTCATCGTCACGCCTTCGGGCTCAAGCCCCACCACCTGAGTCGCTATGACCTGATTCGTGGAAAGCTCCGTGACGGAAGACGTGCCCGCGTCCTCGTTCGAGATGTAGAGCCTACGGCCGTCAAGGCTCAGAGCGAACTGTTCCGGGTCGCTGCCGACGTTGTAGCTCGCTACGACTTCGCCGCTCGAAACCTCTATGGCGGCGATGCGGTCGTCGTCCGGCTTTCTGACCTTTCCCGAAGGGGTGCTGAGCGCGACGTAAAGGGTCTTGCCGTCAGGCCCCATGCGAAGCCCGCGAGCGCGGCCTCCGACCGTGATGGTCTGAACAACTCGGTCTTCGGCCGCGTCTATGACGGAGATGGTGCCGTCGCGCTCGTTACTGACGAAGACGAGCGTCCCCTTCATCTCTCTGCGGCAGGCGGGGGCGAGCAGGAGTAGAAGCAGAAAGAAGCAGAGCAGGCTGGCGCGCTTGAGTGTCATGAAGCGTTTGTCTTTATAGAAGGGCTCACCGGCGAGGCGTTACGGTTATTTAAGCGTGTAGAGATAGCTGCTGATGTCGCGCGCGTCCTGCTCCGTGACGCCCAGGTTCGGCATCGCGGTCTTGTCGTCCACGCCCGGCGGATTCTGTATCCAGCGAACCATGTTCTCGGGCGTGTTGGAGATGACTCCGGCGATGTAGGTGCGCGCGGCCATGCTGGTCAGCGGCGGGCCTACGAGCGCGTCAGCATCCGGGATGCCTGGAATCGTGTGGCAAGCTGCACAGCCGTACTTTCTTATCTTCTCGCGCCCGCGCTCGGGCGAGCCTCCGGTCATGGCTGCGGCCTGCTGCCACACCCGGCTCTGTTTGCCGCACCCGCCCACAACCGGCAGAAGGGCCATCAGGCACACCGCCGCGAGCTTCCACTTCATCATCACTCTTCCGCCGTCACCTCTCATAAAGAGCACTCGCATCCCTTAAGGTTCATTATGCCTTTAGACCTCGCCGCTCCCTTCCGCGCGAAGCGCCAACGACTCGCGCCTTAAGACCATTCGCTCGGACTCGCGCATCCAGCCAGCGCAGAGCGCAAGCCCCGCCACTATGTAAACGAGCCCCGCAGGAACCCACATGATGAGCCCGCCCAGCTGCTGGTCTTCGAGCGCCGTCAATCCCCACGACCCTGTAGTCTCATTGTATGCCGGATAAAGCACGGAGCCCGTGAAGGTGATGAGCGCGCCCAAGACTCCGCTATGCACGGAGGTCGTGAACAGGTAAAGCAGCGCCGCCCCGTATCCCATGAGCCCGTGCGGGCCATGTATGAGCGCCCACCAGAACAGAAGCGCAGAGCCGAGGAAGAAGACGTGCTGCAACGTATGCACAAGGTCGCTTCTGAGCGTCGCCTGAAAAAGCACGGGCACGTGCCAGACCCAGAGCGAGACGGCGTGTATGGCCCATGCCGCGAGCGGGTTCGTCAGCCCGCGCCACGCTCGCTCGAACCATCCGGCCTTAGCCCACGAGCCCGCGCGACGCGCCCACTCCACGGGCACGGCCCAGAGAAACGCGACGAGCGGCCTTCCCAGGACTATGAGCGGCGCTGCCACCAGCATCAGCACCTCGTGCTGCGTCATGTGCGCGGAGAAGAGGACTTCCCCCATGGGGTGCAAGGGGCTAACGAGCGCCACGAAGAGCGCGAGCCACCCGCCAGCATAGGCCCAAGCCTCCCAGCGCTTGATGCCGCGCCCCTTTGCCGACTCGCGCCAGAGCATACGCACGCCGCGCCAGTAGAGCCAGCCCGAAAGCGCGAGGCTCGCTATCACCAGCGGGTCAAGCCCCCACGTAAAAGGCAGGTCGGAAAACCTGTGCGGCTTCCCTTCGTGAGCCGACGCGAGCGAGAAAGGAAAAATTAGAAAAGCGAAAAGGCATAAGATAGGAAACAGGCGCAAAGTCCTTCTCAATCCTGACCACTCGCTTTTCCCTTTAGCTACCATCTCTGACACGGCCCGTACATGAAGACCGCGAGCCACTGGGCTATGATGACGAGCACGAGTAGCCCGCTTATCAGTATGCCGAGGACTGCCAGAAAGCGGCTGCGCGGCATGACTCCCGCTCCTTCGTCCTCCCAGCCTCCGCCCGTCCTTCGCCAGTTGCGCCACGAAAGCAGAAGAGTGCCGAGGGTTAAAAGAAGCGCCAGAAGCGAGACCAGATGCAGCACCAGCTCGCGCCCCGCTGCCTCGCACACCCAGTTCACCAGCGCGTAGTTAATCTGTAGCTCCAGGAGCATCACCATAGGCGCTCCGAGCACGCCTATGAGGAGCGACCCCGGCCCCGCCCCTTCCTTAAACTCCGCTGCCGCCTTCGACCTCACTTCACGAATCCCCTTCTCTAAGTCAGGCGCGGGCCTATGTAGATGACCGCGTAGACCATGAGCCACATGACAACGACAAAGTCCCAGTAGATGCAGTTCTCCGACACGTCCACGAAGCGCTTGCCCTCTATGGGCCCGACGAACATGAGGATGATGAGGACAATCGTGTCCGCCACGTCCGTCAGAAGATGCGTCGTGTGAAAGACCATGTTGGCCCAGACTATGGAGCCGTAAGCGTTATCGTCCCAGCGACAGTTCAGCGCCGCGAACTCGAAGATGCGGACGACTGAGAAGGCAATGGCAAAGAGAAACGTGACTATCATCCAGAGCCTCACGCCGCGTAGGTCAAGCTTCTCAGATGCCTTCTTAGCAAACTGGTTCGGGATGGCGCTTACGAGAATGATGCCTAAGTTGACCGTGCCCCAGAGCAAGTCGGGCGGCTTCATCACGCCCGGCGGCCAGTTGGTGACGCGCGTCCTCAGGAAGAAGTAGGAGATGAGGAACACTACCAGCATAGTGCCCTCCATGAGAATCATGCTCCACGTGGCATACCAGGTGAGCGCGCGGTGGCGGAACGCGTAGGTCGGCAGATGCGAAACGTCTATCGTGCGACGGGCGCTCATGGCGTCTCCTCCATCAACCGTATGGCCTTCTCTTCTCCCACCTTCTCCTTTATGTCTTCGGGCGGTCGCTCGTCCGCCTGCCTCTTCCTGGGCCAGAACCATCCTATGAGCGCGACGGCGACGGGGATTGATCCCCAGACCACTGCCCACGGCGTAAAGATGGAAGCGATGAAGAGCAAGGTGGTCGCCAGCGCTGCCAGCAGCGGCCAGATGGTAGGCGTCGGGAACTCCTCTATGTGGTCAGGCTCTGCATCCAGCATCTTCGTCACGAGCACCTGCCTGACATCGCTGCGAAGGCCGACGACTTCCGGCTGGTCGTCGGGCTGAGTCCAGAGCGTGTCGCGTCCCGCCACAGTGGGAAGGCGAAGGAAGTTGTAGACCGGAGGCGGCGACGACGTGGCCCATTCGAGCGTGCCAGCGTTCCACGGATTATCGCCCGCAAGTTCGCCCGAGCGTACGCTGCGGAAGAAGTTGATGATGAAGACCAAGACGCCTAAGGTGAGAAGCACGCCGCCCGCAGTTGCGGCGAGGTTCATGTCGGCCCAGCCCATCTCCGCCGGGTAAGTGTAGACGCGGCGCGTCATGCCTTTGAGTCCCAACTGGTGCATGGGAAAGAAGGTCAGGTTAAAGCCTATGAACATCAGCCAGAAATTTATCTTGCCCAGCCGCTCTGAGAGCATTCGTCCCGTGAACTTCGGCATCCAGTAATAGAGCGCGCCGAAGAGCGGGAAGACGGAGCCGCCTATCAGCACGTAATGAAAGTGCGCGACCACGAAGTAGGTGTCGTGAACCTGTAAGTCAACGGGGATGCTCGCCTGCATCACACCCGTCATGCCGCCCAGCACAAAGGTGAAGAAGAAACCAAGGACGAAGATGAAGGGCGTCTTGAAGATGGGACGGCCTCCCCAGATGGTCGCTATCCAGCAGAAAATCTGTATCCCCGAAGGGATGACAATCATCATCGTCGCGGCGGTAAAGAAGCTCTCGCCCATGCGAGGCAGGCCCACTGCGAACATGTGATGCACCCAGAGTCCGAAGCCTATGAAGCCCGTGGAGATGAGCGAGAGCACCAGCGCCGTGTAGCCGAAGGCTGGCCTGCGCACGAAGGTCGGGATGATGGTCGAGACAAATCCTGTGGCAGGGATGAAGATGATGTAGACCTCAGGGTGGCCGAAGAACCAGAAGAGGTGCTGCCAGAGGATTGGGTCGCCGCCTTCGGCCGGGTTAAAGAAGTGCGTGCCCACAAGCCTGTCCATCATGAGACTGACGCTCGCCAGAGCGACGGTCGGCATGGCGAAGAAAATCATGAAGGAGGTGACGAGGATTGACCAGACGTAGAGCGGAATGCGGTTCAGGCTCATCCCCGGCGCACGCAGCTTGAAGATGGTCGTAATCAGCTCCGTAGAGACCACGAGCGCAGAGACTTCCGTGAAAGTTATAAGCTGCGCCCAGAAGTCCACACGCTTCCCCGGCGAGTAGTCCGGCCCCGAAAGCGGCACGTATGAGAACCAGCCCGCGTCCGGCCCCACGTTCAGGATGAAGGCGACGTAAATCATCGTGCCGCCGAAGAGATATACCCAGTAGCCGAAGGCGTTCAGGCGCGGGAAGGCTATGCTGCGCGTGCCCACCATGAGCGGCACAAGATAGACGGCCATCGCCTCCATCATAGGCACGGCGAAGAGAAACATCATCGTCGTGCCGTGCATCGTGAATATCTGGTTGTAGAGGTCTGGCCCCAGAAAATTGTTCTCGGGGCGCGCAAGCTGTACGCGCATCAGCACGGCCAGTATGCCGCCTAAGATGAAGAAGACGAAAGCGGTCGTGATGAAGCGTTTGCCGACCCTCTTGTGGTTGGTGGACATGAGCCAGCCTAGGAAGCCCGGCGGGTCGTTCCAGGTCTTTTCGAGAGCCTCGCGCTCGTCCACTATCGCGTCGACGAGCGCTTCATCGTTCCTCAAGGGTGCGGCTGCTCCGCTCATCTCTTCTCTCTTCCTCGTGAAGCCTTCTACTTCAGGCTCTGTAGATAATCGAGCAATGCTTGCAGGTCTTGCGGCTCAAGGTTATTGGGCGGCATGCGTATGCCCGGCTTAATCTTCTGCGGGTCTATCACCCATCCCGCGAGGTTGCCGCGCGTGTTCTCAACAGTCCCGGCCCCTAAGGTCGGGCGGGTGCCTATGTGAGTCAGGTCGGGGCCTGCTCGGCCCCCTGCGTCCGTGCCTTGTACGCGGTGGCACATGATGCAGGGCGAGGAGAGGAAGACCTCCTGACCACGGGCCTGCTGCGGTGTAGAGGGCTGCGGGGCCGAGCGAAGCTGCGACTCGTACCATGCCCTGTACTGCTCCTCGGGCTCTACGACGACGGTGAAGGCCATGTGCGCGTGCTGGTAGCCGCAGAACTCCGCGCACTGTCCTCGATAGGTTCCGGCGCGGTCTGCCTTAATCCAGATGTTCGTGTAGTGGCCTGGAATCAAGTCCATCTTGCCGTGCAGGTTCGGAATCCAGAAGCTGTGAATCACGTCCGCCGAAGTGAGCCGGAAAACGACCGCGCGGCCCACCGGGATGTGAATCTCGTTGGCGGTCGTGACCATGCGACTGGGGCTCGGGTCGTTGTATCTTACGTCCCACCACCACTGATGCCCCGTGACCTCAATCATCAGAGCGCCCTGAGCGGAATAGCCCGCAGAGTAAATCTTTCGCCCGGTGAGATAGCTTGAAACCAGCAGCACGAAGAGTATGAGGATGGTTAAGGCCACACCTGCTATGACCGTGCGCGACATGCGCCTCTCTTGTTCCGCTTCCGGCCGAGTGTCGGGCCCGTCCGCGCTCTCGCCGCTAAGGGGCCTGCGCCTGCGAAAAGCCGCGACCAGCACAAAGCAGATGACTATCACGAAGACTGCAGAGAGCGTGTAGAGCATCAGCCACCAGAGCCCGCTGATGCTCCCGGCCTGCGGCCCTGCGGGGTCAACCGCAGACTGCACGCCCGCGCAACCCGAAAGAAGTGAGCAGCAGGCAGCGAGCAGTAAGCAGCAGAAGATACTGCTTCGATGGGCGCATAGCTTTGTAGCAATTATGCTCATGACGTTATCTTTTAACTGCTCACTGCTGCTTCATCTGCTCCGGCTCTTTCCTGTTCTCGGGCTTCTTGCCTTGCAGGTGGTCTGCCCTTGAGGGCGCGGCGTCCTTCGGCACCTGTCCGCTCAGCGAGCGCACGTAGGCCGCAAGTTGCCAGACCTGAAAGTCGGGCAGCTTGCCACGGAAGGAGGGCATGCCGTTGGGGCGTCCCGCGAGAATGGTCGTGTAAATCTGCTCGGGGCTTCCGCCGTAGAGCCACTTGTCGTCCATCAGCGGCGGCCCCATGCCGCCCCCGCCCTGAGAGTGACAGCCGCTACAGTTGTAGAGGTTGAAGAGGCGCTTGCCTTCCGCTAGCGCGTAAGCGTTCTCTTCATACTCGTCCTTTGAGTACTGGCTGCGCGCGTCCTTGCCTTCGTTGGGGGGAAGCTTCGGGCCGGGCTGCAAGTCGCTCATGGGCTGAGCCGGAGACCTCTTGGAAGCCGAAGGCTCAACCCTGAACTTGCGCGCCTCCCTGTCGCACGCAAACAGAGAGAGCCCTAGGGCTACAAAAATAAGAGCGGTCGTGATGCGCCGTAGACCCTTCATCTATCAGCTTCTACCTTTCGCTTCCCTGCTTCGGCTGCCCCACTCGCGGAACGCCATAGTCGTCAAGGATGCGCTCTATCTCCGCACGCCTGCGGTTGAGTATCTCTTCAAGCTCGGCTTTGAAGCCTTCGTCGCCGCGCCTCACGCCCATAGAGATGTCGAAGACGAAGGGCAGAAAGGGCTGGTCTATCTCGGGCTGGACGGGCACTACTTCGAGCGGCGTGCGCTCGCGGCGCGCGAAGTATCCCGCGAGCGGCCCCCACGCTATCGCCACATCGACTTCGCCCTTCGCCACGGCCTCTATGATTCTGGCCGGTGGATTCTCTTTGCTGTAGTCGCCGTAGACCGTGTAGCCCTTGACGTTCTCCACTATCTGCCGGTTGCTGAGCGCGTGCGCGGGCGGAGTGTTCGCGAGGTCGTCGCCAATCAACTGCACTCCGATTTTCAGGCGGCGTAGAGCCTCGTCGTCGAACGAGCGAATCTTTAAGCCGCTGTCGCGGCGGTAGACGAAGGCGTAGGTAGAGCGGTAGTAAGGCGCGGTCGTCAGGGCCAACTCGTAGCTCGTGGGCAGGCCTATAACTACATCGCACAGCCCGGCCTTCAGCGTGTTGCGAATGAAGCCTCGCCTCTGGGCCCACCAGGTATATTCAAGCGGCAGGTTCATCTCGCGCGCTATAAGTTCCGCGATTCTGTTCTCGAAGCCTTCCCTCTTCTCGTTTGAGAAAGGCAGGTTGTTGGGGTCTGCACAGACGCGCAAAGAGCGTCGCGCAACGGTCGGTTGAGGGGCTTGGGTCTGAGCCACGGCTGTCTGTATGCCTGCGCGCTCGTCTCTCTTCGCACATGAAAAGAGTGCTAACGCGACGAGCACAACGAAGGCCAACGCAAAGACTGCGCGAGCATGGCTCAGCTTTAATCTTTGACTTAATAGAGCGCTATGGAAGCGAGAAGACATAGAGCGTCCCTCCCTTCCCCGTGTACTGCGGCAGGTCTGTCATGGCCGCGACGAAGCCAAGCGCCGCGGTCTGGTCGCGCGGGTCAAGCCCCGCGGAGACGATGCCTCCCGACCAGCCGCCGACGCCCGCGAGAATCGCCACGTACTGCTTGCCGTCCGGGCCTTTGTAGGTGACAGGCTGGCCGATGATGCCGGACTCCGTCTTGAACTGCCACAACTGCTCGCCCGTGCGCGCGTCGACCGCCTTGAAGTAGCCGTCCATGGTGCCGTAGAAGACCACGTCGCCCGCCGTCACGACCGTCCCGCTCCACACGGGAAACCTTTCCCTGATGCTCCAGACCATAGCGCCCGCGACCGCGTCCCATGCTCCGAAGACTCCGCGATTGCCGCCCGGCCCCGCGTACATCTTCACGTTCATCCCGACATAGGGTGTGCCCGCGATGTAGCCCGTCTCCACGCTCTCTGCGTCCTCGCACAGGTTGTTATGAGGGATGTAAAGCAGGCCCGTGCGGGGCGAGAAGGCGGAGGGCTGCCAGTCCTTCGCGCCGGGGCTCGCGGGGCAGATGTTTCGTATGACCGTGTTGTTGCGCTCGGTGCTCTTCTCTTCGTTGTAGATGAGACGGCCCGTCTGAAGGTCTACGCCTTTGGAAGTGGTGACGTGCGCGAAGGGCTCTGCCGAAAGCACCTGCCCCGAGGTGCGGTCAAGCACGTAGACGTAGCCGTTGCGCTCTGGACGCACGAGGACTTTGCGCGACTGTCCGCCTATGGGCAGGTCGAGCAGTATCTGCTCGTTGATGCCGTCGTAGTCGTGCAGGTCGTGCGGGCTCCACTGGTAATACCAGACGGCCTCGCCCGTGTCGGCGTTGCGCGCGAAGATGCCGGAAGTCCAACGGTTATCGCCCGGCCTCTGCGCGGGGTTCCACGGGCCCGGATTGCCCGTGCCGTAATAAACGAGGTTCTGTTCCGGGTCGTAAGAAATCCATCCCCAGACGGTGCCGCCGCCGGTCTTCCATGCTTCGGGCGGCCAGCCATCAACGCCTAAATCTTTCCCTCTGTCCTGAGCATAGAAGGGCTTGAAGTTCGGGCCAATCAGGCAGTCCGCGTCCGGGCCAGTGCTGTAAGCGCGCCAGACTATCTTGCCGCTGTTTGCGTCGAGAGCCGTGAGCCAGCCTCGCACGCCCATCTCGCCGCCGGAGTTTCCCACGAGCACCTTGTCCTTGACCACGAGCGGGGCCATAGTCATGGTCTCGCCTCGGTTGATGTCGCCAAGCTGCGTCTTCCAGACTTCATTGCCTGTCGCGGCGTCCACCGCGACCGTGAAGTTGTCGAGCGTGTTGTAGAAGATTTTTCCATTCGAGAAGACCGCGCCGCGATTGACCACATCGCAGCAGGCCACGCCCTGCGAGCTTGGAGCAGGCTTTGGCTCGTACTTCCACTTGAGCGCGCCGTTATTCTTAAGGTCGAAGGCGTAGAGGATGTTCGGGTAGGGCATGACGACGTACATGGTGTCGCCCGCCACAATCGGCGCGGCCTCCTGCCCTCTATCGAGCCCGGTCTTGAAAGTCCACGCGACTTTCAGATTCTTGACGTTCTCGGTGTTGATTTCAGAGAGGCCGCTGTAGCGCGTGCTGGCGTAATTCTTGGCGGGCATAGTCCACTGCCCGTCCTCTTCTTCGGTAAGCCATGAGGGCAGTCCGCCGGGGCGCGGCGTAAACGACTGAGCAGTCGGCACGGGCTTGGGCGGCGCGTTAGCGGCCTGCTCCGCCTTGCGGCTACAGGAGAGAGTTGTACTGAGAATGAAAACAGAGACAGCGTAGAGGAGGATACGATAACAGGAAAAGGCGGCAACCGTCCTGAGCCGTTCCATTCAGCCTCCTTCAGCGAAAGAGAGAGCTCTTCATCTTTATTCCTCTCAAGGGGGCTTCGAGCCTAAACTTAAACCAAGCTAAGAATCTGTACGCAAACGTACCATGAGGATACAGATTTAACAGGGATGGACAGGATGCACAGGATAAGAAAGAAAGTACTTATTCTTTCATCCTGTGCATCCTGTCCATCCCTGTTAATTCCTTTCTCACATCCCTCTCGTGATTCGCTTTCGTTTCGTTTCGCCTTTATAATTCTCACCTTGTAACGACGAATGATTTTCTTCGCCTCAAAAATCACAGAGACCTATTGGTTACGCTTGCTCAGACGCTCTACTCTGGCGGCGCTGCCCGTTGCTGTCCTGCTGCTCTTAGTCTTCGAGAGCGCATTCGCGCAGGGACGCGGCTGGATGTGGCAGAACCCTCGCCCGCAGGGCAACATGATTTACTCTGTGAAGTTCGCTCAGGATAAGCTGAGCGGCTGGGCCGTGGGCTCGGACGGCGTCATCCTTCGCACAGAAGACGGCGGCTTCGAGTGGGAGGCGCAGAAGTCTGAAGTCACCACGACGCTTTACGGCCTCTACGTCAAAGACAAGAAGCGCGCGGTCGCGGTAGGCGCGCGAGGCGTGGTGCTTGTGACGGAGAACGGCGGCGAGCGATGGACGCAGAGAGAGTCCGGCTACAAAGACCATCTCTACAGCGTGACCTTCGCGCCGCAGGATGCAAAGCGCGGCTGGGCCGTCGGCGTCTACGGCCGCATAGTGGCAACCACTGACGGCGGCAAGACCTGGCGCGTGCAGTACTCGGACGTGCGCGAGCATCTCTTCAGCGTCTCCTTCGCGGACGGCAAGACCGGAGCGATTGCCGGAGACAAGGGCACGCTCCTTATCACAGGAGACGGCGGGCAGACTTGGACGCGTGTGGCGAACACGGGCGAGATGCCCTTGATGAGCGTCGCTTTCATCTCGAAGGAAGTGGCTGTGGCCGTGGGCTTCGCGGGCCAAATCCTTCGCACGACAGACGCGGGCCAGACGTGGACGCCGATTAACGCCTTCACCAAAGTAGACCTGCTCTCGGTCTTCTTCATAGACGACAAACAGGGCTGGGCCACAGGAGACGGCGGAGTGGTGCTGAGCACCGGAGACGGCGGCACGACGTGGCTCCCCTTCAACATCAAGACGAGCCCGAAGCTCTCGTCGCTCTTCTTCGCGGACGCAAGGACTGGCTGGGCCGCAGGCGCGGACGGCCTGATACTTCGCACGGACGACGGCGGCCTACAGTGGCTGAGGCTCACGGAAGGCGGGCGAGACGACCTCGCGGACATCTTCTTTCTGGACGAAGAGAATGGCTGGGCCGTGGGCTCTCGCGGAAGGATTCTGTCTACAAGCTCAGGCGGCAAGAACTGGGTCGTGCGTCTCTCCGGCACACAGGCGCGGCTGAACGCAGTCTTTTTCAGTAGCGAACTACAGGGCTGCGTGGTCGGGGAGAAAGGCACAATCCTTCGCACCACCGACGGCGGCACCACCTGGACGAAGGTCGTCACGGAAGCGAGGGAAGACCTCTTCGGCCTCTTCTTCGTGAACGCGGAGCTAGGCTGGACTGTAGGCGCGAGCGGGGCCATCCTCAACACGGATGACGGCGGCGAGACGTGGCACTACCAACGCTCGCAGACGCAAGCATGGCTCGAAGCCATTCACTTCACTGACGCCAAACACGGCGTTGCAGTAGGCTCGCAGGGCACCATCCTGCTCACGGAAGACGGCGGCGAAAGCTGGTCTTTCGTCAAGGCTCATCTGGGCCTTCGCGAGTGGCTCTACGCGGTCACGTTCGCGGACTCTACGCGCGGCTACGCAGTCGGCTCTCGCGGCCTGATACTTCGCACGGACGACGGCGGCAAGACGTGGAAAGACCAGGAGAGCGGAGTCTCAACGAACCTCTTCGCGGTCGCAACCGCTGGCCGCGACGACGCGCTGATTACGGGCGACCAGGGAAGAGTCTTGAGGACAAAGGACGGAGGCCAGACCTGGGAGCTACAGCCTACGATTACGAGCGTCGCGCTCTTCTCCGTGGCTTATCAGGGCGGAGAGGACGCCTGGGTCGCGGGCCGTGGCGGAGCAATCCTGCGCCGCAAGGGCGACGTAGCCACAGTCAAAATCCCTCGCACAGAGACGGGCAAGCCGCCCACTCTTCGCGGCACGAGCCAGCCAAAGCCACAGACGCCGCAGTCCCCCCCGGTTCTTCTGATGGACGACGGCGACATCCCCCGCGCCATCCCACTAGACAAACGCAAGCCATAAGAACAGAGGTTAAAGGTTAGAGACTAGAGGCCAGTAAAGCAGGTTCGTCTTTCGTCCTGTCAGGGACATTCTGATAATAGCCCAGTGCTTTAGCACTGGGAACA
>DATELK010000098.1:0-21395 GCA_035276685.1 Pyrinomonadaceae bacterium | reverse complement strand
AGGGCCGTCCCCTTTATCCGTTTGAGCTTTAGCTTAAGAGCTCTACTTGAGCAGCTCTTCCAGAGGCTCAGCCAGCTGCTTTGACAACTCCCCTTCCGGGTCCAGC
The DNA here is from genome assembly GCA_035276685.1 of Pyrinomonadaceae bacterium. Classification (GTDB taxonomy): domain Bacteria; phylum Acidobacteriota; class Blastocatellia; order Pyrinomonadales; family Pyrinomonadaceae; genus JACVRN01. The sequence continues at coordinate 21,289 of DATELK010000098.1, read as the reverse complement.
CCGGTGATGGGCGAGCGGAAGACCCTGCCCTGTTTGTCCAGTATGACTACGGCCGGAAGCGCGCTGACGCCCATCTGCTTGACTATCCCTGCGTCGGGGTCGCGCAGGATTGTGATGTTCATATCGTGGCGTCTAGAGAAGGCCCTCAGCTGCTCGTCCGAAGCGTAGTTCTTAGACTTAGGGGATTCTGAATCGGTGCTCACCCAGTAGACCACTACGCCGCGCTTGCCGTACTCGTTGGCCAGCTTGCGTATGTTCTGCGCCTGCTTGCGCGAGAGCGGCAGCCAGCTTGCGCCTATGGCCAGCACCACCACCTGCCCGCGCACTTCGCTCGCGCCTATGGCCTGGCCGTCAATCGAGCGAAACTGAAAATCGACCTGCTCCTGCGCGGCGTGGGCACGTCTCTGCGGCGTGAGAGCCAATCCTGAGAAGGCCATTAAAAATAAAAAGGTCGCGGCAACCATAGACCTGCGACTCGTTGAAATCATCTCTCTCTCCTTTGCGCGCGTTCCGTTGAAGATGGAACCGAAGGTTGCGCAGCTACTTTGATGAGCTTTAAAGGCTTTCAGTTGGATGACCGTGGTTGCTTAATTAAGTCGCGCCGCTTCGGGCGGCTCTGTCCCGAAGACTTCTCTGTAGAGAGCGCGGTAATCATCCCACGTATCCATGTCGCGCGCAATGTAAGGCGACTCGACAGGAACGCGCGAGACTTCCTCCCTGTGCCTGTCGAAGAGAGCGCGCAAGCCTCCCTGAGCGTCCAGCCTCATTAGCTCCGAGCGCAGGCTGGCATCTATCAGGACGGGATGACCGCCGCGTGCCGCGTGCTCCGGGACTAAGAGACGAGCGCTCGTCTGCCGCCACTCTCGAATCAAGGCGCGCGGCACTTCAGGCGGGATGGCTGGCTGGTCTACGAGCGCTACCAGGATAGCTTCCGTTTCATGAGGCAGCGCCTCTACGCCGCGAGCTATGCTCACGCCCATCTCGCTTTCGGCTTCCGAGTTGAAGGCAAATTTTACGGGAAGGTGAGAGAGGGCACGTCCGACCTCTTCGGCGCGCGTGCCCGTGACGACGACTACTTTGTCCGCGCCGCCTTCCAAGAGATAACGCACGCAACCTTCGGCCACCGTCACATCTCCGAAGGGAAGCAGCGGCTTAAACGCGCCCATGCGTCGGCTCTGCCCTGCGGCTAAGAGGATGGCGGCAACGCTCACTGCCGTTTCAGTTCTTCGAGGGCGCGAAGGACGAAGGGACGCGCCATAGCTTTGCGCCAGTACATCAGAAAGTCCGTGTTATCGAGGGGCCTGGCCTTCGTGTAGCAGACCTCGGCCGCGCGCTCCATCCTCTCCGCGTCCATAGGCCCGCCTATCAGGGCCGCCTGCGCGTCCCTGACTTCCATAGGCGCTGGCGCAACGCCGCCCATGATTAGCTTTGCGTCGCGCACCACGCCGCTCTCGTCCAAATCCACGCGCGCGGCAATCCCCAGCACGGGAAAGTCGAAAGCCCCGCGACGGCGCAGCTTCTTGTAGGTCGCGCGCCAGCCATTCGTGGGCGGAAGATGTATGTCCACCAGCAGCTCTTCCGGCCGCTTGTGCAGGTAGTCTATGCCGTCGTCGTTGTAGAGTCCGGCCGCGTCAACCATACGCTCGCCCAGAGTCGAAGCCAGCCGCACGCGCGCACCTATCGCCACCATCAGCGGCACAAGGTCTGAGGACTGAACGGCCCAGCACTTGCGGCTTCCGGGCGCGACCCAGCAAATCTCGCCGTCCTTCTTCATGCAGAAGTTTATGCCCTTGCGCCATTCGTAATTCTGGTCGTAGTAGTTGCAGCGCGTATCCAGTAAAAGGTTCCCGCCAATCGTCCCCATGTTGCGAAGTATAGGCGTAGAGATTGTGCGCGCCGCAGCCGCCACAAAAGGATAGTCACGATTAATGACCGCGTGCTCGCACACGTCCGTCAAAGAAACGCCCGCGCCAATGACGAGCCCCTTTTGGCCGTCGCCCGTAATCTGGTTAAGCTCCCTGAGCCTCGTCACGGAAATCACGGTCTTCGGCGTCTGCTGCCGCCGCTTCATATTCGGATAGAGGTCAGTGCCCCCGGCCACAAACTGGCCCGCAGGCCCGGAGTCCGCCATCATCCTCACCGCGTCCCTTATCTCCTGCGGCACGCGGTAACTAAACTTAGGAAGTCTCATCATAACGGTCTAACTATTCCTTCACTTCTTATGAATGCACAGCGACGCGGGGCATCTCGCGGCCGTCTCCGCCTTCGTCGGGCGTTAAGACCTTGAGGGGCTGCGGCCAGTCTATGTCGGGCACGGACTTGGGGCCGTAGCGCGGCTCCTTGCCTTTGGCTTTATCTCGAAGCGCGGCCAGCACCTTTTCGGGCGTGATGGGCACTTCGTCTATGCGGACGCCGACGGCGTCGTAGACGGCGTTGGCTATGGCCGGAGGCACCGGAAGAAGCGGCCCCTGCCCGACCTCCTTAGCGCCGAAGGGGCCGTTGGGGTCTGCGTCTTCAACCAGATAAGTCACCACGTCGCACATCTCCAAAGTGGTAGGGCTCTTGTATTCCAGAAGCGACGGGAACTTATGCACGACGTTCCGGTTGGCGCGGTAAGTCATCTCTTCCATCAAGGCTTCGCCGAGGCCCATGTAGACGGAGCCTTCCACCTGTCCCATGACTAGCACGGGGTTGATGGAGCGGCCTATGTCGTGGCCTATCCAAACGCGCTCGACGGTGACGATGCCCGTCTCAGCATCAACGTCAACTTCGGCCACGGCGGCAGAGTAGCTGTAGGCGGGAGAGGGGCCGACGCCCGCGCCCTTGAACTTTCCGGGCGAGCGAGGCGGCGTGTACGAGCCAACGGTGCCGATGGTTCCGAACTTGGATTCGGCAAGCACCACTGCCTCAGCAAAGGTGACGCCCGTTTCGGGATTCTCCACGTCGAAGACTCTGCGCTCCGCGAAGGATAGATTCTCAATCGGGACAGAGAGCTTTTCGGCGACGGCTATGGTCAGAAGCTCGCGCGCACGCTCTGCGGCCTGAAGCGCTGCGTTGCCTGTCATCAACGTGACGCGGCTCGAATAGCTGCCGAGGTCAACGGGCGTCAAGTCCGTGTCGGCCGTCACGACGCGTATGTCGAAGGGGTCTATGCCTAAGACTTCCGCGACGATGTAGGCGAGAATGGAGTCTGAGCCCTGTCCTATGTCGGTCGAGCCGCACTGCACGCAGACGCCGCCCTGACGGTCAAGACGAAGCTGCACGCCCGAGTGCGGCATACTGTTCCAGTAGATGGGAAGGCCAGCGCCGCAGATGTAAGAGCTGCAAGCTATGCCAATGCCTTTGCCCTGCGCGAGCTTTCTGTTATCTCTATCCCAGCCGGAAAATTTGTTCTTCCAGTCTGAGCCCTCCACCACCTTCTCTATGCACTTGCCCAAACCCATAGAGCCTATGCGAAGGTAGTTGGCCGTCACAGAGTCGGGCGGCGCAAGGTGATTGAGTCTTATCTCAGCAGGGTCAAGGCGCAGCTCTTCCGCAATCTTGTCCAGATGGACTTCCAGCGCGAAGCGGGGCTGCGGCGTGCCGTGCCCGCGCTTGGGGCCGCACGGAGGCTTGTTGGTAAAGACGCGTGCGCCTCGAAACTTGTAGCGCGGCACCTTGTAAGTCACCGTCTGAAGCGCGCCCGTGTAGAAGGTAGAGGCCACGCCGTATGAGCCGTAAGCGCCGCCGTCCAGAAAGGACTGAAAGTCCATGGCCGTTATCGCGCCATCTTTTTTGACGCCCGTGCGGACTTTCATCAGGACAGGATGACGGCCGCGATGGCAGTAGAAGACCTCTTCGCGCGTCAGGGCAATCTTGACGGGTCGGCCAGTCATCATGGAGAGCTTTGAGACGACTATCTCGTGATTGAAGGGGTCGGACTTGCCGCCGAAGCCGCCGCCGTTAGGCGTGGCTATGACGCGAATGTGGCTCGCGGGAAGTCCAAGGGTTTTGGCAAGCGCACGATGAACGTAGTGCGGCGTCTGCGTAGAGCTCCAAAGAGTTAGTTTCCCGTCCGGGTCGAAGTGCGCGAGGGCCGCGTGCTGCTCCATAGGCAGGTGCGTGTTGCCTTCATAGAAGAGAACGTCCTCGCGTATCAGGTCTGCTTCCGCGAAGCCTTCGTCCAAATCGCCAAACTCAAGCGAGACGTTCTTGTGAACGTTGCCGTGGTCGCCGTACTCGTGTATGCGAGGCTCAGAAATCATCACGCCCTCTTCTATGCTGGTGATGGTTTGCAGGCGCTCGTACTCGACCTCAATCAGGTTCATGGCGTCGAAAGCCGTGTCTTCATCCACGGCCGCGACAGCCGCCACGGGGTCACCTATGAAACGAACTCTATCAACGCATAACGGGTGCTCGTCCTGGCTGACGGGAAGAATGCCGTAAGGAATGGGCAGGTCACGGCCTGTGATGACGGCGTGGACTCCGGGCACGGCGAGCGCTTTCGACACGTCTATGTTTTTGATGACGGCGTGCGGCTCGTGGCTGCGAAGCATCTTGCAGTGGAGCATGCGTGGCAGGACTATATCGTCGGCGAACTTCGTCTGGCCCGTGCATTTCTGGCGCGCGTCCACCTTTCGAAATGGCTTGCCGACGACGCGAAGCGGCCCGTTATTCTTTCCGTTACCGTTACCGCCGTTTCCGTTCTTACTCATAGCCGTAGATTATCTCCTTCGCGGGCAGCGCCTCTTCGCCCCTCATTCTGGCAGCCGCCAGCTCGACCGCCTCGTAAATCTTGATGTAGCCCGTACACCGGCAGAGATTCCCCGCGAGCGCATCCTTTATCTCGTCGCGCGTAGGCGCAGGGTTAGCTTCCAGCAGCTCTTTCGCCACCAGCAGGAAGCCCGGCGTGCAGTAGCCGCACTGCGCCGCGCCCAAATCCGCGAAGGTGTCCTGCAAAGGATGAAGGCGGCCCTCTTCAGCCATGCCTTCGATGGTCGTCACGCTTCGCGCTTCGGCATCGAGTCCGAGCACCAAGCATGAAAGCACGGCTCGACCGTCCAGGAGCACTGTGCAGGTGCCGCACTCGCCAAGCTCGCAGCCGTGCTTCGTGCCGGTCAGGTTAAGGTCTTCGCGCAGCACCTCAAGCAGCGTCTTGTGCGGCGCAAAGGCCACCTCCACCGTTTCGTCGTTCAGCCGGAATTCTATATGAGCTTTCTGTTTAATTCTCTCAGTCATGGCTTAGATTGTATGCGAGAAAGGGCGCTTGAGCGAAATCGAGAAAGCGAATTAACAGGGATGGACAGGATATACAGGATAAAGAAGAAGCAATAGTTTCTCTTTTATCCTGCTTATCCTGTCTATCCTGTTCAAATTTGCTTTTGTGAGAAGCTCAAGAGGTTTTGACTGTCACATCTTCCTTCTGCTTGGCCCGGTTGAGGACGATGTTGTCAATCAGTCTGGTCTTGCCGACGTGCACGGCCAGGGCTATGAGGACGGGCCGGTCGTCCAGCTTCTCCAGTTTTTCGAGCGTGTCGGCGTCCGTCACGCTCACGTAATCAAGACGCGCACGCGACTCCGCGTCCACGGTCGAGCGCACCCAGTCCGCTAGACGAGAGGCGTGACGCTCGCCGTTCTTGTAAGCCTCCTTGGCCGTGCGAAGCGCTCGGTAAAGCACCGCAGCCGCGCGACGCTCGTCCTCGTCCAGATAGGCGTTACGAGACGAGAGCGCGAGGCCCGTTTCTTCTCGCACGGTCGGCAGTATGACTATCTCCGTGTCGAACGCGAGGTCGCGCGTAAGGCGCTTGACGATTAAGGTCTGCTGCGCGTCCTTCTGGCCGAAGAAGGCGAAGTCGGGCCTGACCACGTTGAAGAGAATCGTCACGACCGTCGCCACGCCGCGAAAGTGGCCGGGGCGAGAAGAGCCTTCGAGCTGGTCTGACAATCCCTCGACCTTGACGTACGTGGCAAAGCCCTTCGGGTAAATCTCTTCCATTGAAGGCGCGAAGATGTAGTCCACGTTGAGGTCTGTCAGCAGCGTGGTGTCTTTGGTCAGGTCGCGCGGGTAGTGCTGGAAATCCTCGTTGGGGCCGAACTGCGTGGGGTTGACGAAGACCGAGACGACCACCACGTCGCACATTCGTCTCGCTTCCCGTACGAGGCTCAGGTGGCCTTCGTGCAGCGCTCCCATAGTAGGCACGAGCCCTATGGTCTTGTCCTCTTCGCGGCGCACCTTGCGCGCGACACTGCTCATGCGTTGGCGGCGGTTGATAATCTCCATAAACAGTAATCAGTAATCAGTAGTCAGTTTGCTGATTACTGTTTGTTAGTTTCCGTCTTTTCATCTTTCGTTGAGATGTTAAGCTCCGCCGCGGCCTCGGGCGGCAGGCCGTAGGACTCCTCCGCCGAAGGATAGCTGCCGCTCCTGACATCTTCGGCGAAGCGGCTCACGGCGTCCGTCATGCTCTCGCGCAGGTTGGCGTAAGGGCGCACGAAGCGCGCGACCTTGCCGAAGGTCAGTCCCAGCATGTCGTGCAGCACCAGCACCTGTATGTCGCAGTGCGGGCCTGCGCCTATGCCTACCGTGGGAATACTGACCGTCTCCGTGATGAGCCTCGCAATCTCTCGCGGCACGACCTCAAGCACTATGGCGAAAGCTCCTGCGTCTTCAAGCGCCTTTGCATCGTCGAGTAGAGCGCGGGCTGTCTCGGCGGTCTTCCCCTGCACGCGATAGCCGCCGAGCTTGTTGACACTTTGCGGCGTCAGGCCTATGTGGCCCATGACAGCAATCTCTTCATCAACGAGGCGCTTGACGAGCGGCGCACGCTTACGACCGCCTTCAAGCTTGACGGCCTCGGCCGCGCCCTCTTTGATAATCCTCAAGGCGGCGCGCACGGTGTCGTCCGCGCCCGTGTGGAACGAGCCGTAAGGCATGTCGGCTACGAGCAGGGCGCGCTGGACTGCGCGGCGCACGGCCCGCGTGTGCATGACGATTTCGTCGAGTGTGACGGGCACGGTGTTGCCGTAGCCGAAAATGACGTTGCCTATGCTGTCGCCAACTAACACCACGTCGATGCCCGCTTCGTCAACGATGCGCGCCGTGGGATAGTCGTAGGCCGTCAGGCAGACCAGACGCTCGCCGCGCTCTTTGCTCGCTTTGAGAGAAGGTGCTGTGACTTTTTCGGGTCGCTGCGGTTTGAGATAGGCCATCCTTTTAGACTCTCTACCAAAGTGATAGGCGGCGACTCCCACCTTCAACATGAAGTGACAGCCACCGCTCGGTTTCGCCTCAAGCTTTTACATAAGGGTTCCCAGAAGTCACCAATTATAGGCCGATGCGCCCGAAAAGCAAGGAGGAAAAGCAGAGGCGGAGAGGTCAGCCCTGAGGCCGCCAGCGCTTCACGCTTGAGTTGTCCACGGTCTCGGCCAGAAGCCGCGAGATTGTCTGGTTAAGAACCGGGTGCGTTAGCTCGGGCGCAAGCTCCGCGAGCGGCGTGAGCACGAAGCGGCGAAGATGAAGGCGCGGGTGCGGCAGGGTGAGAAACTCCGTCGAGCGCTCTTCCTTGCCGTAGAGCAGCAGGTCAAGGTCTATCAGTCGCGGCCCTCGCCTCTGGGCCGTGCGTCGTCGTCCGAGCGCGTACTCTATGCGAAGCAGCCGCGCCATCACCTGCTCAGGCGAAGGCAGGCGTTCAATCGTTACCTCCGCCACCATGTTCAGGAAAGCTGGCTGGTCTATAACGTCCACGGCTTCGGTCTCGTAGACGGACGAGAGGCGCGAGACGCAGAGCCCCGCGTTCATCATCCCGCGCACGGCCAGCAGAAGATTCCCGGCCCGCTCGCCCAGGTTCGAGCCCATGCCTACGTAAACTTTTATACGTTTCTCTTTCATCTTGCGCGGACTCTCCGGCACGTACGGCTTCATGCTATACTGCCGGAACGCGAACTCAAATATAGTGCAAGAGTTCCTGCAAGCGCTCGCTTTATCAGGCGAGGGCGTTGAAATTAACAGGGAGCGGCCAGCTTGCTTTAAGCCAAGCGGCGGCTCGGATTCCAGAGATACGACCGGAAGAGAAGCTTAGGCTTTCGGTCGCATCCGGGCGGGTTGGTCCAGGCAAGCCCCGTCCAGACAAAAATGGCTCGCAGAAAATTTCGCAGCAACCAGCGGCACGAACCCGTCACGGAACGCTCTTTCCAGGAGTTCCTGGCCTCAAGCCCGGCCCCGCAGACCTCTCGCACAGAACTGATGCGAATGGTGCGAGGGGGCGAAGACACCTACCTTGAGCTAAAGGTTAAGCTCTCGAACACGGAAAAGATAGCGCAGGAGATAGTCGCCCTGGCAAACACAGGGGGCGGCGTCATCGTCTTCGGCGTCAACGACCAGATGCGCGTCGAAGGCGTGGACGACGCAGAGAGCGTGCAGGAAGAATTAGTTCGCATCTGCCGCGAAGAGATAGAGCCGCCGCTTGTGCCGCTGATTGACCGCGTAGCCTTCGACAGCGGACGCCGCATCGTGGCGCTCGACGTTGAAGGCCGTCGCAGGCCGTACAGGACGCGCGACGGCCGCTTCTACATGCGCTTCGGCTCTGAGAAGCGCGAGGCGACGCGCGAAGAGCTGTCGGCCCTGATGGACGACGCGCGGCCCTTAAGGTACGAGAACGTGCCCGTCATGAACTCAAGCATCGAAGACATAGACGAGGCGCACCTGTGGAGTTATCTCAGGGAGTTCGAGGGCGATGCTTTTGACGAAGCGAGCGCTGCTAATTATCCCACGGGCGACGTGCTCAAGCGAGACCTGCTGCTGGCGGCGACCAGGGACGGCGACGTGGTGCCGACGGTCGCGGGACTTCTGCTCTTCGGGCGGGACGAGCGAGTGGCAGAGCTTATCTCTCGCTCAAGCATAGTGGCGGCGCGTTTCGCAGGCGAGACGACTCAATCGGAAGTCGTCGAGCGCGTCACTCTGCAAGGAAACCTGCACACGCTCTTTGAGGCGGCCATGCGGTTTATAACCAGGTACGCTGACCTCTGGGAGTCGCGCCCGCGCCGCGGCTTCTCGGAAAAGGAAGAGCAGGAAGCGGCTGTCGTCGCGCGCTCGAACTATCATCGCGGGGCCGTCAGCGAATCGGTGGCGAACGCGCTTATTCACAGAGACCTGGCGCTCAGGGACATCCCGACGAGGCTTCACATCTTCGACCACTCGATTGAGGTTATCAACGCGCGACGCACGCTAGGGTTCGCGCCCCTGGCGCAGAAGGCCATACGCTACGGCATACCGCAGCGATTGAATCCGCAGATTGCGGCCGTCTTCTCAAGCCCCGCTTACGGGCTCAAGCTTGAGCCCGGCGGGCTGCCCGGATTGCTGCGAGCCTCGCGCACCTTCTCGGGACAGCGCTCGGAGCTTCGCGCATCAAACGACGAGTTCCGGCTCCGCCTCTACGGTATCTAAAAGAGAAAGGTGAGAGGAATTTTATTCCTCTCACCTTTCTTTCTCACAACAGCAACTCTTCTTCGCTCTTACTTCTTCTTGTTCGGGTCTTCGTCCTTGGGCGCGTTGTAGTACTGGCGGTTCTGCACTATGTACTCTTTGTCGTCGAACTGCCCGTCGCCGTCAACGTCCACCTTGACGACAATCTTGTGCTGCTTGCCGTCGCGCCGCTCGCCCGGGTTGTAGCCCAGGCTGTACTGGTTGCGAAGCAGCGCGTTGATGTTCTGAAGCACGTTCGGCAGCTCGCCCGCGAACGTCACAGGGTAGTAGGCTCCGCCTGTCTCTGCGGCGAAAGTCCTGAGCGTGTTCTGGGCCTGTAGCATCGTCATGCGGCCGGGATTGCCGAGCAGGTCGTCGTTCGGCTCCATCATCTCGCCGTATCTTTTGAAGAAGAGATTGGCCGTGCCGATGATGTAGATGGGGACTCCGGCGTTCTGAGCTATCTTTCGCGCCTCCCCGTAATTAATCTTGCTGAAGGTGTCTATGCCTGAGGCCACGAGCAGTATCGCTTTGCGTCGTCCCTGCACCGCAGCGAGCCCCGCGTAGTCGGCCGTGCGCTCCTTTGAATTATCCAGCACGACGGCGTCGCCGCGCCCGCCAATCAAAGTGAACTTGAGCGCGTCGAAGAGATTCGTTTCGCGGAAGGCCGGGTAGTTGCTCAGGAGCAGGTTGATGACCTGACCTATGCGGCCCGGGTTGTTGGTAAAGTCCGTGAGCGGCGTGGGCCTTATGTCGTAGGCTATGACGGAGACGTAGTCGTCGGGCGGTCTCACGAACTGCGAGAGGAACATGGCGGCCGGGCGTAAGACCTCTTCGCGCCCGTCGTCAAAGACGTTCGTGCGGCCAAGCGCTGACGAGAGCTTGCTGTACTCAATGACGAGGGCGACCGTGATGGGCGCTTCCGGCGTGGCAAAGTTCGTAATGTCCTGCTTGACGCCGTCCTCGAAGATGGCGAAGTTCTCCTTCTTCAGGTTCGGAATTATCTTACCGGTCTTCTTCTGATAGACCACTGCGTCCACGTTCACCAGCTGAGTGCGGACGGAGATGGTCTCGGCCTCCTGCGGCTTGCCGACGAGGTCAGGCGGGAGCGGCTCCTCCTCAGGCTTGCTCGGGTCCGGCCGCTTATTCTTCTTCTGGTTTCCGCCGGTCTGCGTGGGCGGCTGCCTGCGCGACTGTCCGAAGGCCGGGATGCTGCCCGTCATGCCTGCCAGAAGCGCGCACGTGAGCGCTAGGGCAGAGAGGCGACTGAAGATACGGGTGCTTTTCATACAGATAAATCCTTGCAAAATGGAGGGGTGATTTCCGCCGCTCGCGGCCCTTCTGCCCCGAATATATGGCGCGCCGCGCCAAAGGGTCAAGCCAGGCCGCACTTCCAACTTAAAGATTAGCTTGGATGCAAGACAAGCAGGTGTAGTTGGAAAATTAGCAGGGATAAACAGGATGAGCAGGATAAAAAAGAGAACTATTGCTTTCTCTTTATCCTGCTCATCCTGTCCATCCCTGCTTGAATCTGCTTTATCTGATTGCTTCGGCCTCTATGATGGCGTCGAAGCCGCCCGTGTTGTCGTTGAGGTTGCCTTCGTTGATGCCCAGAAAGAGAACGCCGTCGCGCTGGGCCGTGAACTCACGAGTTCGGCCTACCAGTATGAAATCGTCGTTGTCGTCGCCTATGACGGCTATGAGAGCGCCCGTAGGCTCGTTGCGCATCAGCTTCTCACCATCGGGAAGGGTTCGTATGCCTGCGGGCGTGGCGACGCGTCCCGCGCCGAGGTTGACGTTCCCCGTGGCTGTGATGCGTATGCGCTGTCCGCGTCGCACTACGAGCCCCGTGTTAGTCCAGCCGTTGGTGGTGGCGTCGCCTCGGACGCGCGTATTTACCTGGAAGGTGGGCGGAGTTGAAGCGGGCCTCGTGGTTGAAGTCCCAGCGCCCGTGTTGCCCGAAGTGCTCCCGGTATTGCCGGGGCGCGAAGGCGTCGAGGCGGGGCGCGACGAAGTAGGCTGAGTCGTGGAGCCTCCGCCGTCAAAGGTGCCTCCGGTGTTACCGGCCGTGGCGTTGTCGAACTCTATAGACTCAACGTCCTCCATGTAGAGCCTGACCTCGCTGCGGCGGCCTCGGGCTCCCTGTCCCACAAGGACTATGAACTGCTGGTCGCGGAAGCCTATTATCTGGCCGCGTATGACGCTCCCGTCCTTGAGGCGTATGGTGTCGGCCAGCGCAGACAGACTCGTTGTCAGGATAAGCAGGATTGCTAGTAGGGCAGTGGTGAAGCTCTTTTTCATTTTCTCCTCCGGGCTCGGGCGTGATGCTGCCGGTTATGGTCTCAAGTAGCTATCAGAAATATGACTCTGGACGTTTAGCAAGACTCGCGCGGATTTGCAAGCGGGAGAGAAAGAATTGCCTCAGAGCGATTGATGCCGCCCGCCTCCCGTGTGGTTGCTTTCGAAACAGGCAGGAGGGATGTGGGCGCGCCTTCCTCCATCCCTACATCAGGCCGCTTCGTCCCATGTTAAGCGCCGTTCGTCACAAATACGGGCCTCCCTACACCCGCTTGAAACTATGTTTCAGAATTCTGCGTAAGACGGCGTGGATGTTTGCCGTGTCCCGGCGGGCCTCCATTAGCTCTAATTTCTAAATTTTCTAAGCACAACCAGCCTCGTCCCGTAAGACACAAACTTTGATTTGTTGCCGGTCTAAGGCTTCCGTAGCAATCCGCCCGAGGATTGTTGTTTCAATGACAGGGGCGCGCGACATAAAACCCCCTTCCAGAAAGGAACGCTCATGAAAAGACGCGATTTTATGGTAAAAAGCTCTCTCGCTTTGGCGGCAGTCGCTTCAAGCGACCTGTGGCTGGATTCCATCGTTCGCGGAGAGACTATGCCTATTAACTCTTCCACCCTCGGCACCTACTTTCAGGTGACCAAAGAGGAGATGAACAAACTGCTGGCGGCCACGCTCTCGAAGGGCGCGGATTTCGCAGACCTCTTCTTCGAGTATCGCATCACGTCGCTGCTGGTCTTCGAAGAGGACAAGGTGAAGAGCGCGCGGCGCGGCATCATCTCCGGCGTAGGCATACGCGCCATCAAGGGAGACCAGGTCGGCTACGCCTTCTCCGAAGATTTGACGATGGAGAGGATGATGGAAGCGGCCAATGCGGCTGCTGCAATCGCCAACGACCGCACGGCGCGCCAGCGCGTAGCCGCCATCAGCCAGATGCGCCCCAAGAACCTCTACCCCGTGGCGGAGCTTGCCACCTCGTCTGACCTGACGAGGAAGCTTGCCTTCATCAAGGAAGCCAACGAGGCGGCCAAGGCCTACAGCCCCAAGATTGTGCGCGTGAACGCGAGCTTCGAGGACGAGGTCAAGCACCTTGCCTACGCCAACAGCGAGGGCGTCTCGTGGACGGACATGCAGCCCGTCTTCGTCTTCGGCACGTCTTGCATAGCCGAAGAGGGCAAGCGGCGCGAGACAGGCTACGATTCCGGCGGCGGTCGAATAGGCCTCGAATACTTTGCCAAGAAGCGCAAGGCCGCAGACATCGCGCGAGAGGCCGCGCGCCTCGCCGTCATGAACCTGAAGGCGGAAGACGCAGAAGCCGGTTTGCAGACAGTCGTGCTGGGCGCGGGCGACTCGGCCGTGCTGCTTCACGAGGCCGTGGGCCACGGGCTCGAAGCAGACTTCAACTACAAGAAGCTCTCCAATTACTCCGGCCGCGTGGGCGAGAAGGTGGCGTCGGAAGCCTGCACGGTGCTCGACGAGGGACTCTTCGAGAACATGCGCGGCACCATCAACGTGGACGATGAAGGCAACGCTCCTACCTCTACCATGCTGATTGAGAACGGCATCCTTCGCGGCTACATGTGCGACCGCATCAGCGCTCAGCAGCTCAAGGTCAAGCCGACGGGCAACGGTCGTCGCCAGGCTTACAACTACATGCCCATGGCGCGCATGACCAACACCTACATGAAGCCGGGCAAGTACGACCCGGAAGAGATAATCAAGAGCGTGAAGAAGGGCATCTACGCCAAGCGCTTCACGGGCGGGCAGGTGGACATCACCAAGGGCGACTTCACCTTCTCTGTCGCGGAGAGCTACCGCATAGAGGACGGCAAGATAACCGCGCCTCTGAAGGGCGTCACGCTCATAGGCAACGGGCCGGACGTGATGACGAAGGTGACTATGGTCGGCAGCGATTTGACCTTTGCGGACGGCGGCTGGACGTGCGGCAAGAACGGCCAGAGCGTCCCCGTTGGCATGGGCATCCCGACCGTCAAGGTCTCCGAGATAACGGTCGGCGGCACAAAGGTACAGGCCGCCAACGGTGAAGTCGGCGGGAAGGAGTCTCACAATGCCTGATTACAAGAACCTCGCAACAGAGCTGGTCGCGGCCTTTCGCAAGCAGGGCGCTGACGCCGCAGACGTTTACATAGTCACGAGCAGCGGCTTTAACACGACAGTCCGACTGGGCCAGATAGAGAAGCTGCAACAGAACATCAGCAAGGGCTTGGGCATGCGTATCTTCAAGAACAACGCCACGGCCCTGACCTACACGACTGATTTCACGGATAAGTCCGTGCGCGACCTTGTCAACCAGACGATGGACATAGTCAAGGTCTCTAACCCGGACGAGTACAACGGCCTCGCGCCGAAAGAGCTGCTGGGAACACACCCGGGCAAGCTCATGATTTTTGACGAATCACTCGCGCGCGTCACGCCCGAGAAGAAGATAGAGATGGCCAAGGAGGCCGAAGCCGCTGGCCGTGAGTTCGACAAGCGCATCACGAACTCGCAGGGCGCAAGCTTCTCCGATTCGACTTCGGAAGCCACGCTCGCCAACTCGGACGGCTTCGTGGGCCAGTACCGTGGAACCTCCTCGAACCTCTCCGTCAACCTTCTGGCCGAAGAGAACGGCGTGAAGCAGACGGACTTCTGGTTCACCTTCAACCGCTACTTCAACAAGCTGGCTTCGCCGAAGTCCGTCGGGCAGAAGGCTGCCGAGCGTGCCGTGAAGAAACTCGGGGCGCGCAAGGTGAAGTCGCAGAAGGCACCCGTGGTCATTGACCCGTACGTCTCGCGTCAATTGGTCGGCCTCGTCTTTGGCGCGGCATCAGGCGGCAGCATCTACCGCAAGTCCTCCTTCCTGATTGACAAGGTGGGAGCTGAGATAGCATCGCCGCTCGTGACCATACTGGACGACGCCACCAAGTCGGACGGGCCTTCGTCGCGCCCCTTCGACGCCGAAGGCGTGAAGTCTCAGCCGGTGACGCTGGTCGAAAAAGGCGTGCTCAAGACTTACCTCTGCGACTCGTATTCGGCGCGTCGCCTGAAGCTTAAGCCCACGGGCTCAACCGCGCGCAGCTATCAATCGCTGCCCTTCGTGAACTCGACCAACAGCTACATCATGGCCGGTTCGAGCAGCCCGGAAGAGATAATCAAGTCCGTCAAGAACGGTCTTTACCTGACGGGATTGCTTGGCTTCGGGCAGGGCAACAACAACGTGACGGGCGATTTCTCGCTCGGCGCTATCGGCTTCTGGATTGAGAACGGCGAGCTGACCTATCCGGTGCAGGAGATAACGCTGGCGGGCAACATGATGTCTGTGCTGAAGAACATCTCCATGGTCGGCAACGACCTGGACTTCAAGTTCGGAGGACTGGCCTCGCCCACGCTGCTCATCTCTGAGATGACCATCGGCGGCGCTTAAAGCAGACGGAAGTTAAAGTAAAAAGCGGCGGTCGCTTCTCAATGCGAGGCGGCCGCCGCTTTTTCTGTTTGTCTCATGAAGATTAGAACTCGCAGCCGTAGGACTTCATGCTTGTCTTTGCCTGGTCGAGCGCAGACTTGCAGACGCCAGCGAGCGTGTTCTTGGTCGCGGGGTTGGAAGCGAGACTCTTCCATGAGTTGCGCCACTGGTCTAGGGTTGGCTTGTACTGTGCGCGCTGAGCCTCCGGGACTTTGCTGTTGACGCAAGCTTCGTACTTGGTTATCAGCTCGTCGCATTCGGCGACGCCAATCTTCTCGCCGCTGGAAGTAGTCGTAGTCGTGGTCGAAGTGTTGGTCGTGGACGTGGTGTTCGCGCTGCTGCCCTTGTTGCTCGTGGCCGTCGTGGTGTTGGCCGTGTTAGAGGTCGTCGTGTTGGTGGACGTGTCGGAGCCGCCGCATGCAACTAACAGGAGTCCGAAAGCGGCGCACAGCGCCAGGGGAATGAAAGTTCTTTTCAACAACTTAATTCTCCTTAAAGTCTGGGCCAGCGAGGGAAGGCCAAACCCTATCGAATAAGAATGGTAAAGCGCGTGGATTATACATGAAATGCTTTAGAATTCGACAACTCCTTAGCCGCCGGAATAGTATTCAATGCTCGGGCGCGCTCGCTCGCGGCTTAAAATTTTTCGGAGCTTGAGAAGAGGACATTGACGGGGAAGACAAATCTGCTTATAGGGGCGACCCTGCGCGACAGCCTGCGCTGGGCCGCCCGACACGTCTATGCGCTGGCCGTGCTGATGCCGCTCGTGCTGGGGATGAGCTACCTCACGCTGGCGCAGGCCGCGAGCTATGACCTGAACTTGCCGGAGCCTTCGCTCTTTGTCGAAGTACTGCTCGCGGCGGGCTTCGTAGTGGGCGCACAAATCGTCAGCCTCTCTCGCGCAAGCCGCGAGGTATATCATCTCAGGCGACCTTCCATCTTTGTCGAAGCGCTGCCGGTCGAGCGGCGCGAGCATCTTCACTTCGCCCTCTTCGTCAGAGCGGGCCGCACGCTGTTGCTCGGCCTCGCGCTACTGCTTATACATTCCGTGCTGAGCAGAGAGAGCTTGTCCGTCATCTCTCTTCCGGCGCTCGCCATCTTCTGCGCGCTCATGACTGTTTCGGAAAGTTATGCGGCGATTAACTGGATTCACTGGGGACACGCGCGCGGGAAGTTGAAGGCTGCACAGGCGCTCGCGGTGCTGCTCGCGGGCGTGCTCACAGGCAGCCTGCTGCTCGTTATCTTTTTCAACGAAGCGGCTCTGCTTAGTCTAGCTGCGCGCCTGCGTCTGTCCGGCCCCGTGTGGGCGGGCGTTGTAGTTTACGCGGCGGGCGCAGCGCTTACCTTCATCATCTACCTGCTGGCGCGTCTCTCACACGAACGCTGGCGCGGCGAAGACATAGACTACGCGCAGCGGCTTGAAGAGAGGGCGTGGCCGGAATTTAACTTCACGAGATTTTTACGCGGGCGATTGCCAAGGTCTGTCTGCGCGCTGCTGGCGCGAGACCTCTCTCTGTCGCTGCGTATCTTCTCTTCCGCAGTCTACGTGTCGGCAGGCATCTCTCTCTTAATCGTAGCGCTGCTTTTGACTCTGCTGCTGAGCGCGTCTCTTCCCGGCGTGGAAGAGACGCTAGGAGGGCTCAGAGATTTGGGATGGATGAGCGCCACCTGGTTTCCTGCTTCGCTCGCCATCAAGGCGGCTGTGCTCGCGCTGGTCGCGTGCCTTGCTTCCATAGTGCCCGTGCTGGTCAGTCATCAGATACCGCACGTCTGGTTAGAGCGGGCAGTGGGCGCGACCGCCAACGACCTCTGGCTCGCCAAGCTCTGGTACGCGAGACTCCTTACGCTGCCCGTGGTGCTCGCAGTTTTCGTATTAGGCGTCGCGGCCGCGCTCATGGGCGGCACGCCTCTGCCGCTCTACTATCTTCCGCCGCTTCTTGCGGAGTGCCTGTGGCTGTGGTGGCTGGCAAGCACAATCATAGGAGCGCTCGCCTACGAGATGCCGGACAGGCCGGGGCTGGCGCTCGTGCTAATGCTGAGCCTCGCTTTATCCTTAGGCGCGCTGACAATCGTGCTGTGGCCCATGGGGCTCGGCATTTACGGCATGGGAGTGGCCCAGGCTAACGAGCGCGGCATCATGCAGGCGGCGCGTTATCTTATGACGGAGGAACTGTGACGGATAAGCTGGTAGAGGTCAGGGAAGTCAAAAAATCTTACGGCCCGACGCTGGCGGTCGCGGGCGTCACGCTTGAGATACGCGCTGGCGAAATCTACGCGCTCGTGGGAGCCAACGGCGCGGGCAAGTCAACGCTGATTCGCATGATTACCGGGATTACCTACCCGGACGAGGGGAGCGTCGAGGTCTGCGGCGAAGACACGCGGCGCGGAGTGCGCGCCAAGCGACACCTCGGATACCTGCCCGAAGAGCTTACCTTTTATGAAAGGCTGAGCGGCAGAGAGTACCTGCGGTTGGTGGCAGGCCTGAGGGGAGCCGAAGGCCATCAGGTTGACGAAGCGCTCGATTTCTTTGAGCTGAAGTCGGTCGCGGACAAGTGGGTCGGCGGCTACTCTCTGGGTATGAGAAAGAAGCTAGGGCTGGCTGCGGCCATGATAAATGACCCGCAGGTGCTGGTGCTGGACGAGCCCTTAAACGGCCTCGACGTGGAGATGATGCGAAAGCTCCGTGCGCGGCTTGAGGGCCGGAAACAGTCCGGGCGCTCCGTGCTGGTCTCGTCTCATTACATGGATTTCGTGGAGCGCATAGCCGACCGCGTGGGCATCATGAGCCGTGGCAGGCTGGTCGCCGAAAGCTCGCCCGGGAAGCTCAGGGAGCAGGCGGGTCTAAGGGACGCCTCCTTCGAGGATGTCTTCTTTAATTTAGCCAGATAAAGCCTTTCCTCCCTGGGTTTACCCCGCAAAAGCCGTCCTCGAAAACTTTTTTCTCTCCGGCTGATTCTTTTTTCGCGCCTCTCTCGCGTTAATAGACAGGAGCAGTTAAAACGGACAGCAACGGCGGGCGTTTTGCTCTCAGGGTGGGTTTATTCACCCTGAGAGCAAAACCGGGGCAAGACAAGCCATGAACGCAAATTACAGAATCAAGGTCGTCAAACGCGCGGAACTCGATTCGGCGCACAAATCGGAAGCGCCGCAGACAACCGAAACACGTCCTAACGCAACGAAGACAGTCACGCGAAAAGTGACCGCCTGGGTCAAAGAGTTCCAGCAGCGCAGAGTTCAGGAAGCCGGACGCAGCTTCGACAGCCTTTTCCAGCGAGCCTGACACACACTTCTTAATCTTCAAGCTTTAACGCCCTACCGGGGCGGGAGTCTTCTGAGTGAAAAAGCTTTTCATCATTACCGGATTCATTCTTCTCTCATCAGCGGCGGCGACAGCGCAGACCGACTACACGAAGCGCAACGATACGGACGCGCCGGTTATCAGTTCCAGGACGGAAGCGAGCGCAAAGCGCAGGCAGACCGACCGGGTAGTTGACGGGCGAGTGGTGCGCGTAGGCCCCACGACCACCTATCTCAAGAATGGGTTGAGCAAGGAAGAGGTCGTGAGGCTTCTGGGCAAGCCCGCGAGCGTTTCTGAGCGACTGGAAGGCGGCAGGATTCTGGCGACCTACACCTTCCCGCGCAGCGAGGGCCGAGTTTTGGTGGCCCAGTTCGAGAACGGCATCCTCATAGATTCGCGCATGGAAGCTGTGCAAGCTCTACGGCGCTAGCTAAAGAAAGAGACCTTAAGTCAAATTCCTAAGGCACAAGAATAGACACGAAAGAGAGTCGGCAAAATCTTTTCTCTTTCGTGTCTATTCGTATGTTTAGCGGGTCATTCAAATTTTCAAGCCCCCGTTTGAAAATCTGCATTTACCGTACACCTTTACCAAAGGAGTTTGACTATGAGAGTTAAAGCATTCGCCTCGCTATTAGCGCTTCTTCTGTTAGCCATCGCGGCACCCGATAACGCACGCGCAGAGTCTGCGGCAGGAAGCTACAGGTTCTCGTTTGAGGACGGCGCGACCAAGACTCTGGACTTCGACGCCGTCAAGCGAGCCGACGGCTCCACTGTCGGCCAGATGTATTTGACAGACGAAGCGACGCTCGTCCTCAGAGACGTGGACGGCGCTGGCGACACCTCGGCCAAGTACGCTGGCTATAACATCAAGGCAACTTTTGACAACATGGTAGTCAATAAGAATCAGGCGGTGATGAGCGGAGTCATCACGGATTCGAGCGTCAGAGAGCTGATAGGAAAGCGAGTGCTCCTGACCGTTGAAGACAATGGCGACAACACGCGCGTCCCTGACAAAGTGACGTGGGGAATTTATAACCCTGTCACCCGAGACTGGGTAGCTACTGACGCGGAGCGCAAGGACGACGACGGCGCGAGCCTCAAGTGGCGGGCCACGGACGCCGAGCGAAAGGACGACGAGGGAATAGAGATGCCCAGGGACGAATCAACAACCACGGCCAGCTTCCCCCTTGACTCCTACGACTTCGTTCAGCCGGAGACTGAGTCGGGCGACATAAGAGTTGCGCCATAAGGCGCGCGTGCAGGTTAAGCGCTCAATAGAAGAAGCGCGTAGAGAGAAAGCAGGAGCGACTGCTCTCTCTACGCGCTTTTTCTTTGTATGCTGATGTAGAATCTAAGCGTCGAATCGCTTTGCATATCAATAGAAACGGAAAACCGAAAATGAACTATCACGACAACATCCTCAACCTGATTGGACGCACGCCGCTCGTCAAGCTCAACCGGCTGACGCGTGGGATAAAGGCCACGGTGCTGGCCAAGATGGAGAGCCTTAATCCTGGTTACTCCGTCAAAGACCGCATAGGCGTCTCCATGGTTGAGGCTGCTGAGAGGGAGGGGACGCTTAAGCCGGGCGGCACCATCGTCGAAGCCACCTCAGGCAACACGGGCATAGGGCTGGCGCTGGCGGCCGCCGTCAAAGGCTATCGCTGCATCTTCGTGATGACCGACAAGGCTTCCGTTGAGAAGGTCAGGTATCTGAAGGCTCTGGGAGCGGACGTGGTGATTACTCCCTCTTCTGCCAAGCCGGGCACGCCCGACCACTACGTCTCCACGGCCAAGCGCATCGCGGCCGAAACGCCGAGCTCTTTTTACCCGAACCAGTACGCGCACCCCGCGAATCCTCTGGCCCATTACCGCACGACGGGGCCGGAAATCTGGGAGCAGACCGAAGGCAGGATTACACACTTCGTCGCGGGGCTCGGCACTGGCGGGACGATTTCGGGCACGGGCCGCTTCCTCAAGGAGAAGAATCCCAACGTGCGTATCGTGGGCGCAGACCCTTACGGCTCCGTCTTCAAGACCTACAAGGAGACTGGGAAGCTGGTCGAGGCCACGCCTTACCTTGTAGAAGGCATAGGCCAGGAGGTCATCCCCGATAACGTTCAAATCAAGTACGTGGACGAGATTATCAACGTCACAGACCGCGAATCCTTTGAGCTGTCCAGACAGCTCGGGCGACAGGAAGGAATTTTCTGCGGCGGCTCTACTGGAACGAATCTGGCCGCAGCGCTCAAGGTGGCGCGGGGCCTTGACGAGACGGGCATAGTCGTCTTCATAGTCTGCGACACGGGCGAGCATTACCTGACCAAGCATCACTCGGACGAATGGATGAAGGAGAAGCGGCTGCTTGAGCCGCAGAAGATTACCGCCGGGCTCATCAGCGAGACGAAGGGGCAGCACGCGCCGCAGTCGCTCGTCACGGCCAGCCCTTCCGACCGCATCGCGGACGTGCTCTCCAAGATGAACGAGTTCGGACTGTCGCAGCTGCCTGTGCTTGAAGACGGCCATCCCGTAGGCTCGCTTAGAGAGAACCGCATGCTGGCGAGGGTGCTTGAGAATCGCGACCTGCTGGAATCTACGGTGAGAGACGTGATGGAGCCGGGCTTTCCTGTGCTGGACGTGGACGCGCAGGCCGCAGAGGTTAGGCAGCAGCTTCAAAATTATCCTGCCGTGCTGGTGTCGGAGTACGGCCGCATCGTAGGCATCATCACTCGTCACGACGTACTGGACACTACAATACTGAGGTGAAGCAGGTCAGAACCGCCTGCGGTA
>DATELK010000097.1:0-16388 GCA_035276685.1 Pyrinomonadaceae bacterium | reverse complement strand
TACCGCAGGCGGTTCTGACCTGTATGTCCTTAAGCGCGGAAAGAATCAAGATGAAGAATCAGCCGGATGTGAGCCCTCTGGCTTCGCTCGCGCGAGAGACGTGTGCGCGGCTGGAAGCATGGGTGGAGCGCAACGGTTGGGAGGGCTACGACCCTTACGACATACAGGGCACGGGCTGGTACATGGCTCTGGCGCGCAGCCGCTCGCTAATCGTCAGGGCGGCGCGCAAAGGCCCCTTCTGGCTGATTCATCGCTATCCTATGCTGGCGCGAAAAGTTGTTCGCGTGAAGGCTATTAATCCTAAAGGCATGGGACTGTTCACCACGGCCTTCTGTAGACTGTTTGAGGTGACGGGGGACGAAGCATACCTGCGTCGCGCCAAAGAATGCGCGGAGTGGTTGCTGAAGAATCCGAGCAAAGGTTATACGGGCCTTAGCTGGGGCTATCCCTTCGACTGGCAATCGGTGGTCTTCATCCCTCGCGGCACGCCTTCGTCGGTCGTCTCGACGGCGGTCGGTGACGGCCTCTGGCACCTGGCGCGTCTGACGGGCGAGGCGCGTTACAGGGACGCGTGCGCGGAGCTTTGCCGCTTTTTAGCGGAAGGATTGAACCGCACCGTTATT
Organism: Pyrinomonadaceae bacterium; assembly: GCA_035276685.1. Lineage (GTDB taxonomy): Bacteria > Acidobacteriota > Blastocatellia > Pyrinomonadales > Pyrinomonadaceae > JACVRN01. The sequence continues at coordinate 15,765 of DATELK010000097.1, read as the reverse complement.
GATGACGAGACGGTTTGCTTCAGCTACACGCCGGTCGATAATTTTCTGGTGCACAACGCCAATCTCTTTACCGCCGAGTACCTTGCGCGCATAGGTGCGGAGACGGGAAACGCGGAGTGGAGCGAGATGGGCGTGCGCGCGGGCAACTACGCCCTGCGCGAGCAGAACGAGGACGGCTCAATCTTTTACTGGGGCAGGGAGCAGAACGAGAACGCCCCGAATCACCGTGACTGTTATCACAGCGGCTTTGAGATACGCTGCCTCTGGGGGCTCTGGAAGGCGACCCGTGACGAGCGCTTCCGCGCGGCGGCCTTGAAGTATTTTCAGTTTTTCAAATCCGCGTACATCGGCGCGAATGGTGAGGTGATGAATCTGCCCGGAAGGATATACCCGGTAGACATTCACGCCTGCGCGGAGGCGCTGCTCTGCCCCGCCGTCATGTCCGAGACGGAGCCGGAAGATTCTTTTGACATCATTTCAAAGGCCCTGCCGTGGGTCGTGGAGACGATGCAGAACAGCGACGGCAGCTTCGCCTACATGGCTTTCGAGGGCGGCAGGATAGACAGGACGCCTTACATACGCTGGGGGCAGGCGTGGATGCTTCGCGCGCTGGCCGAAACCCTTTTTGTCCTTCGTAAATGAAAGGAGCGCTTTTTCGGTTGCGTATAGGAATGGTTTTAGAGACCCCTTTTCCGCCGGACATACGTGTGGAGAAGGAGATGCGCGCCCTGAGGGCTGGCGGCTACAGCGTGACGCTTCTGTGCGGGCATAAGGAGGGACAGCCGCTCGAAGAAGAGTACGAGGGGTTTCGCATTGTGAGGTTCAAAGAGCCCGTGGGAGGCACGCTCCATAAGGCCGCGAGCCTGCTCCATCACTGGGCCACTGCGCGTAAGCGCGCGTGGGAGCAGGCGGTCACGCTCTTTGCTCAGAAGAACAACATCGAAGCCCTGCACGTTCACGACCTGCCGCTCGTGCCTACGTGTCTTGCGGCCGCGCGCCGCCTGAATATTCCTCTCGTATTCGACATGCACGAAATCTATCCGGTCATGATTCGCGGGAGGATGCCTACGGCAAAGGGCCTGCGACAGAAGCTTAACTCGGGGATTCACTCGCTGCTCTTTTCGCCCGGCTGGTGGGACAGCACGGAGATGCGCGCCGTCGAGCACTCAGACCACATAGTCGTCGTGATAGAGGAATCGAAAGACCGCCTTATACGCATGGGCATACCGGGCGAGAGGGTATCGGTCGTCCTCAACGCGGAAGATATTGACAGCTTCCTCGCAATCCCCGAGCAATCCACCATCGCGGAAAAGTACTCGGGAGATTTTCTGGTGGGCTACGTGGGCGGCGTGGATAATCCTAATCGCGGCCTTGAGAATCTGGTCAGGGCCCTGCCGCTCCTCATAGAGCGTATCCCCGGCACGAGGCTCCTGATAGTGGGCGACGGGCCGCTACGTCCGACGATTGAAGCCCTTGTGCAGGAGCTTGGTCTTTCGGAGAGGGTAATCTTTACCGGCTGGGTTCCCTTTACGGAAGTCCCTGCTTACGTCAAAGCCGTACAGGTCGCGGTCATACCGCACATCATCAACGAGCACACGAATCACACCATCCCGCACAAGCTCTTTCAGTACATAGCGCTCGGCAAGCCCGTCGTCGCCTCCGACATAGCGCCCGTGCGCCGCATACTCGACGACACGGGCGCAGGCATCATCGCGCGCGAGTGGTCTCCGCAAGGGTTTGCCGAAGCCATCATTCAAGCACACGAGCGCCTGAAGTCCGGGGCGCATGATCCACGAAAACAGGAAGCAGTTCTCAGAGCTAAATATGGATTCGAGGCCGTGAGCGAGCCTCTTCTAAAGCTTTATAAAAGGCTTGAGAAAAACAGGACAGTACCGCCTGCGGTAGCGGGCGGGTAATAGCTTAGCTAGAGTCAAGCCTAAGTAATACCCGCCCGCTACCGCAGGCGGTACTGTCCTGTGGTTACTTACTTCCCGGCGTAGAAATCTGCTATGGCCTCAACGACCGTGGCAATCATCTCTTCGGTCAGCTCAGGGTATATGGGCAGGGCCAGCGTCTCGCGTGCCGCCCGCTCGCTCTCGGGGAAGTCGCCTTCCTTGAGACCCAGGTAAGCGAAGCATTCCTGCAAGTGCATAGGCACGGGGTAATAGATTTCCGTGCCAATCTCTCTCTGCTTGAGGTAGGCCATCAACTCGTCGCGCCGCTCCGCGCGAATAATGAATTGATTATAGATGTGTCGGCAATCGGCAGCCTCCGCGGGCAGAGTTATATGCGCGTCGCGTCCGACAGCAGTCGCCTTCGCGCTCTCGCTCTCAACCAGCCCCGCCTCAACGAAGAGGCGTCGGTAGGCGGCTGCATTTCGCTGGCGCGCAGTCGTCCACTCTTCCAGATAGTTCAACTTCACTCTGAGGATAGCTGCCTGAATCGCGTCCAGACGGAAATTGCCTCCGACGACCTTGTTGTAGTACTTGGGCCTGTAGCCATGATTGCGAAGCAGCTTGACGCGGTCGGCCAGGTCAGGGTCATTCGCAGTGACCATGCCGCCGTCGCCGAAGCCGCCGAGGTTCTTTGACGGGAAGAAGCTGAAGCAGCCGTAGTGGCCTATGGAGCCTGCCCTTCGTCCCTGGTACTCGGAGCCTATGGCCTGCGCCGCGTCCTCTATCACGTGGAGGCTGCGGCTTTCGGCAATCGTCATAATCGGATTCATGTCGGCCATCTGCCCGTAAAGGTGAACCGGCATGATGACTCGCGTCGCAGGCGTGACGGCCTCTTCTATCCTGGACACGTCAATGTTGTAGGTGAGCGGGTCAATGTCCACGAAGACGGGCTTTGCCCCGAGGCGCGAGACTGCGCCTGCGGTCGCGAAAAAAGTGTAAGGCGTAGATACGACTTCGTCGCCGGGCTTGATGTCCAGGGCCATCAGCGTGACCAGCAGAGCGTCGGAACCGGATGTCACTCCTATGCCGAAGCGGCACTGTGAATAGTCTGCTATCTCGCGCTCCAGAGCCTCTACCTCGGGGCCGAGTATGAAGTACTGAGAGTCGGCCACTCTGTCCATAGCGGCTCTGACTTCTTCACGGATGGTCGCGTACTGCGCCTTGAGGTCAAGGAGCGGGACGGGACGGCTTTTAGTTGCTGTTGATGTCATAGAAGATTTTGCCTCAGCGGCTGACAATTTTTGCATTAGTTGAGTCTTTACCTTTCAATACCGATTAAGCCTTTTCATTTCGCGGCCGGGGGCAGCGGCTCATCTTCGGACCAATCCAGACAGCGCAACACGCCGGGCTCCACCTCTTTGTATCGCCAGCCGCTCTCCGGACAGATGAGATTGCCATCGTCGTCCTGCTTAGTGAGGCGGTGGCCGTGGCGGCTCATCCAGCCTTTTCGTACGGCCGGGACTCCCAGCATGAGCGCGTAGTCCGGCACGTCTTCGGCTCGCACGAGCGCGCCTGCTCCCACGAAGGCGTAGCGCCCGAGCGTTGCGCCGCAGACTATGGTCGCATTAGCGCCTATGGTCGTGCCGCGACGCACGAGCGTTCGTTGATACTGGCTGTGCCGCACAATCTGCGAGCGCGGGTTAATCACATTGGTGAAGACGCACGACGGCCCGCAGAAAACGTCGTCCTCTAATTCCACGCCCGTATAAATCGAGACGTTATTCTGAATCTTGACGTTGCTGCCTATGACTACATCATTGGCGACGAAAACGTTCTGCCCAAGGACACAGCGTGCGCCTATTTTCGCGTTGGCTGAAACGTGGCAGAAGTGCCATATCTTAGTCCCCTCGCCTATCTCTGAGGGGTCGTCCACGTAAGCGCTCTCGTGAACGAAGTATCCTTTCTCGGTCATGAATAAACCAGCGTTCCTTTCTCGGCTGAATTTTCAAGCGGAAGAGTCACGGGGTCGCCGTTTATTACCAGCGACCTCTGGGCGGCATTCAGCACCTGTAGCACTCTGAGCCCGCTGGCCCCGTCCGTCAGCGGAGCGACGCGCGTCTTCATCGCTTCTAAAAAGGCGCGGCATTCCAGCAAGAGCGGCTCGTCATCGGAAAAAGCTATCTCTTCGCCGTTGCCCTTGATGGGAACCGGCTCGTCGTCCTGAATCTCCACGCGCTGGTCATAAAGAACCAGCTTCTTGCTCACGTCGTCGAAGCTGGCCATCTTCTTAGAGCCGACTATAACCAGCCGCTGCTCTTTGAAGGGATGCAGCCAAGAGACGTAGATGTGAGAGCGGACTCCGTTGTCAAAGAGCAGGTGAGTGACGGTGACATCGGCTATGTTGGGCTGCACGTAGCTGCCGCCATGAGCCGCGACCTGAAAAGGCATCGCGCCGACCAGACGCAGCACGATGGCTATGTCATGCGGCGCAAAGCTCCACAGGATATTCTCTTCCCTGCGAACCTTGCCCAGGTTAAGCCTGTTGGAAGAGACGTAGCGGATTTTGCCAAGCTCGCCTTTTCTGACAAGCTCAAGCAGGCAGACTATCGCCGGATGATACTCAAGCACGTGGCCCACCATGAGTATGAGGCCGCGCTCTTCGGCCAGCTGCACCAGATGCTTTCCCTGCTCGTAGGTCAGTGCCAGAGGCTTCTCTACAAAGACATCCTTGCCTGCTTCCAAAAGGCGTCGCGCCAAATCGTAGTGCGTCTCCGCGGGCGTGGCCACGACGACGCCTCTGGCGCTGCTGGACAGGACATCTTCGAGGTCTGCCACGACGCGCGACTGGCCCACAAGCTCGACGGCTCTCTCTCGCCCGCCGGATGTCTCGTCGCACACCAGCGCCAGAGAACCCAGCCGGTCGAAGTTCCTCACCAGATTCTTTCCCCAATAGCCGCATCCTACGACCGCAACCGCCGTTGATTGCTCCATAAGCTTAGTCTTCTCTCGCCGCTTTGTATGAGTGTTATAAGATTACGAGCTGCTCGGAAATGGCCCAACGTTCTCGCCTGTGCTTTCAAAGGATGGACGATTAATGTGCGCCTCTATAATTGTTCCCGGCATCTTCTGTTTAACGAAGTAGCATAAGCAGGATTCATTATCCGTGTCAATTTATGGAGAGCGTCGCGCTCTTTAGCCGGGACGCGCGGGTGCAGGCCGACTGAAATGCTACAGGCGGCGCACTGGCCCAGTCGTGTCAGGGAGGTTTTGCGCGGCTGGGCCAGTGGATTCCAACTTTTTATCGTTAAACAGACCAAATTAATCGCTCAAGGCTTGACATCTTAAATGAAGAGGACTATTGTGCCTGCGCTAATGAACGGCCGAGGGTGTCCCAGAACGCTGTTCCCTTGGCTTCATTCGTTACTAACCGCTCTGAAAAGTCAGTCTGCGGCTCATAGCTCAGTTCAATTCAAATTACGTGAAAACGGAACTTAGCTACCTTTCCCGACGGACAAATACGTAGCTAGTTAAAATGTTCGAGGAGCATGAATCCCTTAAGCCACGGATGCAGTGTCGTATAGCTGAGGAAAAGGCTATCGCTCTGCGTGTGCTCTAGCCGGAGCTTCAAACCCCTCGCCTAAATAGTGCGGAAGAACCCATCGCATCCCGGTTCCTAAACCAATAGTCTTTACTCTCTATCAGAGGTATCTAGGCCGTATAAGTTGGTTGTCGGAGCTAATCCAAACCGCCTGGCCCTGACATATTTTGCCGGTGTGCGACCCGAAAGCCCTTAAACAATTAGAAGGAGAATCTCAATGAACAGACTACGCTTAACCTTAAACGCATTGGCCCTGGTCATCTTCACTTTGGTAGTTGCGTCCGCGGCACAGGCACAGGCCACCAGGACGTGGGTCTCTGGCGTTGGAGACGACGTTAACCCCTGCAGCCGCACTGCCCCCTGCAAGACCTTCGCCGGCGCTATCTCGAAGACAGCCGCAGGCGGCGAAATCAGCGTCCTCGACCCCGGCGGCTACGGCACGCTGACCATCACCAAGTCCATCACGGTTGACGGCGGCACCGGCGCAGGCTGGGGCAGTTCCCTCAACTCCAGCGTTAACGGCTTCGTCATTAACGACGGCGCGACCGGCACTCCCCGAACCATCAACGTGACCCTGCGCAACCTCTCCATTAACGGAGCCGGGACTACGCTGGGCACCAACGGCATCAGGTTCATTAGCGGCAGGACTCTGAACGTAGAGAGCGTGAGAATCTTCAACCAGTCTACAACCGGCATAGACGTTGACCTCTCCAGCGGCGTGGCCACCGACAGAAGCAAGGTGTACCTGAAGGACGTGGACATCCATAACATCGGCGGCATCGGCATCAAGCTGTCGGCATCGGCTGCTTACCTGAGCGTCTTCATGGACAGTGTGCGCGTCAAGAGAGCCGTGACCGGCGTCTCCGTAGGCAACAACACCTTCCCGACCATCAGGAATTCTATGTTCAGCGGCCTGACGACAGGCGTGCTGATGGTCAACAACGCTACCGGCTCTCCTGTGGCCCTGCTCGACAACGTGGACATGTCCGAGAACACCACTGGCTTGAGCGCAGGCAACGGAACGAAGACGCTCTTGACCAACTCGTCCATCACGGTGTGTTCGACGGGCATATCCGCTCTGGGCGGGACGGTGCAGTCGTCCGGGAACAACACCATCAACGGCAACTCCAGCGATGGGTTGGTGCCGACCATAATTCAGCCTAAGTAAGCTCAGCTTAAGCACGCTCTTTCACCTGTTGGCCCAGGGCGAATAGCCTTCAAGAGGTGGAAGGGCGCAAGCTGATTTCCTCAACCGGGCGAGTTCACGCGTGTGCGTCTCTTGCGCTCCTTTGGCGCAAGAGACGCGGCGGGCGGCCCAAGATGCATTCTGCACACATTACTGAGGTCAAATCCGAACAAGCTTACTTGGTTCGATTTTGGGCCCAGCCAATGGAGGCAAGAATTGGAAGGATGAAATGCTATGAACCCATTAAGCGCATCTACAATTCTTCACCTTGCTGGAAAGATGAAGAGTCCGAAGTTTCCGATAACGCGTTGTTTACGTAGATTATATTCTCACAGGTCATTAGTCAGTTTCGGCACGATATTTTCCGTTCTCGTTGCCGCAGCTTTTTTTGTGGCCCCTCTAGCCTCAACCCGGAATAAGACGCAGCGCAAATCTCAGCCGGAGAAGGCTCCCGTTTACAGTCCTAAAGTTCCAGCCAAGGGACTGACGGGAACTACGAGCATGCTGGCGAATCTCGTCCCGAGCTCAAAGTTCACTGCCTCGAAACTATTTAGCACTGTGTTGATGCCTCAGGCCGCCCCCGGCGTCGAGACCATCGACACGTTCGAGGTGGTAGGCGGAGTTTGCACAAACACGCCGAAGGACACTTTCAGTCTGGGCGACACGGTCTGCGCCAGAGTCGAGAACGCGCCGCTTAGAAGTCCCGTGGCGGCAAGGCGCGTCAACTTCAACAACACGGCCGGTGTGAACAGCCAGAGCCAGGACGTTACCACAGACCCTCAGACTTTCACGTTCACTCTGCCGACGGCCGACACGACCGTCGTTGACGGCGAAAACATTGACAACCGTGGCATATGGAGCGTCAGCACCAACGCCCTCGATAACGGGACGCGCGCCATAGCCTACTTTTCGGTCACAGACCCGCAGAACTCCGCTGCCGACGTGGTCATCTACAGCGCGAGCGCGAGCGGAGTCGACCCCGTCGCGCCGGGAGGCAGCGCGGGCATCTCTCTCTGGGTGTCCAACAACGGGCCGGATGCGGCACAGGATGTTCACGTGACGCAGCAGGTGCCGAATAACCTGACTTTCGTTTCCGCCACGTCCGACAGCGGCCCGAGCTTCAACTGCTCGGAGAGCGGCGGAGTAGTGGACTGCTCCCTGGCAAGCTTGCCTAGTGGTCAGAAAGCTACCTTTACAATCAACTACACGGTGAGCAGCAGCGCGCCCAACAGCCTCGTCACCGTCCGCTCCGAGATAGCGAGCGACCAGGAAGACCCGCGTCTCGCCAGCAACACGGCGGACGCCCGCCTTGAGATACGCGGCGGCTCCGGCCCTGCGGCCACCTGCGGCCTTGCGTGCCCGGCTGACCTCAGAGTCACCGCCGACACCACGAACGGCAACGGAGACCCGGGTGCCATAGTGAACTTCTCTGGCAACATAGAGCCCGTCGGCGAGGACTGCGGAGCGATTACCAGCACGCCTGCCTCCGGCTCTTTCTTCCCCGTAGGCGACACTGTCGTCGAGGTTACATCGGCCGGCGGCGGCAGCTGTAGCTTTACCGTCACGGTCACTAACATAGCGCCTCCGACCATTAGCTGCGGCGCGAACATAGGCGTGACGGCTGCCGATGGCGAGTGCGACGCGGAGGTCAACGTTACCGCGCCGACCGGCACGGCTGACGATGCGCCCGCGACTGCCGAAGGCTCTCGCAGCGACGGCCAGGCGCTCACCGCTCGTTACCCTGCGGGCACGACCACCATCACTTGGACCATCACGGATTCCATCAACCGCACGGCAAGCTGCCAGCAGACGGTCACTGTTACTGTCAACGACACGACGCCGCCGACTATTACGGCACCGCCTGACGTGACAGTATCCACACCGGATGGCACCTCTGGCAACTGCGGCGTGGTCGTTGGTGAAGGCGCGCTGGGTACGCCGACCACGGACGACAATTGCTCGGCTTCGCTGAACGTTTGGCGCACTGGAGTTCCTTCGGGCAACTTCTTCCCCGTAGGCACGACGACCATCACCTACACGGTGAAGGACAGCGCGAACAATACTGCGACCGCCACGCAGAAGGTCACCGTGATTGAGACCACAGCGCCGCATATCGCGGCTCCGCCGGACGCCAGCTACACCTGTCTGAGCGAAGTGCCTGCGGCCAACCCGTCACAGGCGACAAGCGGCGTGGTTCTCGATGAGAACGGCAATCCGCTTCCGCCGGGCCCGCCGTCCGACAACTGCGGCACGCCTGTAGTGACGGTCACGGAAACCACCAGCGGCGCTGGCAATCCGAGCAGCCCGCTCATCATCACGCGCGTCTTTACGGCGACTGATGCTGCTGGCAATTCCGCCAGCTCTACGCAGACCATCACGGTTATTGATCCGACGCCGCCGACCATAAGCTGCCCGGCCGATATAACCGTCTACCTGCCGCTGAACTCGACGGCCGTAAGCACGCCCGTCAACTTCTCGGCAAGCGGCTCCGACAACTGCGGGTCGCCGAACATCACCTATAGCCAGGCTCCGGGCTCGAACTTCCCTGTCGGCACAACTGCCGTCACGGCGACGGCCACGGACGCCGGAGGCAATAGCGTTTCCTGCACCTTTAACGTCACCGTGCTTTACAACTTCACGGGCTTCTTCTCGCCGGTCAACAACCTCCCGACCTTTAACGTCGTGAATGCTGGCCGAGCGATTCCTGTGAAGTTCAGCCTGAGCGGAAACAAGGGACTGAACATCTTCGCGACCGGCAGTCCCGCTTCCGGCACTATCGCTTGCAATTCGAGCGACCCGGCGGTTGACCTTCTAGGCACTGTGACAGCAGGAGGCAGCAGTCTCAGCTATGACGCATCAAGCGACCAGTACAACTACGTCTGGAAGACTGAATCGTCATGGGCTGGAACGTGTCGCCAACTGGTGCTCACCTTAAATGACGGAAGCGTCCACAGGGCCAATTTCAAGTTCAAATAAGCCCTAGACGCTTTCTGTAAAAGCTAAAAGTCCCTGTTGGTCATAGACAGTTTTAAGATATGATCAGCAGGGACTTTTTTGTCGTCATGCACAAAATCTTCATTACCGGCGGGGCAGGCTTTATCGGCTCATCCTTCATTCGACTGGCGCTCGCCGCAGACAGCAAGCTTCACATCACCAACCTAGACGCGCTCACCTACGCGGGGAGCATGGATAACCTGAAGGGGCTGGACGAGAGCCGCCACCGCTTCGTACACGCAGACATCACAGACCGCGCGGCGGTCTTCGACGCGCTCGAAGAAGACACGAGCGCCCTTATCAACTTTGCGGCCGAGTCGCACGTTGACCGGAGCATAGTTTCGGCGGACGCCTTTATACGCACGAACGTGCTTGGCACACAGGCTCTTCTTGACGCAGCCAGAGAGCGCGGGGTCTCTCGCTTCATGCAGATTTCTACGGACGAAGTGATGGGCAGTTTGACGGAAGACCGTGAAGAGCTCTTTACCGAAAGCTCTCCGCTCGCGCCTAATAATCCTTACGCGGCATCAAAGGCTGCGGCAGAGCATCTGGTTCACGCGGCCCATCACACGCATGGGCTCAGCACAGTTATCACGCGAAGCGGCAACAACTACGGCCCGCGCCAGTTCCCCGAAAAACTTATCCCGCTCATGATTTCAAACGCGCTCAAGGATAGGCCCGTCCCGCTCTACGGCGACGGGCGACAGGTGCGCGACTGGATTTACGTTGAAGACCACTGCCGCGCTCTTCTATCCCTTCTGGAACATGGGCGCTCGGGCCGCGTCTACAACATAGGCGCTCGCAACCAGCGCCGGAACATAGACGTGGCAAAGCGGGTGCTTGACCTCCTGGGCAAGCCTCACTCATTAATACGGCACGTCGAGGACAGGCCGGGCCACGACCGCCGCTACGCCATAGACCCGTCCAGGGTGGAGCGCGAGACGGGGTGGCGTCCGAAGGTGTCATGGGAAAGCGGTCTAAGAAAAACCGTCGAGTGGTACGTTGAGGCGCGGGGGCTGGAAGCTTGAAGCTATTAGTGACAGGAGCGGGCGGGATGGTGGGAAGGGCGGTCGCGTCCCATTGCGCCGCTATGGGCGACGAAGTGCTGGCCTGCGACCACTCGGCTCTGGACATCTCGGACGAAGAGGCGGTCAGGGCTTTTTTCAAGCGCGAGCGGCCCCAAGCGGTCATCAACTGCGCCGCGTGGACGGACGTTGACGCCTGCGAGTCGAATCCTGAAAAAGCTTTTGCGGTGAACGCCAGAGGGCCTGAGAATCTGGCCGTCAACTGCCACAGGGTCGGTGCCCGGCTCGTGACCATCTCTACGGACTACGTTTTTGACGGGGCGAAGCAGGGCTTCTACACGCAACGCGACGACCCTAATCCGCAGAGCGTCTACGGGCGGGCCAAGCTCGAAGGCGAGCGACTGGCGGCGAAGGCTTCGGCCCGCACGGTCATAGTCCGCACGGGCTGGGTTTTCGGGCCGGGCGGCAAAAATTTTTTAGCCACGGCAGTCAACCGTCTTCTGGCGGGCGAGCGTCTTAAGCCGATTAGGGATGCTTACGGGACGCCGACCTACACCGTGAGCCTGGCCGGGCGCTTGCGCGAGTTGGCAGAAAGAGATATACCAGGTATCTTTCACGTGGTTAATAGCGGGGAGGGCGCAAGTTTCGAGGAATTTGTCAGGTCTGCCCTCAGCTTTCTTCCGCAACGTGAGGCAGAGGTTGAAAGCATCTCTATGAGCTCTTTGCAAAGACCCGCGCCTCGCCCCGTCAATTCAAGACTTTCCTGCCTGCTCTCGGAGGCCATGGGCCTTGAGCCGCTCCCACACTGGCAGGAGGCATTAAAGGATTTCGTCGCACGCTCCCTTGAGTCACGGGGGGCCTCTGCGTCCTGACCCTGTAACAGTGGTTCTTCGTTCGGCTTAGACGGCCATTCTCTGGTATTATGTCTAGGTTTATGACTGCTTTCGGCCTTCGGCCTCTCTCTTTTTTTTAGGATAGGATTTAAGACTTATGGTTTCACCAGACAATCGCCTGCTTCCGCTAACCAACGTCGAGCGCGAACTGGATCGCCCGCTTCACGATGTCATTCAGCCGAAATCTTACGGCGCATCGCAGACGGACACGCCGCACCTGCGAGAGTACATCGGGGTCGTCCTCAAGCGCAGATGGCTCATACTGAGCCTCGTCGTCGTAGTGACCTCACTGGTCGCCATACAGATGTACCGTATGCCCTCCATTTACCAGTCTACGGCGACCATCCTGATTGAGCCGAAGAAGGCCAGCGTGACGCTGCCCGCAGACAAGGCGATTGTCATTAACCAGGAAGACCCCGGCTACTACCAGACGCAGCTGCGGCTACTGCAAAGCCCTGCGCTGGCGCGGCAGGTCATCCTGAGCCTGAACTTACAGAACAACCCCGCCTTTTTCGGGCAGTCTTCGCCGGGCATCCTGGCCAGCCTGAAGAAGGTCTTCTCGCGCCAGTCGGCCCAGAACAACGCCTCGCAGAAGCCCGCGCAGTCGGAGTTGCCTATCATCAAAGAGGCGGAGGTGCGTGACCAGCTGACGCCAGAGCAGATTGCACTGCTTGAGCCCTACGAAGACACGCTGATTGCGAACATGACGGTCGAGTCCGAGACCGGCACGAGCCTCGTCAAAATCAGCTACAGGCACACCAACCCGGAGATGGCGCGCTTAATCGCCAACACCGTCGCGGAAGTCTTCATACTCAACAACTACGACCGCGAGACGCAAGGCTCTAAGAGGGCCGCCGAGCTGATTTCGAAAGAGCTGGCCGACCTGCAACTGAGAATCCGGCAGAAGGAAGAAGAGAAGCTCGCATACGCGAGCAGCCGCGACATACCAGCGGGCAAGGAAGCCATAGGAGCCAACATCTACGCCGACCGTCTGACGAAGCTGAACCAGCAGCTGCTCGACGCCGAAGAGAAGCGCAAGAACGCAGAGTCTCTCTACAACTCCGCCAAGAACCAGAGCGACCCGAACGCCGTGCCGCAGGTGATAGAGAACAAGCGCATACAGGCGCTTCGTGAAAAGCTGGATCAGTTGAAGGCGCAGCGCGAAGAGCTGCTGGTGGTCTACACGGAAGAGTACCCGGCCGTTAAAAGAATAAACGCCCAGATTGAAAATATAGAGAACACGCTCAAGCTCGCGCCCAGAGAGGTCGTCTCTTCCTTAAAGACCAGCTACGAGGCGGCGCTGGCCAACGAGCAGGCGCTGCGCAGGGACTTCGAGGCGACCAAGGGCGTTACCTCGCAACAGAACCTCTCGCAGATACAGCTGAACATGATTGAGCAGCAGCTTGAGACCGACAAGCAGTACGCGGCCATGCTCCTGCAACGCCAGCGCGAGCTGTCAATCAAAGACAACGACCGCACGAACAACATCAGCGTCGTAAACGTTGCGCGGCCGGGAGCGCTCGTGGGGCCGCCGCGCCTGCGCAACGTTCTCATAGCCTTCGTGCTGGCCCTGGCGGCGGGCGTCGGCCTGGCCTTCCTGCTCGATTACCTTGACGACTCGCTGAAGTCCGTCGAGGACGTTGACCGCTACCTGCACCTTCCGGCTCTGGCGCTCATCCCCGCTTCGCGCAGCGATTCGCCGCGACTCAGGAGCAAGAACCCCGTGCCCGACGAATCGGAGGTGACGGCGCTCGCTCTTATCAACGACGCACGCTCGCCCGCGGCGGAAGCCTACAGGCACCTGCGAACGTCGCTGCTGCTTTCGAGCGCGGGCCAGCCGCCGAAGACTATTCTGGTCACGTCGAGCCAGCCTTCCGAGGGCAAGACGACCACGGCTGTCAACACGGCCGTCATGCTGGCCCAGACGGGTGCGGAAGTCCTGATTATCGATTGCGACCTGCGCCGCCCGCGCGTTCACGCGCACTTCGGCGTGGGCAACGTGCCGGGGCTGACCAACTATCTTTCCGGCGAGTCAGACTTAGACAGCGTGTTGCAGACGAACGAGAAGCTGCCGCAGCTGAAGCTGCTGGCTTCGGGGCCGATTCCGCCTAACCCGGCAGAGCTTCTCGGCTCAAACGAGATGAGGAAGCTGCTCCTTGAGCTTGCAGACCGCTTCACGCACGTCATTATAGACTCGCCCCCGGCAATCTCTTTCACGGACGCGTCCGTGCTTTCGACTCTGGTTGACGGCGTGGTGCTGGTCGTGCACGGCGGCCGCTCGTCGCGTGCCGTGGTGCGACGCGCCAAGCAGCAGCTCGTCGACGTTGGCGCAAACATCTTCGGCATAGTCCTCAACAACGTGAAGCTTGAGGCGCAGGACTACTACTATTACGGCGGATACTATTCGAGCTACTACGCGTCGGCTGACGACGCGGCTGAGACGGAAGGCGCGGCCAGAAGCGCAGGTGCCGGTGGGTCTGCCTGATGAGGGGTGAGTTCTGTGTCATAGCGCCAGACGTTCGGCTCGGGCGCGACGTGGCCATCTATCACTTCGTCAATCTCTACGGCTGCGAGATTGGCGACAATACCAAGATAGGCTCCTTCGTAGAGATACAGAAGGGCGTGAAGGTCGGCCGCAACTGCAAGATTTCCAGCCACTCATTTATTTGCGAAGGCGTGACCATCGAAGACGAGGTCTTCGTGGGCCACGGCGTAAACTTCATCAACGACAAGCACCCTCGCGCGACCCGTGAAGACGGCGGGCTTCAAACCGAGGCCGACTGGGTTGTAGAGCCTACTATCGTGCGTCGCGGCGCAAGCCTCGGCACGGGCGCGACCATTCTCTCCGGCGTAGAGATAGGCGAGAGAGCCACTGTAGGCGCGGGCGCAGTCGTAACCCGTGACGTTCCCGCAGGCTCAACGGTCGTCGGCAACCCTGCAAAAGCAGTTTTCAGTTCTTAGTTTTCAGTTTTCAGCAAAGACAGGTTGAGCTTTCTGCTGAAAACTGAAAACTGAAAACTGAAAACTGAAAACTGATTACTGTTTTTATGATTCCCTTTGTTGATTTACAGGCGCAGTACCGAGGCATCAAGGAAGAAGTAGACGCGGCGGTCATGCGCGTCATTAGCAACGCCTCTTTCGTGCTGGGGCGAGAGGTGGCCGCTTTTGAGGAGTCGTTCGCCGCCTACCTTGGCGCGCGTTACTGTGTCGGAGTGTCTAACGGCACGGCTGCTATTCAGCTGGCCCTGACGGCTTGCGGCATAGGCGCGGGCGACGAAGTCATTGTCCCGGCCAACACCTTCTTTGCCACAGCCGAGGCTGTCTCGACCGCGGGCGCAACGCCCGTCTTCGTTGACGCAGACCCCACGTCTTACACGATTGACGCGCGGCGTATCGAGGCTGCAATCACACCGGCCACGCGCGCCATCATCCCAGTGCATCTCTACGGGCAGGCGGCGGATTTGGACGCGGTGCTTGAAATCGCTCGTCGTCACGACCTGCTGGTCATAGAGGACGCGGCTCAGGCGCACGGCGCGCTCTACAAGGGAAGGCCCGTAGGCACCTCTGGCCGCGCCGCGACCTTCAGCTTTTATCCGGGCAAGAACCTTGGAGCTTACGGCGAAGGCGGCGCTGTGGTCACGAATGACGAGGCCGTTGCGCGGCGTGTGAGGCTCCTGCGCGACCACGGCTCCGAGCGGAAATATCATCACGAGATAATCGGCTACAACTTCAGGCTCGAAGGCATTCAGGGCGCTGTGCTTTCCGTGAAGCTCAGGCACCTTGATAGGTGGAACGAGTTGAGGCGCGAGCACGCCGCGCGCTACAACTCGCTTCTGGAAGGCGCGGGCCTAGTGCTGCCGAAGGAGATGAGCTACTCGCGCCACGTCTATCACCTGTACGTGGTGCAGGCGGAGGGGCGCGACGCGCTGCAAGCGAACTTGACCGAAAGAGGCGTGCAGACGGGGATACATTATCCCGTCCCCATTCACCTGCAACCCGCTTACGCTTTTCTGGGCCACACGCGGGGCAGCTTCCCCGAGACGGAGCGGCAGGCCGAGCGCGTCCTTTCACTTCCCATGTTCCCTGAACTGACGGACGAGCAGATAAACACGGTGGCCGAAAACATTCACGAATCCACACGATACAGGACAGTACAGCCTGCGGTAGCGGGCGG
>DATELK010000096.1:0-10841 GCA_035276685.1 Pyrinomonadaceae bacterium | reverse complement strand
AATCCAGCACGGCTGGCTTAGAGTAGAAGGTCACGTCGCTGCCGAGCGCCACGTTGAGCTTCTCTGTCGTCCACACGTCGCGCGAGTAGCCGACAGTGTAAGCGCCTATGCGAAAGAGCGGGTGACTGCTCGTGATGCCGAGCTTTGCGCGCTCCGTAGCGTCGAGCAAGCCCGTCTTGTCCACCAGCTCAAGCCGCGTGTAAAGGTAGTTCTTGTCCAGAAACTGCACGGTCGATTCCGCGGTGTAGCCGTTCAAGGTGAAGAGGTCGCCGTGATGCTCTTCGCGGTTGCGCCCCCATATCAAACTCGTCGCCCAGTTGCCGCGCGAGAACCTCTTGTTGTAGCTGACGGAGGCTGTCATGCGCCGCACGTCGCCCGGCTCAAGCGCCTCGGGATTCTTCAGCAGCCCGTAGCTCCACTGCATGGCCCAGTTCTGATTGGGCACGACGGAGACTCTGAACGAGCGAGAGTTCCAGGGATTGAACTCGAAGTTATAGCGATTCTCGCCCGGCTCGCGCCCGTTGAACACAGAGCCCTCCACCTTCAGCCAGCGATAGGTGAAGCCGGTGGTGAAGACTCCGAAGGAGATGTGCGTCGAATCCTGCAAGTGATGCGTGAGCGGCGCGGAAGGATTCTCCGAAGCAGACCAGCGGTGCATAAACGCCGTGGGCCCGAGCGCAGGCTCGCCGGGGAAGCCAAGATAAGCGAACCACGTCCCGCGTTCTCCCAAGGGGAGAGTGTAGGTCGCGGACAGTTCCATGAAGAGGTCGTGCGGGTGCTGCGCGTCTCTTATGGGCCGCCCCTGGAAGGTCTCGCCCGTCTGGAAAAGCTGGGGCGAGCCCTGACCCGAAAAGGTGAAAGGCTCAAGGCTAAACATCCCTCGCAGCTGAAGCGTGCCAGCGCCCACGCGCCTGAACGCCATGGGCATGAACCAGTTCTGCGACTCAAGCTTTGTCACACCACGCGGGCCGCCCTGCGCGTTGACTCCGAGCTTCAGGTCGCTGTGAAAGAATATCAGCCACTGGCCCGCCGCCTTGTACCACATGTACATGGGCGTCGTCGCTGGCTGCCAGCTTGAGCCGGAGCCCATCTGTCCCATGGCGAAGGAGTTCCTGCTGCTTCTGCCGACGCGAATGTCCATGCCCTCGCCGTTCATTATCACCAGCGAGTCCGCGTCCATGCGACCCATGCCGCTCATGCCCTTCATGTTCATCCCCGGCATAGAGCCCTTCATCTCAGTCCCCTGCTCTTTCGTCTCGCCCGGCATGCTCATGTTTCCCATGTCGTGACCTTCGTGGCCTGTAGATGATTTAGGCTGCGCGACGGGAGAGTCAGGCGTTGGTTGAGGAGTCGCGGGCGAAGCCGCGGGCTGCGGGACAGGCTTCGCAGGAGTCGTAGACGTGCCCATGTTCATGCCGGGCATGTCTTCCATCTCCTTCTTCTTCTCGTCCATGTCCGGCTGTTTCTGCTGCGGCGTAGGCGTGGGTGAAGCCTTGGGCTTGCTCATGTCCATGCCGGGCATCCCCTGCATGTCCTGCCCCATGACTCGCGCCGAAAGATTGTAAGGCGCGCTCGCCATCAGCAGCAGTGCTGCGACGGCTGCAAGATATAAAGCTCTTCTGAAATTAACTCTATCCATGATTCCCTCTCGAAAAAAGTAAAGACACACGTCTACACTGACGGCTCTAACGGTAGAACCGAGCGATTGAGGGATGCGGAGTTAAATCAGTAGAAGACCTATCAGGAGATGTTTGGGCTTGGAGATGCCGGGCGGAGCGCCCTGCCTGTAGAGCACAGGCTTCGCGAAAGACGGCGCAGGGATAGCGGGCGTCACGGCCTGTAACGGCTGAGGCTCAAAGCCGCGCTTCTGCTCGGACTGCTGCCGCGCCATGACAGGCGAAGACGGAGCTTCTTCAGGACGGCTCAGGCAATGCGTGCAGGGCGCGTCCTGCGGCAGCGCAAGCGCATTGCCGTCTCGCGCGGCATCTGGAACCACATTGGGCGTCGTAGCAACTTCATCGGAAGCGCTCGACTCCCCAGACGCGCCGGAGTCGTGGCAATGCGGCCTGGGCTTAACTGGCTCGGGCTTGACGGAATGGCAGGCTTCGCCCGCGTCTGCGCTTTCAGCCTCGACTGGCTTGAAAGAGGCGCGGCTCTGAGCGTGCGGGCAAAGGACTGCCGCCACCGTCACGCCCCAGCCGCCCGCCGAGAGCGCAAGCAAGACCAGCCCCAAAATTTGAAAGTAACGCCTCATTGTCTTCGCGGAAAGGCTTTTGATGCCCTCAAGCCTCTGAGAGTTTATCACGCAATACACCCGGCTCAAATCGGCCGTTGCGGTTCAATTAAAGGAGGAAATTAACAGGGATGGACAGGATAAGCAGGATAAAGAATAAATGCTTTCTCTTTTATCCTGACAATCGCTGTCCATCCCTGTTAATTTTCTTCTTCGCTTCATAGCTTGAACCTGATTCAGGATTATAAACTCTGGACTCGCGTACAGGGTCAAGCGCTTTTGTCGTGCTAAGATGCTTTTTTATCTATCGAAGCTGAATTTGGGGGCGAGCGACTTGGATACATCAGAGGGGACGCGCGATAGCTGGGTGGAGAGCATCCTGCGCGAGATGGGACTGGAAGAGTTGGTCGGGCAGCTTATCATGCCCGACACTACGGGCGTGCTGATGCACGAAGAGGGCCGCGAGTTCCGTCGCCTCACGGAAGCCATAGAGAGATTTCACGTGGGCGGCTTCATCATCTATAGCGGCGACGCGCTGACGGCCGCTGCGCTGACCAACCGCTTGCAGGAGAGGGCGCGCGTGCCTCTCATCTTCGCTTCTGATTTTGAGGGCGGCGTCGGCATGCAGCTCAGAGGCGGAACACGTCTGCCGCGCGCTATGGCGCTGGCCGCGACAGGCGACACGGAGTCTGCGGCACAGGCCGCGCGCATCACTGCCCGCGAAGGCCTCGCGCTCGGCGTTCACGTTAACTTTTATCCTGTCTTGGACGTCAACAACAATCCATCTAACCCCATCATCAACACGCGCGCCTTCGGCGACGACCCCGAAATGGTAGCCAACTGGGGCGCGGCCTTCATACGCGCCGCGCAGGACGAAGGGCAGATTGCGACGGCCAAACACTTTCCGGGCCACGGCGACACGAGCCTTGACTCACACATACTGCTGCCGACGCTGGACGCCTCACGCGAGCGACTTGAGCAGATAGAATTGCCGCCCTTTCGCTCGGCCGTGCAGAGGGGCGTGCGGGCGATGATGACGGCCCACATCTGCGTGCCCGCGCTCGACACGGGCGCTACCGAGACGAGGCCCGCCACTGTCTCGCCCCAGCTTATAGAAGGAATCCTTCGCGAAGATTACGGCTTCGACGGCCTTATCTTTAGCGACGCGCTTTCTATGGGAGCCGTCGCAGACCGCTACGACGCGGGCGAGGCGGCGGTGCTGGCAATCGAAGCCGGTTGCGACGTGGCGCTCTATCCCGTGGACATAGGGAAGGCGCACGCGGCTCTCTGTGAAGCGGTCAGGACGGGCCGCCTCACGCAAGCGCGCATAGAGCGCTCGGCTCGAAGGGTGCTCGCGGCCAAAGCATGGTGCGGGCTGAACGTCGAGCGCAAAGTCTCTCTTGATAAGGTCTGGGATGTAGTGGCAAGCCCCGCGCACACGCAGGTGTCGCGTGACCTGTTTGAGCGAGGCATCACGCTCATACGCGACCCGCAGGGGCTTCTTCCCATCAAGAAGGAGCGCGTGACGGCGATTATACTGAAGGACAACGTGCCCGTCTGGGCTCACGTCCTCAGGGAGCCAGCAGGGTCTCGTTTCTCTGCCGCCGTGTCGCGCACCTTTAACGCTCGACTGATTGAGTCGGGCGCGGAGGCTGCGGATTTGGAGATGGTGATGGAGGCGACGCGTGGCTGCGACGTGGCGCTCGTGGCTGTGTGCGCGCGTGTCGCCGCCTACAAGGGGAGCGTCGCGCTCGCCTACGCTCATGCAGAGGTGCTGGACGCGCTGGACGCCGCAGGGGTTCCCACCATCGCGGTCGTCTTCGGCAACCCTTACGTCCTGCCGAGAGTGCCCGAGCGCGCGACGACTTTGCTGACCTTCGAGTCAGCGCCCGAGTCGGAAGAGGCCGCCGTCAGAATCGTCAACGGAGAAATCCCGGCGCAGGGCCGCTCGCCCGTCAAGCTTAAAGATTAGAGGGTCAGTTTGAATGGAAAGAATTTAACAGGGATGGACAGGATAGACAGGATAAAGAAGAATTAATCTTTTCTCTTTCTTATCCTGTTTATCCTGTCCATCCCTGCTAATTCTTAGCACCGTTGTCCATCATACCGGAACGCTTTCGACCGGCAAGGGCGCTTGCTGAGGGGCTTCAAGGTAGGCTTCGACCGTCTTGTAAAGCTCCTCGTCCATGAAGCAGTTTATCTGCCGGTAGGCACGCGCGAGTTGGTCAAGGCTGTGCTGGCGCATAGCGCCGCGATAGGTTTCCAGAAATTCAAGGAGAGTGGCGCGCAGCAGTATCAGCTCGCGTATGACCTCTTTCAGCTCGTAGCCCTGCCGCCATCTTTGACGCCCGTGGTTGTTGGCCTCCTTCAGAGACTCTTCGGGCGGGCTAGTGGCCATGGCGTGCTTCAGCTCTTCTATTATCTGCGGGATGTGGTCTATGAGCTGAATGTATGAGAGCTGTGCGTCGGATTGCACGCGGCGGTCTGACATGACCTTCTCAGACCAGGCACGCACTATCTGCTCCGAGCCGCTGTGGAGTAAACGACTTATCTCTTGAGTCATCGGGGGAACCTCTTGTCTTTCGTTGAAAACCTTAAGAGAAGCTGTGCGCTCTCGCGAAATCGCCCGGCGCGACGGCGCAAGCTGAGGGTCTCTTTGAGTTCACTTGCGAGTATCGCACAGGGCGGGCGCGGGCTGCAAACAATTGACCTCGCCGCGTAAATAGTGAGACCATAACGGCGAAGAAAGCATTCAGGAATCATTATCTCGGGAGGGCAATCATGGAGATTGATAAGGCCAAAGTTCGCACGCAGGACGACGAGGGCGAGCCAGCGCCTATAGACCAGGTGGAAGGGCGCGTCGAGGCTGAGATGAAGCGCGCCGAAGGCTCCGCCAAAGAACGCGTCGCCCAAGGGCTTCAGGACGAATCTCTGGAGCGCGAAGGCCGCAAGCTGCGTCAGGAGGGAGAGCGCGAGCTGGAACAGCAGCAAGACCGCGACACAAAGTAGCTTCAGGCAGAGGCAGCTAAGACAGGCGAAACGACACGAAGAAAATCTCTCTTTCGTGTCGTTTCGCCTGTCTTAGTTGTTCCTTAATCTTATTCGGTGTTGTTGCTCCTGCTAACGGTGCTTCCCGCCTCTATGTCCCAAGGCCCCTGCTTGTTTCCTGTGAGGTCTGAGTTCTGCACAGTCCCCTTGGCGTTCTTGTATGCGTAGACGGCGTTGTAAGCGTTACCGTAAATCTTGCAGCGCATGACGACGGGGTCGCCGCCCTCGCTGATGGCGACGCCGGAGTAGGCGTTGCCGTAGATGCGCGAGTCCTCAATCCGGCCCCTGCCGTTTAAGTAAACGTAGACGCCGCTTGACCTGCTGTTGTAGAGGCGAGAGTTGCGAACAACAGGGTCTGCGCCCTCTTTGATGGAGACGTTCGCCAGCCCGTTGTTGAAAACGTCGCAGTCTTCCACCGTGCCTGTGGAGTTGCGGTAAAAGTAGATGCCGCTCTCCGTGCAGTCATGCACGCGGCAGCGACGTATGAAGGCTTTGGCGGAAGCGCCGTAGACGCCTACGCCCGTGAGAGCGCTGGAAGTTATGTCGCAGTCCTCAAGGCTCAGCTCGCCGCCTTCGACAGCCACGGCGTAGTACATGCTGTCCTTTTTCGTCATGCGGTTGCGAAACGTGAGCCCTCTAACAAGCGCCTTCCCGGACTTCACGTAGAGAGTGTTGGCGTCCACGGCCTCCACTATTATCTGCGTGATGGGGCCGTCGCCGACTATCTCAACGTCTCTTTCAATCCTTATGCTCTCGTTGTAGACGCCCGGACGAACGTTGATGCGTGCGCCGGTGGGAGCCGACTTCACGGCCTCGTTGATTGAAGTGTAGTCACCGCCGCCGAGCTTTGACACGACTATTTCTTTGGCTCTTGAGACGGGGCGCGATGAGCTGCTGCTCGCGGGCCTGCTCCTCATCATGCTCCACGCGACGATGCCGACGACGATGACGACTCCGAAGAGAAAGAGGAGCAAGCCGCCCACGACCCACGGCACGATGCTTCGACCTTGGCGGACAACGGGCGGCGGGGCGCTGGGATAATTGGGCAGAGTCGGAGCGCCGTGGGCGCGGTTGGTGTCTACTCTACGGGGGATGGTTTGCGTGCGCGCGTCCGGGACGGGCGCAGGCCTATAGCTTCCGGGCGTCTGGTGAATGTCCGAGGGCGGCGGGCCAACGAGCGTGGCTGCGGAATCAAATGGCGGCGGGGTGTCTTCTATGAGCGGCGCGCCGTCGTCCAGACAGAAGCGCAAGCTGTCGTCCGTATAAACCTGTCGGCAGGTGGGGCAGCGTTTCATCCAGACAGCCTCCGGGGGAATAAGTCTCAAGCTCCAAATCCGAAGTCCCGGGTCAAAGAAAGAATCTTTAACCCGGGTCTCGGGATTCGGGACTAATACTTACGCGAGGTTCTAAAAAAAGCTGCGGCTTTAAGGTTCTAGCCTTTGGAGCTGAGCGCCTGCTCTATGCCCTGGCGCAGTCTCTGCGGTGTGGTGGCTTCGTTGAATCCTGTCAGGTGTAAGACCACGCGCCCGTCGCCCGTGATGACGAAGCTCTGCGGGACTACGTTCTTGACGTTGCCCTGCATCAGTCCAAGCTCAAAGCTCTGGTTGCCCCATGCTATGCGGTAAGGAATCTCCTGCGTCTTGACGAACTCTTTGACCACGGCCTCGTCCTCCGTGGGGTCTTCGTTCGTCATGCCTATCAATTCCACGCCGCGCGACTTGTACTCGTTGCTGACCTTTATGAGGTCTGGAATCTCCTTGCGACACGGGCCGCACCACGTGGCCCAGATGTTAACTATCACCACCTTGCCCGCGTAGTCCGAGAGCTTGAAGGTCTTGCCCTCAATGTCTTTCAGCTCCGTGTTGAGCACAGAGGCCGGAAGCGGCGGGCGCGGGGCGTTCGCGGCAGGCTTGGCGGAAGCCGCGGGCTGATTAGCACCCGGCGCGGGCGCGTTGGGCTGCGAGCTGATGGCGTCGGACTGGCAGGCCGGAAGCATAAAGGCTGCTACGAGAGCCAGCACGCCGAAAGTAAAGAGCGTGCGCGAAGGCGTCCAGAAAACTTTTTTATCCGAGACTGAAGGAGCGGAGTTGGTCATTGGTTAAAGCTTACCTTTTATCAAAATCTACGGGTTCTATTCTGCGACGATGCGAAAGGTCGCGATGCGCGACGGGTCTGCGCCGACGAAAGCGTATTCTCCGGGCGCGAGCGGGTAGCGCGGGCTAACCTCCATAAAGAGCATACCATCTTCGCGCTTCAAGACAAGCAGGCGCGGGCGTATTATCTCTTCCGACGGAACTGCGAAGCCGCTGAAACCCTTCTGCGACAGAGCCTCCACGCGGCGGCTCTTCTTCTTTTCGGCGAGCCGCACAATAAACGGCGGCCTCACGCCCTGCGCGTCCCTGACGAAGAGATAGAAGCGAGGGCTCGACTGATTGATGACGGTAGAAGAGTGCTCGCCCTGCAATTCCAGATAGCTTCTCTTGTCCGAGCGCGCGACCTCCTGCACGCGCAAAGGCGTGGAAGCCTGCTCAAAAGGCAGAGCCGACAGAGCATTGCCTGCGCCCGACAGGTAAATGAGCGCCTTATCAGCAGGCGGCTCAGGATAAACATTCTGAAGACTCTCGGCCGCGCCGCCGACACTCAGGGCAAGCAAGAGCGCAAGCAACAAGACTGAGTGCAGAGTGCGGAAGTGAAAAAGGTCTTTCTTCTCATTCCGCATTCTGCACCCTGCCTTCTGACTTACCTTTTTCATCCTATGTCCTGTGCCCTGAGCGCAAGGACAGTTCCCAGTATGAGCCCGAAGAACATGAAGAGCAGCATGATGGGATTGACAAGCATGTTGCCCCACGGATGCAGAAAGTCTACGTAGCCGGAGAGGTCGTCAGGGATTCTGACAGGGTCGCCCGGCTTCGGCGGGTCTGTCATAGCGGGCGGCTCCGGCTTGGTCGGGTAAGTGGTCGTCTGCCCCGCCTGGAACTGCGAAGCCTGCCGCTGGTACTCCTCCATCTTGCTCTGGTAGTCCTTGGAGTTCTCTTCAGCGTCGTTCCTGTAATCCTCTATCTGCTTTTTCGACTTGGCAATGTTCTGGTCGTTCTCGTACTCGACCTGCTTGTAGAGTCCGCGCCCGTCGTTCTTGCCTGCGGCCTGCGCGCCCTCGTCCTTACCGCGCAGCACGTCCAAATCCGACAGCCGCTTCATCTCGTCAAAGGCCCAAGTGGCGGGCATAGCAAGCCCCACCACCTTTGAGATGCCCTTGGGCACGCCGACAAGACCGGAGAAGAGAATCTGCGGAATCAGTATCAGGGGCACGAGGCTCGTAGCCATCTCGGAGGTCTTGACTATGGCCGAGACGAAGAGGCCCAGCGCTATGCCCACGATGCCCGTCAGAATCATTATCAGCAGCTGCGGAATCCCGCCGATGTATCCGGGCATCTCCATCAGCCCCGCGATATCGAAGAGCTTCAGACTTCCCCAGAGCAATATGCACTGCGCGCCGACAATCATGGAGAGCACGAAGAGCTTTGAGCCCACGTAAGGCATCAGCCCGAGGTTGACCATTCGCTCGCGGTTGTAGACGGCGCGCTCCCTGATTATCTCGCGCGCGGCCACGCTTGTGCCGAACCAGACGGCCACCAGCGATAGCACGAAGTAGATGAAGTCGCGCGGCGCGTCCTTTGAGACGACCAGATAAGTCAGGAAGGCGACAATCGGTGCCTGCCCGAAGAGAATCATGAGATTGAAGCGGTCGCGCCCAAGGACTTCCATGTAGCGGCGCGCGAGAGTTCCCCACTGACGTAGCGCGTCCGTCACCGTCGGCCTGCGCTTCTGCGGCGCTATGGCCTGCGCGGCACGGTTCTTCAAATCTCCCAGAGGCTGAGCCACAAAACGCTGGTACTGCTGCGTCTGCGTGAAGCGGCGCTTCCACTCTTCCGCGACCTCTTCGGAAATCTGCTCCTTCTGCTTCTTGTAGGCTGCCTTCTGCTCTTTGGTCGCATTAGGCGGAAGTACGCCGAGCGTGGAAAGGCGCTCCTCAATCGGCGCTTCCAGCTTGTCGTAGAGGTCTTTGAAGCTGTCCGCCTTGACGTGCTGCAAGGCTTCCTTGGGCGGCCCGTACCAGACGAGCTTCCCTCTCATCATGACGACAATCTTGTCGAAGAGCTTGACGTTCTCCATCGCGTGCGTCGTCAGAATCACCGTGCGGCCAGACTCCGCAATCTGCCGGAAGAGCTTCATAATCTTCTCTTCCGTCGCGGGGTCAAGACCCGAGGTAGGCTCGTCGAGAAAGATGACGGACGGCTTCGTTATCAACTCGACGGCGATTGAGACGCGCTTACGCTGCCCGCCAGAGAGCTGTCCGACGGGAACGTCGCGGCGCTCACTTAAGCCCGTCACGTCCATCACTTCGCTGACTATCTGGTCAATCTCGGCCGTCGACACGTCGCGCGAAAGGCGAAGGCGCGCGACATAATAGAGGGTGCGGTAGACGGTCAGCTCCCTGTGAATGATGTCGTCCTGCGGGACGTAGCCTATGGACTGCTTGATGGAGTCAAGGTGCTGGTAAAGGTCAAGGTTGTTGATGAGAACGTGGCCCGCAGTCGCGGGGCGCATGCCGTTTAAGGCATCCATCAGCGTTGACTTGCCTGCGCCCGATGGGCCAAGGAGTCCCACGAACTCGTTAGGCTGAATCGTCAGGTCAACGTCGTCCAGCAGTTTTATCTTTCCGCCGCCTGAGCGGTTCTGGACTTCCTTCGTGATGTCAATCACGTCGATGCGCGTCTTCGAGCGGGTGTCGAACACCGCTATGCCGCGCTGCGTGTCCGCCTGAAGCACGAAGGGGCCTATTTGAACTATGTCGCGGTTCTGCACGGGATGACGGCCCGTGATGCGATTGCCGTTGACGTAGACGCCGTTGGTCGAGCCTGTGTCTTCTATCACCACCTGCCCGCCCGAGTTGTGCAGGCGCGCGTGATGGTTGGAGATTTGCAGCCCGTCAAGGTGTATGTCGTTGTCGGGCGCGCGGCCTATGGAAAGAGTGGGCTTGTCGAAGGGGCGCTGCATGAGAAGCTGCGGCTGCCCGCCTACTCCTCCTGCGCCCTGCGCGCCCTGCGGCTGTTGCGGCTGCAAAGAGCCTGAGCCAGCCTTGACCACCATCGTGTGCATGCCCGCGACCTCTGCTATGGGGCCGGAGACGGGAGGCATGCCTGCTGCCGGTGCTACGACGGAGCCGACGGCTCGCTGGCCCGCCTGGGACATGCCTGCCGGGGCCGGATGAGCCGGGTCTATGAAGCGAAGGATTGGCCCACCCATGCCAAGCTGTATGCGGTCGTTGTCATAGAGCGGCGTCGGCGTTGTGATGCGCTGGTCGTTGATGAGCGTGCCGTTAAAGCTTCCGAGGTCATGGAGGACGAACTGGCCGTCGTGCCTGCGTATCTCTGCGTGGCGGCGCGAGACTACGGCAGCCGACGCTTCAATCGCCACCTCCATCTCGGGGTCGCGGCCCATGCGCGTTATGTCTTTGCTGAGCTGTATGCGACGCAACTGTCCGGTGGAAGTGCTGACG
>DATELK010000095.1:0-98360 GCA_035276685.1 Pyrinomonadaceae bacterium | reverse complement strand
GTAGCGGGCGGGTCTCTGGCTTAGCTGATAACCCGCCCGCTACCGCAGGCGGTTCTGACCTGTGGTTAAGATTTCGGGCAGGCGTTTGGTGAAGGCGGAGCGCGGCATGACCTGCTCGAAGCCAGCCTCTCGCGCACGCTTTTCAAGCTCCGTCTGGACGTGCGAGAAGAATCCTAAGAGACGTATGTGCCGCAGCTCTTCGCGGCTCTTCAATTCTCGCGCCAGCTGAAAGGGGTCTGGCTGCTGCTGGTGCAGGTCAAGGATAATCAGCGACGGGCTCTCTTCCCGCGCCACGCGCTCAATCTCTTCCGCCGTTTTAATGAAGCGAAGCGGAATATTGAGGGCTTCCCCCGCCGCGCGAATCTTCGCCGCGAAGAACATGTCTGACACGGCCACTATGATTGCTGCTTCACCAGCCATCCCTGACTCTCCTTTTGGATTTCTGATGCCACGATTTTGCATTATCATTCGCGTTCGCGTAAAGATAAGAGACACGAAGATGGCTACGCTTGAACATGAGACAGTCGTGGCGGAGGCTTCCACTGATGTCGAGACGGGAAGCTTCGCGCCCTCATCTGTGAGCCCGGAGCAGTCGCGCCTTGTGCTCGTCTCTTACAACATACGCTACGCCGTGGGCTCGTACTTAATCACCGGGAGCCTCTTCAGGCGCGCGGGGCTAAAGCTCCCGCAGAGACGCCCATCCTTGGTTGCGCGACACCTCAGAAGGGCCGCTCGCGCGCTTTCGGGCGACGGTCGTTTCCCTAAGGCTGATGTCGTAGCGCTTCAGGAGGCGGACA
The DNA here is from genome assembly GCA_035276685.1 of Pyrinomonadaceae bacterium. Classification (GTDB taxonomy): domain Bacteria; phylum Acidobacteriota; class Blastocatellia; order Pyrinomonadales; family Pyrinomonadaceae; genus JACVRN01. The sequence continues at coordinate 97,563 of DATELK010000095.1, read as the reverse complement.
AGCGAACCATTCGGGCCGGAGGCCATCACGTCGCGCTTGAGCTTGCGCGAGAGCTTCATATGCACTACGCGCACGCTTCGCTCAACCTGCCGCGAGACGAAGAGCCGAAAGCAAAGCAGTGGTATCTGGACTTCGAGGAGCACATAGCGCCGGATGACAGCGGAGACACGGGCGTAGCCATCCTGAGCCGTTTGCCGCTTCATGAAGTGGAACGTGTCGAGCTTCCGTGGTCGGAATGCGCTTGGCGTCCGAGGCTCGCGCTCGCGGCCCGCGTCGCTCTTCAAAAAAGTCACGTGCACATCTTCAACCTGCACATAGACCCGCACGCTTCCACGGACGAGCAGCTTGAGCAGCACGGCGCTGTCATAGAGCGCGCCAGCGTCATAGACGGCCCCGTGGCGATACTCGGAGACTTCAACACCCTGACTCGCCAGTCCTGCGTGCGCGTGCGTGCGTTCATGGAAGAGCGCGGCTACTACACTCCCCTGCCCACGCGCTTAGCCACATGGCGCGCAGGATTGGTTCGGCTGCACCCTGACTGGATTTTCACGCGGGGCCTGAAGGTGTCGCGGTGGGGCGTCGTCAAACCCTTGGGCGTATCCGACCACTGGCCCGTCTGGGCCGAGGTGGAATTAGACGGGGCTTGAGGCTTCATGGAGAGCGAGAAAATCACCAGCCGCCACAACACTCTGGCTAAGCACGCTCGCGCCGTGCGCGACGGGCGGGAAGCGCTCGCGCAGATTTTTATAGAGGGCCTGCGCCTCTCGGAAGAGGCCGTGCGCTCGCGCCTCGTTGTTCAGGACGCTCTTTATACAGAAAGATTCGAGGGTGAAGAGCGCGGGCTGGCTCTCTTAAAAGAATTGAAGCAGACGGGAGCACGCCTCTCGCTCGTGAGCGACGACGTGATGTCTTCCGTCTCCGATACAAGGACGCCGCAGGGCATAGCGCTGCTCGCATCAAGACCGCACACGGGCAGCGACAGGCTCTCGGCCGCTTTGAAAGCTGCTTCGTCTAATCCCCTGCTCGTCATCATTCACGGCATCAACAATCCTGCCAACGCGGGCGCGATTCTCCGTACGGCAGAGGCCGCAGGCGCGCAGGGCATCATCTCTACAAAGGGCACTACAGACCTCTTCAACACAAAGGCGCTGCGCGGGTCTATGGGCTCAGGCTTCAGGCTTCCCATGTGGGAGCGCGCGGAGTTTGCAGAAGTTCTGGCATGGTGCCGAGGAAACCGCATCCACACCGTAGGCTCTTCCCTCAAGGCTTCCGCCTCGCACACTGAGGTTGACTGGACGCGAGCCTGCGCTCTGGTCATAGGCGCGGAAGCGGCGGGGCTCGGCACAGGCGAGCTATCCATGCTGGACGAGACGACGCGCATCCCCATGCGCCCGCCCGTCGAGAGCCTCAACGCGGCCGTAGCCAGCGGAATCATTCTCTACGAAGCCGCCCGTCAGCGGGCGGGATTTACTCATTGATTCACCGGTTCATTGACTAAAATTATCAGTCTTCATTATTGTCGCGAAACATATGTTGACTGTGATCTCAATACAATAAGACTCCTTTTCTTGACAGGTCATTACTTCAAATATATTCTCTCTGCGTTTTTCGTATAGATTGCCGCTCACGCAGGCCCGAACTGCCTTACTCACCGATGGCCCTACGCGAACAGCAAAATGTTTAACTTAATGCGCCACCTCTATACTCACACTCATCAGTCTAAGCCAGAAAGTCGGCTCTTGAATTAGTGTGCTGCGCAGTAGGTGTCGCTCTAACACTCGCTTAGATAGCTAAGCCCGCTTCCTCTGTCCGTCTAACACCGACTTACTAACAACACCAACACTGATTCCGCCGTTTACATTAACGGCTAAAGGAGGATTTATGAAGCGTATTAAGCTGCTTCTCATAGTGTCTGCGCTCACATTTGCCGCAGGGACGGTTTGGTTTCTCTATGAGCCTGGCGCTAAGAGCAAGTCACCTTTCACCCCCGGCTCGCTCGAAGAAAAGGCTCGCAAAGCAAAGAATGGGGACGAACGTACGGTTCGCGATCTCGCGGATGAGGTCTTCTATAGATACGGACTGATGCTACCGGCTGAGATGGCGGATAAGGCTAAGGATCGCTTGGTGCGTGCCGAAATAGATTACAAAAAGAATGGGAACGGCCGCATCCGAGAGATGGATGTTGTCCGAGCAGTTAACTTCCTTGCAGAGAAGTTTAAGGCCCCTGAGTTCACACGAACTGATCTGCAACAGGTGAAGATGTTGCGCGCTAAGATGCGGTTAGAGTTTCCGAGCTTCATCGCCCCTGCCCCCGATAATAAGAAAGGACTGAAGAAGAAATTAGGAGAGCCTATGAATCAAGAAGTATCCCCGCTTGAGGCCACATGCCTGCTGCTGAACATGGTTACCCAGAAGGCTCTAAACGATGAATACCAGCAAACACCAGAAGAGTTCGCTGGCAGGGCTAGACATAGGCCGTCGTGGCTTGAAGGAGATTCGGACAAGCCCACTATTATGCTGAACGACCCGCGTAACATCGAGAAAACCCGTGCCGTCATTCGCGCGGCTGTTGCGGGTATGAGACACATGAACACATTCGATGCCATCAATCTCGCCGACGACACGCTCGACATACTCGGCATTAAGAAGTAGGAGGTTAAGCGATGAAAAAGAAACATACCATATTCATAGTGCTGTCATTCTTTGCCACTCTCATCTCCTGTAGCAGTCTGACGGAGGAACTGATAGTGCCCAATCCAAGGTTTGGCATCATCTCTACGGGTGTAACCCGTTTGGGAACTGACGTTACTATACCGTGGGCGCAGACAAGAGGACATTTAGGCAGTATGTTTATTTCCGAGCGAATCTTGATTCCACCAGGCGCAACCGGAACCCAAGGTGTTTTCGATGTCACGTCGAACATAAAGGCTAAGGCAATTGTGCCTGACGCCATCGCGCCAGCGTTTTGGAGGGTCCAAGCGGTCTCCGGCTGAACGTTCATTAGCGACAGTATTATTACCGGTCAGAGCTTTCCCAATTGCAATGGAATGGTAGCTTTTGGGCCCATGCAGCGCGGAGAGTACAATAAACTCTCATGTATTGAGGGCAGAGGGTTCGGGGGACTTCTTCCTGGACTGCCATCAATTAACGTGACGGCTCCTGCTGTAGAATTCCAGATGGGTGCAGGCTATGTTAATGCTACTTATGGTATGCCTACCTTCCAGTTTTATAACATGTACGGCACGTTCGTAGCGCAGACTACTGCTACGTCCATCGACACTGAAATGGGCTTATGGGCAAAGGGTTGGACGAACTGTCTAGCTGGCCTCCCCGCAGGGACATATAGCATTGACCTTATTAATGCTACTTCAGACGGTACTGGGGAGCGCTTAAGCACCGCAGTTGTGTATCTTTATGGTGCTGAGTCGGCAAACCCAATTGACGATAATGACTACTTTGTAGCGCAACAGTACCGTGATCTCCTCAATCGCGAATCCGATACGGAAGGATTTAGCACCTGGACGGGATTGATCTCGCAGTGCACCAATGTGGCCTACAGGGAGCCGAACGAGACATATGCGCAGTGCGTGATTCGTAAGCGTGTCTACGTTTCCCGCGGCTTCTGGTACAGCAACGAGTTCTTGGCGCTCCATCCAGGGCTGCAAAATCCTCCCGGCTCATCCTCGGACTTTAACAATACCGAGTTCATAAGGCTTTGCTATGCCCTCTATCTGCATAGATTCCCTACGCAAGCTGATATGGACTTTTGGTTTGCCCCTTTGAGTGAGACAAACGACTACGACAGTGTCATCAAGTGGATCATCAATAGCAATGAGTACCGCCGAAGGTTTCAGCCGCCCTCATTCGCATGTAATCCATCTGCGACTGCGCTTATCAGATGCGAGCAGTTGAACGGATGGTGGGATTATGACACCTGCAAATGCAACTACGGCGAGTTGTATTAACTTCGGTGCTTCGGAACGCCCCGGGGCGGGATTGGTTGCTATATCAAGTCACCGGCTTATCGCCTCTACGAGCGCACGCTAACCTTATATCGAGGCGTAAGGTTGCGGTTAGATGGTGAATGAAAAGTCAGTGGCTAATAGGTGCTATTGGTTACCCGCCTTAAATTCACCGGGGGCCATATAAATCGTGGCTGTGCGGCGGCCCATGCGCCGCGCCGCCGCATCTGCTTCAGCGGTGTAGGGCATGATTTCGGCATGGGCAGAGCTACCGAAAGGGATTATTCTATCAAGCAACCGGACAGACAAAGGAAGGCGGGGCCATGTTAACAGGACAGGGTCTCCCGGGTACAAAGACATCACATCTTTAGATAATGGTTCTAGAAAGTGACGTGGCCTATAGCCTCTTAACGTACACAGGTGATAATAAACTTCAAATACTATAAGAAGTAGAAACTGGCGGGCGCGGGTCTCTGGACGCCCGTATTGCATGACAAATTTTATCCATTCGATTCTGCTCATCAGACTCACCCTACGTGCAAATGCTACTCCACAATGTATAAGCCGTAAAGGTTCATACATAATTTAAAGAATCAATCTCTTTCACTTCGGCACTGTTTTTCGCGGGCTGTTTCGGCTAGAATGGCGCGAGAGCAAATATGACAGATTAAGGGTTCGACGCTTCCCCCTCCGCTTCAGGTTATCTATGGGGTATAAAAAGATTTTGGCCGCATGCTTGTGTCTTCGGAGCTTAGCTTTTGGATTGAAAATTGATTTCCGTTCAGTCACACTTTGAGCTATGACCAAACCCTCAGAGAAGAAAGATAAGAAGGAAGAGAAGAAAAAGAAGCCGGAGGGGGCTTTGCCTGAGCGCTTCCTGCGCCGGCTGCTCGAAGGCATGGGCGCGGCCGTCGACCGTGGCCTCGGCCGCGAGGTTGAGACCAAGAGCGGCCTCACGACCAACATGCTCCTTGAGAGGATGAAGCACCTGATTGACGAGCGCGTTCGTGACGAGGGAGCAAAGGGGCAGATAGCGCCGCACCACCTGACGCTCAAGATAGAATGGGGCACACACTCCGAGGCTGCGCCCGAGGTCATTGAAGCGCTTGAGCACGAAGTCCTGGCCGCAGCCATAGACCACATCAACGACCATCGCTATCGCACGCTCGCGCCCATGGACATCGAGACCGAAGTTGACATCTTCATCACGGGCATAGCCGTTGACCCTACCTTCGGCGAGTTTGAAGAGGAGCTGCGGCAGGCGGACGAGGAGCGGCGGCGCGAGGCGGAGCTTGGCAAAGTAGACATCCCCAAGGCAAACATTAAGCTTCACGAGGTAAACATCGTGGCCCGCGCGACCCTGCCCGACGGGCCTAAGGAAAAGGTGCTGAGTTTTAAGCCGGGCGGTCGTCGCGTCAGCGTCGGACGCGGCTCGGACAACGACCTGTATTTGAACGATAAGAGCGTCTCGAAGATTCACGCGGCGCTCGTCATGAATCGTGAGGGCACGCTGATGGTCGCGGACACTGGCTCGACCAACGGCACTTATATTAACGGTCGCCGCATAGCCTACGGCGAATCTCGCCAGATAGAAGAGGGCGACGTGGTAGGCTTCGGCAACATAGAGGTTCGCTTTCGCAGAGCATAAAGGTTATGTACGCAATTCTACTTTTACAGCAGGCGGCACAGGCTACCAACGCGGCGCAGCAGATTCCCGTGCCGGAGAAGGAGCCCGCGCTTCTGAGCATGGTTTACATGGGCGGGCTCGCGCTCATGCTTCTGCTTCTACTGATTTCTCTCGTGAGAAACATGCGCAGGCGCTCGTCCTTCGCGGCCATCGCGCCGAAGGACTTGCCCGACGAGGTAAGACGAAAGCTCGGCTCCACGGCCACGAACCGTGGGCTTAGAGCCTTGCGCGTCCTCTTCGTCCTGATGGCGCTCACGGTCTTCGGCCTGCACGTCTACTGGGCGAAGTACGCCGCCGCAGAGAATGAGCGCTTTCAGGAAGCGCGCTACAGGGACATGCGAAACCGCAGGCTTTCCGAATCGACTCTGCGCGGCTGGATACTTGACCGCACGGGGAGACTCGACCGCGCGCTCGCCTACTACAAGAAGAACGGCAATCAGATAGAGCGCATGTATCCGATGGATAAAGAGATGGCGCACCTGTTCGGCTCCGACCTAGGAGACCCTGGGCTTGAGCGCGCTCTCTTCGGCATTCAAAGCTCCGTCGTGCCGGAAGCCCTCGAAGTCGTGCAGGGTAAGCGAGTCACGCAGGACGCAGTGCAGGACGTGAAGCTCACCATAGACCGAGACTTTCAGAAGGCCGTGGCCGAAGAGCTTGCCAAGTCGGGCCGCAACGGCGCAATCGTGGCCATCAATCCGCAGACCGGAGCGGTGCTTGCTCTCTACAGCAATCCTTCCTTCAGCCTGAAAGAGGTGCAGGACGAGGCTACGTGGGCGCGCCTGAACGCTGACAAGCGAGAGAACCCGCTTTTGAGCCGAGCGCTCAACGCCTACTACGTGCCGGGCTCCACCTTCAAGACCTTTACCATGATTGCCGGATACATTGCGGGCCAGCAGGGACACACTTACACGGCGACGGGCGGCGGCTACGTGGCGGAGCCGGGAGCGCGGCCCATCACCGACGACAACGGCTCCTGCGAAGCCTGCGGCACCATAGGCATGCTTCAGGCTTACCAGCATTCCAGTAACCAGTACTTCGCAAACCTCGCGGTCGCTCTCGGCCCGGCCAATCTGAAAAAGGCCGGGGACCTGATGGGACTGGGCACTTATAACGGCACGTCCGGCGAGGGTCAGGGCCGACCTGAGCCGGAGCTATGGAACGCGAGCACGAATGCCATCAAGCGCGCGATTGCTCCCACACAGAGCTGGCTGGTAACGAATCCGAAGATGCGGCGTTACGACACGGCGCTCGAAGGCTTCGGTCAGGGCTACGCGGGCCAGCAGACGCCTTTCCAGATGGCGCTCTTCGCAGCCACCATCGCCAACATGGAAGGCAGGCTGATGAAGCCCAAGATTGAGGAAGACCGCCCGCCCGAGGTCTACAATCAGGTAGTCTCGCCGCAGTTCGCAGCAGAGATGCGAAAGATTATGCAGTCGGTCAACGAGGGCGGAACCGGCACGCGCGCCCTTGCTCCCGCAAAGGCCGCAGGCATCAACACGGGCGGCAAGACTGGAACCGCTCAGAAGAATATCCCCGAGTACGACCCCAAGACGGGCGCTCCCAGAACCAGAATCGTGCAGCAGAAAGACCCCAAGACGGGAGCCGTCATACGACAGTACGAAGAGCTAATCATCGCGGAGCAGCCGCGCATAGACGCCTGGTACTTATGCGTCGCTCCGATTGAGAATCCGCAGCTCGTGCTGGCCGTAGTGGTGGAAGGGCGCATAGGCGAGACGGGAGTCTACGGCGGCAAGTACGCAGCGCCCATTGCGGCACAGCTTGTCTTGAGAGCCAAGGCGCTAGGCCTTCTGGGCGGGAGCCCCGCGAACGGCTCACAGAGCATGCAGGCCGAGAACCGCCGCAGGCAATAGTAGTACTAGTAATTTGATTGACACTTAATTTATGAAAAACAGGGCTTCATCGCATCTAGTCGCGCTCTTCATCATCATAGGCTTTGAGATAGTGGGCTACTACGCCATTCACCGCGCGGGTCTCATACGCGGCTACGAGACTTCGTGGGTGAGCGGCGTGCGCGACCTGCTGCTCTTCGTGCCGATTACGATTCTGGTCTTCTGGCTGACGCGCGTCATGCGCTTTGTAGGCAACTGGACGCTCTTCACGACGGCCATACTTCTCTTCTCCGTCGGCATGCTCGTTCAGTATCGCCTCTACAGCGACCCTGAATACAACGCCCCGCGCGGCAAGAAGGAGGCGGCGCGCGAAGAGAAGACGGGCGTGATGCGCGAGCGCTTTATACAGGAGACCTATACGGCTGATAAGAAGCAGATGATGGGTCTTCCGGCGACTCCGCCGCAGGCCGTGCCCGTGGACGAGTTGAAGGCGAGGCAGGCCAACTACACTATGACGGACGCGTTGACCTCCGGCTCGACGTGGATTCCGCTCATCTCGTTTATGCTCTTTGCCCTCTCCTTCTGGCTCTGCACGAAAGACCGCGTGCTCCTTTGGATTCAGCGGCACAGCTTTCTGATAGTCCTCGTCACGCTGATTCCGCTCGCGGCGGCTGTCGTCACGTCTCAGGCGGGCAAGGTGGAGAACATGACGCCCTGGGAGCCGTCGAAGATTCCTTTCCTGCTTGGCTTCGCGGGCATCTTGACGGCGCGTTACAAAGACCTTGCGCGCACCTACTGGGGCTTGCCGCGAGCGCAGGATGTGGTGCCGCTCGTCGTGATGGCGATTCTTCCCTTCCTTCCCTTCTTCGTGCTGAAAGACTTCGGGCAGATGCTGGTCTTCAGCGGCGCTTACGCGACTCTTTATCTCGTGGCCGTGCGTCGCTGGCCGCAGCTTCTGCTCTTCGTGGGCACCATGGCTCTCGTGATAGGCATCCTCGTGGTGGGCGCTCTGCCGCGCGACGTGCAGGAGAAGGTTCCGCTTCTTCCGGCGCTTGCGCGCCCCGTCAAGGCCGTGCTTCCAGACCGTATACAGCAGCGCTTCCACCTCTGGCTTGACGGCTTCACGCCGCCCTCGCCCGACACTCCGTGGTGGAGAGACAAGTATCAGGCCGCGCTAAAGCGTGAGCGCGAGAAGTGGGACAAGTCGGGCCAGCGAGAGCTGATGGAGAAGAGCTTCGACGCGCAGAAGTTTAACCGCGACGTGTGGTTCGACGACCTCGCGTTCCAGCCCGCACAGGCCATCTTCGGCGTTGCTTCGGGCGGCACTTCGGGCCGGGGGCTCGGGCTGGGCTTTGCGGAATTGATTCCGATTGCCGACTCGGACTACATTTACGCGGCAATCGGTGAAGAGCTTGGGCTGGCTGGCGGAGCAATCGTCATCCTGGCTATCATAGTTTTCGTCTGCGCCGGGGTGCGTACTTCGATTGACTCGCGTGATATGTTTACCAAGCTCTCTTCAGCCGGTCTGACGGCCTTCATAGGCTTTCAGGCGCTCGTCAACATAGGCGGCATCACACGCGCCCTTCCGATGACGGGAATCACGCTGCCCTTCGTCAGCCACGGCGGATTCAGTTTAATGACCAGCTTTGCCATGCTCGGAATGCTTATGGCCTTCTCGCACCTGAACGCGCGCGACACCATCGTCGCCGCCAAGACGGTGCGCCAAACGCAGGCCAGAAGAGACCCCTCAATTCCAGAGGCAGTTCAATGAAAGAACAGTCAAACAACGGCATCAAATTAAGCGCGGCGGTCGTCAGCGACCGCGGCCTCAGTAAAAAGCGCCCGCTCAACGAAGACTCTTTTCTCTCCGACCCGGAGCGTAGAATCTTCGCCGTGGCCGACGGCGTTGGCGGCGCACAGGCAGGTGAAGTCGCTTCGCAGACCGCGATGGAAGTTCTGGACGAAGCCTTTCGCCACATAGAGCCGGGCGCGGACGTTGAAGACCTGCTTGAGATAGCTATACAGCGAGCCAACTCGTCCATACACAGCATGTCCAGAGAGCACCCTAAGCTCTCCATGATGGCCACGACCATCGTCGCGCTTCACTTGGACGGCCACGTCGCCACCATTGGCCACGTGGGAGACTCGCGCCTCTATCGCCTGACGCCTGACGGCAAGCTGCACAGAGAGACCGCAGACCACTCGGTCGTCGAAGAAGAGGTGCGCGCGGGCCGCATGACGCCCGAGCAGGCATCGAATCATCCGAGCCGAAACGTCATCAGTCGCGCGCTCGGCGCGGAAGATACCGTAGAGGTTGACCTCAAGACTATGGAGGTTGAGGACGGCACCTGCTTTCTTCTCTGCTCCGACGGCATCACGCGCCACATACCGGACGCCGAATTGAGAGAGCTTCTGACGGAAGGCTCGGACTTGAGCGCCATCTGCGAGGAGATGAAGCGGCGCTGTTATGAGCGCGGCGCTGAAGACAACCTGACGGCTGTCATCGTCCGCGTGGGCGAGCCTACGGTGTTCGCTTCGATGGACGACGAGCGAACGCTTGTGACGGAGCGCACGGCCCCTCTGGATAGCGCCCTGGGCGGCAGCACGTCTCAGCCGGGCCTAAGTGCCGCGCAGCTTGACGGCTCGCTTCACGACACTGTTGAGATGCCTTCAAAGACCGCGCCCGCTTCTTCTGCGGCTGCCCCGCCTCAGTCTGAAGCACCTGCCTCGTCTCCTGCGAAGGAGATAGTCGTGCCTCGTGCCTATGAGAGCGCGCCGCGACCGCGCAGCGTCTTCAAGTCGCTGCTTCGCGCCATAGCATTCCTGCTGCTGCTTGGCATAGTCGGCGCGGCGGCATTCTACGGCGGCATGTTCTACCAGAGGCAGAAGCAGGACGCCGCGCTGGCCGCAAACGCCGCCGCGAATGAGCCGGAGCCGCCGCCCGCGCCCCAGCCTTCCACCTTCGAGCAGGGACGTGCGCGCGTAGACCGCGACCCGCAGGATTGGATTGATACCGTCGCGAAGCCCCGTGCCAATCAGGAGAACAAGCAGCCGCTCGACGTTGACGACCCGGAGTTTCTCTATCTTTACGGTCGCGCGCTGTTTCTTAACCGCGACTACGCGCAGTCGCTCAAGGCGTTCAACAACGCTCTGGGCAAGCTAGACCAGAGGCCGCAGGCAGGGACATCGCCTCTGAGGGCCGAGGCGCTCTTCGGCAAGCTGGCGGCGGCGCAGAAGATGCAGGACTTCGTCGAATCCAAGAATGCATTGAACGGACTCGAAGCGATTAGCGTAAAGAAGGATGTGCTGCCGACTTCGCCGGGCACTGCCAGGGGAAGATGACGGAAGCCCTTCTGTTGCGCTGAAGGCTTCGTGAGCAAGGGGAAGGAGCAGGAACTAAAAAAAAGGGCTGCGGTCAGCCTTGCGGCGCGCCGGGCCCTTTTCAAATAGGGGATAAGGGGCGCGCGATAGTAAAATAGCTGCTGCTCTCTTAACCATCCCCTCTCCCCTGTCCGCTTGTGCGGTAGGCATCCCCTTAGCCTGCGAATGGCTCTAATGTAAGCGTGTCTGGGAATGACTGAGCTTAAGCTTCAAAATTGCAGGTTGGACGGGCGCTACGATGTTCAAGACTGTCTCGGGCGCGGCAGCTACGCGGAGATTTACGTGGCGCGCGACCGCGCGGCCGTGGACGGGATGCCGCCCATGGTCGTCATCAAGGCGCTGAACGTCTTCCTGCAAGGCACGCCCGACGTAGACCTTGAGCGCACGCTGATTGAAAATTTTCAGAACGAAGCGGTTGCCCTTGACCGCGTCCGGCACCCGAACATCATCAGCCGCCTAGGGCACGGCACAGCCATAGACCTCTCCGGCACAACCTTTCATTATCTCGTCCTCGAATACATGTCGGGCGGAGACCTAGCCACGCTCTGCCGCATAGAGCCTTTGAAGTTGAAAGACGTGCTCTTTTATATTGAGCAAGTCTCTGCGGGGCTCGCTCACGCGCATCGCTGCGGAGTCATTCATCGCGACATCAAGCCGCAGAATCTTCTTCTCTCGGCAGACCGGCAGATTGTCAAGATTGCGGACTTCGGCGTGGCCAAGCTCGAAGCCACGGAAGGCATAATCACTCGCGTAGGCACAAACGTTTACGCAGCGCCCGAGCACAATCCCGTGGTTCAGACGGGCGCGCTCGACCTTGGGCTTCACCCGAACGCGCAGCCCGGTCTAACTCCTGCCGCAGACATCTTCTCGCTCGCCAAGACCGTTTACACTCTGCTGACGGGCTCCGCCCCTCGCCGCTTCTCGCATAGGCAAATAACCGACTTGCCGGAAGAGATAGCGCGGCACGAATGGGCTCCGTCGCTTTTGAGAGTCTTGAGGCGCGCGACAGAGATGCGTCCCGAGGCGCGCTATCAAACGGTTCAGGAGTTCTGGGACGAGCTATCGGACGCGGCGCTTCCGCCGACTCGGCTATTGCAGCAGCCCGGAGACAACGGCGGGGGAGGCCATGCGCGCCCGACGGGTAGCCTGCTTGAGACATCCGATGTGCCGAACAAGACGACACCGCCACGCCCCCGCTTCAACTCTTCGCAGGAGCTGAAGGAAGCGAACGTCACGGGTAAAGAGCGCCCGCGCATAGTCGTGCGCGTCGCGGAGGATAGGAATCAGACAGCGCCTGTCGCCCCGCGCCAGAAAGCTCACGAGATAATAGAAGGCTTCTCTGACGCTCCTGTCGTCAAGCAGCGCCCGCAGCAGCAGCCCGCGCCTCCTGCTCGACTCTCAGGACGCTGGGCCCGCCTGCTCGTAGCAGTCCTGCTGGTTCTGGCCTTTGCCGGAATGCTCCTGGCGACTCATAATTATTTTCGCGGTCGCTGGCCGCTTTGGAGGGCAGGCACCACGCCTGCGACTTCCGGCCAGAGAGATGCTGCCGGGCGAGAAGGCGTGGTAAACACGCGCGCCTACATCCGCAACGCGCCGGTGATTAGCGGCGACACCATCATCACGATTGTTGAAAAGGGAGCGCGCGTGCGCGTGCTGAGCGTGAGCGATGACGACAAGTGGTACGAAGTCGAAGCGACTTCCACGGTCGGGACTACAAATACCGTGACGCGCGGGTGGATGGGTAAAAAAGTTATAGACTTAGCTTCGTAGTGCGATATGATTCCCCTCATGGAGGAGAAAAACTGCTGTGGGACTGATTGAATCCATTCGTAAATGGATTGACGGCGAAGGCGCGAGTGACCCGCTCGAAGCGGCGGACGAGCAATCGCGCCCGCGTCGCGTCTGGGAAGAGTTCTTGGTCAAGGTCGCGCGAGAAGTGGAAGCCGTCATGCAGCGCGAGATGTTTACGCCGCCCGGCGGCCCTACCTACATCCCGCGCGAGTACATTGTCTATCTCAGCAACGAAGACGATAAGGACTGGCAGGGCGAGAAGCGTCGCGGCCTTGAGCACGGCCTCTATACTGTTTTGTCCGAGCGAGCGCGAGAGCTTGCCGGACAGACGCAGCTTGCCACCAAGTCCTTCGCCGTGGAGCTGCGCGTGGACGGCACGCTCAACAAGGGAGAGTTCCGCGTGCAGCCCGTCTGGGACGAGACGGAATCCGGCCACACTATGGTCACGGCTCGCCCGCCAGAGCTAATGAAGACCTCTCTGCCGGGAGGCCTGACGCCCGAGATGGTCGCGCAGGCTCTGGAAGGAGCGGGCGGCGCGGCCAGCGCGGCGGGAGGCGCGAGCGCGGCCATCCCCGCCACAGAAGGCGCTGAAAGCGAAGCGACCGTGGTGCGCCCGCGCGTCACGGAGCTTTTCAACGTGGAGGTCTGGTACAAGGGCGTGCGCCAGTCGGTCGTGCCCATCATCAAACAGGAGATTACAATCGGTCGCGGCTCACGCTCGGTCACAGTTGACCTGCCGCTCAAAGGCGACCCTGAAGTCAGCCGCATTCACGCAGTCCTCAGTATGGACGAGCAGGGCGGCTACTGGCTCACGCCAAAGGGGCGCAATCCTACCCTCGTTAACGGCCGAGAGCTTCCACGCGACGCGGCCACACAGGTCGCGCCCGACGAAAAGATAGACATTTGCAGCTTCAGCCTACGCATCCAGCCTAAGTAAATCGAAGCTGTCCCGGGAGGTGTGTCCACAACTGTAGACACACCTCCGCCGCGTATCATCTATTGTAGACACACCGCCCTCCCTTTTTATAAATAAGAACTATTTATTTCTTGAGGTTTCTAACAAAAGACATCTACGCGCGAGATGGCACGGCCATTGCTCAACGCGTCGGTAACTTTCTGTGTTGCCTGCTCACGAGAGCCTAAACCTAAACCTCGCTTGACTCACGTAAGCACACCAAAATTGAAACGTCCGCTCTGTAGTATCGCGGACAGGGCGAAAGGAGATATTCCGATGGCTTGCAACGCTTGCGAGACGAGCTTTCAACAGTACCAGTCTGTTGTCGTCTCAATTCAACAATCGGGAGCAAACGCGCTCCTGTATGTCTCGAATCAGGGACGCAACATCGTCCAAATCCGCCGCATACTAATCTGCCGCACAACCGGGGGCGGCGGATATTCTATGCTTTACTTGAGGCCGTCGCCTGACCCGATTTCGTGGATTTACCCGACCGCCTTTCTTGAGACAGGCATCATGGCGTTATTCTATCAGTGGAACAACATTCCGGCCGGCACCATTATCCAGGCGCAGGCTGAGTACGTTGAGATTGATGGACGCAGCCGTAGCTGCCCTATGACCTTCTGAGGTGAAGCGATGAATACCAAATTCACACGATACACACTTAAAGGGACTCTTTCGCTGGACGAAGCCAGGCGCACGCTCGGCGACGTGGCGGCGCAAGGGATGGTTGTACGCATAGACAGTGGCGAGGGTAATCAGACTAACGTCACCATCGCTACTCCCATTGAGACGGGGGCAAAAGCAGCTGGCGCAGCAGCCGCTAAACCGAAGCTGCCTGCCGGTGTCAAGGCCACCGAAGTCTCTGAAAGCGACGTTACCAGCCTTGACTGAAGCAAATCAGTCGAAGAGGCACAGGGACAATTGCCCTGTGCCTCTTCGACTGATTTCCGCAAACTGTTTCTCACTGGCTAAACATTACTTGCTTTAGCCGAAAACGTCCCTGATTCCAGTTCTGCCAGCAACTCTTTTAGCAATGGTATGGCGCGCTCCGCGTTCAGGTAGTCGCGGCCCAGCATCTTGATGATGCGGCGCTCCTTTGTCTCTCCCTCTAGCTCCTTCAGGAGCGCCCTGCAAAATGGGATGACGACTTCGGACGCGAACTGCTTGCCCGTGTTGCGGCGCAGGTCTTCTATCACATCCTCGAACGAGCGGCGGCGCTTGTATGGCCGGTCTGTCGTCATGGCGTCGAAGGAGTCGGCCAGGTTGACTATCTTCGCGCCTATGTGAATCTCGTCGCCCTTGAGGCCGTCCGGGTAGCCGCGCCCGTCGACTCGCTCGTGATGGTGGCGAGCCATCAGAGGTATGTCCGCGTAAGGATGGCGAATCGGCGAGAGTATCTCGAAGCCTGCGGCCGGGTGACGGTTCAGCTCGCTCGATTTTTTGGCGTCAATCTTGTAAGGCGCGTTGATGATGTCGCGCTCCACGACCAGCTTTCCTATGTCATGAAGGTAGCCCGCTATGGCTATGCCTTCGACTTCCTCGTCGCTCCAGCCCATCTCGCGCGCGATGATTTCGCTGTAGCGGCCCACGCGCTCGGAATGCCCCTGCGTGTACTTGTCCTTGAGGTCTATGGCCGAGGCGAAGGCGCGCACCGTGTCCTGATAGATTGCACGGAGTCCGTCATAGAGGCGGCGGTTCTCTTCCGCCTTGCTCTCAAGCTCCGCCATCAGTCGGTGCGTGTTGAGGCCTACGCCTATGTGCCGCGCCATGGCATTTATCGTCTCAATGTCTTCGCCCGTGAAGCCTTCGCCGCTGGCCTTCTTTCCAAGCAGGATGATGCCGGTTAACTGGCCGCGCACGATGAGCGGAATCAGCAGGTCAAAGCGCGTGAAGTCAAAGCGAGACTCGTGATGCTCTATGAAGCGGTTCGGCTCTCTCTCTTCGAGTGCGAGCGCGACGCCCTGCGAGTCCAGACTCATCAGGCTCTCAAGGTCTTCGTCATCTAAGGGAATCTCTTCCTGAGCGCCTTCGCCAAGGCCGCGCACGACTATGAACTTCAAGGCGCGGTCGGTCTCGTCGTATTCGGCCAGCGCGCCGCGACGTATGGCGAGCGTGCCTAAGAGCAGATGTAGCGAGGTACGCACCATCTCCTCGAAGTCGTTCGTCCCGGCTATCTCCTGCCCGAGGTCTGCGAGCGCGGCGAAGGTGTGTAGAAGCTTCTTCTGCAAACTTTCCTGCATAACCATAGCGGCCTAAAGCTCCCCCTTGTCAGTGTTGCGGCGCGGCTGCGGCAAACTCTCTGAGCGTCATGAGAGCATCTTCTTCCGTCTTCGCCAGCTCGACAAAGCGCGTCAGGCCTAGCATCTCGAAAAGCTCCACGGTCTGCGAGCTCATGTCCGAAAAGATTAACTGCGCGCCCGCGTCTTCGGCCGCGTCTATGACGCCCATGAGGATGGAGATGCCTATGCTGTTGACCAGCTCCGTGTCACGGAAGTTAACTATGAGCGCGCGTCGCCCGGCTTCCAGTTGAAGGCGGCACTCGCGCTCTATACGCTCGCCGCTCAGCTTATTCAGATAGTCGCTGGCGTAAACGATTGCCGAGCTTCCGACCACACGTGTACGCACCTTGACCCCTGTTAGTGTCTCCGCCATAAAAAGCCCCCTCTAAACTTTTTACAGTGCGAATACTAGGTAAAACTCCTACGCGAAAGATTATATTTTACTTGTGATAGCCTTGCGGCTTCAGGGTTTGCGCAGATACTTGGTCATGCGCAGGCGGGTGCCGTCATCCACACTTTCGAACTCGACTTCGTCCATCAGAGTCCGTATCAGCTTGAGGCCCCAGCCGCGGCGTCCCCTCCCGTTATCATCCTGATGGTTGCCGTTTGAGCGTCCTTGGGCACCCGTTTCCAGGTGACGCTCCGGCAACCGCAGCCCGCGACTTGAAACCGTCACTACTAATCTATCACTTTCCAGCCGAAAACGTTGATATATTTTTCTGTCCGTGCTCAAAGAATGTTCGGTGGCGTTGATGCAGGCCTCTATGAGCGCCGTCTTTATCTGGTTGATGGCTTCGGGCTGGAAGTTAAAGCGGCGCGCAATCTGCTCGACCGTGTGCGCCGCAATCAGCTCCGTCTCTTCGCCCATGGGGATGGCAAGCTCGAACTCGTCCATCACGCCTTGCGTCGCGCCTTTCAGTTCCCCGCCGCCCAGACGAGCCGTCAGAAACTCCAACTGCCTGCGGCTTGAAGTGTAGACGCCCTGCTCGTTGAGAAACTCCATAGCGTCGGGCGTGAAGCCTTCTGCGCTTACGAGCCAGACGCGCGCGCGCTCAAACGAACGCGTGCGCGCAAGGTGCATCAGCCGGTTGTGCCACATCTCGGCGAGGCCACGACCTGCCTCCATCTTGGAGTCAATCTCTGCGGCGAGCCATACGACCTCGCTCGCCTCCGAATAGCTTCCGGCGTCAAAGCCGTGCGCGATAGCAGACCTTTCTTCTTCGAGCTGCATCTGCACGGGGGGATGAAAGGCAGTGGTATTCGCTACCGATACAATCTGCGGCAGGCGCACAAGGTCTGTCTCGGCCTCAAGCATGGGCGCGGCTTCCTCCGCCGTAATTCCCTTGTAGAGTCGGCTGAAGCGGTCGAAGTGCAGCAGGCTCGCGGGCACTCGCTGGCAGTCGAAGCGCGCCAGCAGGCTTGACAGTCCGACTGCGGCCTCGCGCCTGTAATGTCGCTCCATGGTCTGCGGCGCTCGCTTCAACAAATCCGTGAGCATGCCTGCCAGCACGCTTGCGCGCGGCTCTCCGGCGACCTCCCATTCGTAACGCGCGCGGAGGTAGTCGCGCCAGACCAGCGCCGCGCTCTTCATCTCAACGAGGCTTCCGGTAACGTTCGCCAGCTCGTGTATGTGCAGGCCGTGAAGGAGCCTCTGAAGTTGCGAGGGCGTCACGTCCAATCGCTTGCGCCAGACCTCCACGGTAGATTTTCGCGTGTCGCTCGCAGAAGTCTCATAGAGCAGGCGTATGAGAGCGCGCCGCGTGTCGCTCGCGGGCACAAGCTCGTCCATGATTGCGGAGAAGTGGCGGTTGATGCGGCCTCCCATGACCTCTTCCACGTAGATGCGCTGGCAGTTGCGGAAGCTCGTCAGTGGCCTTTGCTTCTCGCGCGCCGCCTCCACCATGGCGTTGATGAAAAGGGGGCTCCCGTCCAGTTGCTGCACGACCAAGTCGCGCGTCGAATCATTCAGCTCTACCGCTTCGCGCCGCGAGACGTACTCGACAAGCTCGCCAGCCTCGCGGTCGTCCAGCCTCTCAAGGTGCAGCCGCTCAAGGCCGTCGAAGTCGCCGAGCGTGCTATGCACCAGGTCAAGCACCTGACGGCGCAACCCTGCCAGCACGAAGGGGAGGCGCGAGCGCGTGAGTGAGCGCACGAGCTCTGCGCCGAGCGAGATTTCCGTCTCCGCAGGCTCAATCAACTGCGCCGCGTCAATCATGACAAGGGAGCGCACGCCCCTTGTAGCCGCACGCTCAGGCGCGCTCAGGCAGAGGCGCACGAGCGACTCTTCATCGTCCTGCGTGCCCTCGCTCTCGGCTATGGCCAGCAGCCGCTCTATCCATTCGTAATCCGCAGGCGGCGAAAGGTCTAACAGGTCTGTCTTCGTCAGCGACGCCGTCACGAGTCGCGGCTCGCGCAAGTTGAATGCCGACAACTGCTGTAGAAAGCTGTAGAGGAAGCGGCGCGCGACCACCGCCGGGCTCTTCTCTCTTCTGTAAAGAGAGAAGTACACGGGCACGACTTCGGTGTGAGAGTGAAAGAGGCGGTCGTAGCTCTGCCTTAGAAGCTCGGAGACTCCGGCGGAAGGTGCCAGCAGAAGCAACAGGCCGCGCGCGTCCCCTTCACCGGAGAGCTTCACGATACGGTCAAGCGCCCCGGCGCGTCCGACGAACTCTTCCGATGGGACGCGGCTCAGTATGCGCTCTCTTTCGTGGCCGTTATTTTGCTTCTTCGGGGACATCATTATAGGGGGGTTCGGGCGGCCCGGCGTCTTCGTAAGCCTCTACGCGGTTCTTGCCGCGCTCTTTCGCAAGGTAAAGGGCGCGGTCGGCTGCGCGGATGATGGTTTCAGGTGTGTCGAGCCCAAGACTGAACGACGAGATGCCTATGCTGACGGTCAGGGCTCCGAGCGGCTGGTGCTTGCCGTGCGGGTAGCGCGTGCGCTCGACCCTTCGGCGTATGCGCTCTGCGATTATACGGGCCTCGCTCAAAGAGGTCTGCGGCAGCAGTATGCAGAACTCTTCGCCGCCGTAGCGAGAGGCCACGTCTGCCGAGCGCAGGGCCGACTTCAAACACTGCGCCGTCATCTCAAGGGCAAGGTCGCCCGCCTGATGATGATTGCGGTCGTTGTAGTGCTTGAAGTCGTCTATATCAATCATCATGAAGCTCATGGGGTGCTCGTAGCGGCGAGAGCGGTTCAGCTCTTCCGTCAAACGCTCTTCAAGATAGCGGCGATTGAGCATCCCCGTCAGAGGGTCTGTGATGGACATCAGCTGGAACTGCGTGGCCTTCTCCTGCCACTCGGCGCGGTCGAGGGCGAGCGCCATCTGCGGCGCGATTGATTCCAGCAGCGAGAGGTCTACGTCCGAATAGCAGCCTTCCGTTTTGTCCGTCACGTTCAGCACGCCCACCTTTCTGCCGCCGATGGTGATGGGGTAGCTGATGAAGGATTTGGTCTTGTAGCATCTTTCAGCGGGCGCGGGGCTCACGCCAGCCGCGTGAAGGTCGCGCACCAGAAGCGGCCTTCCCTCCTGAAAGACCGTGCCGGATACTCCTTCGCCAAGGCGCACACGGGCCTCGCTCAGTACTTCCGCGCGAGCGCCGACGGCGGCCTTGACCGTCAGCTCATTAGACATCTCGTCGAAGACAAGAAGCGAGCCTCGCTCGGCTCCGAGCAACTCCGTCGAGTAGTGAAGTATGGAGCGATAGGCTTCGGCCGGTTCGCTCGTGGTGACGTTCTCGGTAAAGAGCTGTATGCGGTCTGCGAAGGTCTCGCTGCGCTCAAGCTCTTCCTTGAGGCGTATGACTTCGAGCGGAAAGGCTATGCGGCGGCAGGTGTGTGAAATCAGTTGGCGCATCTCGTCCGAGAGATGGTCGTCGCCGACTATGAGCGCGCCCTTGACCTCGTCGCCTATGATTAACGGGTAAGCTTCCGCGAGGCGCACGCCCTTCTTCTGTCCACGGCTCGGGAGCGGCACAAAGCCTTCCGCGCTCTCGCAGACCACGAGCGGCATTCCCTTCCCGGCGGCCTTAATCAGTCGCGGGTCTGTCCTCTCAACCTTGAGGTTAAGCGGCCGCTTCCTGAAATCTCCAACGGCGGAAGCACAGGCGAACTTTTCATCGTCGAGCAGAAGAAGCGCGGCTGAGGCAAGCGTATGCTCTTCGCAGATTATGCGTAGCACGTTCTCGCAGGCCTCGTCCAGCGTGGCGTCGGGCGAGAAGATGCCTGCGTCGAGGGGCTTGAGCTGCGCCCCCGTCTCTTTGTCGCGGGCGGGCAATGCGACCTTTTCGTCCGTCTGCGCGCCTGTAGGAGTCTGCGGCTCTTCATCCTCGGGCAACGCGCTCTCACGATAATCCTCGGCCTCTTCCAGCACGCGGCGGGCAAGGTCGTCCAGGTCGGGCCGTGCGGCGAAGATGACGTTCTGAAAAAGCTCCGCCGAAAGCAGTTCCTGAAGGTCGCCTTCACGAAAGCGCTCGCACAGCTCTCTATAATCCGCAGTGGTCAGAAAAGCCCTGCCCGTGATGACGGCCAGCTGACGATTGCGCTGCAAGGGAACGGGCAGAGCTACGCAGTGAAGCCCGGCGTGGCAGCGGTAATGCACAGGCCCTTTTTGAGCCACGGCGCGCTCGTGGGCCACGCCGCAGTATGGGTCGCAAAGACGCACGTGCTCGGGCGAAGACTGAAAGGCGTGGCAGATGGAGTTGTTGTTGGAGACGGCGGGCGCGGGCGGCTGTCGCCCTTCTACGAGCAGGATGGAGAGGCCCGTGTCCGCCGCCAGAGAGTCCTGTCGCACAGACCAGCCCTTGGGAGGCTGTTTGCCTCCTATTTGTGCTATCGAGTCCTCGCGCTCCGGCGCGCTTTGCTCGTCCATCATCAGATAAGTCACGTCTTGTCTTACCGAAATGCGGCTGGAATGGTTGGAACCGCTCACAATTACAAAAGAGGGAAAGCGGTGTCTCTCGTTGCCCGTAGAGCCGGACTTGTCTAGTAGCGGTCAGGGGCTCCGGGTGGATGCGGCCACCCCCTCCCTGACATCGAGTATAAGTGTCGAAGTGCCCTAAAGACAAGGCTTTTCTTCAGACTCAAGCCGTCCTATCTCTAGACCTTCGGCCACTTCCGGGCATTGACTCGAATTTCCCTCATGGGCCTGACTATCGGTTTAAACTCTTAATGGGGGTCTGGTTTCACGTTGCTATGACGCGCTGGGCATCGCGCAGGCCCGGAGCGTCGCCCGGAGCGACCTTTTCGATGTAGGGCTCTTCGGGGCTGATGCGTATACAGGCCGCGAAATGATTGGGTTTTATCTCGGCCAAAGGAGGCACCACCTCCTTGCAGGCTTCTATGGCGTAGGGGCAGCGCGTATGAAAGCGGCAGCCCGACGGGGGATTAATAGGCGACGGGACATCGCCTTCGAGTACGATTCGCCTGCGCGCGGCTTCCACGGCCGGGTCGGGGACGGGGACGGCTGAGATGAGAGCCTTGGTGTAAGGCATTAAAGGCTCGTCGTAGATAACTTTAGCGTCCGCCACCTCAACCAGTTTGCCAAGGTACATGACGGCCACGCGGTCTGAGACGTGACGTATGGCTCTGAGGTCGTGCGAGATGAACAGGTAGGTCAGGTTCTTGGCACGCTGCAATTTCTCCATCAGGTTCATTATCTGGGCCTGAATGGAAACGTCCAGAGCGGAAATAGGCTCGTCAGCGACAATGAAGTCCGGGTCAACCGCAAGCGCTCGCGCGATGCCTATGCGCTGGCGCTGCCCGCCGGAGAACTCGTGCGGGTAGCGGCGCAGGAACCTTTTGCTCAGGCCCACGGTCTCCATCAGATTCTGCACTTCCTGGTCAATCTTCCCGCCAAAGGTGCGTAGGCTGGGCTTTATCTTGTAGGCCAGCAGCCAGCCGACGACGAAGAGCAGGCTGCTCAGGAAGACTCTGAGGATGGTCAGGTCTTCGGCTATCTCCTTGCCGCGACTCTCAAGATACTTGTTGATGGCCCCCGCCCCGAACCAGCCGACCGCTCCCAGAAGCAGCGCCATGCCGATACGTAAGGTCTTCCGCACTATCAGGTGATAGACCAGATAGCCAAGCGCAAGGCTTATGAGAAGACCTATGGCAGTGATAATCAGAAAGACCAGCCCGCCCACGAGCCAGCCCACCCAGCCGCCTATGCTCTCGTGCAGGCTATTGAAGTAAGGCACGCTGTAGCGCATGAGGTACTTGAAGCCGAGGTAGCCGCCTGCTGCTACGCCCGCGACCGCGCCCAGAGCCTTCAGCCACGTGGGGCTCTGCTCGGCCGAAAGGTCTGAGTGAAAGGTCTCAATCGGCTCGCCTATGATTTGCCCTACGGTCATGCGCGGGTTGAGGCTCGCGTAAGGGTCCTGGAAAATCATCTGCAAGTTCTTTCGCTGCTCGCGCATCTCGCCTTCGGACAGATGCGCCAGGTCTTGCCCCTGATAAAGCACCTGCCCGCTGGTAGGCTCAGTGAGGCGCAGTATGGCGCGGCCCAGAGTAGACTTGCCGCAGCCGGATTCGCCCACGAGCCCCAGTGTCTCGCCCGGATAAATGTCGAGCGTCACGCCGTCCACGGCCTTGACCACCTTGTGCACGGCGCTCCCGCCGAGCAGGTTGTCTATGGCGGTTCCGCCGCCCAAATCGAAGTGGACTTTAAGGTCGCGTATGGCAATCAACGGCTCTCGCTTTTCACCAAGCTCTAGCGGCGGCGGTTGCTGTTGATTGCGGCTGGCGGCTTCTGTGCTCATCTCTCAGCTCTTCCCTACTGGTTAAATATCAAGAACGTTCTCGCTCGCGGCAGCGCGTCCGGTCGAAGCGCTTTGCTCGTTGCGCTCGTCGCGCTCCTTGCAGGATTTCGAGTAGACCTCTTCGGCAAAGTGGCAGAGCGAGAAATGCTCGCTCGTCAGTTGCACGAAGGGAGGAAACTCGCGCGTGCAAATCTCTTCGGCGCGCTCGCAGCGCGGGGCGAAGGGACATCCCGGCGGCAGGTGCGCCACGTCCGGCGGCAGGCCCGGTATCTGGTAGAGCGCGCCCTGCTCCGAAGTCGGGTCTGGGACGGAGCGCAGCAAGCCCTTCGTGTAAGGGTTGCCGGGACACTGGAACAACTCCTGTGTCGGTGCCTGCTCAAAGACCTTTCCCGCGTACATGACAATGATGTGGTCTGTCATGCCCGCGACGACGCCCAGGTCGTGCGTGATGAGAATGACGCTCGTGCCGGTCTCCTGCTTGAGCTTCTTGATAAGCTCAAGAATCTGCGCCTGTATCGTCACGTCGAGCGCGGTGGTGGGCTCGTCCGCTATCAGCAGCTCAGGCTCGCAGGACAAGGCCATGGCAATCATCACGCGCTGTCGCATGCCGCCGGAGAACTCGTGCGGGTAGTTGTCCACGCGCGAGCGTGCGTCCGGGATGCCTACCATGTCGAGCATCTTTATGGCGTGCTCGTAGGCCTGGCTCTTGTTGTAGCCCAGATGAAGGCGCGTCAGCTCCATCAGCTGCTTGGAGATTCGCATGAAGGGATTGAGCGAGGTCATGGGGTCTTGAAAAATCATGCTGATGCGCTTGCCGCGAATCCGCCTGACCTCGTCCTGCGGGAGCGCCATCACGTCCTGCCCGTCGAAGATGATTTCGCCGGAGACAATCCTTCCCGGCGGGTCTGGAATCAGCCTTATGATTGACAGGTTGGTCACGGATTTTCCGGAGCCCGACTCGCCAACTATCCCCAGAGTCTCGCCGCGCTTGAGGTCAAAGGTGATGCCGTCCACGGCCTTGACCGTCCCGTCTTCCGTGAAGAAGTAGGTCTTCAGGTCTCTGACTTCCAAGATGTTCCCGTTACGACTCATTAGAATTTTTCCACTAAACTTTTCTCATGTGTGGGTCGAGCGCGTCTCTTAATCCGTCGCCTACGAAGTTGAGGCTGAAGAGCGTGAGCGCCATCGTCACGCCCGGAAAGATAATCATCCAGGGATAGATGGCTATGTTGTCCGCGCCCTCGGAAGCGAGCGTGCCCCAGCTTGATAGCGGAGCCTGCACGCCTAAGCCGAGGAAGCTCAAGAAGGCTTCCTGAAGGATGACGGAAGGCACGGTCAGCGTCGCGTAAACAATCACCGGCCCCAAAGTGTTCGGCACGAGATGCCGGAAGATGACCTTCCACGTCGGCACGCCTATGGAGCGCGCGGCCTCTATGAACTCCTGGTTCTTCAGGGACAAGACCTGCCCACGAACTATGCGCGCCATCGTCAGCCACGAGACTGCGCCGAGCGCGGCGAACAGCAGGAAGAGGCTCTTCTCAAAGAGCGCCAGCAGCACTATGACGATAATCATGTACGGCACGGCGTAGATGAGGTCTACGAATCTCATCATGTAGTTATCAATCTTGCCGCCGAAGTAGCCGGAGATTGCGCCGTAGCTGACGCCTATCACGAGCGACACGGCCGTCGCCACCAGCGCCACCATCAGAGAGATGCGGCCTCCGACCAGCACGCGCGCCAGTATGTCTCTCCCCTGCGGGTCTGTGCCCATAGGATGCTGCCAGCTCGGAGGCATGGCGCGCACCAGCGCACGCTCGCTCGGGATGGTGGCGTAGGTGTAGCCCGTGATGCTCTGCCAGATGATGGGGCCTATGAGCGAAGCCAGTATGACGAAGATAACTATTATGCCGCCCATGACGGCCAGCTTGTTCTTCTTCAAGCGCCGCCATGCGTCGCGCCACAGGCTGGTGCCCTCTACGAACCCGGCCGTCTCCTGGCCCAGCCGGTTCGCGGGCGGCGCTGTGCCGTAAAGCTGGTCTGCCGCCATCGCCTCCGGCTCGTTAATCATCTTCTGGCGAGCCGCCACGCCGGGCGGGGCCATGTGCGTGGCGTCCTGCACCGGCTCGTTAGCCGTAGCTCCAAGATTTCTCTCCGTCTCATTGGTTCGCGCCATAAGGTGCCCGCCTCCCTTAACTGTACCTGATACGCGGATCAATGTACGCGTAGGCTATGTCCACAAGCAGATTGAAGAGCAGGATGATGGTCGAGATGAAGGCCGTGATGCCTAAGAGCAAAGGCTCGTCGCGGTTGAGCGCGGCGTTAATCAGATAATTGCCAAGCCCCGGCAGCGCAAAGATGCGCTCGACCACTACTGTCCCGCCTACAAGAAAAGCGAGCGCTGGCCCTGTGTAGCTCACCACGGGCAGTATGCCGCCTCTCAACGCGTGACGAATAATCACGTCCCGCTCCTTCAAGCCCTTGGCCCTCGCCGTGCGAATGTAGTCTTTCCTCAAGACCTCTAGCATGCCTGCGCGCGTCAGCCGAGCGATGTATGCCATGTAAACGGCCGAGAGCGTGATTGCCGGAAGAAGCAGGTAACGAAGTCTGGGGATACCGAAGGGGCCAAGCTGCGCCGTCAACTGGAAAAGGCCGCTCAGCATTCTGACCAGCAGCGCGAGCAGCGGCGGAACGGCTGCGGCCACGACGCCGTAGATGAAAGATTCCAGAGCGACCGAGTGCGAGCGACGAGCGAGCCACAGGCCGACTATGACGGCTATGATGACAAGCACGAGCGCTATGACGGGAAGCGCCACGCCCGTCTGGCCGCCGCCCGAGCCCTTGACGAAGAGAAAGCCCAGGCCGCCGAGGACGCCGAGCCCAATCACAAAACCCAGAATAGTCGGAATCCAGCTTGAGAGCTCTTCAGACTTATCTTCGACCAGCCGGTCTGGACTGCCTCTGCGCTTCATGAGGCTATAGAGGGAGAATGCCAACACGCCGACGACAAGGAAGATGAAGACGGCCCACAGCACGTACTTCAGCCAAGGGAAGGGGCCGAACTCCACCAGCCAGTCCCAGCGAGCGGCTGGCAGCCAGTAGAGCGTGAGCGCAAAGAGCAGCACCAGTATCGGCCCCAGCACAAAGTTCGGGATGCTTATGCCGAGCATGGCCGCAGCCATTGAGCTGTAGTCCAGCGCGGAGTTTTGTCTGAGCGCGGCGATGGTGCCGAAGAAGAGGCCCGTCACGAGCGCAATCAGGTAAGCTGCTAAGCCTATGGTTGCCGAAACGGGAAGAGAGCGGGCCAGTATCTCGTTCACAGTCTGCTCAGGGTACTGGCGCGAGAAGCCGAAGTCGCCTCCTATGATTTGCCACATGGTCTTGCCGTACTGCACGTACCAGGGCTTATCTAGTCCGTACTTGGCGCGTATGTTCTTCTCCACGGCAGGCGGCAGCGCCTTCGGCTGCGAGTAGAAGTTGCCGGGCGCAAGCCTGATAAGGCCCCACGTCAGCGTGATGACCAGCAGCACCATCGGAAAGATGACCAGCAGGCGGCGAATGATGAACTTGAGCATCGTCTTTTGCCTCTGAAGCTAGAAGATTGACTAACGACTCAGGAAGCCAAAGAACCTGCTCTTCCATGACACTTGCGCCACGCCCAGCGAATCGGCCGTGATGTTGTGGTCAATGTAGACGCCGCGCCAGTCGTGCTGATCCAGAAGGTTCGGCACGAGATTCTTCACGTACGGCTTGCAGACGAAGGAGCTCGGGCCCACGAAGAGCGGGATGATGGGCTGCTGCTTGAGCATGTAGGCTTCTGCATCTTTGAGCATGGCCATGCGCTTGTCGTTATCAATCTCCGCGTTCGCCTTAAGCAGCTTGTCGTCATACACCTTGTCGGCCCAGCCCGTGCCGTTGTTGGCAGAGACAGTGGTCATCAAATCAAGGAAGGTGTTCGGGTCAACGTAATCGCCTATCCAGCCGCGACGCGCGAAGCCCTTGAACTCCATCTTGGTGCTGCGAGTCTTCTCAAGATAGACGCGCCACTCGACGTTCGTCAGCTCAACCTTGATGTTCAATTCCTTTTTGAGCATCGCCTGAACAAGCTCCTGCGTTTGCTTGTTGGACTCGGCCGTGTTGTAGAGAATCTCAATCTCTGGAAAGCCCTTGCCGTTGGGGAAGCCTGCTTCGGCCAGAAGCTTTCGCGCAAGGTCAGGGTTGTAGCCGTCGCCTTCCGCGTTCTGATAGCCCTCCATCTGCGGCGTGAAGGCCGTCAGGGGCTGTCGGCCCGGAGCCTGGTCTGCGATGATTTGACGGTTGACGGCGGCGCTCAGGGCGCGGCGCACCCTCACGTCATTCAGAGGCGGAATCTTCGTGTTGATTGCCAGAAACTCAATCTGAAGGTATGGCCCGTACTTGTAGTCCTTCTTCGTCTCCTTCATCTGGTTGCGCCACGGCGGAGGCACCTCGTTCGACTGCGTGCAGTCAATCTCGCCCGACTTGTAGAGATTCATGGCGGTCGTCAATTGCTCAGTGGCCGGGAAGATTATCTTGTCGAGCTTGGTGTTGGCGTTGTCCCAGAAAGTGGTGTTGCGGACTACTACAATCTTCTCGTAGGGCTTCCACTCTTCCACCTTAAAAGCGCCGGAGGTGACTATGTGGCCGGGCTTGACCCACTGCTGGTCGCCCCACTTCTCTATGGCCTGTCGCGGCACGGCGCGGAAGAACTGGTGATAGAGAAGCTTGACGAAATAGG
The DNA here is from genome assembly GCA_035276685.1 of Pyrinomonadaceae bacterium. Taxonomy (GTDB): domain Bacteria; phylum Acidobacteriota; class Blastocatellia; order Pyrinomonadales; family Pyrinomonadaceae; genus JACVRN01. Next base: position 70,146 of record DATELK010000095.1, on the reverse strand, counting down.
CGGTGGGCGATTCCAGAGTCACCTGGAAGGTGTAATCATCGACGGCGCGCACGCCCACGTGCTCTTTCGTCACGTTGACGAACTCTTTGCCCTGTACGAAGCGTGCAAGCTCAGGCTTTCCTGCCGCCTTCTTCGCAGGGTCGCCGTTCAGGAGCTTGTTGCGGTCGTCGGCATCAGAGGGAACAAAGAGATACTTCTCTTTGGCCTGCGCGATAGTAGAAGCTTGAGCAGAGTTTGTGGCCGGGGCCTTGTCGAACCTTTCCGGCTCTGCGCCCGTGAAGCTGATGGGGCCGTCCTTGCCTGCTCTCTCAAGGTCTCCTTCCGTGGCAAACTTGCCCGTCTGCGGGTCGCGCACGAAGGCCGAATTGTTGTTATAAGGCTCGGCCATCTTCACGACGTACATGAGGCTCGCGTAGGGAGCGGCGAACTCGGGCGAGACTGCCCTGCGCCATGAGTAGACAAAGTCGTTCGCGTTCAGAGGAGCGCCGTCCGTCCACTTGGCATCCTTGCGAAGATGGAAAGTCCAGACGGTTCCGTCCGCGTTTATGTCCCAGTTGGTGGCGAGCGACGGCCTGGGCTTCATGTTCTCTTCGGTGTATTCGACGAGCCCGTCGAAGATGGCGGCGGCGATGCGGGATTCCGGCTGGCCCGTCATGTACTGCGGGTCCAGAGTCTGCGGCTCTGCGCCCGTGATGTAGCGCAAGACCTGTCCTTCGGGCGGCTGAATCTTTCCGAAGTAAGGCTCGTTCTTGGCGGAAGCGGTGCATCCGGCGGCACCTATTGCAACCAGAACGAGCAGAGCGCCCAAACGATACTTGTTTGCTTGACGGGTCTTCATAGGACTTTATTCCTTTCAATCATCGTGCGCGAACCAGAAAACAGATAGATTTCGCCGCTTCAGTCTTGAGAGCGGCGAGCTCCAGTCTGATTATCCGCGCCAGCCGAGGGATTCCGAAGAGGACTTGTTCCTCATTTCCAATACCACCTCTGGACGGGAGAGCTTTTTCTTTCCTGTTCTAACGGGGGAGCGAGATGCCTCAACTTATCACGCGGCGGCTTCTCATTTCAAGACGCATACTCTTAACGCAAGACTACCTAACCGATGCTCTGGACTGTCCGGTAAGTTGCTTTCCTTTTTATCGTACAAAAATCCGGCCGCGCGGCCCGCTACCTGAACCAGACGGTGCTGCTGTTTTTCGGCGGCTGCTGCCAACCGGTGTCAATACGAACCCTCTTCAAAGAAGGCGCGTCCAGCAGGTTGGCATCAAAGCCCACCACATAAGGCTTGACGAGCTGGTAAGACGAGGCGAAGTAGATGGGGATGGCAGGCAGCTCTCTAAGCGCCTGCTGCTCTGTCAAGATGGGCTCCGGCAACAGCGGGCTTTTTTCAGGCAGCCTCTTCTCTTCCGTCTTCTGGGCGTTCTGGTTCGCGCCTGCGCTCGCGGCCGAGGCGTCCGGCTTATCGGCAGAGCCCTGTGCCTTATCGCCCGCGTCCTCTTGCCTGTTTATATCGAACATCAGCCGCATGTTGGTCTCTTCGTCGGTCGTCTGCATGACGAAGCCACGGCGCACTACGTCGTAATCGCCCGCGCGCACGGCCTGCTCATACTCCTCCCAAGGCTTCGAGATGACTTCGACTTTTATACCGAGCGAGGTGCGCCACATGTTGGCTATGCTCTCGGCCACCTGCCGCTGCTGCTCGTTGCGATTAATCAGGAGCCTCAGCACAGGAAAGCCTGCGCCCTTCGCGAAGCCTGCGGCTGCCAGCAGAGATTGAGCACGAGAGAGATTCTTTTCCAGGAGCGGCTGCTTGTTGCCTGCATGAGCAAGCTCTTCCGTCTCGGGCAGGAATTTCCTTGCTGGCTCGGTCGCGCCTCCCATCTCGTCGTCGCAGATGCGGTCGCGGTCAATCACCACCGCCAGAGCCTCCCGCACACGCACGTCGTCAAAGGGAGCGCGCGTCGTGTTGAAGCTGTAGAAGGTGATTGCGCCGTAGGTCGAGCGCCGGAAATCCTTGTAAGGCGCAAGGAGCTTTATGGCCAGAGGCTCGAAGCCCGCGTTCGTCACAGCGTCCACCTCTCCGGCGCGATAGGCCGAAAGAGCCGCTTCCGTGTTCTGAGCCGCGACGAACAGCACGCGCTCAAGGCTCACGCTCTGCGCGTCCCAGTAATTCCCTGCGCGCTCAAGCGTGACGCCCTCTCGGCTTGCGCGAGAGAAACGGAACGCGCCGTTTGAGACTACGCGCTCGGCCTGCATGGGCGCGGGAAGCTGCGCTTCCATGTCGTGAACGGGTCTGAAGACTGGATGGGCTACGAGCGCCGGAAAGTTCGCGTCAGGTCGAACCAGCCGCACGCGCAGGGTGTAGTCGTCCACGGCCTCCGCGCCGAAGACAGGGGCTGGCGCGGCCTCCTGCGTCTTCTCTCTCCTGGCATCCTTTTTTTCAACGGCCCGTGCGGGAGCCTGCGGCTGAGTCTCCGCAGAAGCAGGGGCGCTCGTGAGAGGCGGCGGCGCAGCGCCGCGTATGTTCGCCAGCAGACGCCAGTGCGGGGCCGTGTCGCCCATCTTCAGCGTGCGCTTCCAGGAGTTGACGAAATCGCGCGCCGTCACAGGGTCGTTGTTAGACCAGCGCGCATCGCGCCTCAGATGAAATGTCCACTCAAGATTGTCGGGCGTGGATTCCCATAGCTCCGCCACGGCCGGGACGGGCGTCAGGGTCTTCGAGTCGTAATCGGTCAGCCCCTCGAACATGGCGCGAATCACGTCCGTGTCGGGCGGGGCGGCTGCAAGCGCAGGGTCGAAGGTCTGCGGTAGCCCGCCGTTGCTCCAGCGAAACTCCTGCGCTCGCGGCACAGCCACACGCCCGTAGAAGGGCTCGACCTCGTGGTCAAGGAAGCAACCGCCCGCGAGCGAGACGATAAGCCACGCGCACGCGGCCACACGCCATCTTGCCGACCAGAAATTTCGTCTACCTCTCTTCATAACTACGGCGCGAATCTTTAGGCGCGCTTCCGGCTCAACTCCCTGAGCTTTTGAAAGACCTCCTCGGTGCGCTCGCGCGTCGCCTCGTAATCGTCGGAAGTGTCTATGAGAAAATCCGCGTGGCGCATCTTCTCTTCCTGCGACATCTGTGCGGCTATTCTAAGCTCCGCCTCTTCGCGCGAAAGGCTGTTGCGCCGCATCAGTCTTTCAACCTGAATCTCAGGACGACAATGTACCACAACTAGCTTGTCAAAACGCTTGTACCCGCCGGATTCTATCATCAAAGCGGCGTCAACGATTGCTATCCCTTCCGGGTCTTCTCGCTCGAAGGCTCGCATCGCGTCGTCCTGCTCCTTGATAATCAAGGGATGCAGGATGCTGTTCAGTCGCTCTCGCTTCTCTTTATCGCCGAAGATGATTGAGCCCAGCCGCGCGCGGTCTAGATGGCCGTCCGGCTGCAAGACCTCCGCGCCGAACTCGGCCACGACTCTTTTTAAGCCTTCCGTGCCCGGCATTACCACGTCGCGCGCAGTCTGGTCTGCGTCAATCACGTGGCAGCCCAGCTCTTTCAGCAGGCCTACGACGTGAGTTTTTCCGACGGCAATCGAGCCGGTTAAGCCTACGCGCAGCATAAAGGATTACTATGCAAGCCTCCTTCGCCTTCGCGCAGCCTCCACGGTGTTTCTCATGAGCATGGCCACGGTCAGAAGGCCTACGCCGCCCGGCACAGGCGTCCTGCGCCCCGCGACTCTGTCCGCCTCGGCCGGATGAACGTCGCCTACAAGCGTCGAGCCGCGCCGCTCGATTATCTCAAGCCGCTTTTCGGCCTCGTCCCCGAACAGCTCACGCGCCTCTTCCTTATCTGAAATCCTGTTGATGCCAACGTCTATCACGGTCGCGCCCTTCTTTATGTGCTCGCCGCGTATAAAGGCGGGCCGACCTATGGCCGCAATCAGTATGTCCGCCTGCCTTGTGACTGCGGGAAGGTCGCGCGTCTTTGAATGGCAGATGGTGACGGTCGCGTCGCGTTGCAAGAGAAGCTGCGCGACGGGGCGGCCTACAATCTGGCTGCGCCCGACCACTACGGCGTGAGCGCCGCTTAAAGGAACATTCGAGCGCTCAAGCAGTTCTATGATTCCGGCGGGCGTGCATGGCGCAAGCACCTGTTGACCTAAGCTTAGACGGCCCACGTTGATAGGATGAAATCCGTCAACGTCTTTCGCGGGGTCAATCGCTTCAATCACTCGCTGCTCTTCCACGCCTCGCGGCAGAGGAAGCTGAACCAGCAGCCCGTCCACGTCCTCTCGCTCGTTTAGATGACGAACAAGCGAGAGAAGCTCTTCCGTGGAAGTCTCCACCCCCAGCGCGTGTCGCTCGGACAACAGACCAAGCTCCTGAGAGGTTCGAACCTTGCTGCCTACGTAGACGGAGGAGGCGGGGTCGTCGCCAACCTGCACGACCGCAAGGCACGGGCGCACATTGTGCTCCTTCAGCATGAGCGCCACATCTTCGGCCACCTCACGCTTTATCTCGTCGGCCACGCGCGCCCCGTCCAGCATCTCTGCGCGGCTCTCTTCTTTCAGTGTAGTGTTCATATGGGTATCTTTTCAGCGAATCCTAGCACACTTTGGAAAAGGCTAACTAATACTCGCCCGGCTTAGTAATGGTTCAGTTTGGGAAGATTCAAACAGGGATAGACAGGATGCACAGGATAAGAAAGATAAGAGCTTATTTCTTCTTTATCCTGTGCATCCTGTCTATCCCTGTTAATTCTCTTCTTCTTCAAACTGAACCACTACCCCCGGCTTACGCAGGCGGTACTGACCTGTTATCATCAATCGTAGAGCTTTACATATTTTATACAAGGAGCGTGGATGTTCTTCTTCCTTATCATAGGCATGCGTTTTATCACGTGGGGCTCGGGTCAGACGCCGCATGCCATGCGTTGCGGCAATTGCGACACGGCGGCTCCATTTATCACTAAAAGCGGGATGCGCTTTATTACACTCTTCTTCTTCGTGCCGGTCATTCCCCTAAGCGGCGTCAAGAGCCTGCTGCAATGCCCCGCTTGCGGCACGCGCTATCAGGCAGACTAATGACAAAAAGCATGCTACGGCGATTGAGCTTTCTGCTGCTGCTCGCCGCTCTTCAATTCTCAGTCACGACGCGGGTCGCTAATGCCCAGAGCGTGCGCGAGCGACAGGAGCGTATACGCGCCAGCCTGGACGCGGGCGATGAAAGCGCGGCTTTAAGAGAGCTGCGCGGGCTCGCGGCCTCAGAGCCTGCGCTCTTTGCGCTCAACAACTACGACTATCTTCTGGCGCGGCTTTCCGAGCGGCGAGGTGATAGCGCAAGTGCCGCCGCCTCATATCAAAAGCTCGTGGCGCGCAACTCGCTGCTCGCGGAATACGCTCTCTGGCACCTGTCGCAGCTTGCGCGCTCCACTGGAAACCTTGTGCTTGAGCGCGAACAGCTGCGGCAGCTTCTCTCTACGGCTCCCGCGAGTCTTCTGCGTGAAGCGGCAGAAGCGCGCCTTGCCGAAAGCTTCTTCGAGAGCGGTGATTTCAATTCCGCCATACAGCTCCTGCGGCCTCGCGCGGCGGATATCAGCAATCGCTCGACCGCGCGCGAAGCCCTCTCGCTCATAGGCCAGGCTTACCTGAAGGGCCAGCAGCGCGACGCCGCGCGCGATGTCTTCGGCAAGCTCATAGCGGAGATGCCCGACACGAGCCGCCCTGATGACTACGCTCTCGCTGCCGTTCGCGGGCTCGACTCTCTTGACGGCGGGACTGAGACAACCGCGCCGCAGCTTTCCGAGAGCGAGCACCAGAGGCGCGCTTTCATCTACAACTTCAACCGCGACTTCAGCGCCGCGCGCCGACACTATCTGGCCATGGCCGAGCGCTACCCGCAGAGCGCAAGCCTCTCCGACACGCTCTATCAAACCGGCCGCACCTTCTATCAGGAGTCGCGCTTCGACGAAGCTATAAGCTACTTTCAGCGCGTCTCGCAGCAGTTCCCAGACTCAACGGGCGCGCGTGACGCTCTGGCGCAGACGGCCGCCGCCTACGCCCGCACGAAAAGATATGACGAAGCCTTAAGCGCCTACAGGCGAATCATAGAGCGCTACACGGAACAGTCAGCGCAGGAGCGCGCCTACCTGAACGTGATAGACGTGCTGCGCGACGCGGGCCGAGACCGTGAGGCACTTGAGTGGGTGCGTGACGCGCGCTCCCGTTTTCGCGGGCAGGCAGCGGCGCTCGCGCTCTTTTCACAGGCGCGCATTCATCTGACTCAAGGAGCATGGGCGGAAGCGCTCGCAGACTTCGACGCGCTCCTGGGTGAAAGCGATTTGGGCGGGGGCAGGGCGGCTGGCGGAACCAACAAGACGGAGCTCTCTTTCGCACGCGCCTTCGTGCTGGAACAGATGGGCCGCACGGACGAGGCGATATCAGCCTATCTTTCAATTCCGGACGGGCGCAACGAGTATTACGGCTGGCGCGCGACCCTACGGCTGCGCGGGATGGCTAAGGCAGAGCGCACGCGTGAAGCGATTGCCTCGCGCCTGCAAGCCCTGCGGTCGGAAGCACAGCAGGCGATGGCTGGCGGAAACGCCGAGCGTGCCCGCGTCGCGGCTCAATCCGCGCTCAGGCTCACGGAAGATGAAAGCGCGACTCGTGAGATGCTTGACGTGGCGCGTCGTGCCTACGCTCAGCTGCCCGCTTACAATCGCCTGCGTACATTCAAACTGCTCCCCTTCGGGAGACAGGAGATTAGACAGACGGCCTCGCCCGCTTCTTCAAGACCTACGCACAAGGCATTGGCCGACGAGCTGCTGTTTCTGGGGCTCTATGACGAAGGCGCGCCTGAGCTAGCCGTGGCGGAGAATGCGAATGAAGCGGGTGCTGCGGCTGATGCAACGTTTACGCTGGCGGTGCTCTACAAGCGCGGCGACGAGGCAGAGCATGCGATTCGCTTTTCCGAGCCTATCTGGAAAACCGTGCCCGCAGACTTTCTGATAGAGCTTGCTCCGCGCGAGATGGTAGAGCTTTTTTATCCGGCCCCTTACCGCGCGCAGCTTCTTGAGTACGCGCCGCAGCGAGGCGTTGACCCTCGCTTCGTGCTTTCAATCATGCGGCAGGAGTCGCGCTTTCGTCCGGACGCGAAATCCGTCGCGGCCGCGCGCGGCCTGATGCAGTTTATTCCTTCCACGGCAGACCGCATGGCGGCGGAGCTTGGCCGGAAGAGCTTCAATCAGGACGAGCTTTACTCTCCGCCGACGGCTATTCTCTTCGGCTCGCAGTACCTCGGGAATCTTTTCAAACAGTTCCCGGAGATGCCGCAGGCCGTGGCCGCTTCTTACAACGGCGGCGAGGACAACGTTGCGCGCTGGACTGCGCGGGCTAGAACCAACGACCCCGAAAGGTACGTGATGGAAGTTGCCTTCGCACAGTCGAAGGACTACGTCTACAAGGTGCTGGCAAACTTCCGCGTCTACAACGCGCTCTACACGGAACAGCTCAAGCCACGATAGAGAACAAGTTTATTAAAGATGATTGTGAGACAGCATAAGATTCATCGCAGAGATGCAAGTGTGCGCGCTCTGGCGCTCTCAGCGCTCCTGCTTTTTTCTCTGGCCTCTCTTTCATGTAAAGCGTCGGGCGGCGACGCGGCATCTCCGAACGCGAAGCGCTACGACCTGAAGGGAAAGGTCGTGTCTGTGAATAAGGCCGAGAACCGCGTCGCCGTGGCGCACGAGGAGATAGAGGGCTACATGGACGCCATGACCATGCCGTTCGCCGTGAGGAAGAACGACTACTGGGCGCTCGATGTTTTGAAGCCCGGCGACAAGCTGACGGCTGTGCTGGTCGTGGACGGAGGCATGACCTGGATTGAGAACATAGTTATTACACAGGAGAGCACAGACACGAGCGGCTCTTCGGAAACGGCCGGGGCGGCGAAGGAGGCGGAGCCGGGCGACTCGTTGCCCAACTTCTCGCTCGTCAATCAGGACGGCAAGAAGATTCGGCTTGAGCAGTACAAGGGGCGCGTGCTTCTGCTGACCTTCATCTACACCAGATGCCCTCTGCCGGACTACTGCCCGCTCATGAGCGAAAACTTCGCGGCCCTTGAGAGGGAGCTGAAGAAGACGCCCGCGCTCTATGACCGCACGCACCTGCTGAGCATAAGCTTCGACACGGATTACGACACGCCGAAAGTCCTGAAGAGCTACGGCGGGGCATATACCGAAAACTACTCGGACGAAAAGTTCAAGCACTGGGAGTTCGCCACCGGCTCAGCCGATGAGATACGCGACATAGCTGGCTTCTTCGGCCTTCGCTACTACAAAGAGACGGGCCAGATTGTCCACGGCCTGCGCACGGCCGTCATCACGCCCGAGGGACAGGTCTACAAGGTCTACCGCGGCAACGAGTGGAAGACGGACGACGCCATGCGCGACATACAGGCAATCCTGAACCGTAAGCAGTAAGATTTTTACTTTTACCTTTTTACCCATTTGTGCCACAATCCGCTTCAATCAGACGAGTCCGGATTGTCTGGGAAGAGGTTTTAATTTCCCCCTTGCTTCGACGGCCCTCCCATACTCTTCCTCTTGTGCGCGCACTTTCTGCGGCGCTCTTAACGCTTGCCATTTTATCAAGCGCGCTCCCGCTCGCAGTTCTTTCGTCTTCGCACTCCTGCTCCATGCCCTGCTGTGCGGGAGTCGAGGGAGGCTGTGCCACGGGAGCATGCCAGGGCGCAATCTTTAAGAGCCCGAAAAAAGAGGAAGCCGTGGAGAAGCTCTGCGGCTCGGAAGAGGCTTTCAAATCAGAGGCCGCTTCGAAGAAGAGAGAAAAGAAGACGCCCATTGATGCCTCCCACGAGGCAGACCATTGCGCCTCTGAAAAAGAGAATGGCGTAACAGGCGGCGCGAAGGCCAAGGCTTCGGGCTCTTCCAACGAAGCATACGGCGAAAGACAGGGCCGCACAGTCTCGGCGCGTGCCTTTACGGCCGGTTGCGCTAAAGACTGCTGCGCCGCCGCGAGCCCTTCCACTCAATCAAGACGCGGGCGCGACTCTGCGCTCGCCAATCTTCCGGGCAAGCAGCCGCCCGCAGATTTCGTCTCTCTTTCTCTTTACCTTCTGAAGCTTCAGCCCGAGCGAAGCGCTCACCTCAAGCGCCTCAAGGCCAGAGCGCCTCCACGCACACTTTCATCCACACAGGCTTAATCCAATAAGAGAGAGTTTTCGCCCGGCTCGCTCGGCTTTCCCTTTTTGTGAAGGGACTCGGCCGCGCGTCCTTTGTGCTACTCGCATAGCATGGACTGCAAGCGGCGAAGGCTCGTCTCTCTGTAGTTGAAGCCAAACTACATAGACCGACAATTGAAGGATGAGGTATGCGGTATGAAACGGGTGAGATTTAGGGAGCCTAGCTTCAGGCTCCTGCGCCTTCTCATCATCTGCTCTCTGCTTATCACGAGCGGCGAGATGAGCGAGGCGCGCTCGCAGCAGAACGTCACGTCGGCGACCCTTTCGGGCCGCGTGACGGACGCAAACGATGCTGCCGTCAGCGGCGCAAGCGTGACGGTGACGAACATGGGCAAGAACCTGTCGTGGACGGCTTCGACGGGAGCGGACGGCCGCTTTCGCTTCTCGTTCCTCCCGGCAGGAGATTACAGGCTGCGGGTAGAGCAGGCGGGCTTTGCCAATCTTGAAGAGAGCTTTTCACTCAACCTCGGGCAGACGCTGGACGTGCCTGTGCATCTGACGCTGGCCACTGTGACGGGAAGTGTGAACATCACGTCCGACGTTCCGCTGGTAGAGACCGCGCGCACGCAGGTTTCCGAAACCATAACCCCGCGAGAGGTAGACTCTCTGCCCCTCAATGGCCGCAACTATCTTGACCTTGCGCTTCTGGCCCCCGCCGTCTCGCGCACCAACACGGGCAGCAACCAGCGCTTCGCGGAGACCTCCGCCGTTCCCGGCACGGGCATCTCCATCGCTGGCCAGCGAAATCTTAACAACAGCTTCATCATAGACGGGCTCTCCGCCAATGACGACGCGGCCGGTCTTGCCGGAACCTTCTATAGCCAGGAGGTCATACGCGAGTTTCAGGTTGTGACTTCGGGCGGCATAGCCGAGTTCGGCCGCGCCTCAGGCGGAGTCGTCAACATAGTCACCCAGTCCGGCGACAATCAGTTTCGAGGCAGGCTCTACGGCTTCTTTCGCAACCAGCGCCTTGACGCGCGCAATCCCCTGGCGACGACGAAAGACCCGCTCACGCAAGGGCAGTACGGCGCGAGCCTCGGCGGCCCCTTGCGTCGAGACAGCACCTTCTTCTTCACCAACTTTGAGCAGACGCGCCGCAACGACGTGAGCATCACGACCATCGCGCCCGCGAGCGTCTCTGCAATCAACGAGCAGCTGAATCGCGTGGGCTATCGCGGGCCTCGCCTTGTGACGGGCGCTGTTCCCGGCGGCTACGACGTGACGAATCTCTTCGCACGCATAGACCACCGCCTGAGCGCATCGAGTCTTCTCACCGCGCGCTACAGCCTCTACGACATCTCAAGCGTTAACTCCCGAACGGTCGGCGGCCTCAACGACCTGAGCCGTGGGACAAATCTTGAGACTCTGGACCAGACGGTCGCGGCAAGCTTAGTGACGACTCTCTCGCCCGATACGGTTAACGAGGCGCGCTTTCAATTTACACGCAGCCGACTGCGAGCGCCCGTCAATGATGCGATTGGCCCGGCCGTCAACATTCAGGGCGTGGCGAGCTTCGGCACGGCTACCTTCTCGCCGCTCGCACGCGCGACCGACATGCTTGAAGTTGCCGACAGCATCACCGCGCAGCGAGGGCAGCACTCACTCAAAGGCGGCGTGAACCTGCTCTACAACCGACTGGACATTCTCTTTCCGGGCGCGTTCCAGGGCGTCTATACATTCTCTTCTCTCTCGAACTTTCTGGCGGGCCGCTTCGTCACTTACCAGCAGGCCTTCGGCGCGCCCTCCCAGTTTCAAACAAATCCCAACCTAGGGCTCTTCGCGCAGGACGAATGGCGGCCGCGTGAAGGACTGACCGTCAACGCCGGGCTGCGCTACGACCTGCAATGGCTGCCGAGTCCGATTGAGACGGACGTGAACAACTTTTCGCCCAGAGTGGGCGTGGCCTTTGCGCCCGGCGACCGTAAGACAGTCATCAGGGCGAGCTTCGGCGTCTACTTTGACCGCGTCCCTCTGCGCGCGACCTCGAACGCCCTGCAACGAGACGGCATCAAGTACAGGGTGGCCGTGCTCTCTTTCGGGCAGGCGGGAGCGCCCGCTTTTCCGAACGTGCTGGCAGAGTTCCCGGCAACTCTTCTGACCAGTATCACGACCATTGACCCTGAGGTTGAGAACAGCTACAGCCGACAGGCCAGTCTTCAGGTTGAGCGAGAGCTTGGCTCGGGCACTTCCCTGTCGATAGCTTACCTGCACCTGCGCGGGATGAAGATAATCATGTCGCGCAACGTGAACGTGCCTACTCTATCGGCGGCGGAGGCGACGCGGCTGGGCGTCCCGAATCTGGGAAGGCCTGACTCGCGCTTTGCCAACGTCTCGCGTTTTGAGAGCGCGGGCCATTCCTACTACGACGGCCTGACGGTCTCGCTCAACCGCCGCTTGCAGAAATGGTCAAGCGTGAGATTCTCCTACACCTATTCAAAGGCCATAGACGATTCGGGCAACTTCTTCTTCAGCACGCCGCAGAATAACTTCGACATACGCGACGACCGTGGATTGTCGGACAACGACCAGCGACACAGGCTCACATTGAGCGGCACGCTGGAAGCGCCGGGCGGAAAAGACGGCTCAGGCTTTAGCCGGGTGATGCGAGGCTTTCAGTTGAGCTACATCTTTACTTACGCCTCGCCGCTTCCCTTCAACATTCAGACCGGCACAGACCGCAACAACGACACGACGGTCAACGACCGCCCCGCAGGGGTCGGGCGCAATACTGGACGCGGCTTTGATTTCGCGTCGCTGGATTTGCGACTGAGCCGGAAGCTTCTTTTCAAGGAGCGCTTTCAACTGGAGATGATTGTCGAAGCCTTCAACGTGCTCAACCGCGCGAACCTTCAACTGCCGAACAACATCTTCGGCATCGGACAGACGCCCCTGCCTGCCTTCAGGCAGCCGACCGCCACGGCAGACCCTAGACAGCTTCAACTTGGCCTGCGCTTCAGCTTTTAACCGGAGGAGATTTTTTGAAATCGATGCTCAAGCAGAAGAGATTCATCACAGCGGCACTCGTGCTCGCGCTCTTAATCATCACGGCCGGCTGCGCTCGGAAAGGCGCTGAGCAGGCCGTAGCGGGAAAGCCTGCGGTCGCGGATTTTTCCTCGCCGCTGAGGCTCTCGACCATTAACACGGACGCCGCAGAGCCCGTCGCGGCTGCCGCCTCGGACGGCAACGTTTACGTCGCGTGGGTCGAGCACGCGGCTAAGAGACAGGCGGACGTGCTGTTGACCAAGCTGGACGCCAGCGGCAAGCAGGTTTTTCCGCCCGTGCGCGTCAACACGCAGGCGGGACAGGCCACAGCATGGCGCGGCGACCCGCCGACAATCGCCGTGGCAAAGGACGGAACCATTTACGTTGGCTGGACTGCGCGGGCAGCGGCTGAGGGACACGCGACCAACCTTTTTCTCTCAACATCACGAGACGGGGGGAAGACTTTCGAGCCGCCCGTTAAGGTCAACGACGATGCAAAAGAGGTGGTTCACGGGATGCACTCGCTCGCGATTGACGAGCGCGGCCGCGTCTTCCTGGCATGGCTCGACGAGCGCAGCATCAACATGTACGACGAGAACGGGAAGCTTGACGAGCATAAGATGGAGGCGAACCGTGAAGTCTACGCGGCTTCTTCGGAAGATGGCGGCCGCACCTTCTCTCAGAACCGACTGGTGGCGCGCGAAGCCTGCCCTTGCTGCAAGACGGCTGTCACGGCGGGCGCGGACGGTCGCGTCTACGTCGCGTGGCGGCAGGTGCTTCCCGGCAACTATCGACACATAGCCGTCGCTTCATCCACAGACGGAGGCCAAACCTTCTCATCGCCCGTCATAGCGTCGGACGACCGCTGGATGATTGCAGGGTGCCCGGTCTCAGGCCCGGCTCTTTCGCTGGCGTCGGACGGCGCGCTTCGAGTGCTCTGGTACAGCGAAGGCGAAGCGGGCAAGCCCGGCCTCTACTGGTCTGAATCAAGAGACGGTGGCAAGAGTTTTACCAGCCGCAAGCCTCTGGCCGAAGGCACTGCTTTCGGAAATCCGCAGCTGCTCGCAGGAGCGGGCCCCGGCAACAGCCTGACGGCCATCTGGGAGAGCAATCAGGCGGGCGCGTCGAAAATCATAGTCGCTCGTCTGGATAACACAGGCGTGCCGAAGGTCTCTGAGATTCCATCTCAGGGCCAGCTGCCGAGCGCCGTAGCTATCAGAGAGCAACTCTACATAGCCTACATCACAAAGGAGAACGAGCAGCGAAGCATCTGGCTCGTGCGGGCGAAAGCAACAGCCTGAAGAAACAAAAGTCAGAACCGCCTGCGGTAGCGGGCGGGTATTAGATAGACTTGAGTCATGCCTAACTAATACCCGCCCGCTACCGCAGGCGGTTCTGACCTGTTCTATTATCCTTTGAGCTTCTTTATCTCTTCGGTCAGGACGGGGACGGCTTCGAAGAGGTCGCCGACGATGCCGTAGTCTGCTATGTCGAAGATTGGCGCTTCGGGGTCTTTGTTGATGGCCACGATGGTCTGCGCGTTCTTCATGCCGACGAGGTGCTGTATGGCTCCGCTGATGCCGAGCGCGATGTAGAGCTTGGGCGCGACCGTCTGGCCCGAGGAGCCAATCTGGCGGTCAATCGGGAGCCATTCGGCGTCGCAGATGGGACGCGACGCGGCTATGTCGCCGCCCAGAGCCGCCGCCAGCTGCTCAGCGAGCGCGAGGTTATCCTTGCTCTTGATGCCGCGCCCGACCGCCACGATGACATCTGCTTTCGAGAGGTCGACTGCCTGCTTGACCTCCTGAAAAGGCGCTTCGGGCTTCATGCGTACTTCGCCGACTTCAACAGCCATAGTCTCTACACTTGCCGCAGCCGCGCCGCGCTCCGCCTGGTCGCCGCGATACGCGCCCGACTGGAAGGTGGCGAAGATGGGCGCTTCGCCTTCCGCGACCACGTCCGCGTCAATCTTGCCCAGGAAGATGCGGCGCGAGAACGTCACGCGCCCTCCCTCTACCTGCGCCCTGATGCAGTCGCTGATGAGGCCTTTGCCGAAGCGCGCGGCGAGCTTCGGCGCAAAGTCGCGCACGAGATAGGTGTGCGGCATGACTATGTACTGCGGATTGAGAGCGCGCACGACACGCTCCATCGCGTCCGCGTAGCCGTCCGGCGTGTAATCCTTCAGCTTTTCGTTCTCGGCGTAGACGACTTTGCTCAAGCCGTAAGCGGCGACCTCTGTGGCCAGCCCTTCAACACCGGAGCCAAGCAACACGGCCGTGACTTCCTGCCCGAGCGCTTTGCCCAGAGCCTGCCCTGCGGCAATCGCCTCGAACGTAGTCTTGTTGATTACCCCTTCGCGCTGCTCCGCGAAGACTAAAATTCCGTTACTCATCCTTAGATTATCCTTGCTTCCGTGCGAAGTTTTTCGGCCAGCGCGACCGCGCCTTTTTTGGCGTCGCCGTCTCCGAGGAACTGTGTCTGCTTCATCTTCTGCGGGAAGTAAATTTTCTCAATGCGCTGGAAGGAAGCGGATGCGGCTGCCGAAGGCTGCACCTCTTTTATCTCCTTCTTCTTGGCCGCCATGATGCCCTTTAAGGTGGCGTAGCGAATCTGGCTGATGCCCGACTGAATGGTGAGCAAGGCGGGGCGCGGCATCGAGTACCACTGATACCAGCCGCTCTCAAGCTCGCGCTTGACGCGAAGCTCCGCGCCGGAAGCGTCCACCTCTATCACTATGGTCGCGTGCGGCAGGCCCAGAAGCTCCGCTAGGATGACGCCCGTCTGGGCAAAGCCCTGATCGTCCGACTGCAAGCCCGTCAGCAGCAGGTCAGCCGACTCGCCGCGCACGGCCTCTGCCAGAATAGTCGCGGCAGCAAACGGCGAGAGGCTGTTTGTGTCGTCCATCACGACGTGAATCGCACGGTCTGCGCCGCGAGCCAGCCCGTCCTTGATGACGCTCTTGACGCGCTGCGGCCCCATGGAGCAGATGATGACTTCTCCGCCGCCCTGCTTCTCCTTGAGGCGCAGAGCTTCTTCAAGAGCGTAGCCGTCCGACTCGTTCACCTCGTAAGAGATGTCGCCCTCTTCTATCCAGCTTCCCTCTTTGTTGATTCGCAGAATCGCATCCTTGTTGACGACCTGCTTCATGAAAACGATTATCTTCATTACTCAGAACATGAGAACTCAGGACTCAGGAGCCGGAATAAAAACTGTCTTTCTCTTATTCCGGCTCCTGAGTCCTGAGTTCTGACTCCTATTCTTCAAATCTCTTAAACAGTAGCGCCGCGTTGGTGCCGCCGAAGCCGAAGCTGTTCGAGAGCGCGTAGCGGACTTCCAGCTCTCGCGGCGCGTTCGGCACGTAGTCAAGGTCGCAGTCCGGGTCAGGCGTGACGTAGTTAATCGTGGGCGGCAGCGTCTTGTGATGAAGCGCCAGCACGGAGAAGACGCCTTCGATGCCTCCGGCCGCTCCGAGCAGGTGTCCCGTCATGGACTTGGTTGAGCTGACGGCCAACTTTGCGGCGTGCTCGCCGAAAGCGGTCTTGATGGCGCGCGACTCGAACTTGTCGTTATAAGGCGTGCTGGTTCCGTGAGCGTTGACGTAGCCCACGTCTTCGGGACTGGCTCCAGCGTCCTTCAAAGCCTTCTGCATAACCCTGACAGCGCCCGAGCCCGTCTCGTCCGGCATAGTGATGTGGAAAGCGTCTGCGGTCATGCCGTAGCCGACAAGCTCCGCGTAGATGCGTGCGCCGCGACGACGCGCGAAGTCCAGCTCTTCCAGAATCATGAGCCCCGCGCCTTCGCCTATGACGAAGCCGTCGCGGTCACGCTCGAAGGGACGAGACGCGCCCTGCGGGTCGTCGTTGCGAGTCGAAAGCGCTCGCATGGAGGCGAAGCCCGCGACCGCCATGGGCGTGATGGCGGATTCCGCGCCGCCGCAAATCATCACGTCCGCGTCGCCGCGCTGGATAATCTTGAAGCTGTCGCCTATGGCGTGCGCGCCCGCAGAGCAGGCCGTGGCCGTGGCGGAGTTCGGCCCCTTCGCGCCGTGGCGTATGGAGACCTGTCCTGCCGCGAGGTTAACAATCGCGCTCGGGATGAAGAAGGGCGAGACGCGGCCGGGGCCGTCGTTCAGGAGCTTTTCGTGCTCGCGCTCGATGGCCCAGAAGTCTCCTATGCCGCTGCTGATGTAAGTCCCGACCTGCTCGCTCATCTCGCCTGTAATCTTCAGGCCCGAGTCCCGCAGAGCCTCGTCCGAAGCGGCTATGGCGTAGTGAATGAAAGCGCCCATCTTGCGCGCTTCCTTCTTCTCGACGAAATCGAGCGGGTTGAAGTCCTTGACCTCTGCGGCGATACGCACGGGAAACCGTGTCGTATCGAACTTCTTTATGTAGTCCACGCCGCTACGGCCCGCCATGAGGGCGGCCCACGTAGCCTCGACCGAATTACCAACGGGCGTCACAAGGCCGAGCCCTGTCACCACGACGCGACGTTTCAAGATGAACACTCCTTATGAAAATGCAGAAGTCAGAATGCAGAATGATGAAAGAACAGTAGTCAGGACTCAGAATTCAGAAGTCAGAATAAAAGCAACGCTTTCGTTCTTCATTCTGACTCCTGACTCCTGACTCCTGAATTCTTCTTTTCATTCATCCTTCTGCACTCTGCCTTCATCATTATTTCTTGTGCTGGTCAATGTAGTTGTACGCGTCGCGGACGCTCTGGATTTTCTCTGCGTCCTCGTCCGGGATTTCTATGCCGAACTCCTCTTCGAAACGCATCACCAGCTCGACCGTGTCCAGCGAGTCGGCTCCGAGGTCGTCAATGAAACGCGCGTTGGGTGTCACCTCGTTTTCGTCCACGCCCAGCTCGTCCACGATTATCTGCTTCACTTTATTCTCGATCTCTTGATCGGGCATTTTCCTTTGCTCCTCTGTAATGGTTGGAAAGCTCTATTAAACTTTGCCTGCTCCGGCCAGTGCCTCGCGGGTTGCGCCGAGGCTCGCCATGTCTTCCACGTTCAGGCCGCGCATAGACCTGTCAATCTGCCGCACGAGACCCGAAAGAACTTTGCCGGGGCCGACCTCTACGAAAGTATCCACGCCCTGCCCCTGAAGGTACGTGACCGATTCGTGCCAGCGGACGGGCGACGAGACCTGACGCACGAGCGCGTCCTTTGCCTCGCCGCCTGACGTGATGGCCGAAGCGTCCACGTTCGTGATAAGCGGCACGCGTAAATCCTGAAAATCCAGCTTCTCTAAATCTTCCGCCAGGCGGTCGCGCGCGGGGTTCATCAGCGCGCAATGAAACGGGGCGCTCACGTTAAGCCTTATGGCGCGCTTGGCACCGCGCTCTTTCAAAAGCTCTACGGCGCGGTCGACCGCGGCCGAATCGCCCGCAATCACCACCTGATTGGCGGAGTTGATGTTGGCGGGCGAGCAAACCTCGCCCTGCGCCGCCTCGTTGCAGGACTCCATCACCACGCCCAAATCCGCGCCCATGATGGCGGCCATAGCCCCTGAGCCCACGGGCGCGGCCTCCTGCATGTAGCGCCCGCGAGCGCGCACAGTCCTCACGGCGTCCGAGAGCGAAAGCGACCCCGCGGCCACGAGCGCGGAGTATTCACCGAGGCTGTGTCCCGCGACGAAATCGGGCCCGGCTAAACCTGCCTCCTCCATCGCTCGCAGCGCCGCGATTGAAGTAGTCAGTATAGCGGGCTGCGTGTTCTCGGTCAGTTGCAGCCGCTCTGCCGGCCCCTCGAAGCACAGCTCCGAGATGGAAAAGCCGAGCGCCTCGTCCGCCTCTTCAAATACCCTTCGGGCGGCCTCGGAATTCTCCGCGAGGTCGCGCCCCATTCCCGGCGCCTGCGAGCCCTGACCGGGAAAGATGAAAGCCAAAGAACTCAACGTCACTCTTCTCCGACCCGCCGGGGCTGTAAAGTGAAGGCCACGGTCTCAACCGTTGAGCCTATGGCGACCTGTCTCTTCTGCGCCTCGTAGCCGTCAACCTTGACCACTACGCGATAGCTGCCCTGAGCGATTCTCTTCAATTTCACGCGGCCGCGCTTGTCAGCCTTTTGGAAAATTATCTCGCCCTCTTTGGGGATGACCGTCACGCAGGCGTACTTCAAAGGCTGTCCTTCACTGTCCGTCACTTCCACGACGAGACCGTTGCCCGCCTGAGCGCTCAAGGCTGAAGCGCAAAGGAGCAGGACTATCAGGAGCGCGGCGATGTTTGTTCTTCTTCTCAAGCTCTTCAAGCCTCTACCAGCGTATGACTACGCCGCCCCAGGTGACGCCGCCGCCGAAAGATGCGAGCAGCACGTGGTCGCCTTCCTTGACGCGGCCTGCCCCGACGCATTCGTCCAGCGCAATCGGAATCGAAGCCGAAGAGGTGTTGCCGTGCATGGCTATGTTGGAATAGATGCGCTCCGGGTCTACGTCGAGCTTGCCCGCGACGGCGTCCGTGATTCTCTGATTGGCCTGATGCGGGATGAAGAGGCTCACGTCTTCTGCGCGCACGTCCGCCTCCTGTAAAACTTCTCTTGAGACATCGGCCATGGAGCGCACGGCCACCTTGAAAAGCTCGTTGCCCTTCATCTTGTAGAAGTGCAGGCCCTGCTCTATGGTCTCGGCCGTAGTGCCAAGGCGCGTGCCACCGCCCGGCGCGTAAAGCTGCTCCGCGAAGCGACCGTCAGACCTGATGCGCGCGGCCAAAATTCCTCGCCCCTCTTCTACGGGCCCGAGCACGGCTGCGCCCGCGCCGTCACCGAAGATGACGCACGTGGAGCGGTCTGTGTAATCAACGTAGCGAGTCAGGACTTCCGCGCCGATGACCAGAGCCGTCTTCGACTGGCCGGTCTTTATCATGGTGTTGGCCAGGGTCAGGCCGTAGAGAAAGCCTGAGCAGGCAGCCGCGAGGTCGAAGGCGGCGGCGTTGTTGGCTCCAAGCTCTGCCTGAATAAGACAGCCGGTAGAAGGGAGAATCTGGTCGGGAGTCACCGTGGCGCAGATGAGCAGGTCTATGTCGGATGGGTCTATGCGGGCGCGCTCTATGGCTTGACGCGCGGCGCGCACGGCAAAGAGCGAAGTGTACTCTTCGGGCGCGGCCTTGCGCCTCTGCTTGATGCCCGTGCGCGAAGTTATCCAATCGTCAGAGGTCTCGACCATTTTCTCCAGGTCGGCGTTCGTCAGAATGCCTTCCGGGTAAGCGTGGCCCGTCCCCAAAATGCCTGCATTTACTGTTGCCATCACAACCCCTCAGCGAAAGGATGAAAGCAGCTCTTCCATTCACTATTTACCAGCTACAGCGAACTCTCTGGCGTTGGTTTCGGCTATGCCCGATTCTATGCGCTCGCCTGCGCGATGCTCGGAAAACTCCTTGACGCTGCGAATGGCGCTGCGGATTGCTCTGGCATTAGAGCTGCCGTGCCCTATGACTACAATCTGCCTGACGCCCAAAAGCGGCGCTCCGCCGTACTCCGTGTAATCGAGCCGCTTCTTTATGTTCCTGAACGCGGGTCGGGCCAGCATAGCGCCCGCCTTGGTAATCGCGGAAGCCGACAGCTCGCGCCGAATCATAGAGAGCATGGCGTCCGTGAGCCCCTCGGACAGCTTCAACATCACGTTGCCCGTGAAGCCGTCCGTCACTATCACGTCTACGGCCCCTGTGAAAACGTCCCGCCCCTCTACGTTGCCGACGAAATTGAGGCTCGTCAAATCCCTCATGAGAGGAAAAGCCTCTTTCGTCAGGTCGTTCCCCTTGGCCTCTTCTTCGCCAATGCTCATGAGCCCGACGGTCGGGCGCATGGTGCCGAGCACGGCGCGCGAATAAGCGTCACCCATGATAGCAAACTGCGCCAGGTGCTGCGGCTTGCACTCCGCGTTCGCGCCCACGTCCAGCAACAAAGTCGGCTTGCCGCTTTTAGTAGGAATCAAGGCGGCGAGCGCCGGGCGGTCAACGCCGGGCAGCATCCCTATCACCATCTTGGCCGTAGCCATGGCAGCGCCCGTGTTGCCCGCCGAGACAAAGCCGTCCGCATGGCCTTCCGTGACGAGCCGCGTTCCGACCCTCAAAGAGCTCTTCTTCTTGCGGCGGACGGCGGTCGCCACGGGCTCGTCCATGCCTATGACTTCAGCCGCCTCGACCAGCTCTATGCCGCGATGGCCCTGCCCGCGCCAGCCGCAGCGACGAAGCTCCGGCTCCACCACTTCGGGCTGGCCCACGAGTATGACGCCTATGCCGAAATCGCGCGCAGCCGCCATAGCGCCGTCAATCTCCACCTGCGGCGCGTGGTCGGAACCCATAGCGTCTAGCACGACCTTGCCGGTCAGTTGATGCGGGCCACGCTTCATCTTAGAAGAACAGTTTTCAGTTCTGAGTTTTCAGTTTTCAGGAAAAGCAAGCCTTGTCTTTTCTGAGAACTGAAAACTGATTACTGAAAACTGCTTTTACGCTGTCGGTTCGACCTGAATTATCTCGCGGCCCTTGTAGTAGCCGCACTTGGGGCAGACGCGGTGCGACTGGCGCGGCTCCTGGCAATTCGGGCAGATGGATGTCTGCGGCGCGCGAAGCGCGTCATGCGCGCGACGCTTGCGCGAGCGTGATTTTGAATGTCGTCGTTTTGGATTAGGCATTACAAACTTCCTTATAAACTATTCTGTAAGATTCTTCAGCGCCGCCCAGCGAGGGTCTGTCTCCTGAGACTCGCACTCGCAGGCGGCTTCGTTGCGGTTCGCTCCGCAGACGGGGCAGAGCCCCTTGCAATCTTCCGTGCAGAGAGCCCGCGCAGGGATGGCCAGTAAGACCTGCTCCCGCACAAGCTCGTCCACGTCAATCGTCTCGTTCTCGTAAACAGAGACGCCCAAATCTTCTTCCTGCAACTCGGCCGCGCCCTGCTGCTCCACGTAATCGCTCGCCGGAACGTAGGTCACGTCAAAGTCCGCCTCAACGGGCACAGTCACCTGCTTCAGGCAGCGGTCGCAGTCAACCTCGGCGCGTGCCGTTATCTGCCCGCGCAGTCGAACCTCGTGGCCGCTGCGATTGATGCGCCCTGTGACCTGCGGCGGCTCAGTTAATCGCGCGTGTTCGTCGTCCAGCACAAGCTCGTCCGCACCATACGTGTGCGCGAACTGCGCGGACTTTCCTTCCAGTTTATCAAGCTCGATTCGCACGATAGACCCGCCTTGATGCTTATGGCGCTTGCGAGCAACAGGCGCACAAAAGGTTGTATTATAGCGGCTTGCGCGCTTGTGTCAACTTGAGCCGGAAGCTCCGTCTACCGCTCCTTGTCGCTTGCGCCGGACGAATTGAGCGCGTCCGTGATGACGGCGTCGGCCAGCCGCTTATCACCGCAAGTCACCAGCCGCCGCCCGCGTGTGCGCGCGACGTTGAAGAAGGGCGCGTGCGGGGCCGTTCGACCGGGCGTCTTGAGCATGTTGCGCGCGGCTGCGGCGTAGCGCGGCTCGCTCGATGATTTTTCGCGCGCCGACTGGAAACAATGTCGAGCGCGGGCACGCTCGCCCGTGCGAAGCAGCACCAGCCCCAGCACGTAAAGGGCCGCAGCATATTCCCCATCCATCTCAAGGGCTTTGCGCAGGTGCCGCCCGGCCATGCGGTCGTGGCCCAGCTGGTAATAGACGCAGCCGACCACGTAATGAGCCTCGGGCGAGGAGCGCACGGCCAGCGCACGCTTGAACTCCTGCAAGGCTTCGCGCCAGCGCTCTTCGGCGGCGAGGATTCTGCCGAGCCCGTAGTGCGCTGCGAACGAAGCGTGCCCGCGCTTGACGGCATCGCTCAAAAGCTTCTTGGCGCTTTCGGCCTCTCCCTCGTCGCCTAGGGCAAGTCCAAGCAGCAGGCAGACGCGGTCGTCGCCGGGCGAGAGGTCAAAGGCTCGCTGTAGATAGCTTCGCGCGGGAGCCATGCGCCCGGCGCGGAAAAAGTGCTCGCCTATGAAAGCCAGCAGGGGAATGTTCTGGGGCGAGAGGGCGCTTGCGCGCTCAAGAGTTTGAACGGCCTGCTCGGCCAGCCCTTCCGTCAGAAGCTCCATTCCTTCCGCAACGTCCTGCGCGAAGTCCTCCGCGCGCTGCCCCTTGTAGCCCGCCACAATCTCTGCGCGCAGGCGCTCTCTGCGCTCTATCTCGTCGCGCTCAAGCGAGTCACGCTGGCAGCGCTCGTGCCAGAAGCCTTCGAGCTTCTCGCGGTCAACTGTTCCGGCTTCGCTCAAAAGGGAGATGAGCGATTCCAGCAGCGCGTGGTCGAAATAGGAGTTGCGCGCCTGCCTGAGCAGAAGATTCAGGCTCTGCTCAAGACGGTCTGTGATGCGCATCAGGCGGTTTTCCAGCGCCGACACGCGCTCAAGCAGATGCTCTTCGGGCCCCGCCCCCATCATGTCGGTCTCAAAGCGTCCGGTGGGCGGCTCCACAATCAACATCAGGCGCGTGCCGCAACGCCCGCACAGTTCCTGCCCGAAGGGGTTCGGGGCAAGACACTTCTGGCAATAGTAATTAACGGTTTGCATGGGGTCTCGCAAATTGTAGGGCTGCTAATATTCGTAGAACCCGCGCCCGGTCTTTCTGCCGAGCCAGCCCGCGTCCACGTATTTCTTCAGGAGCGGGCAGGGGCGATATTTGGGGTCGCCTAAGCCTTCGTAAAGCACGTTCATGATTGCCAGGCAGACATCAAGGCCTATGAAGTCCGCGAGCGTGAGCGGCCCCATAGGATGATTCATGCCTAGCTTCATGATGCCGTCTATGCTCTCTCTGGTCGCCACGCCTTCGTAGAGCGTGAAGACGGCCTCGTTAATCATGGGCATCAGCACGCGGTTTGAGACGAAGCCGGGCGAGTCGTTGCATTCGAGCGGCGTCTTACCCAGTTGCTCCGTCAGCCGACGCACGCGCTCATAAGTCTCGTCCGACGTGGCAATGCCTCGGATTATCTCCACCAGCTTCATGACCGGCACGGGGTTCATGAAGTGCATGCCTATAACTTTGTCCGGCCTTTTAGTCTGGGCCGCGATTTTCGTGATGGAGATGGACGAAGTATTAGAGGCAAGTATCGCGTCCGCGCTCGTTATCTCGTCCAGCTTGCGAAAGACTTCTGATTTGACTCCGAAGTCTTCGGAGACGGCCTCGACTACGAGGCTCGCGCTGCCCAGGGCTTCCCAGTCCGTGACCGCGCGTATGCGAGAGACAATCTCCTGCTTCTCTTCCGCCTTGAGCCGCTCCTTGTCCACGTCGCGTTGCAGGCTCTTGTCAATCGTTTGCAGGCCGCGCTCAAGAAACTCCTGTTTGACATCGCGCATGACGACCGAGTAACCGGCACGCGCGCACACCTGCGCTATACCGTTGCCCATAGTCCCCGCGCCTATGACACCAATCGTCTCGCTCAAGCCAGTACAGCCGCTCCAATCCGGAATCTAAAATCCAAAATCGTCAGTCCCGCCAGTTAGGCATCTCTTTGGGCGGCACGTACTCCTCGCGCTTCCTGCGCTCCGTCCACCTGCCTATGGTGTTCTCATCTTCGGTCGGCTCGTTCAGATAGAAGTCGGAATTGCCGCCGGCCATCGCGGGCTGACCTTCGTAAAGCGACTTGCCGTTCGCGCCGAAGAGAAACCAGAAGGTGTAGACGCAGACCGCCACGCCGAACGGAAAGCTCATGGCGGAGATAAAGCCCGCTACCATGGCCGCCGTCTTGGCCCAGCTCTTTCTCTTCAGCAGCCCGAAGCCCGCCACGAAAGAGGGCACCGTGAAGAGTAGCTGAAAGAGGAAGCTGATGGTCAGGACGACAGCCACAAGACCCGCCGGGAACTCGCCGCTCGTGTCGGACGCGGCGATGCCGCCGACGATGATGGCCGCGAAGACAACCATCACGAGCATCATCAGAGTCTGAAACGCGGCGTAGCCCAGATGCGAGTAGGCTAAGTATTTATTGTGCTCTTCTTTCGTCGCCATACGCTTTTACAGCCCGGGACAAAACTCCTCTTTTATCTTTCTACCGCTAAGGCCACGGCGTTGCCGCCGCCCAGGCAGAGAGCGGCCAGCCCTCTATGCACGTTGCGCCGCTTCATCTCGTAGAGCATGGTGGTCAGCACGCGCGAGCCGGATTGGCCTATGGCGTGGCCGAGCGCGACCGCGCCGCCGTTGACGTTCACCTTCTTCGGGTCAATCTCAAGCTCTCTCATAATCGCTATGGCCTGCACGGAGAAGGCTTCGTTCAGCTCAATCAGGTCTACCTCGTCAAGTGTCCAGCCAGCCTTCTTGAGCACGCGGCGAATCGCCTCGACCGGAGCCATCATGACAAGCTCGGGCTGAATGCCTGAGGTCGCCTGCGCCGCTATGCGCGCCATAGGCTCCACATTCATCTCACGCGCACGCTCAAGCGAAGTGACTACGAGAGCCGATGCGCCGTCGTTGACTCCGGGCGCGTTCCCTGCCGTCACAGTCCCGCCCTCCTTGAAGGCAGGTTTAAGTTTCGACAATGCTTCAATAGAAGCATCGAGACGAACGGCCTCGTCCGTGTCGAAGATTACAGGGTCGCCCTTCTTCTGCGGAATCTCGACGGCGAAGATTTCGTCTTTGAACCTTCCGTCCTTGATGGCGGCTGCGGCCTTCTTATGAGAGTTGAGCGCGTACTCGTCCTGCTCCTGTCTCGTCACGCCGTAGCGGTCTGCCACGACCTCTCCAGTGTTGCCCATGTGATAGTTCTCAAAGGCGCACCAGAGCCCGTCGTGAATCATGGCGTCCACCAGCACGCCGTTACCCAAGCGATAGCCTTCTCTCGCGTTCGGGATAATGTAAGGAGCGTTGGACATGGACTCCATGCCGCCTGCTACTACGACTTCGGAGTCGCCAAGCTGTATGCCCTGTGCGGCCATCATCACAGACTTCAGGCCAGAGCCGCAGACCTTATTAATCGTCACGGCCGAGACGCCGAACGGGATGCCTCCCTTGAGCGCGGCCTGACGCGCGGGATTCTGGCCGAGGCCAGCCTGTATGACGCAGCCCATAATCACTTCGTCCACATCTTCGGGCTCAACGCCTGCGCGGCTGACGGCCTCGCGCACGACCATCGCGCCAAGCTCCGTGGCTTTGAATCCTTTGAGCGCGCCCTGAAACTTTCCGGTAGGCGTGCGAACGGCGCTGATGATGACGGCTTCCCTTCTCTCGCTCATGACAACTGCTCCTGGTAAGAAGTAAATGGTGAATAGAAAGAGATGCTTTGTCTCAAGGGATTTACTACCTACTATTCACTGGTTTGATTATACGTTGGCAACAAAGGGTGTCAAGCAAGCGACTCTTCCGGTTAGAAGCGCTCGTTTGAAAAGGCGCGCGAGTGAGTGTTAGACTTCACTGTTTTTGAATACTTAATCTCTTAACCCCGAATAATCATGCAGGCACTCATTCTAGCGGGCGGTAAGGGGACGCGGCTCAGGCCGCTGACGGTCTACACGCCCAAGCCCATCGTCCCAATCTGCAATCGTCCTTTCCTTCTATACCAGATTGACACGCTGAAGCGAGCGGGGATAAAGGACATCACTCTGTCTCTTTCCTACCAGCCGCACAAGATAGAACAGCTGCTCGGCGACGGAAGCGACTACGGCGTAAATCTTAAATACACCGTCGAGCCGCAGCCTATGGGCACGGCCGGAGCCTACAAGTACGCGGAAGACCTGATACGAGAGCCGACCGTTGTCTTCAACGGCGACATCCTCACAGACCTTGACTTGAAGGCTGTCATACGCGAGCACAACGCGAGGGGCGCGACCGCTACCATAGTGCTGACGCCTGTCGATAATCCCACGGCTTACGGGCTGGTTGAGACGGAAGAGGACGGTCACGTCCGCCGCTTTCTTGAGAAGCCCAAGGCAGAGGAGATAACCGTCAACACGATTAACGCGGGCACCTACATACTTGAGCCGAAGGTGCTGGACTTCATACCGGCGGGCGAGAATCACTCCTTCGAGTACGGCCTCTTCCCGAAGCTGCTTGAGAGCGGCGAGAAGTTCTTCGCGCACATCCCGCAGAGAACCTACTGGATTGACATAGGCACGCCCGAAAGATACCTGCAAGCTCACATGGACTTGCTGGCGGGACGCGTAGGCCGCATTCACCTGAAGGAGCGGCGCGGGAATTTCGACTCCGCGACGGCCGCGGAGATTGACGAGCTTTCCATGATAGGCGACGACTGTTTTATAAAGCCGGGCGCTGAGGTCATCAACAGCGTCATAGGCCCCGGCTGCTACATAGAGGAGAAGGCGCGCGTGGAGAACTCCATCCTCTGGCCGCACACGCGCGTGGGCTCAGGCGCGCAGGTCTTCGGAGCCGTCACGGGTCGCGGCTGTCACATAGGGCGCTCTGCTCAGGTAGGCGCGGGCGCAGTCTTAGGCGACAAGACCTCTATCACAGACTACTCGCAGCTCGGAGGCTCGCACGAGTGAGCGCGCCTGACGCTTTGACAAAGATACGCTTCGGGACGGACGGCTGGCGCGCGGTCATAGCCGAAGGCTTCACCTTCCGGAACCTTGAGCGAGTGGCGCAAGCCTACGCGAGCTTCCTTAAGCTGCAGGCAAGCCGCGAGGCTTCGGATGAAAGCAATGCTGCTTCGCCTTCTCTCGTCATAGTCGGCTACGACAGGCGCTTTCTCTCGGAACACTTCGCGCGGCGGGCGGCAGAGGTGCTCTCCGGCAACAATCTTAACGTCGCGCTCTTTCCCGAATCGGTTCCGACGCCGCTCGTCTCGTGGGCCGTGCGCGAGCGCGGCGCTCTGGGCGGAGTCGTCATCACCGCTTCACACAATTCGCCTGAGTTCAACGGCTTCAAAATCAAAGCCCCGTGGGGCGGGAGTGCGACAGTCGAGACCACTTCAGCCGTCGAAGCGCTGCTTGATGCGGAGCCTGTTAAGCTGGGAGATGTCTCAGCCTCCGAAGCACGAGCCTTTTACGAAGAGTGCGAGGCGAGCTACAGGGCTCAGATAGCTTCTTACGTTGACCTCGAACGCCTCCGTGCTTCCGGCCTTCGAGTCGTAGTTGACTCCATGCATGGCTCGGGCGGGCAATGGGTCGAGAGCTTTCTGCGTGGAGGCGCGACTCGTGCGGAGACGATACGCGCGGGGCGCGACGCCTTCTTCGGTGGAGTCAATCCTGAGCCGATTGACCGCAACCTTTCGCCTCTGAAAGCGCGTGTCAGAGAGCTTGATGCTCAACTGGGATTGGCGACGGACGGAGACGCGGACAGAGTCGGCGCGGTCAACGAGCTTGGCCAGACCATGACCATGCACGAGGTGGTGCCGCTCATCCTCCTGCACATGGCGCGCACGAGAGGCATGACGGGCGGAGTCGTTCGCACCTTCTCTCAGAGCGTGCTGACAAAGCGCATCTGCCAGTCGCTAAATCTGCCGCTCTTCGACACTCCCATTGGCTTCAAGTACGTGGCAGACCTCATGCTGCGTGAAAATATCCTGTTGGGCGCGGAAGAGTCAGGCGGCATAGGCGTCGCGGGCCACATCCCCGAACGCGACGGCATACTCAACAGCCTTCTCTTTCTGGAAGCTGTTGTCTCGGCGGGCAAAGCGCCGTCCGAGATGGTGCGCGACATGCACAGGGAGTTCGGCGAGTTCTACTTTAACCGCAGCGACCTGCACATGGCGGTCGAGCGAGGGCTCTCGCTCGTTGAAGAGATGGCCGCAAAGCCTCCCTCGGAAATCGCCGGGCACAAAGTAGTGGGCGTCGAGAGGCTAGACGGCACCAAGCTCCTTTTTGAGGACGAGTCCTGGCTTCTCTTCCGCCAGTCCGGCACAGAGCCCGTGCTACGCGTCTACACCGAAGCGACTTCTATAGAGAAGTCTGAGACGCTACTGCGCGAAGGCGAGCGCTGGGCCACCTCCAACGCCTGAGTCACACGGCGAGCCACAGAGCCCTAGCCTTTCATTGCTACTTCGCAAGGGATTCTGCTACTATCGGCCCCGTAACAGGTAGACCTCGCAACAGCTAAACCTCAGAACTCCGTCTTTACCGATAAAACTGTATAGCCTGAAAAGGAGGACAAACGACATGCAAGTGACGTTATCCCAGAAAAGCTATTTAGGGCCTGCCCTGGTGCAATTAAATTCAGAACTGATTCTTGGCTGGACTGACACGAAGAGCTACCTGAACCTCAGCTCCTCGTCTGACTATGGCCAGAATTGGGGGGTTCAGACTACGAGCAGCCAGAAATCGGCTTCGGCACCTGCGCTCGCCGTGCTCGGAGAGGTTTTATACATTGCGTGGGTCGGAACCGACTCGAAAAGCTCCTTGAACGTGATGCAGACTTCGGATTTGAAGACGTTTCCAGTCCAGGAGGTTATTAACGAGTCGGCCCATTCCACGAGCGGCCCTGCTTTGGCGGTGTTTAAGGATGTCCTATACATCGCGTGGACAGGTACCAACAGCCAATTGAATGTCGCGCAAATCGTCAACAACATCCCTTCAAATATAGTGACGCTTGAGGTAGATTCGAACTACGATCAACAAAGTCATACCTCACCGGCTTTGGCGGCGGACGACGATTACCTTTACATTGCGTGGACGGGACTGCCCTACGTGAAAGACTCGGCAGGCAATATCGTCAACGACATCATTACTGCTCCGGCTGACGCTCTTACCGGAGGCAGCGCCGGTGGTACTGATTATGCGTCGCCATACATCTACTTGATGCGCTCATCGGACGGCTCGAATTTCAGCGGGCTGGTCAACACGCATGAGACGAGCGATTCCACGAACGGGCCTGCCCTGACCGTGAGCGGCAGCAACTTGATACTGGGTTGGACAGGCAGCGACTCAAGCGGTTACTTGAATACCATGTATTCAACGGATCAGGGACAGAGCTTCACCGGAAAAGAGACCGACACGAGCAACACCAGCGACCTCGGCCCTGCGCTAAGCGGGGAGATGATCGCGTGGACTGGGACAGATAATTCCCTCAACTTGAAGCAAGGCGTATAATCGCGGGCCGCCACAGAGATACGGAAGGTTCATCGTATAGAGGCGTCACGCTTAACTTCTCTTGCGCCGTCGAAAGGTCAGCAGGTACGGAGTGCTTGCAAAATATTTTGCAAGCAGCAACTGCCCGTCAAATCAGAGCGCCTGACTTAATTTCTATTGACTAAGAGTTGCGGCGCGCTTACCCTTTAGGCGCAGGCAGAAAACAGGGTTCGACTCTTTTTTGAAGGAGGAGAAGCTGACGTGTTAGGCACAATTCTGATAATCGTACTGATTCTGCTTTTGCTGGGGGCAGTTCCAAGCTGGCCGTACAGTCGAGGCTGGGGTTATTATCCGAGCGGATTGCTGGGGCTGGTGCTGCTGATAGTTATCATCCTGGTGCTGCTCAGGTACATTTAGCGAGCCGGTCAGACGGCTCTTATAATCGTAAAGCAGGCGGGGGCCTAATCCGTGGCGGCTTCGGCTCGGGAGTTTAGGCTCAGGGTTCTTTTTATGCCCCGCGTGATTTTAGCAAGCTAATTTTAAGGAGAGCCGTTCATGGCTGAGGCGCTGTTTTCAGGATTTCTGATTTTAGTAGGAATAATGCTCATCTTCTCCGTCAGGAAGTCTCTCAAAAAATGAGCCGCCTGTGCTCTCTCACAGATTGGCTTCCAACCGCCCGCCTTCTCTTTTCATAATGCCTGAGCTTCCGGAAGTCGAATTAGTCGCGCGTGCGCTCGGCAGGCTTTTACAGGACAGGCGCATCCTTCGAGCGAGCCTGCTGCGACCGGGGCTTGCGCCCTCGACCACGCCAGAAGAGTTCAAGAGGCTGCTCAAGGGCCGTCGCGTTGAGCAGGTAGCGCGGCGCGGCAAGCACGTTCTGATTCATCTCTCGTCTTCGCTCGTGCTCATCACGCATCTTAGAATGACCGGAAGCTTCCTGCTTCTGCCCCGAGGCTCTGAGCTTCGCAAGCACACGCACGCGCTCTTTCATCTTGACGATGGACGGATGCTCGCCTTCACTGACCAGCGCCACTTCGCCATGATGAAGCTTGTGCGCGCACATGAGCTATCACAGGCGAAGGAGCTTAGCTCTCTTGCACCAGAGCCATTCTCTGATGAGTTCACAGACCTTTATCTTCGAGACGCGTTGCAGCGCTCGCGCCGCACCTTGAAAGAGACGCTGATTGACCAGCGAAGGGTGACGGGGCTCGGTAACATCTACGCGGCGGAGGCCATGTTCCTCGCCCGCACGAATCCTTTCCAGTCGGCCCGCGAACTTTCCGCGCGGCGCGTGCCCGCGCTGCACAGGGCCATTCGCCACGTCCTTGAAGAAGCCATCAGGCACGGCTCGCGGCGCAAGGTTGACCCTGAGAATATTGACGGGAGCTATTTCGGAGGCGGCATAGAGGGGCGCTGGCGAGTCTATGACCGAGAGGGCGAGCCTTGTCTTAAATGCAGTGCGAAGATTCAACGCATCAGCCACGGCGGGCGCTCTACCTACTTCTGCCCGCGCTGCCAGCGCAGCTAGCGGCCACGGCCTCGCGGTTAACAATTACAGCTTGACAGTTGGGCTTTTGCGGCGTATAAGCGGCGTGAGTGAAAACGTGGTGAGTTAAGGCAACTTGCGGCCACGAAAAATAATCCGCTAAACAGCTCGGCCTGGCCTTAGGATTTCAAAAGCTTTCCGAGGCCCCGTACACTTCAGCTTCCATTGAAGTCCCGTGCTGGCTTGGCGCGGGACTTCTTCTTTTAGATAAATGAGAACCTTCAGAGAACTTCTTGAATCCGACGAGCTGAGCGTCTTTGACGGCGCTATGGGAACGATGCTCTATGAAAAGGGCATCTACATCAACCGCTCCTACGACGAGCTGAACCTGACGAACCCAGACCTCGTGCGCGAAGTCCACCAGGAGTACATACGCGCGGGCGCGGACATCATAGAGACCAATACCTTCGGCGCGACGGCGCACAAGCTGCAACAGTACGGGCTCGAAGGGAGTCTCAGGCTCATCAACGTGGCGGCCGCCAAGATAGCCAAAGAGGCTGCGGGCGAGCGCGCCTTCGTAGCCGGTGCCGTTGGCCCCCTTGGCCTTCGCATAGAGCCTTACGGGCCTACCTCTTTTGAAGAGGCTAAGGAGATGTTCAAGGCGCAGGTCTCGGCGCTGCTGGACGGCGGCGTAGACCTCTTCATCCTTGAGACCTTCTCGGACATCTCCGAGATGCGCCAAGCCATACGCGCCGTCAGGGAGCTTTGCGACCTTCCCATCATAGCCCAGATGACCATCCTTCCCGACGGCAACACCTCCTTCGGCACCACGCCCGAAGTCTTCACGACTCGTCTGGATGAATGGGGCGCGGAGGTCATAGGCGTTAATTGCAGCGTCGGCCCGGCAACGCTTCTCGCCGCGATAGAGAAGATGCGCGGCGTGACGGAGAAGAAGCTGTCCGTGCAGCCGAACGCCGGACTCCCGCGCGACGTGCAGGGCAGACAGTTCTACATGTGCTCGCCCGAGTACATGGCAAAGTTCGCGCGCCGCTTTATACAGAGCGGTGCGAAGTTCATAGGCGGCTGCTGCGGCACGACGCCCGCTCACATCAAGCTCATCTCGGACGCCGTGCGGGCGGCGAGCCCTCGCAAGCAGCGCGTCGTCGTCAAGGAATCTGAGGCCCGGCGCATAGACGAGCTGACGCCCTCGGACATACAGGTCGTCGCGCCCGAAGAGCGCTCGCGCTGGTCGCGCAAGATTACCTTCGGAGAGTTCGTCACCTCTGTCGAAGTGCTGCCGCCGAAGGGCTGCGACGCGGCTAAGACTCTGGACTCCATACGGCTTTTGAAGGAAGCGGGCGTGGATGCCGTCAACATTCCTGACGGCCCACGCGCGCAGACGCGCATGAGCGCTCAGGCTACGGCCGTGCTTGTAGAGCGCGACATAGGCATAGAGGCTGTCCTTCATTACTGCTGCCGCGACCGAAATCTGCTCGGCATGATGAGTGACCTTCTTGGGGCGGCTGCTCTGGGGATTCACAATCTTCTTCTGATTACGGGCGACCCGCCCAAGATGGGGCCGTACCCGGATGCCACGGCCGTCTTCGACATAGACTCAATCGGCTTGACGAACATGGTCAACAAGCTGAACCACGGGCTTGACCTTGGCAACAACCCCATAGGGCGGCCGACATCCTTCTGCATAGGCGTCGGCGTCAACCCCGGCGCGCTCAATCTGGACGAAGAGATAAAGCGCTTCGAGTGGAAGGTGGAGGCGGGCGCGCAGTACGCCATCACGCAGCCCGTCTTCGACACAGAGCAGCTACGCGAGTTCCTCAAGCGCATAGAGCACGTTCGCATTCCCATTGTCGCTGGCATCTGGCCGCTCGTCTCTTTCCGCAACGCTGAGTTCCTGCACAACGAGGTGCCGGGCGTTCGAGTCACGCCTTCGATTATGGAGCGCATGCGCGTGGCTTCCGAGAAAGGAAAGGACGCGGCGCGCGACGAAGGCTTGAAGATTGCGCGCGAGTCTTTAATGGAGGTGCGAGACCAGATTCAGGGCGTACAGGTCTCGGCTCCCTTCGGCAACGTTCGCTACGCGCTTGAGGTCTTCGACGCGCTCGAAGACTTCGGCGCTCGCAGAGAGGCCGGGGTCGCGGGCGATTAGAAATTACTTTTTAAGAATGTCACTTCTTCAGAATATCCCTTAGCGCTGCTTTCAGCTCCGCGTGCTTGAAAGCGTAGCCTGAGGATTTCAGTCGCGCCGGTTCCGCTCTCTGGCTTGCCAGAAGAGCCATGTCCGCCATCTCGCCGAAGGCCGCGCGCATGACGAACTTCGGGACGGGGAAAATGGTCGGACGCGAGAGCGCGTCGCCAAGTGCTTCCGTGAATTCCCTGTTGGTGACGGGGTTCGGGGCCACTGTGTTGACAGGGCCGCTCAAAGAGCTTTTCTCAAGCAGGAAATCTATCACGCCCACCACGTCTTCGAGCGAAATCCAGCTCATGTACTGCTCGCCCGAGCCTAGGCGGCCTCCTACGCCAAACTTGAAAGGCGTGAGCATCTTGGCAAGCGCGCCGCCTTCTCGACTCAGTATCACGCCGAAGCGCATCATGACGACGCGTATGCCTGCCTCTGCGGCTGGCCCTGTTGACTCTTCCCATTCGCGGCAGACGCGAGCCAGAAAATCGTCGCCCGGCGCGCTCTCTTCCGTCAGCATCTCAGAGCCGCGCGAGCCGTAGTAGCCTACGGCGGAGGCGGACAAAAGCACGGAAGGCTTGCGCTCAAGCTTCCCGAGAGCTTCCGACAAAACTCGTGTCCCGCGCACGCGGCTCTCTCTTATGCGCCGCTTCTTCTCATCCGTCCATCGGCCTTCGGCAATAGGCTCGCCCGCCAGATGTATGACTGCATCCACGCCTTCGAGCTTCGCGGCGTCCTTAATCCCTTCGGACGGATTCCACAGTATCTCTCGGTCAGCATCACGCGGCGTCTCCCGCACAAGCTGAAGAACCTTCGCGCCCCTCGAAGAGAGATTACCGGCCACGGCCGAGCCAACCAGCCCCGAAGCCCCGCTCACCACAATCTTCATCAACAGCCTCCCCTTCCGGCCTAAAGTACCAGACCACAAAGGCAAAAGTGAAAGCAGGACAGTACCGCCTGCGGTAGCGGGCGGGTATTAGTTAGACCAGAGTCACAATGTATGTTAGACCCGCCCGCTACCGCAGGCGGTACTGACCTGTCTCTCCGAACTAAATCATTACCTCTGTCTTTTCTTCCTTGCCAGGATGAAAATGTTTTCTGTATTATCTCGCCTGTTCTGGAAAGCGCGCGTTAACCCGTCACCTCATCTTACGCGCCCTGCGCCTCTTTTCAATCCACACAGCTTAGCTCTTCTGCACGCGTTCTATCAGGCTTATCAGGCCGGAACGGAGGCGCTAACTTTGCCGCGCATCAGAACAGTCCTGTCGTTTCTCTTCGTAGCCGGGGCGCTTTGTCTCACGAGTCTATGGCGGGCCTCGTCACAGAACGCAGGCCTGCGACGCATCACTCAAAGCTCCGAGTTGGCTCTTAATCTCAGCCCGAGCCTGAGCGGCGACGGTCGCCGCGTGGCTTTCGAGACGACCGAAAAACTCGAAGGGACTTCAGCCGCAGACTTTTTCCGCGCGGTGCGAGCCGACATTAGCATTGAAGCTCCCTCGTTCACGCAGCTTTCCCGCTCGCGCGCTCCCTCGCCTGGGCTCTCGCAGGACGGCTCGCGCGCGGTCTTCGCCGCCGCAGATAACCCGCTCGGCACAAACCCCGACTTCAACTCCGAAATCTTCTACTTCGACGGCTCCGCCCTTCATCAAATCACGGACACGACCGCCTCTGACCTTGAGCACAGGCCGCAGCAGGGGAATTTTCTTCCCTCGCTTTCGGACGACGGTCGCTACGCGGCCTTCTCTTCAAACCGTAACCTGACGGGCGGTAACGCTGACGCCAACTCTGAAATCTTTATCTTCGACACGACCACGTCTCTCTTCACGCAACTGACAGACACTTCCGGCACGGCAGGCGCGACCTCTGCCAAGATTAGCGGCGACGGCTCACACGTCGCCTACGTCAGAGACTCAAGCGCGGGAGGGGGCAGCACGCGAGACCTCGTCAGACAGCCGCGCGCGGGTGGAGCCATAAGCGTGCTTGCACAGGGCGTCTCTAATCTCTCTCTCACTATGGGCCGCGCCATCAGCGATGACGGAACGCGAGTCGTTTATCAAGGCGACACTGCGCCTAACACGAGCCAGGTCTTTCTCTTCGACGGGCGCAACAACGTGACGCGCCGCATAACGTCGCTTCCCTCCAACAGCGTTCTGCCCGCGTCTACGCCGCAGGACGTGCCGCTCGACCCGACTATAAGCGGCGACGGCCATCGCATAGCCTTCGCCACGCGCCGCCCCCTGGCGACGACAGGAGCGCTGGCCAACAACGACCGCAGCATAGAAGTCTATCTATACGACATTCCGCTGGCCCAGTTCACGCGCGTCACCACTTCGCCCACGGCGGCGGACGGCTTCACTGGCTCCAACCGCCAGCTAAACGTCATCACGTCTTTGAGCGACGACGGCGCGACGCTCGCCTTCAACTTTCCGCGCGTCATCTCCGGCAGCGTCACAGAGAGCGAGAATCAGAACAACTCTGAGATTTACGTGGCGAGCCCCCTTGCGCGCCCTGCATTCGGAGAGCTTAGAGTCCTGAACTACGCCTCCTTCGGCAACGAGCCTTCCGCCACAAAGGCCATAGCTCCCGACAGCCAATCTGTAGCGCTCGGCACAAACCTCTCGCTCTGCACGGAGCAGGCACGCAGGGACGCGCAGCGAAATTTTCCGACAGAGCTTTGCGGGACAAGAGTGTCCGTCAACGGTCGTGCCGCGCAGCTTCTCTTCGTCTCGCCCACACAGGTTGTCTTTCTCAATCCCGCTCAGACAGAGGCGGGCACCGCCAATGTTATAGTGACAAGCTCCGACGGCTTCCCTTCACGCGGAAGCGTTCCCGTCCTGAAAGCCGCGCCCGGACTGTTTACTGAGAATGGAGACGGCAAGGGAGAGGGCAGGTTTCTGGACGCCGATGATTACAGCGCGCCCGAGGTGTTCGACGCTCGCAGTGCGCCGCGTCGCGTTGTCGTCTTCGCTACGGGCGTGAGAAGCGCCGCGACTGTTACAGCAACAATCGCGGGCCGCACCGTCGCGGTGGAAAGCTTCATGGCCTCGCAAGATTTGGCTGGGCTGGACGAAGTGCGCTTACTCCTGCCGTCAACTCTGCCCACGGGTAACCTCACGCTCGTAGTCACGGCCGACGCTCGCGCCAGCAATCCTGTGACGATTCCCATCATAGGCAACGGCGCACCGGCACCAACGCCCACGCCTACAGCCACACCTACCCCGACACCATCACCATCACCCTCACCTAAGCCGTCACCTACGGCAACACCGTCTCCCACACCATCGCCATCTCCAACAGCTACTCCCACGCCAACTCCTTCACCTGTAGTAACGCCAACACCATCCGTTACTCCAACACCTGCGCCTACTCCGACGCCGACTCCAACGCCATCTCCTACTCCTTCACCAACGGCTACACCTGCACCCACGCCAACTCCTTCACCAAAGCCTACGCCCACCCCTACGCCTACGCCTGCACCTACTCCCTCTCCCACGCCGACGCCCACGCCTGCGCCCGCGAGTGAAGACGAAGTGGTCATTAACGAGTTCGTGGTCAATCCCATTTCAGGCAGGGAGTACGTGGAGCTGCTGGTGACGAAGGCGGGCGGTGTGGACATGCGCGGGTGGACGCTCTCGGACGTAGCATCTCGCGTCGCGGGCCTCGCAGGCTCCGAAGGAGACATCACGCTTCCCTCATCAGACTATCTAGCACAGGTTCCGCAAGGCACCTTCGTCGTCATAGTCCTTTCCGCGCCCGCTCCGAACTCAAACACTCTGACCGAAGACACCAGCACCACGGACGGCAACCGCAGCCTAGTCTTAATCGCGGGCACTACTGCGGGACTGACCACGGCGGGCACGCTCGACTTAGCTGCGAACGAGAATTTAGTGCTCTATGCCGGGACGCGTGCCGCCGGAGCTATCGTTGACGAAGTGCTGACTGGTAACAACGCCACCTATATAGAAGGCGCGCAGTGGGGCGATAACAGCAACGCTACTCTGAGCGACAACGTGGACGGCGACAACAACCCTGCTACAACGCAGTCGGGCGCATCCAATGCCATTCCGGGCAACGCCTCGGTCGCCTTCTGTCCTGCGTCCGACACGCTTGACGAGTTCCGCAGCAACGATACGGGAATGAGATTCACCACAGCCGCTGACTCCTACGGCACGCCCGGCGAAAGAAACTCGTGCGTCGCGAGCGACCTGAGCGTAGGAGGAACAGGGCCTTTAACAAGCATCTCAATCAGCGATGCCAGCGCGACGGAAGGCAATGGCGGCGCGGCTACGAGCGCATCCTTCATCGTCGCGCTCTCTGCTCCCGCCGCGCAGACGATAACCGTTCAGTACAACACGGAAGACGTAACCGCCAGCGCTGCCTCGGACTACGCGGCCGCGAGCGGCACTCTCGTCTTCGCGCCCGGAGAGACTACAAAGACAATCGCCGTCGCTATCAAAGGAGACGTGCTGGTTGAACAGGACGAGAGCTTCTTCCTTAACCTCTCAGGCGCTACGAACGCTCTTGTAGCGGATGCTCAGGGACAGGGCACGATACTGAACGACGACACGGCGAATCTCGTCATCAGTCAACTGTACGGAGGCGGCGGCAACTCCGGGTCAACTCTTAAAAACGACTTCGTCGAAATCTTTAATCGAGGCGCGACGGTCGTGGACATTGCCGGCTGGTCTGTTCAGTACAGGTCTGCCACCAGCACCAGCGGCAACTGGTCTGTCACTAATCTCTGCGGCTCTACGACAGGCGGGTCGTGCCTGCTTCAGCCGGGCCAGTACTGGCTCGTGCAGGAAGCTGCGGGCACAAGCTCTACGGGCGGGGCTGTAGACATAGCAGAAGACGCGGCGGGCAGCATTGACCTAGCGGCCACGGGCGGGAAAGTCGCGCTTGTCAGTAGCACGAATAATCTTGGAAGCAGCGCCTGTCCTGTTACGGGCGCGGGCGTGCAGGACTTCGTAGGCTACGGCAGCGCCAACTGTTTCGAGGGAGGCGCGGCTGCGCCCGTGCCTAGCGCGACGAGCGCGGATTTCAGGCGGCTTGGCGGATGCCAGGACACAAATCAAAACGGCTCGGACTTTCAGGCGGCCACGGCCAGCCCGCGCAACTCCGCCTCTCTACGCAGCGTCTGCGCCGCACCGTCTCTCTCAATTTCCGACGCGACCGCAACGGAAGGCGCGGGCTCTGTCACCTTCACCGTGAGCCTCAATACAATCAGCACGGAGCCGGTCACGGTCAACTATCAAACGTCTGACAGTACGGCTAAGGCTCCCGATGATTACACCTCAACGAGCGGCACTCTCGTCTTCGCTCCCGGAGAAGTGACGAAGAGCATCACAGTCAACATCGGCGAGGATACTGTCTATGAAGGCGATGAGACATTCACGGTTGAGCTGTCAAACGTTGCGAACGCGACGATTGAAGACAGGCAAGCTGTGGGAACCATCAAGGACAACGAGCCGCAGCCTCTGGTCGCCATCACTGACGCTGCCGTGATAGAGCCTGATGCGGGCGGCACGGCGACGGCTCTCTTCACAGTCACACTGTCGGAGCCTTCGGGCCAGCCTGTCGTCATCAACTACTCCACGGCCAACGGCACGGCGGTCGCGGGAACAACTGCGGGCGCGGGCGATTACACGGCGGCGAGCGGGACAATCACGTTCCCTGCCAACAGCACCGCCAGTCAAACTATCTCTGTGACTGTCAACGGCGATACGACTAACGAGGCAGTCTGCGAAACCTTCTTCGTCAACCTGACTCTCGCATCCGGCCCAGCCGCCATCTCTGACCCGCAGGGACAGGGACAGATTACGGATACGGACGGAACCAAGCTCGTCATCAGCCAGATTTATGGAGGCGGAGGGAACAGCAGTGCCAGCTACACGCACGACTTCATAGAAATCTTCAACAGGGGCAGCGCGCCCGTGAGCCTCAACGGACTCTCCGTACAGTATGCGCCCGCGACCGGGACAACGGGAACTTACATGGTGACGGCCTTGCCGAATGTCACGCTTCAGCCCGGACACTATTTTCTAATTCAGGAAGGCGGAGGGACAATCGGGAGTCCTTTGCCTAATCCGGACATGGTTGTTACGACAAGTCCCATAGACCTTGCCGCAGGCGCGGGCAGGGTCGCGCTGGTCAACGGCACTACCGCTTTGAGCAGAGCAACGTGTCCTGCTGACGCGGCTCTCATTGATTTTGTGGGCTACGGCTCGACGGCCGTCTGCCGTGAAGGTGCAACGTCAGCGGATAACGCGCAGGGGCCTGGGAATAACTCCACGTCCATTCAGAGGAAGCAAGGCGGTTGTCAGGATACTAACCTGAACGGGCCAGCCGCTGCGGGCGACTTTGCGACCGGAGCCGCAGCCCCGCGCAACACGGCCACCGCGCCGAACACTTGCGGCTGTAGCACTAGCTACGCCTCGATGCTCTCTTTAGACCTCAGCGTATATTTCCGTTGAGCGGGCTTGAGGCAGAGGCATAAAGCCGCCGGGGCATGCGGCCCGCCAAGTAGGCAAGGCGTCCCGCCTCTATGCCGAGGCGCATGGCCTTTGCCATCTTCTCCGCGTCCTGCGCTTCTGCGATGGCCGTGTTCATCAGTATGGCGTCCGCGCCAAGCTCCATTGCTATCGCCGCGTCCGACGCAGTGCCTACGCCCG
The DNA here is from genome assembly GCA_035276685.1 of Pyrinomonadaceae bacterium. Lineage (GTDB taxonomy): Bacteria > Acidobacteriota > Blastocatellia > Pyrinomonadales > Pyrinomonadaceae > JACVRN01. The sequence continues at coordinate 30,607 of DATELK010000095.1, read as the reverse complement.
CGTCAACAATTATCGTCGCATCCGGCAGCTGCTCTCGCATGATGCGAAGGTTGGCGGGGTTCTGCACGCCAAGGCCTGAGCCTATGGGAGCGGCGAGCGGCATGACCGCGGCGCAGCCAGCGTCCAGAAGCTTCTTCGCCGCAATCAGGTCGTCCGTGAAATAAGGCAGCACGGTAAAGCCTTCTTTGACCAGCACGCGCGCGGCTTCAATCGTCTGCTCGTTGTCCGGGAAGAGCGTCACCTGGTCGCCTATGACTTCCAGCTTAATGAGGTCTGTCCCCAGAGCTTCGCGCGCGAGCCTTGCCGTGCGTATGGCCTCTTCAGCCGTGTAGCACCCGGCCGTGTTCGGCAGGATGGTAAGCTTCGGGTCTAAGTGGTCTAGGAAAGATTCCTCGCGGCGGTCGAGCGGCACGCGCCTGACGGCCACGGTCACCATCTCCGCGCCCGAAGCCCTGTGCGCGGCCTTCATCTCTTCGAACGAACGATACTTGCCGGTTCCCACTATGAGGCGCGAATGAAAGGTGCGCCCTCCGACCTCGAAGCTGTCCGACGCTGTTCCCTCAGTCACGGCTAGACTAGACATAACTTTTCCCTTCACCTTCTTATTCTAATTATCCTCAAGCACTCGCGCGCCGCCGCCCACAAAATGAATTATCTCCACGCGGTCGTCTTCCGAGAGAGTTGTTCGCGGCCAGTCGGCACGGCGCACTACTTCGCGATTGCGCTCAATGGCCAGCCGGTCGGGCGCAAGCATGAGCTGACCTATCAGGGCTTCCAGAGTTATCCCTTCGGGCAACTCTCTCTCTTCACCGTTCACAGTTACGCGCAAAGTTACTCTTCCTCAGCCCTGCTGTATGATGCGGCGCAGCTCCGCCTCGTAGCCGTCGGCAATCGCCCGCACCAGTATGGCCGCACGTCCGGTCTTGAAGTGCGGTAGAGCGGCGCGCACCTGCGCTATGCCGTCCGGGCCTGTGCGAGTGGGAAAGATTAACGGGCGAAAAGTAGAGCCTAAGACTTTCACAGTCACGTCCGCGCCGTTAATCGCTTCCCTGCCCTGCGAGCCGCGACCGACCCTGATTTTAAGCAGCGCCGTAGAGCCGCCGCGAAACTCGCTTTCGCCGACGAGGCTCAGATGAATGCCTGCCTCCGAAGCGGCTTCGGCCCGCGCAAAGTCCGCCACCACGTCCTGCAAAATTGCGCGCACGTTAGGCGTCGCTGCCTTCTTCTGTACCGGCGCAGCCTTCTGCGCCTGAGCGGTCTTCGACGCCTGCGCAGCCTTTTTCACCTTAGCTTCCGGCTGCGGTCGCGGCGGTATAGGTAAAGGCTCAAGGTTTGGAAGCTCCACGAGCGGCTCGACTTCCAGAGCGGGTACCGGCGGCGGAATCTCAAGAGGGTCTGAGTCCTCTGTGGCCCCTATCTCCAAGGGCGGAGCGGCTAAGACCTGTTCGGGAACGGAAGCGGGAGAGGCGGCAGGCGCGCTCGGCTGCGGGGCGCTCGCCTCGCGCTGGGTCATGCGCTTCAAGTCCTCTATGCGGCCCTGTCGAATCGCGGCGCAGATGAGCTTGTGCTGGCGGTTCAGGCGCTCCGCCAGCTCCTTCTCGTCAAAGCCCTTCTCGATTAAATCGTCATAGCGCGAGCGCTTGCTGGCGAGAATCGCCCCGCCCACGTAGACGAGCGACAGGAGGAGCGGCGAGTCCAGCCCCTTGTCCTCCGTCTGCACGTGATAGACGGTGCCTTCGTGCTCTACGTCCGTGTTGAATCCCGTAATCATTCCTGAAGTCTTTGGCACCTTTTTTTGAGGGCCAAAAGCACAGTAGCACGCCCGTTTTCAGACGGTCAACGGGGCCGAAGGCCGAGGCTAAAGGAGCGCCTAAGGCGTGCTTGACACACGGGTTTTACAGGACTACTATGAGCTTGTGCCATGATTCTCAATCTCTAAACTGAGCCCTGGCCGACCTCTTTCAGGTGAAAGGGAGTACGGAAGGGCTAAAAGTGTAGCTTGCGAGGGCTCGGAAGGAAGCGTCATGCAGAACTTCAGTCTGGAAGCTTACCTGCCCATATTGCTGATGTTCATAGTTGCGCTCGGCTTTGCAGCGAGCAACATACTGCTGTCTCAGATGGTGGGCCAGCGAAAGAGTACGCGCACGAAGTTGATGCCCTACGAGTGCGGCAAAGACCCGGTGGGCTCTGCGCGCGAACGCTTCTCCGTCAAGTTCTACCTGATTGCGATGATCTTCATACTCTTCGACATAGAGGTCATCTTCCTTGTGCCCTGGGCCGTGGTCTTCAAGCAGCTGGCAGCAGCGGGCCCGTTGATGCGCAATCTGGTTTACATAGAGATGATGCTGTTCGTGGCGCTGCTGCTCGTAGGCTACATTTACGTCGTCAAGAAGGGGGCGTTCAACTGGGGCGAGCGAGCGCGCCGTGAAGCGGAAGCAGAAGCACGCGCGCTCAAGGACATGCAGAAAGGCAGAGAGCCGTCCACGGACAGGCGCGCCGCCTGAAGAAACTGCTGTTGAAGTACGGAGTGGAAGTGCAATGGGTCTTGAAAACATAATCGCTGAAGCTTTACCGGAAGTCATCACGACGCGGCTGGACTCGCTCATCAACTGGGCGCGTAAGTCGTCGCTGTGGCCCGCCACGTTCGGCCTGGCCTGCTGCGCCATAGAGATGATGGCTTCTACTAATTCACGCAACGACCTTGCGCGCTTCGGCTCGGAGGTCTTTCGCGCCAGCCCGCGACAGGCGGACGTGATGATTGTCTCGGGCAGAGTCTCTCGCAAGATGGCCCCGGTCTTGAGACGCATCTACGACCAGATGCCCGAGCCCAAGTGGGTCATCTCCATGGGCGCGTGCGCCACCTCTGGCGGAGTCTTCGACAACTACGCGATAGTTCAGGGCGTGGACAAGATTGTCCCCGTCGACGTTTACATTCCGGGCTGCCCCCCGCGACCCGAAATGCTGATTCACGCCGTCATGATGCTTCAGGATAAAGTGATGAGCGAAAGCTCGCGTTTCCGCCGCGACGTTCCTGTGGAGGAGGCGCGCGAGGCCGTTCCGCCCGGCACCCTTCCGGGCTCGGGCATCTCCGCTACGAACGAAGCGGCGGCGCAGCAGGCAACGTCCAGGCCCTACACGATTGCCTCGCGGCACGAAAGAAGAAGGTCAAGTTAAAAGGGCGCTTACTTTAGCTTATGGCAAATGAGAACGAGCGGCCTGCCGCAAGTGAAGCGCAGGCAGAGGCAGCACCAAGCAATAACGTAACGCCGTCCCCCCTGGTGGCGGCGTTGCAGCGTCAGAACGCGGAATGGGTCGTCGATGTCATAGAAGCCTTCGGCGAGACGACCGTCGTCGTCCCGCGCGAGCACATAAGGGCCGCGTGCAGCTTTCTGAAGAGCGCGCCCGGCCTTGAGTTCAACATGCTCGTGGACATCTGCGGCGTCGACCGTGGCCCGGAGGAAGAGCCGCGCTTTGAGGTCAACTATCACCTGTTCTCGACTAGCAAGTATCACCGCGTGCGACTGAAAGTAGTTCTGAGTGAAGACGAGCCGCGCGTGGAGACTGTCGTGACCGTCTGGAAGACCGCCAACTGGCACGAGCGCGAAACCTTCGACATGTTCGGCGTCATCTTCGACGGCCACCCGGACTTAAGACGCATACTGCTGCCGGACGACTGGGAAGGCCACGCGCTTCGCAAGGACTTTCCGCTGCGCGGCTACGAGCCGTACAGCTTAACTTAGTGCTGCCGCAGACGTTGTTATTATGATGACACAGATTCGACCTCATCTAACTATCGCTGATCTGGACGCGTTGCCTGAAGACGGCCAGCGATATGAATTGATTGCCGGAGGCTTACTTGTGTCTCGTGCCCCCCACATAGTTCATCAATTTGCTATCTCCAATCTACTATATGCTCTCAATGAATATCTGAAGCGTAATCCAATCGGAAGGGCCGTGCCGGAACCCGGCGTGGTGCTCAGCGAATATGACTCCGTACGGCCTGACATAGCGTATCTGACCAACGAGCGATTTTTTGAGCTGCTTTCAGGAGGTAAACTCTACGGCGCACCCGATCTGGTCGTCGAAGTTCTTTCTGCGGGCGCAGAGAACGAGCGTCGTGATAGAAATATTAAGAGGCAGTTATATGCCAGGTATGGAATAAAGGAATATTGGATAGTGAATTGGCAGGAGGCCAATGTAGAAGTTTATCGTCTGGGTGAAGCCGAATTAGAATTAGTTGAAACTCTAACCGGCGAGGAGGAGCTAACGTCTCCTATTCTGCCGAGTTTCACCTTCAAGGTCGCCAGAATTTTTGATGTTTGATTATGAGCGCTTCCACTACAAACCTTCCACCGTATGAGGTCATAGACCAGCCGCTCGATACGCAGATGACCATCTCGTTCGGGCCTCAGCACCCGTCTACGCACGGCGTGCTGAGGCTTGAGATGGTGCTGGACGGCGAGATGATTGTTCGCGCCACGCCTGACATAGGCTACCTGCACACGGGCATGGAGAAGCTCTTCGAGTACAAGAAGTGGCAGCAAGGGATTGTCATCACAGACCGCATGGATTATCTGAATCCTCTGGGGAACAACCTTGCCTACGTGATGGCGATTGAGAAGCTCCTTGGCCTTGAGATTCCCGAGCGGGCGCAGGTGATTCGCGTCATGATGTGCGAGTTGCAGCGCATAGCCTCGCACATGGTCTGGCTGGGGACGCACGCTCTGGACATAGGCGCTATGACGGTCTTCTTCTACGCTTTCCGCGAGCGCGAGAAGATTCTGAATCTGATAGAAGCATGTTCGGGCGGGAGGCTCACGCCCTCATACTTCCGCGTCGGCGGCCTGATGATGGACTTGCCAGCGGGCTTTGAGCGACGCGTCAAGCAGTTCACGGATGCTTTCCCGAAAGCGCTCGACGAGTTTCACACGCTGATTTCCGGCAACACGATTTTCCAGAGCCGCACTAAAGGCGTCGGCTACATCTCTGCCGAAGAGGCTATTGACTGGGGACTGACAGGCCCGTGCCTTCGCGGGAGCGGCGTCAAGGTTGATATACGACTGACCAACCCTTATACAGGTTACGAGACTTACGATTTTGAGATTCCGGTGGAGACGGGCTGCGACGTGTGGGCGCGCTACATGGTGCGCATGCGCGAGCTTAGAGAGTCGCTGAAGATTGTGGAGCAGGCGCTGGCGCGTCTTCGTCCCGGCTCGGTCAAGGCGGACGCGCCGAAGGTAGTGCTGCCCGAGCGCGAGGCTATGAAGACGCACATGGACGCGCTCATACATCACTTCCTGATTATCACGGAAGGCTTCAACGTGCCCGCAGGCGAGGTCTATCACCCAATAGAAGGCTCTAAGGGAGAGCTTGGCGTCTACATTAAGTCGGACGGCGGAGCTAAGCCCGCGCGCGTGCACGTACGCGGCCCCAGCTTCGTCAACCTCTCGGCCCTGCCCGTCATGGCCGAAGGCGAAATGGTCGCCGACGTAGTCGCCATCATAGGCTCCTTAGACATCGTGCTCGGAGAAATTGATAGATGAGAACTCAGGACTCAGAATTCAGGAGTCAGAATAAAAGCTCTCTTTCTCTTATTCTGACTTCTGAGTCCTGAGTTCTGACTACTGATTTTATGAGTTCGCAGTTTACGCCAAACAATCCGCTGCCGCAGGGGGCTAAAGTCCCGGAGGAGATGGCCGTGTTTTCGCCAGAGGTGGAGGCGGAGATTGACCGTCACCTGTCGAAGTATCCGGCAGAGAGAAGGCGCTCGGCCATACTGCCCTTGATGTTCATAGTGCAGAGAGAGCGAGGCGGCTACTTAGACCCGCCGGGCGTCGCTTACTTGGCCGACCGCTTGGGCGTGAGAATCACGGACATCTGGGAGGTGGCGACCTTCTACTCCATGATTAACACGGAGCCCGTGGGCCGCTATCACATACAGGTCTGCAAGACCCTTTCGTGCAAGATAATGGGCGCAGACCGCATCACGGAGCAATGCTCTAAGAGGCTAGGCATTAAGCCGGGCGAGACCACGCCCGACGGCCTCTTCTCTTTGTCGGTGGTCGAATGCCTCGGCTCCTGCGGAACAGCGCCCATGCTTCAGCTAGGGTTCGATTATCACGAGAACCTGACGGAAGCGAAGGTGGACGAGCTTCTGGACAGTTGCCAGCGAGGCGAGTACCAGCCGCAGGTAGGCGTTAAGACTTCGGCCTGAAAGTTAACGAAAAGTTTTTCTTAGCGATTCCAAACTTGCCCTATGTTTATCGGTGCCATCGGTTGCGAGCCGCTCCAGCTGCGGCGTGTAAATTTAGAGAGCTCACACCGTCTTGACGTGTATCGCGCCAACGGCGGCTACGAGGCTTTGCGTAAAGTCCTCGACGGCATGTCGCCGGACGACGTGATAGGCGAGGTCAAGAAGTCCGCGCTCCGAGGGCGAGGCGGCGCTGGCTTCCCAACGGGCATGAAGTGGAGCTTCGTGCCGAAGGATAATCCTAAGCCGAAGTACGTCGTCTGCAACGCCGACGAGTCGGAGCCCGGCACCTTCAAAGACCGCTACCTGATGGAGCGAGACCCGCACATGCTGATAGAAGGCATGCTGATTGCGGCTTACGCTCTGGGCTCTCAGGCCTGCTACATCTACACGCGCGGCGAGTACCGCTACCTGATTGAGATTGTTGACGAGGCTATTCGTGAAGCGCGCGAGGCCGGACTTGTCGGAGAGAAAATCCTCGGGACGGATTTCACCTGCGAGGTCTACACGCACACGGGCGCGGGCGCTTACATCTGCGGCGAAGAGACTGCGCTCTTGAACTCTCTTGAAGGTCTTCGAGGCCACCCGCGCATGAAGCCTCCGTTCCCTGCCGTCGCGGGTCTTTACGGCTCGCCCACGGTTGTAAATAACGTGGAGACGCTGACGGCCGTGCCCGACATCATCATGATGGGCGGCGAGGCTTATCAAAAACTCGGAACGGAAAAGAGCGGCGGCACAAAGCTCTGGTCTGTGTCGGGCCACGTCAATCGCCCGGGCGTGTACGAGCTTCCCATGGGTTACAAGGACATGGAGAAGTTCATCATGGAGGACTGCGGAGGGATGATTGGCGGAAGACAGCTTAAGGCCGTCATTCCCGGCGGCTCAAGCGTCTACATCATGCCCGCCTCCGACATTCTCGGCAAAGACGTTCGCATGGATTACGAAGGGCTCGTGGCGGCAGGCTCCATGGTCGGCTCGGGCGGCTTCATAGTCATGGACGAGACCGTGGACGTCTTCGAGTCTACGAAGAACCTGATTGAGTTTTACAAACACGAGTCGTGCGGCTGGTGTACGCCGTGCAGGGAAGGCACGGACTGGCTGGTCAAGGTTTTCAAGCGCATAGCCAGTGGCGAAGGCCGCCCAGAAGATGCACAACTCCTGTTAGATATTTGCGACAACATAGAAGGAAAATCCTTCTGTCCTTTAGGCGACGCGGCCTCGTGGCCGATTCAGTCTGCGATTAAGAAGTTCCCGGAAGATTTCAAGCGCCATCTGGCACGCATGGTCGAGCCGGAAGGCGCGGCAGTTTAACAAAATGCGTTTATGTCTACAGAATTAGTCAAAGTCACGATTAACGGCCAAGAGGTTCAGGTGGCGAAGGGCGCGCGGCTCATAGACGTCTGCCGCGAGAACGGCTCTAACATTCCCTCCTTCTGCTACTACGCAGACCTTGCGCTTCAGGCTTCCTGCCGCATGTGTCTTGTGCGTATAGAGAAGATGCCCAAGCTGCAAACCTCCTGCACCATCACCTGCACGGACGGCATGGTGGTCACGACCGAGAGCGAAGAGATTGAGAAGGCGCAACGCGCTATGGTGGAGTTCCTGCTCGCCAATCACCCGCTCGACTGCCCCGTCTGCGACCGTGGCGGAGAGTGCGAGTTGCAGGAGATGACCTTCGACTGGGGCAACCTCGAAGAGCGCTTCACAGAGAGAAAGAACTATCACCCGGAAAAATATCTCTCGCCGATTGTCGCCAACGACCCGCAGCGCTGCATTCTTTGTAAGCGATGCACGCGCGTCTGCGACGAGTGGATGGGAGAGGATGCTATTGAGGCCGGAGGTCGAGGCGCGCACACGGTCATAGGCACCTACGGCGGCTGGCTCAACTGCTCGCAGTGCGGCAACTGTATAGAGGTCTGCCCTACGGGCACGCTCCTTGACGCGACCTATCGCAATCAGGCGAGGCCGTGGGAGCTTGAGCAGAAGGTCTCCACCTGCACGTTCTGCTCTGACGGCTGCGAAGTCTCTCTGGGCTCACGCGGCGGCGAGCTGATGCGAGTCGTGGCTCGTGACCGATACGTCAACGGCCACAATGGAGAGTTCCTCTGCATCAAGGGTCGCTTCGCGCATCCCTTCGTCAATCACGAGGAGCGAATACGCACGCCCATGATTCGCTATCGAAAGGGCGGGCGGCTTGTGCCCGCTACCTGGGACGATGCGGTTCAGTTCATCACGTCGAAGCTTCAAGCTGTCAAGGAAGCACACGGCGCGTCCGCGATTGGCGTTGTCGGAAGCCCGCGTCTTTCGAATGAATCGAACTACGCGCTGCTCAAGTTCGCGCGTGAAGCCATAGGCACGGAGAACTACACCGCGACCGATGCCTTCTCGCTCGTTCCCTTCTTCAAGAATTTGAGCGGGCCGCTCGCAACGACGAAGGACATACGGTACGCCAAGACGATTCTGCTCATAGGCGGAGAGCCGGAAGAGTTGCAGCCACTGACGGGCAAGCAGATTCGGCAGGCCGTGAGAAACGGCGGCGCGCAGCTTCTAATCGTCAACAGCCGCGAGATTCGCCTCAAGCAGCAGGCCGCGAAGTTCCTGCACATACGCCCCGGCTCGGAAGATGCAGCGGTGCTGGCAATTACAGACCAGGCGCAGAACGCTCTGGCCGCGCGAAAGCTAGGCGTCGAAGAGCTTGACCTGATAGAGCTGCGTCGCGGGCTCACAGGCACGGAAGGCGACCTCGTCGTCATGTTCGGCAGCGAGCTGAGCGCGGAGGCGCAAGCAGCTCTGGCCCAGTGGGCACACACCTTTGGCCGCGAGTCGCGGCGCGTGCTCCTTCATCCTCTGCCGCTCTACAACAACAGCGTGGGCGTGCATGACGTGGGGCTGATGAGCTCTTCTATAACTGCGACGGGGATGCTGGACGCCGCCGGAGAAACGATTCGCGCCATGTACGTGGCGGGCAGCTTTCTGCCCGAACAGCTAAAGGGGCGCGAAGAAGCGCTCTCGCGTCTGGACTTCCTAGTTGTGCAGGAGCTTTTCGAGACGGAGACAACCAAGTTTGCGGACGTGGTGCTGCCTGCGGCTTCGGCCTACGAGTCGGACGGGACATTCACGAGCAACTGCGGCTTCGTGCAGCGCATACGCCAGAGCATTCCGCCCGTTCATCAATCGAAGCAGGACTGGATGATAACGGCGCAACTGGCGCACGCGCTCGGCACGGACTTCGGCTGGCAGATGTCCGCGAGCGCCGTCTTCAAAGAGCTGGCGGAGCAGGTTCCGGCTTACGCGGGTCTTCGCTACCCGCTCTTAAAAGATGAGACGAAGCCTGTTCAGGCCAGGCACGCGATTGCTGAGAAGCTGGACATGTCAGGAGAGATGGGGCGCTTGCGTGCGAGCGTAGAGAGTCTCAGCGAGACGGCGGAGAAGATTACGGGCACGCCGCCCGTAGGGCACGAGTTGTTTAAGCTTGGCACGCTGACGGGCAAGACGCCGCAGTTTCACCTGCTCGCGGCCGGAAACCCCGAGCCGCCGAGCGTGCTGATTTCGCCCCTGTACCAGATTACCTTAGACCCCGGCTTGCAGCGCCGAACGGAAGCGGTCGCCGGAGACTGAGACGATTTTGGATTTTAGATTTTGGATTTTCGATTGGAGCGGTATTCAAATTTGAATAGCTTCAATCCAGCTCGTGAATCCAAAATCTAAAATCCAAAATCCAAAATCGTTATCATGGAAACTATCACGCAGGTAGTCTTGCAGCTGGTTGCAATCACCATTGCCTTCACGGTGGTGCTGATGATTGTGGCGTACACGGTGCTGGCAGAGCGCCGTGTGCTGGGATTTATACAGGGACGCCTTGGGCCCAATCGCGTAGGGCCCTTCGGCCTCATGCAGCCCTTCGCAGACCTTCTGAAATTCATCCTCAAGGAAGAGATTGTCCCGGACAAATCTACCAAGTTCGTCTACTTCCTTGCGCCCATGATTGCGATAATCACGGCGCTGATGCCCATGATTGTCTACCCGTTCGGCCCCTCGATTAACCTGCCGTTCATAGGCAACATCAGCCTCGTCATCGCGCGCTTCGACGTGGCGCTCCTCTACGTGCTTGGCATCACCAGCGTGGGCGTCTACGGCATAGCGCTGGCCGGTTGGGCTTCAAACAGCAAGTACAGTTTGATGGGTGGGCTGCGCTCTGCGGCTCAGCTCATCTCTTACGAGCTGAGCCTCGGGCTCTCTCTGATTGGCGTGATTCTGGTGTCGGGGACGCTAGACCTCTACAGCATAGTGGAGCAGCAGGGCGGCTACTGGTTTTACGTCATCCCTCGCTGGAACATCTTCCCGCAGGTGATAGGCTTTATCATCTACCTGATTTCGGCCATCGCTGAGACCAACCGCGTGCCCTTCGATTTGCCGGAAGCCGAGACGGAGCTGGTCGCGGGCTTTCACACGGAATACTCCGCGCTGAAGTTCGCGCTCTTCTTCATGGCCGAGTACGTCAACATGTTCACGGTCTCCATGCTGGCGACGACGCTCTTTCTGGGCGGCTGGCAGGGGCCGGGCGTCTCGTCGTTCCCCATTCTGGGCGTCTTCTATTTCCTGATTAAAGTCTTCTTCTTTCTGTTTCTGTACATCTGGCTGCGCGGCACGCTGCCGCGTTTTCGCTTCGACCAGCTGATGAACTTCGGCTGGAAATTCTTGCTGCCCGTCGCCATCCTGAACATCTTTCTGACGGCGACCGTGGTTTTCATAGGCACCATTTACGGCTGGTGGTAAATGACGGCTCTTCTGTTTCTTCTGTTCGGCGGGCTGGCTCTGGGTTGCGCAATCTCTATGGTGGCGCAGCGTAATCCGCTCTACAGCGCTATCTCTTTAATCGGCGTCTTCATCGCGCTCGCCTGCCTGTACCTGACGCTGGCCGCGCCCTTCATAGCCGCCGTGCAGGTCATAGTCTACGCGGGCGCAATCATGGTGCTGGTCGTCTTCGTCATCATGCTCCTTAATGTGGAGGAGGAAGCGCGGCGGCCCCTGCGTATGCGCTATCTGGTTCCGGCTGCGATAGCGCTGGCAGCAGTCCTTGTGGCCGAAGCCTCTTTCATACTCTTTTACGTGCAGACGAATCCGGCCACGCCTTCGACGCCTCTTAACACTGATGTTGGGCTCACCTCTCAAATCGGCTCGGGGCTTTTCACGCGCTACCTGCTGCCCTTTGAGATAACGTCCATCCTGCTCTTGATGGCGATTGTCGGCGCGATGAGCCTTGCAAGGCGCGGGCAGCTTCTCTCGCCCGAGGCGCGTGTTATTCCCGGCTCGCAGGTTCTTCCGATGGACGTGGTTGACCCCAGACGAGTTGGCGACGCGACCGAAGTCGAGACGGACACGACGGCAGAGGCCGCGCAGCTTATGGGCTACGGCAACGTGCTGAGAAAACAGGACGAAGAGGACGAGGTTTGAAGGACGGCTTATGACTGAGTTGGCGATTAACGCGACAATGCTTGCGTTTCAAAATGCGCCCGCGCCTCAGGTGCAGGGCGCAGAGCTTTCGTGGTATCTGGCGCTCTCGGCCGTGCTCTTTACGATAGGAGTGGTCGGCGTCATCATCAAGCGCAACATCATCTCCATGTTCATGTGCATAGAGCTGATGCTCAACGCCGTGAACCTGACGTTCGTGGCATTTTCGAGCTACTTCCGAGACGTGACCGGACAGCTCTTCGTCTTCATAGTGATGACGGTGGCGGCGGCCGAAGCAGCCGTAGGATTAGGCATCATCATTGCCATCTTCCGCAACCGCGAATCCCTGGACGTTGACGACGCGAACATTTTGAAACTGTGAAAAGCAGTAGTCAGAAGTCAGGACTCAGGAGTCGGAATAAAAACTTTTTCATTCTGGATTCTGAATTCTGAGCTCTGAATTCTAATCATATGCTTCGTTACATCATCTTCGCTCCGCTCGCAGGGGCAGCCATCAACTGGCTGCTGGGCCGCCGCATTCGTAACGAGCTGTTCGTAGGGCTCGTCGCCTGCGGCTCCGTCGCCGTATCAACGGCCATAGCCTTTTATCTGGCCTTCAAGCCGGGCGGCGCGCTTCACTTGGGCGAGGCCGCGAACGTGACCACGCCCGTCCTTGACCACCTCTGGACGTGGATTGAGGTGGGCCGCTTCCGCGCGGACTTCGGTCTGGCGATGGATAGGCTGAGCGGCATCTACACGCTCTTTATCACTTTCATAGGGCTGCTGATACACATCTTCGCCACGGGCTACATGCACGGGGATAAAGGCTTCTATCGCTTCTTCGCCTATCTGAACCTCTTCATGTTCTCCATGCTGACGCTCGTGCTGGCGGACAACTTTCTGTTGATGTTCGTCGGGTGGGAGGGCGTGGGCCTCTGCTCTTATCTCTTAATAGGCTACTACACGGACAGGCAGGAAGCGGGCGACGCATCTAAGAAGGCTTTCGTCATGAACCGCATAGGCGACTGGGGCGTGCTCATAGGCGTCATGCTCATCTTCTTCCTGACGGGCTCTGTCAGCTTCTTCGACAAGAACGTGGGCGGAGTGGAGGTTGTGAGCGCGCTCGGGCGCATAGCGGCTATGGCTCCCGAACCGTTTGCGGCTTCGACAATCGTCGCGGGCGGCATCACCTCTGTCGCAGTGCTTCTCTTCATAGGAGCGGCGGGTAAGTCCGCGCAGATTCCGCTTTATGTCTGGCTGCCGGATGCCATGGCTGGCCCGACGCCTGTGTCTGCTTTGATTCACGCCGCGACGATGGTGACGGCCGGAGTCTACATGGTGGTGCGCTGTTCTGCCATCTACACGCACGCGCCCACGGCCATGTTTATCGTAGCCATCATTGGAGCGGCCACAGCCATTTTCGCAGCCACCATCGGCATAGCGCAGAACGACATTAAGAAGGTGCTGGCCTATTCCACGGTCTCGCAGCTTGGCTACATGTTCCTTGCCTGCGGGGTCGGGGCCTTCGTCGGTGCAATCTTCCACGTCATGACGCACGCCTTCTTCAAGGCGCTTCTCTTCCTCGGCTCGGGCTCTGTCATACACGGCATGCATCACGAGCAGGACATGCGAAGGATGGGCGGGCTCAAGAAGTACATGCCTATCACCTTCGCCACGATGATGACGGGCTGGCTGGCAATCAGCGGCATTCCCATCTTCGCGGGCTTCTTCTCTAAGGACGAGATTCTGTGGAAGACATGGAGCATGCACGGCTCGTGGGGCGATAGCCTCCATTCCGTGCCGAAGATTCTCTGGGTGGTCGGCGCGGTGACCGCGCTTCTGACGGCCGTCTACATGACGCGCCTGATGGTCATGACCTTCTGGGGCGAAGAGCGCTTTCGGGAGGCTCACGCAGGCGGGCAGGCTGACGAAGCTCACGCGGCTGCTTACGACGAGCACGAAGCGCCGCACGGCGCGCACGCGGACGACGAGCACACGGACGCTCACGCGCATCACTCCGGGCCTTTCACGCCGCACGAGTCGCCGTGGACAATGACGGTGCCGCTTATAGTGCTGGCGATTCTCTCTACGGTTGGCGGACTCGTAGGCATCCCTTACGCCTTAAGCTCAATGGTGGGGCTGCACACGCCTAACTATTTCGAGCACACGCTTGAGCCGGTCGTGGCTCATCAGGTTGAGACGGGCGCGGCTGCGGGTGAAGCGGCGACGGGCACGGGCGACGTGCGCTGGCTCTCTAAGCCGCCACAGCCGACGGATGGTGCCGCGCCGCTTTCGGTCGGCGAAGGCTCGCAGGGAGAGCCCGCGCAAGAGCGCGCTCATTCGCCCGAAGAGGTCAGGAGCGAGCGGCTCTTCACGCTCATCTCCGTCCTCATTGCCGTCTCGGGCATAGTGCTTGGCTGGATAATTTACAAACGAAGGCCGCTACTGAAAGCGCCCAGCCTGCTCGAAGAGAAATATTACGTGGACGAGATTTACGACGCGGCGCTTGTTAATCCCATTAAGGGCGTGTCGCGCGAAGGGCTCTGGAGGTTCTTCGACATAGGCGTCATTGACGGCATCGTCAACGGCATGGGGCGCGGCATCACAGAGATTGGCTCGGTCGTGCGCTACCTTCAGGTGGGGTTCGTGCGCTGGTACGCGGCGCTGATTCTTCTGGGCGCGGTCGCGGTCATTGGCTACTTCGCTTTCATGGTGACTAATGCTGCAAGATAACTTGCTCACAATCCTGATTCTGCTGCCGACCGTGGGGGCCTTAGCCCTCATAGGCCACGGCATGTTCTGGAAGCGAGAGAATGACTACCGCTGGATTGCGCTTCTCTTCTCCACTGTGACGTTCGCGCTCTCGCTCCTGCTTCTGACTAGAGTGGGCGAGAACTCGGACGCCGCCTTCCGCTTCGAGCAGAAGACGCTCTGGATAGGCGCTATAGGCTCCTATTATCACATAGGCGTGGACGGCATGAGCCTCTGGCTCGTGATACTGACGACGCTGCTGGTGCCGATTTCGATTCTCTCAAGCTGGGACAGCATAAAGAAACGCGCGCTCTCCTTCTACGTCTTCATGCTGATTTTAGAGAGCGCGATGATAGGCGTCTTCGTCTCCCTTGACCTGCTCATCTTCTACCTCTTCTTCGAGGCGTCGCTCGTGCCCATGTTCTTCATGATTGGCATCTGGGGCGGCGAGCGTAGAATTTATGCCGCGACCAAGTTCTTCATCTACACGGCCGTCGGAAGCCTCCTGATGCTGGTCGCAATCATAGCGCTCTACTACATACACCAGCAGCAGACGGGCGCGGGCACCTTCGATTACCTGACGCTGATGGACGCGCTCAGGAGCGGTCGCATGCTGATTAGCGAGACGGCCGCGATGTGGATTTTTCTGGCCTTCGCCTTCGCCTTCTGTATAAAAGTCCCGCTCTGGCCGCTGCACACGTGGCTGCCCGACGCGCACACGGAAGCGCCCACGGCTGGCTCAGTCATACTGGCGGGCGTGCTGCTCAAGATGGGAACGTACGGGCTGATGCGCTTTAACCTTGCGCTCTTTCCGTCGATGGCCAAGTACTTCGCGCCGGGATTTATTGTGCTAGCAATCATAGGCATCATCTACGGCGCGCTCGTGGCCATGGTGCAGCCGGACGTGAAGAGGCTCGTTGCCTACTCGTCGGTGAGCCACATGGGATTCGTGGTGCTCGGCATCTTCTCTTTCACGGAGCAGGGCATGCAGGGAGCGCTCTACCAGATGCTCAATCACGGCGTCTCGACGGGCGCGCTCTTCCTGCTGGTAGGCATGATTTACGACCGCAGGCACACGCGACAGATTTCAGAGTTCGGCGGGCTCGCGACCTCCATGCCGTGGTTCTCCACCTTTTTCGTCATGGCGTCGCTATCGTCCATAGGACTGCCGTTTCTGAACGGCTTCGTCGGAGAGTTTTTGATACTGCTGGGGACGTGGCTGACGACGGCGATTAGTTATAACTGGGTAGCTACGATGCTCGCGGCTACGGGCGTTATCTGGGCCGCGGTCTACATGCTCTGGATGTTGCAGCGAGTAGTCTTCGGCCGCATCAGGAATCCCGAGAACGCTAAGCTGTCAGACCTGAACGCAAGAGAAATAGGGCTGATGGTGCCGCTGCTGATACTGATGCTGGTGATGGGAGTTTACCCGCGCCCGTTCCTCTCGCGCTCGCGCGAGAGCGTGGTGGCCGTGCAGCAGCGCGTCACAAAATCCACTTCAGCCGCTGGCTCCTTCAGCGTTGAAGTTCAGGAGAACAAGCAGAAGTAGAAGTCTTAAAAGCTTATGAAGAAGCTGTACCTTCATTTAATCATCACCATGCTGCTCTTCGCGTCCCACTACGGGTCTGCCGCCCTTCGCGCGCAGGAGAACGAGCCGAAGGATTACACAATCAGCCTGCCCGGCACGGACGGGAAGAATTACGACCTGACACAGATGCGCGGGCAGGTGCTGGTCGTCTCCTTCGGGGCGACGTGGTGCCAGCCATGTAAAGAAGAGCTTCGCGTGCTGGAAGAGCTAAAGAAAGAGTACGGCGACAGGCCCGTGAAATTCTTCTGGGTGAGCATAGAGCCGAGTGAGGAGGCTTCGGACAAACGCCTTCAGAGCTTTGCCAAGTCCGTTAAGTTCACCTTCCCAATCCTGCGCGACGCGACGCGCTGGACTTACGCGCAGTTCTCCGAGCGCCAGCGCATCCCGCTTGTCGTCTTCTTCGACAAACAGGGGCGGTTTGCTCCGCCGACTCACGCGGGGATGTCCACGCCCGAGAACTACAGGCGCATGGTGAGGACGGAGTTGGAGCGACTGCTGGCAGATAAATCGAATACGGGTGCGGCTGCTCTCAAGGCGGCGCGCCCGTCAAATTAAGAGATGAACTTCTTCGCAGCACTTCAAGCGGGCCTGACGCCCGACATAAATTTCGGACTCATCCTGCCGGAGATGATTGTGGCGGGCGTGGCGGTCTTAGTCATGCTGCTCGACGCCTTTCTTCGCCCGTCGCAAAAGTGGACGACGGGCGGGCTCTCGCTCGCGGGCCTTGCGGCGGGCGCTGCCGCCTGCATCTGGCTCTGGATGCGCGGCTCCACAGGGCTAGGCACCTTCAACGGCATGATTGTGCTGGACGAGATTCGTTTGAGCTTCACGCTCGTAGTCATTCTCGTCTCGGCGCTCACAATACTTCTGTCTGTGGTCTGGGTGGAGGGCGAGAATCTCCCTGCCGGAGAGTTTCATGCGCTCCTGATGTTTGCGACCACGGGCATGATGCTGATGGCGTCGGGCGGAGATTTGGTCATTATCTTCCTCGGCCTTGAGATTCTGTCCATAGCGACTTACGTCATGTGCGGCTTCCGTCGCACAGACCTGCGCTCGAACGAATCTTCTCTGAAGTACTTCATCCTCGGTTCCTTCTCTTCCGCCTTCCTGCTCTACGGAATCGCGCTCGTTTACGGCGCGACCGCTTCCGTCAGAGGCTCGGGCGTCATGGCAGGCACGACCAACATAGCCGAGATAGGCGCGCGTGTAGCGGCGGGCGACATAATGTACCCGGCGCTGCTGTTTGCGGGCGCGGGCTTCATGCTCGTAGGCTTCGGCTTCAAGATTGCGACGGCCCCCTTCCACGTCTGGACGCCTGACGTGTACGAAGGAGCGCCCACGCCCGTGACGGCCTTCATGGCCGCAGGGCCCAAGGCAGCGGGCTTCGCCTCTTTCCTGCGTGTCTTCATCTTCGGCTTTCCCTTCGTGGGCGCGGTGACGAGCGGAACCGCCGCGAGTACGAACGTGCACGACGCGTGGCTCTATGCGCTGGCGATACTAGCCATCATCACGATGTCTGTGGGCAACGTGGCGGCCATCGTGCAGAACAACGTCAAGCGCATGCTGGCTTATTCCTCAATCGCGCACGCAGGCTACGCGCTCGTAGGCTTCGTCGCGGCGGGCGCTGCGACAGACCCCGCGCAAAGGTCTGAGGCGCTCGCCGCCGTCGCCTTCTACATGCTGACTTATGCGGTGATGAATCTGGGCGCGTTCGCGGTCGTGACCATCATCGCGCGACAGAACGACCGCCGGACAGAGGTGGAAGACTACAACGGTATAGGCTTCAGAGCGCCCGCGCTCTCCTTCACGCTCTCGATTTTTCTGCTGAGCCTGCTGGGGATGCCGCTCACGGCCGGTTTCATAGGCAAGGTGGCGGTCTTCGCTTCCGCGCTCAACGTGGGCAGCACGACGCCCGCTACAAGCTCGCTCTACACCATCATGGTGGTGATAGGCGTTCTCAACACGGCCGTCTCCGCCTACTACTACCTGCGGCTCATCATAGTGATGTTCTTCCGCGAGCGCACCGCGCCGTGGGCCGTGCCGCGCATCCCCGCGTCAATCGCGCTGGTGCTGGTCATAACCATACTGGGCGTCTTTTACCTTGGGCTTTTCCCCGGCAGAGTGCTGGACGCGTTCAGGCGCAAGCCCGCCGGTGGCGCAGTAACCCAAATCACTCGTTGACCTGCGGCCAACATTACTGCATTATTTAGCCGGGCCTGATTTATTCCTGATTCCCCGGGCCCGGCAATCTTTATGAATATCGCAGTGGTGAGCGGGACTGGCGCAAAAGTTGTTTTCCAGCCTGAAGGCGGCAAGCGGCCTTTGGCTGCGGCTACGAGCGTCGTCTCCGAAATTATAAATGAGCTGGGAGAGGTCTGGCTCGGGCATCTTTACAGGGAGCGCATTCTCTCTCTGCGCACGCGCTCGCACCAGTTGAACGTCCCGGCCAAAGTCAATCAGGTAGAGGTTCAGCACACGCTCCTCGGCGTAGAGCTTAAGGCCGGGAAGCGCCGCATACTTTGTCCTGATTTAGCCACGGCCAGATACCTGTCGGTCTTTGCGCGCGTGGGCTGCGCCGAGGTCGCAGTCCCTTACGACATCACGCAGATTTCCAGGCTCGCCGACGAGCTTGAATCGGCATGGCACCGCATGCTGCTACTCGTAGAGCATCTGGCCGCAGAGAGGACTGAGCAGTTTCGCGCAAGAGTCAGGTCGCTCCTTGTCACGGAGGCGCGGCGAGAGATAACGGAGGCGGGCGCAGGCTCTGCAATCCCTAAATTCAACCAGAACACGAAACAGCGGCGCGGCTGACACCCTGGACGCTTTTCAGCAACCGCTCGCACACATACAAGTAGGAATGTCACAAGAGATTAAATTAGTCGAAGAGACTCCGCTGGACCAACCGCAGCCGCTTCCGTTTCCCTTCAACCAACGCGCCTACTGCCGCTACGAGCCAATCGAAAAGCGCATAGAAGAGGCGCGCGTGCTCGTCGTGGACA
Organism: Pyrinomonadaceae bacterium; assembly: GCA_035276685.1. GTDB lineage: Bacteria > Acidobacteriota > Blastocatellia > Pyrinomonadales > Pyrinomonadaceae > JACVRN01. Next base: position 11,568 of record DATELK010000095.1, on the reverse strand, counting down.
ACCTGCTCAGGAACGAGCGCGACGCTTCGCCCGTGGCCATGAAAGAGTGGGGACGCCTCGCCACTTCGCAGATAAGGCGCGAGCGCGAGATTGCCAGCCTAGCCCTTGAGAACATCCTCAGCAACGTCGAGAGGCTGGTCAAGCGGCCCACGACAGAGGTCGCGCACGTCTCTGAAATCGCGGAGGCAGCAGAGAGATTCGAGCCCGACGCCATAGTGCTCGGAGGAACCCTGCGCGATTTCGACTACTACAATCCTGAGATACTGGAAAGCTTCGGCCAGTTTATACGCGGGACGAAGACGCCCGTGCTGGGCATCTGCGGCGGGCACCAGCTCGTCGGCCTCTCGTTCGGCGCTCGCGTCCTCACTCTGGACAACCACGAGCAGCACGAGCGGCGCGCAGACCGCCAGAACGAATATCAGTACCGCTTCATACGCATCACGGAGCCTGACGACCCAATCTTCCACGGCATCTACGACCCGCAGAACGGCGTCTGGCAGGACTACACGAAAGAGGCCCGCATATTGCGCGTCTGGCAGAACCACGGGCTACAGATTGACCGAGTGCCCGAAGGCTTCAAGCTTCTGGCCACGGCCTACCTCTGCCGCATACAGATGATGGTCAAGCGCGCCGAGGGACAGCTCATCTACACCGTCCAGTTCCACCTTGAGAAGTCCTTCGAGGACTGGCACAAGAACCCCACGCGATGGGAGCACCCGAACGAGTCGCGCGACGGCCGCATCATCTTCGAGAACTTCCTGAAAGAATCGCTCAAGCACGCGGGCCAAATGTCCACGGGCTGAAGCCAGCCATAAATCTTTATTTAAAGCCTCCTTTCATGCTACCTTCTGGGTCGCTTCGATAGTTCTTTCGAAGGATTCGCGCCTTACCTGTCACTGTAAAGCTGTCGGCCAAACCCTGCCCTCCCGACCGAAGGAGTGATTATGAGCGAATATTTCGTGGAGACTTCCGGCAACGACTCTGCCGGCGGTAAAACCGCACAGACCGCATGGAAGACACTCAAGCACGCGCTGGACACGGCCGAGCCCGACTCCGTTATTAACCTTGGCTTTGGCGAGTTCCCCGAAGCTCTCAGGATAAAGAAGAACGTCACACTGCGCGGCCAGGGCAAGCTCTCCGTCATCAAGTGTCCCGTAGATTTACCTTATAATCCTAACGAGACCAGCTACAGCCTTCCTCCGCCTAAATACAACGCCCCGGAAACATTGACCCAGACTCCACTGATACTCGTGGCCGGGCCTATCAAGGTGCGCTTTGAAAATCTTAAGGTGTCGGCCCTGATAGAGGGCTTTAATCAGCACGGCACAGGGATAGTCACCTCCGACTCAGGCGCTCGGCTGGAGATAGAGTCCTGCCGCATCCTTGAGTTCAGACACGTCTTCATCTTTGTGCTGAATGGCGAGTTACTTATCAGCAATTCAAAGATAGCGACCGAGCTTAATTTAGGCTCGGATTTAGGCATCACCGCTGCCTACGACACCAAAGCCGTCTTCGCTAACTCTGACATCGGCGGGAAAATGGATCACTCCATAGACCTCTTTCACGACTCTTTCGCGGAGGTCACGCACTGCACTCTGAGAGGCGCGACTGTCTTCTATGGCAACTGCATACGGATGTTCAATAAATCCAGAGCCGTCGTCTCGCACAACAACATAATAGGCCAGCCCTTAAGCAGCGAGGCGGGCGAGAATCAGTCCGCGATTTTCATGTGGGATGACTCTAGCGCCGATGTCAATAACAATCTGATTACAGGCTTTTCCAAGGCATTCAAATTCAATAACAGTTCGACCGCGCGCGTATGGAACAACGCAATCACTAACAACTACAACTACGCCGTTGACTACAGCTTCTCGGCTACTGAGGAGCAGCAGCCTGACTTCGGCGGCGGCTTTCAGGGAAGCCCGGGAGAAAACCTCTTCGAGGGAAATGGTGAAAAGACTGGCTTCGACGTACAACTGGCCGGTAAGGGCGGCACATGCTTCGCACGCTTCAACAGGTGGCCTACGGGAAATGGCAAGCCGCGCACTACCGTCTCACCCAATCAGGTTATAAACGACCCGCTGCCAGCGCCCTTTTTCGATTACCTTCCGGTGATGGGAATCGAGCCGGAGCCTCTGGACGCAGCCCTTCTCGTAGACCAATCGGGCAGCATGCTCGAAGAGAACAAGTGGACTTCCGCGAAGGCGGCCGTGGATGTCTTCTCTTCCGCCTTCACGCACACACATTGCAGTGAGGATGTCCTGCGGCTTGGGCTTTTGACCTTTGCCGAGACGCAGACCGGCGACACACAGGTCTGGAAGAAGGTCGAGGCTCTGAATCCTCAGGACACGAAAGTCGCCTCGCTTATTAAGACCGAGCCTAAGTCCGCTTATCGCACTCCCATCGGCTCAGGGCTTTCCGCTTCACAGAGCTTGCTTGACGCGGCCGGGCCGGTGCCGGGCGACGGCTCTGAGCGCAGGAAATACATCTTTCTTCTCTCGGACGGTAAATCGAACGCGGGCCCGGAGCCTGCCTCCGTCTACGAGACATTCAAAGGGAAGATAAACGTCTACAGCATAGGCTTCGGGGACGACAGCATCGACCCCGAGATGATAAGCGAAATCTCTAACGCCACGATGGGCGATTACGTGCTGACCAAGACTACGGACAATCTTGACTTGAAGCGTTTCTTCCTCAACAGTCTGTCCCTGCCGCTAGGCGTGCAGGTGGTCGTCAACACACGCGCGTCGGGCCTGACGACCTTTCCAGTCAACGCGGGCGAAGACAAGATGCTGGTGCTCATCGGCTGGGAAGACCCTTCGCTCAAACTGCACTTCGACCTTAAAGCGCCGGGCGGCACACTGCTCACGCCCGACTCACACCCGGCGGACGTAACGTTCCGCGCCGAAGCCGGAGAGACTTTTTCCAGCTACACCATTCCAAAGCCCGCGAGCGGCGATTGGGTGTTGACGAACATACGGCAGCAGAACGGAGGGCCAGCGCCCGAGGTCTGCAAGTTCGTCGCGCTCGACCCTGTGCTGGTGGCGCAGTTCTGGCTAGACCGTGGGCCGTCACACATGGGGCGCACCATTCGCCTGAACGCACGGCTTCTGGAAGACGACGCGCCGTTGGAGACGGCAGAGGTCAGGGTTAAAATCACGACTCCTAAAACCGGCGTCGGAATGCTGCTGGTCAAATACCTGTCGGCCCTGCCTAATCTCCCTGCCCGCATCAGCGCGCAGCTTCCGCAGGGACGCATCCTTCAACGCAGCGACCTACTGCATCACTACAGGCGCAGCCGCACGGACAAGAGGCTGCCGACCGCGACTGAAAAAGCAACGCTTAAGCTGCTCAGGGCCCCTGAGGGTTCGGGCAAGTCGACGGGAATTTTTCAGGTAGACTTCACTCCTGAAAAAGAAGGGACGTACACTTTTGAGTTCGTGGCCGAAGGCAAGTCAAAGACGGGCGCTTCTTTTCGTCGCACCTACACCGTAAGCAAGTACGTCTCGTTCGCCGCAGACCCCTGGAAGACTCTTGTCACAGTGATGCCTGATTTAACCGTTGACCCGCGCGGGCAGGGCGTGAAGGCTTACCTGTTAACTTTCATTCCGATTGCGGCCAACGGCGACAGGATGGGGCCGCTCGCGTCATCAAAACTGAGCGTGCGAAGCAACGGCCGCATCGTAGACGCTCGCATTCAGGACAACATGGACGGAAGCTACACGGCGCGCGTCAGCCTTCAGCCGGGCGAGACGGTTTCGAGGCTCGGCATATACGTGGGCGGGATAAAAGTCCCCGTGGCCCAGCAGCCTCACGGCCCCGGAGGCTGCTTATCTTTGCTGAGACGGCTCTGGAAATAATCGACGGAGCCCGGCACTCTTAAAGAGTAGCGTTCTGAGGCAGCAGCCCCTTGTTGAGCTTCTGCCTGACCTTCTCTGCCGCCTCTTCTTTCGTCACCAAGCCGTCTTTGTTGAAGTCCAGCCCGGCGTTCTGAATATATCTCTTCGGGTGCTTCGGGTCTTTCTTGTCGAAGAGGACAAAGTTCAGGGGCTTTCCGACTGCTACGGGCCAGAGTATGGCCATGTACACATCCTCAAGCAGCTTCAGCTTGCCGACGGCGTTGCTGAAATACTTCTCGACGACATCAAGCTGCTTGACGGCGCTCATGGCGACCAGCTTCTGCGTCGTAGTCCCCAGGGCAAGCGCAGTCGTAGGCATAAACTGTATAAGCCCGACGGCTCCGCTCCCGGCCTTGTTCACAATGGAAGGGCTGAAGGTCTCCCCGGTCTCAAAGGCCATGCAGGCCATCAGGAAGCTAGGGTCTGTTTGCAGGTTGAGCGCAATCTGAACAACCTTATCTCTAAACGGCTTGGATACTTTTGCTCCCCAGGCTAACATAACTTCCTCCTATCGTCTGGAAGTGGTAACTACGGCGCGGCGACTCAGGCGGCGGGCGCTGCCGAGTCGGCGCTCGTGTCGTGCGGGACGTTCTCCATAGTACGCTCTATCAGCCGGTCTACGACCGCCTTCAAATCTCCCGTCTCCCTGTAGACCTGAAGCTGCTCGTCGGCCGAAGTGCCGCGCTCAAGGATTGTGTGAACGTGCTCTACCTCCTTGCGCGAGCCAAGGTCGTCAAGCACGTCGTCCACGAACTCAAGCAGCTCAAGTATAAGCTCGCGCACAGGCACTTCCTTCTGCTTGCCGAAGTCAATCATCTTGCCGTCGAGCCCGTATCGCACCGCGCGCCACTTGTTCTCCTGCACAAGCATGCGACGATACAGACGAAAGCCCAGATTCTTGTCTATCAGCTTATACAGCTTGGCGACGATAGCCTGAAAGAGCGCGGCGATGGCAATGGTGTCGTCCACGCGCGTAGGAATGTCGCAGACGCGGAACTCAAGAGTCGGGAAGAAGGGATGCGGGCGCACGTCCCACCAAATCTTCTTGCCGTTGTCTATGCAGCCGGTCTTGACGAGCAGGCTGATGTAGCGCTCGAAAGCTCCGTAGGAGTCGAAGTGGTCAGGGATGTCCGTGCGCGGGAACTGCTTGAAGATTTCCGAGCGGTAGGACTTGAGGCCCGTGTTGTGCCCCATCCAGAAGGGCGAAGAGGTCGAGAGCGCCAGCACGTGCGGCAGAAAATAGCGCGCAGCGTTCATGATGTGAATCGCGCGCTCCTTGTCTTCTATGCCGACGTGAACGTGCAGGCCGAAGATGAGGAGCGAGCGCGCCACCGTTTGAAGCTCCTGTATGAGAAGCTCGTAGCGCTCGTCGTCAAAAATCTTCTGCTCGCTCCAATGCGAGATAGGATGCGTTGAGGCGGCCACGATTTCCAGCCCGCCCTTGCGCGCCAGCGTCGAGATGATGGAGCGAAGCCTTGAGATGTCGGCTCGCGCTTCCTGTATGTTCTTGCAGATGCCCGTGCCGACTTCAATCTGGGATTGAATCATCTCCGGCTTAATCTGCTCGCCCAGGAGCATGCGGCCCTCTTCCAGCATCTCCGAGACGTGCGAGCGAAGCTCACGCGTCTGCGGGTCTACGATTTGAAACTCTTCTTCTATGCCGAGTGTGAATTGTTCAAACATAAGTTTGGGGCTCTCCTTATCCGAAGCGCGCGGCCCAAAATCGCAGAGCTTTCGCGCATGGGTGGTCGGGAGTACTACGGTTTAAATGCTAATCAGTAAAGCTTGCCTTCTCGCCTGAAAACTGTACGGACGACGCGCCAGTCGGGCCTCTCGCTTCCAATCTTCTCGCGCAGCAGGTGCCGCCATGCGCTCGCGGGGGAAGCCCACGGATTGTAAAGGTCGAAATGCACGCCCCAGCGTCTCTGTGCGCCCGTGCCCTGATAAAGAAAGTGCAGCGAGGCTGCCCCGCGACCAAGCTCTATAAAGCCCCCGTCGTTATCCCTGTGACTGGCAAAGCGGGCCGTGAAATCCTTCCGCCTCTGAAGCTCTGACGCGAGCGCGGGCCATGCCGTAAAATTCATCCCTACGCCGCCCTCGCCGTAAACATTCTCGACGCGCCTGACCAGAGGCCACAACGCCAGCTCATCCAAGCGGCGCGCGAAGAGAACAAGCGCCTGCTGCTTATCTATTGTCAGATTGTCAAAGGCCGCCTCACTGCTTGCGCCGCCATACAAGCCTTGAAGCTTGCCCTGAAGCTCTTCGCGCAACTCATCCGACAGCTTGCGCCAGCTCAAAGGCTCCACACGCGCGGCTAAGGTCACAGCGTCGGCAGCTTGCGCTCCATCAGCGCCCTGTCATCTTCCGTCAGCCCGTGGAACCTGACGCCCAGGCCACGGCCCGGATTGCTGTAGATGACCTCCGCGTTTACGACCACCTGCTCTTCTTCTCCGAGCGGGATACGCAGCGTCAGGAGCGAGCCTTCGGGCACAACCGTTTGCGTGTTCATGTAAAGCCCGCCGAGGCTGATGTCCTTTGTGCTTGCGACACCCGTGGCGTCGTGGCCATCGAAAAAGACATCAACAATCAGGCGCGAGCGGTCGTGCTGTCGTCGCTCGTCCTGCGGCAAACTATTTCTGGCGTCAACGTCGTCCATCGCAGTCGGCCTTAATCCTCAAGAGAAAGAGTAGAAAAGAGCGCCCTAACCGAAGCTCATTGTAACCGACTTTAAGGAATTTCGTCTCACTTTCGGCTGATGATGAAAGTCGGCACCATTCCGCCGCCGGAGGTGACGTTCGCAAGCTCCGTGAACGAAAGCCGTGTAAAGGCCGAGCCGACCTTGCCGTCGAAAAGCAGCGGGTCAAGGTCAACAAGCTGCTCCGCGAACTGAACGCTGCCGTCCGGCTGCAGCGCCGGAAAAGTCTCTCGCGCCGTAGGCACACGCTCCTGCACGAGGTAGTCTCCGTCGGCGACAGCTTTATTCAGAGCCTCGTTCCAGCTGCTCTCGTCCGTGTTCCAGCCTATGTAGATTCCGTGTCCGCCGTAATCGTCATTCGGCTTCAAGACAAGACGGTCGCGGCGCTTAAGGATGTAATCCAGTAGCTCTATCTCTTCGCCGTAATGCATGGTCTTTTCGGCGCGCACTTTTCGCGTCCATGGCACGTGCGCCCGTATAGCTTCTCTCTCATCTTCGCTGAAAAGATGCGCGTGCCGCTCGTCCGTCAAGACAGCAAAGAGCGCCTTCTTGTGAATCAGCTTGGAGCGGAAGCTGTTGACCATGCAGATTGCGCCCGCTCGATAGGCGTCAAGGAGCGCCGGGTACTCTTTGATGATTGGAAGGTACTCGTTCACCAGCAGCCGCTTGTAGACGATGTCAATCTCAAATCCCTGTGAGCTTAGCCGCTCGCCGTTCCACTCAAGCTCGTCCGGCGAGCAGATGATAGAAGGATAGCCTTCGCCTTCAAAGAACTCCTTGAAAAGCTCGAACTCCTTCTGCGTGGGCATCCCCTTCAGGTCTACGATGGCTATGTGCGGCGTGCGCTCTGGCTCGCGGCCAAGATACTCCCGGTGCGCTCTGAGCAGCACGTCCAGCATCATGCGGCGTCCGTAGAGCGGTCGCACGTTGTAGGTCTCGCCGAAGCGCTTCATCACCGGAAGCGAAAGGAAGATGTCGTAGGCCGCGTCCGCGTAAGCAATCCCTGCGGGGCTTTCGCCGTTCAGCTCCACAAAGCTGTAAGCCTCGTCGGTCAGGAAAGAGTCCAGCCGCGCCGTGGGCGAGACTTCGGCGTAGCCGGGGTCAATCGCCACAAGCTCGCGCTCGATATCGGTCAGGCCAAGCTCGTTTAAAAGCTCGGGGTCTTTAACAGCAGCATCCTTGACCTTCTGAATCGCGCTCCAAACGGTCTCGCAGACGCGGCGCACGCGCGCGAAGTCTTCTTCCGTGACGAAATGCGGCCGCAGGTAGGGCGAGAGTCTTCGGCCTCCGAAGATGAGACGGGCGCGTTCCAGCCCTTCGTCTAAGATACGCCGGGAGGATTCCGCCAAATCGTCCTCGCCAAGCAGCTCGTGATAGCGGGCAACAGCTTCTTCCAGCATCAGCTTTTTCGAGAGCTTTCCGATTTATTTGTCAGAGCTTTTGCCCTTGAGAGTATCAACTACAGTGACAAGTGACAAGCGCAGTTTTCAGTTTTGAGTTTTCAGTTTTCAGTTAAAAGCAAGCTGGCCTTCTTTCTGAAAACTGAAAACTGGATACTGAAAACTATTTTTCTTACTTGTCACTGTATTTAAGGGTGATGCGTTCGGAGCCGCGCATGACTACGAGGGTGAGGTCTGCGGCTCTGCGTAGCAGGAATTTTTCGGGCCACTCGTTTTCCGCGAGCGTCTTGCCGTTGACGCTCACGATAACGTCGCCGGGGCGAAGGCCCAACTGGGCGGCGGCGCTTCCGGCGCGGACTACGTTAATGAGAAGCGCGCTCGGGGCCCCGGCTCGCGGCCGCGATTTATCCGCCGGGACTATCAGCCAGTCAAGGTCTGCGACGATGAAGGATGATTGAGCAGGCACGGGGGGCGTAGGCGCTGCGGCCCTGAGGCGGTCTGCTTCCGCCTTGAGTCTTTCAAGCTCGCTTCGCACCTTGGCGGTCGCGGCGTTGACGCTGTTGAAGTACAAATCCGCCGGGCGCTGAAATCCGTTGAAGCTCATCTGGATGGCCCAGTTCAGATTCAAGGCCTCGCTGAGCTTGATGTTTATCTCGCGCGGAATCGTTTCGGCTGCGCGCAGGACTGTGAACTGCACGGAAGCGCCGCCTCCCGCCTCGTTCAGAAGGAAAGATAAGTCCTCGCTGTCCTTCACCTCTCCGTCGTTGACGCGCACGACTACGTCGCCCGCCCTTAAGTCTGCAAGAGCGGCGGGCGAGTTCGGCGCAATCTTCGTGAGCAACACGCCCTGCTGCTTATTCAAGACCTTGTTGGCTTCGTCAAGCTTCCAGCCCGTATTCTCAAGCTGCTTCAGGGTGGTCGCGGCTATGGCTTCGCCGCGCACGCCGAGCAGAGGACGCGGGACGCTGGTGCGGCGCTGCATGACGCGCTCGGCCGCGCGCTTGACGATTGAGGCGGGCATGACGCGCGCTTCGCCAAGGTTGCTGGTCTCTACGAGGCCCACGGTCTCGCCTGCTTCGTTCAGCACTACGCCGCCCACGACCTGCGGCGAGAGCCCTTCGGCGCGCACTGTGACGCGCGTGATGCTGCCGGTAGAGGCACGCGCAATCTCCGTGATAGTTCCCTTCAGCTCTTCCACGCGCATGTAGACGGAGCCGTCCGGCGGGGTAAGCCCCTTCTGCGCTCTGAGCGGAGCAAAGAGTCTAACCGGCTGGCCCACAGTGAGGCTCGCATCCGAAGCCTCGCGCGAGGGAGCAAGACGAAGCCCGTCCGACTCTATCAGCGTGAGCCAGGTGCTGCCGTCGACGCCTATGAACTTGGCGGCAAGACGAGCGCCGTCGTTTCGCACAAGCGTCAGGCCCGAAGCTTCGGGGCCGCTTTTTCCTGTGCTGAAGCCGAACTCAGCCGGAAGATTGAACATCTCCGCGTCGGCTTCGGGCAGGCGCGCGACCACCGAGCGCCCGTCCGCTAGAACGTAGCCCGCCACTATGTTCGTGTAGACGAATTGATTAACGGACGCGGGCTCTAAGACTTTAGCGTCTGTGAAGGCGAGCCAGGTCTTTAGCTTCCACCCGCTCAGGCGGTGGACGATGGTGATGACCTGCTGCGGCGGCACTGCGGGCGTGGGCGACGAAGCAGTCCCGGTCACCTGCGCAGGCGCGACAGGCTTGCTGGCAGGCTTTGCAGGAACCGGCGTGGTGCCCTGCGGCCTTGGAGCCGTAGGCTGCGGCGGGACGCGCCCCGCTTGGCCAAACACGACAACGCTCGTCAACGGAAGCGAGAGAAGCAGTGACGCCAGGCGCTTTTTGTAAAACTTAAGAGACAAGCTTGCTTAACCTCAAAAAAAAGATTGCCGAAGGTTTCGAGTTACAGTTACCAGATGCCGGTTTCGCTCGCCGGGATGAGACGAGCTTTGTCGCGGCGACCGATTAGCTCCTGCCCGCCGAAGTTGACGGGTGAAAGCGTTCGCTTTGTTCCCTGCCCGTCTTCAAACCTGAGCTGCGTGGACGGGGCCGAAGGCACGCTCACGGAGACGATAGGAGCCGCGCCTGTTCCTTTAGCATAGCTTTCGCTCGTTACGTCCACTGCGCCCGTCGAGGCCATGTCGTTTGAGAAGATGCGCTGCTGCGGCGCGGTCGCCCTGGCAGCTTCCACCCTGGCAACGCCCTGCCTGCTGTTCTTCAAGCTGCGCGAGCGTGCGTTCAGATTCGAGGCGGAGGGCTGGTTGCTGTCGGTGACGCCGGGCGCGGGATTCGAGCCCTCTTTTGGATTCGCTCCCATGATTACGGCGGACTGCTCTCCGCTCGAAGGCAGCGCAGGCCGCGTCTGACGGTAAGCTACTACGGCGACGAGCAGCAGGGTGACGCAGGCGGCGGCAGCTATGGCCTGAGCGCCGGGCGCGAAGCGGTTAAGAAAGCCGCGAGCGCTCATTCTCTCGCTTCTGTCTTCGCTGAGCCGCGCCTTCAGCTTCCAGTCAAAGTCGGGCGGCGCGGAAACCCTGTCCAGGCTTCCCACGAGCAGCCTGAGCGACGACCGCTCGCGCGCGAAAGCAGCGCACGAGTCGCAGGACAAAAGATGCGCGTCCGCCTCTGCGGACATGCTCGCGCCCGCGTCCAGCTCTTCAATCTCCCTTTTTACAACCTTACACTTCATAGCCTTTTTACTCGACTCCAAAAAAATCACAGGTAAGCGCGAAGCTTGTCGCGCAGAAGGTTCCGGCCGCGACTGATGCGTGACTTCACGGTGCCTTCGCTCGTCTCCAGGATACGCGCTATCTCTTCGTAGGTCTTGCCCTCCACGTCTCTCAGGACGAGCGGCGCGCGATATTTTTCCGGCAGCGTAGTGATGGCACGCGCCACGGCCCTGCGCCTCTCCTCGTCCACCAGCGCCGCGTCCTGTAGCGGGCGCAAGTCCACAGGATTAATCTCTACGGCCTCTTCCCTTCCGTCGCGCGTCTGTATGACGCCGGTCAGGGAAACAAGGCGGCGGCGCTTGCGCTTTCTCAGCTCGCTGATAGCCAGATTGGTGGCTATGCGATAGATGTAGGTGGAAAACGCAAAGCTCGTCTGGTATCGCTCGCGCGCACGGTAGATGCGAACGAAGGTCTCCTGCGCCAGGTCAACCGCCCCGTCATAGTCGTTCGTCATGCGGTAGATGTAGCTGGTAATCTGGCTCCTGTAGCGCCTGACCAGCTCGGCAAATGCCGCCTCGTCCCCGTCCCTGGTAGCCTCAAGCAGAGCGTGGTCGGTCGGCGGCTCGCAGTTTCCTACAGACTGCGGCACAGTCGCGCCGAACATCAGCTCGTCAATAGAGGTCAGCGTGCTCATTCGGGTGGGTAGGCTCTGTCTTATGGCATTCCGGGCCGGAAAAGCCTCGGGGCGCGTTCCCCTGCTTTTCCCTTGATGCAGGCATTATACCTTTCGCAAGGCGTTCCGCCGCAAGTTCTCTCACGCCCGCCGGGGGCCAGAGTTCCAGAAAGAACAGGTCAGTACCGCCTGCGGTAGCGGGCGGGTCT
>DATELK010000094.1:0-35003 GCA_035276685.1 Pyrinomonadaceae bacterium | reverse complement strand
GGCATGACTCTAGCTTAAGTAATACCCGCCCGGCTTACGCAGGCGGTACTGTCCTGTTTTATTTCCGCCCCGGCTGGTTTAGAATGCCTTGGCCCAGACTTGAAGCCCCGCACCAAATTCTAAAGTCGCCACTTTTTCATCTTCTTCAGGAAGCTGTGACTGAACGCTCGGATAGTGACAAGGGTAGGAGAGAGAGCGCCGAAGAGTTCTTCGAGCGTTTCTACGAGGCCATGAACGGCGCGCAAGCTCCCGAGAGCCGCGCCCACGACGAGCAGCTTTCACATACGGTCAGGATTCTACAGAAGCTGCTTGAAAATTTTCCGAACGGCTCCGTGAACATCTTCGATAAGGAGATGCGCTATCTTTTCGCCGCCGGAAGCGGGTTGAAAGAGGCCGGGCTCTCCTCGTCTCAACTCGCCGGCAAGTCCATCTTCGACCTCTTCGAGCGGGAGGATGCAGAGCACGCAGCCGCCTACTACCAGCTTGCCCTTGAAGGCCGCCCCGTCTCTTTCGAGCTTCCGTTTCATAATCGCCTCTACACCATCAACGCCGTGCCGCTCGAAGCGGCGAGCGGAGAGACTTACGCGGTGCTGGCAATCGCGCAGGAGATAACGGAGCACAAGCTTGCGGAAGAGAAGCTGCGCCGCATGGAGGAGCTTGCGAGGGAAGAATACGAGCGGCTGCTTGAGAGGCTCACGCACCTTGCGGAATCCTTCGGCGAGTCGCGCGATCTGCTCTCGGTCTTTCGCGCGCTGCGCGACTTCACTCTCTCGTCCGTCCCCTGCATAGGCATCTTCATCTCTCTCTACGACCCTGAGCGCCAGCATCGCACGGCCTGCTACGCCTGGGGCGACGACGAAGAGTTCGACGTATCACAACTGCCGCCGATGCCCATCACGGCCGAAGGCCCCAACAGCCGCGCCGTACGCACGGGCCGCATCATCATCACCGACGATTATTCAAAGATTAAGCACGGCGTGAAGACGGTCGCCATAGGGAATGACGACAAGAGGCTTCCGCTCTCAAGCATGGCCGCGCCGATGTCTGTCATGGGCCGCATCGTAGGCACTATAGAAGTTCAGTCCTACGAGCGCGCGGCCTACAGGCAGGAGCACGTGGCGGCGATGCGTATGGCCGCGAACCTCGCGGCCGTCGCCATAGAGAACGTGCGGCTCTTTGAGCACGAGCGGCTCGCACGCTCCACGGCCGAAGAAAGCAACCGCATCAAGGACGAGTTTCTGGCCACGCTCTCGCACGAGCTTCGCACGCCTTTGACGGCCGTGCTCGGGTGGACGCGACTGCTTCGTGAGCGCGAGCTGGACGAGAAGACCTCGCGCCACGCTCTGGACATCATAGAGCGCAACGCCGTCGCGCAGAAGCAGCTCATAGAAGAGATACTTGATGTCTCGCGCATCATCACGGGCAAGACGCGCCTTGAGCTTCATCCCATCACGCTTGAGCGAGTAGTCGAAGCGGCGATAGAGTCCGCGCGGCCTGCGGCACAGGCCAAGGATATTGCGCTCGATTTCAGGCGCGAGGACGAACCCGGCCTTGTCTCCGGCGACCCGGAAAGGTTGCAGCAGGTGGTCTGGAACCTTCTCTCCAACGCGGTGAAGTTCACGCCCAAGGGCGGGCGGATAAACGTCACGCTCTCTCAATCGGACTCGCACGCCTGCATAAAAGTTAAGGACACGGGCGAAGGCATCCCGCCCGATTTTCTCCCCTTCGTCTTCGACCGCTTCCGGCAGGCGGACGGCTCGACCACGCGGCCGCACGGAGGACTTGGCCTCGGCCTCGCGATAGTGCGTCACCTGGTAGAGCTTCACGGCGGCACTGTCCGCGCGGAGAGCAAGGGAGAGAATCAGGGCTCCACCTTTACCGTGACTCTTCCCTTGCTGGTCTACACACCGGAGGAAGATAAAGAGAGTGGGCCTGCGCGCTTCAGCGTTAAAGAGTATAAGGCGGAAGACCTGCCTAGCCTCGAAGGCTTGCGCGTGCTGATAGTGGATGACGAGCAGGACGCGCTTGAGTTCCTGCGCTTCGTCCTGCAAAGAAGCCGCGCGGAGGTCGCCGCCGCTTCATCCGTGGACGAGGCGCTCGATGAGCTTGAGAGCTTTCGCCCGCACATCATAGTCAGCGACATAGGCATGCCGGGCCGCGACGGCTACGAGCTTGTCAGAAGTCTGCGAGCGCTTCCGCCAGAGCGCGGAGGCCAGCTGCCCGCGGTCGCTCTGACCGCTTACGCGCGGGCGGAAGACGAGCGTCGCGCCATCAGGGAAGGCTTCCAGATGCACGTCCCCAAGCCGTTTGAGCCGCCGGAGCTTTTGAGCATCATCGTCTCGCTCTGTAAAGCTGGCGGGGAGATGGACTGACTCATAGTTGCTGTGCGATGCTATTGACACGAATGCTAAAAAAATCTTTGGGGGGAATTAATGCGTAGAGTTTTACTGCTTCTTTCAGCCATATTGCTCGCGATGCCTCTGGCCCAGACGGGTTACGTCGTGACGGCTCACGGGCGCGCTTTGCAGGACGGACAGGACGACCGCCGTGTGCTCACGGTGCCGGACAACGGGCGTCGCAGGCGCGTGCGCTCCGAGCGCCGTCGCGGTCGCGGCATCAAGGGCGCTTTCGCTCGCGCAGGGCGTGGGGCGGGCAGAGGCGGCAAGCGCTTCGGCCAGAACATAGCCAAGGGCCGCCCCGTGCGCGCAGGCAAAGAGCTCGGCAAAGGCATGGGCACCTTCGGCAAGTACACAGGCAAAGGCGTGGCCCGCACCGCCAAGCGCGTCTTCAAGCCATAATCAAACCGGCAGCAGAGAATTAACAGGGATGGACAGGATAGACAGGATATAAAGAGAAGGTATTTCTTCTTTATCCTGTTCATCCTGTCCATCCCTGTTAATTTCTTTGTCTTCCCTTTTGCTCTCTTCCTTTTTATGATGCTCGGCGTGGGGGCGGACGCGAATCACATGCGGGAGGAGGAGAGGGACGGGCCTCTGGTGCTGGCGCTCGACGTTGGGACTTCGAGCGTGCGCGCGGCCCTTTATACGGAAGAGGCGCGCGAGGTTTCCGGCACACAGGCGCGCACTCCGACCGGCGTCTACACGACGATTGAAGGCGGGGCAGAGCTTCGCGCCGACGAGGCCTTGGAGCAGGTGGCGCGCACCGTTGACGCGGCCCTGTCGCGTATTGGAGAGCGCCGTGCGAGTCTCATAGAGACGGTCGCGGTCTCATGCTTCTGGCACAGTCTGGTCGGCGTTGATGATGAAGGCAGAGCTATCACGCCTGTCATGGGATGGGCCGATACGCGCGCGGCTGTTGAAGCGGAAGCTTTGCGCCGCAGCTTTGACGAGCAGAGCCTTCATGACCGCACGGGCGCGAGGCTTCACCCTTCCTACTGGCCCGCAAAGCTTCTCTGGATAAAGCGCACGCGCCCCGAAACCTTTCGCGCCGTCAGGCGCTGGCTGTCCTTCAGCGACTTTCTCTGGCTCAAGCTCTTCGGCAAAGCAGAAACGTCCGTCTCAATGGCTTCGGGCACGGGCCTCTTCGCCCTGCGCTCCTGCGAGTGGGACGAAGCGCTCTGCCGTGAGCTTGGAATATTTTCCGTGCAGCTGCCGGAGGTGGCGGAGACCGACAGGGCTTTCAGGCTTCTCGCGGGCGAGTACGCGAAGCGCTGGCCCGCGCTCAAGGCGGCTCGCTGGTTTCCGGCGGTTGCGGACGGCGCGGCCAACAACATTGGCGCGGGCTGCACCTCAACTGAGCGTATAGCGCTCATGATTGGCACCTCCGGCGCGATGCGTCTCGTTTATGAAGGGAAGCCGCCGCAGGAGATACCGGAAAGCCTGTGGTGCTATCGCGTAGACCGCAGGCGTGTGGTCTTGGGCGGGGCGCTGTCTGACGGAGGCGGTCTCTGGGCGTGGATGAACGAGGCGCTGCGCGTTGATGCTAATGAGCAAGAGGTGGAAGAGGCGCTCGCGGCCATGGAGCCTGACTCGCACGGGCTGACGGTGCTTCCCTTCTGGGCCGGTGAGAGAAGCACGGGCTGGAACGGCTTTGCGCGCGGGGCCGTGCTTGGTCTTTCCATGCACACGCGCCCTCTGGAAATCATGCGGGCCGGGATGGAGGCGGTCGCTTATCGCTTTGCCTCCTTGCGGGAAGCACTCGCGGAGTTTGCGCCGCGCGCCGCGCTCGTCGCAACTGGCGGCGCGATTCACGCCTCAAATCTTTGGGCGCAGATAATCTCGGACGCGATGGGACGCCCCATAGAGATAACGGGCGCGGAAGAATCTTCTAGTCGCGGCGCGGTTTTGCTTGCGTTGGAGGCAAGCGACAAGATAAAAAGCATCGGTGAAGAGCGTGCGCCCGTAGAGCGAGTCGTAGAGCCTGACGCGGCTCGCCGAGAGATTTACATGAGGGCGCGCCTGCGTCACGAGCAGCTTTACAAGCGGCTCGTCGCTGATGAAGAGACGGCCCGTTTAATTAATGATGCCCTGCCGAACTTAAAGACAAAAGAGAATCGAGGAAACCTGAAAAGATGAGCGCGTCAACACAGAAGGAGACAAACCGTAGTCCTGAGCTGGACGAGCTTTGCATCAACACGATTCGCACGCTGTCGCTCGACGCCGTGCAGAAAGCCGAGTCGGGCCATCCGGGCCTGCCCCTTGGAGCAGCGCCTATGGCCTACGTGCTGTGGACGCGCTTCCTACGCCATAACCCGCAGAACCCGCGTTGGGCTGGCCGCGACCGCTTTCTTCTCTCCGCCGGTCACGGCTCCATGCTGCTTTACTCGCTGCTCTATCTGACGGGCTACGACCTGCCTCTCGAAGAGATAAAGAACTTTCGCCAGTGGGACTCAAAGACGCCGGGCCATCCTGAAAATGTTTTGACGCCGGGCGTGGAGATTACGACCGGGCCTCTGGGGCAGGGCTTCGCCAACGGCGTAGGCATGGCCATGGGCGCGGCTCATCTGGCGGCACGATTCAACCGGCCAGAGTTTCCCGTCATAGACAACTACGTTTACGCCATAGTCTCGGACGGCGACCTGATGGAAGGAGTGGCGAGCGAGGCGGCATCGCTCGCGGGTCACCTGCGCCTCGGCAAGCTCATATATCTTTACGACGACAACGAAGTCACCATAGAAGGCTTCACCAACCTCGCCTTCACGGAAAACGTCCCGCAGCGCTTTGAAGCTTACGGCTGGCATACCTCAACAGTAGAAGACGGGAACGACCTCGAAGCGATTGAGCGCGCCATACGCGACGCGCAATCCGTAGCAGACCGCCCCTCGCTCATCTCTGTTAAGACGACCATAGGCTACGGCATGCCCACGGCAGGCACGCGCAAGGCACACTCGGACGCTCCCGGCGCGGACGCCGTGCGCGAAACGAAACGACACCTCGGCTGGCCCGAGGACAAGGACTTTTATGTTCCCGATGAAGCGCTCGCGCATTTCAGGGAAGCCGTGGAGCGCGGGGCAAGGCTTGAGCAGGAGTGGAACGAGCTTGTTAAGCGTTATGAAGAAAGCAACGCGGAGCTTGCACGCTCGTTCCACATCACCATGAGCGGAGATTTGCCGGAAGGATGGGAAGCTCATCTTCCGACCTTCGAGAACGCGAAGCCGATGGCCACGCGACAGGCGTCGGGCGAAGTCATCAACGCGCTCGCCCCGCACATGCCCATGCTCTTCGGAGGCTCCGCAGACCTTGGCCCCTCCAACAACACGGACATCAAAGAGGGCGGCTCGTTTCAGCCGGGCTCCTATGAGGGCCGCATCATTCACTTCGGCGTAAGAGAGCACGCGATGGGCGCGACCATGACGGGCATAAGCCTTAACGGCGGGCTGATTCCCTTCGGCGGAACCTTCATGACCTTCTCCGACTACATGCGTCCGTCGATTCGTCTGGCCGCGCTCTCAGAGGTGCAGGCCGTGTACGTCTTCACGCACGACTCCGTGGGGCTTGGCGAAGACGGGCCGACGCATCAACCCGTAGAGCACCTGGCCGCTCTTCGCGCCATCCCGCACCTCTTTGTCATGCGCCCCGCCGACGCGCACGAGACGCGCGAGGCTTGGCGCACGGCCATACTCCGCCGCAATCTCCCCACGGCGCTTGCCCTCACACGTCAGAAGGTTCCCGTGATAGACCGCGCCGAAGGGCGCTATGCTTCGGCCGAAGGCGCTCGTCGCGGCGCATACGTGCTGGCCGAAGCTACGAATGATAAAGGCGAAAGTGTGACGCCCGCGCTCATACTGATAGGCACTGGCTCTGAGGTGTCGCTCTGTCTTGAGGCGCGCGACGAGCTACAGAAAGATGGCACGCCCACACGCGTAGTCTCCATGCCCTGCATGGAGCTTTTCGAGGAGCAGCCGGAAGAGTACAGGCGCGAAGTCCTGCCCGCTTCCGTCAGGGCGCGTCTAGCCGTCGAGGCTGGCGTGCGCCTCGGCTGGGACAGGTACGTCGGCCCATACGGCGACGTGGTCTGCCTTGACCGCTTCGGAGCGAGCGCGCCCGGTGACGTGGCGCTACGAAACCTCGGCTTCAACACAGAGAACGTCAAGGCCCACGCCCGCGCGCTCCTTCAAAAATAAGAGAG
Source organism: Pyrinomonadaceae bacterium (assembly GCA_035276685.1). GTDB lineage: Bacteria > Acidobacteriota > Blastocatellia > Pyrinomonadales > Pyrinomonadaceae > JACVRN01. Next base: position 28,415 of record DATELK010000094.1, on the reverse strand, counting down.
ATGAGAATAGCCATCGGCGCAGACCATGCAGGAGTCCCGCTCAACATTCGCGTGATAGAAGAGCTGCGCGCCGAAGGCCACGAGGTAGAGGACTTCGGCACGCACGACCCGTCCAAGCCGGATGATTATCCCGACTACGCGCTGCGGGTAGGCAACGTGGTGCAGGCCGGACGAGCAGAGATAGGCATTCTCATCTGCGGGAGCGGCGCTGGCGTATCGGTCGCCGCCAACAAGCTCGCTGGCATACGCGCCGTCATGTGCTCCGACACCTACACGGCGCACCAGTCGCGCGAGCATGACGACTGCAACGTGCTCTGCCTGGGCGCGCGTGTCACTGGCCCGGAGCTTGCCATGGAAATCGTCCGCGCCTTTGTACGCGCCAGCTTCACAGGTGAAGAACGCCACCGCAGACGCTTAGAGAAGATTAAGAAGATGGAAGAGAGCGGATTCGGACAGGATAAGCAGGGATAAAAAATAAGCTGTTGATTTATCTTTATCCTGTTCATCCTGTCTATCCCTGTTAATTTTCATTCTCGTCGTTAGAGGAGCTTCCCCTTGAAAAAAGCTTACTCCCCCGGTGCGCTCGTCCTGCTCTTCTGTCTGATTCTTCAGATTCCTGTCCGCGCGCAGCAGCCGCAGCCCGCCACCACCAGACAGCAGAAGCAGCAGAAGTTGCAGCGGCCTCCTACAGAGACGGGCCGCCCCTCGGTTTCGCCAGCGCGCCCGCGCCCCTCGAACGTGCCGCCGCCTTATTACGACTATCCCTTCGGCAGCCCCACGGATAAATATCAAGTGATGACGGTTGACGATGCCGTAACCTTAGCGCTTCAGAACGCCTCGCTCTACCAGCAGGCTTATCTGGACGAGCAGATTGCGCGAGAAGATGTGAAGCAGGCACGCGCCGCCTTCTTCCCTCAAATCAGCCTGCCGCTCACTTACACAGGGACTACGCCCTCAAGGGTTCGCTTCCCCGAAGAGCCGCCCACCTTCAGCTTCGTCTCCGCCAGCGCGATTAACGAGGCGACGGCGCTCGTCAACGTCTCAGGCACGATTGATTTGGCGGGGAGGCTGCGCGCCGCGCTTCAACGCTCACGCGCGCTGCTCGAAGCGGCCAACGCCGGGACTCGCGTCGCGCGCAGAGAGCTTGTGCTTTCGACCGTGGACGCTTACTACGCGCTCGCGCTCACGCGCCAGAGACGAAGACTCGCGGACGAGACGCTTGCTCTGGCGGAAGGATTCGTGAGCGTGGCCGAGGCTCTGAAAGCGCGAGGCGAAGGTGAAGAGGCGGACGTGTTTCGCGCACGCACAGCCGCCGCCGCCCAGCGCGACGCGCTTGAGCAGACACGCGCGGCCGAGCTTGCCGCCATGAATCTTTTAAGAACCCTGACCGGGATAGACTTCTCAACGCAGGTTCTGACGGGACACCTGACCGACAACCTCCCCACGGCAAGCGACTTCAACAGCTACACCGAAGAGATTATTCGCAGCCGCCCGGAGCTTGCTCAGCTGGACGCGCAGGCTAAGGCGGCACGCGCGGAGGCAAGGGCTGCGCGGCGAGAGCTTCTGCCCGATTTGACCTACAGCTTAAACGGCGGCTTCGACGCAGGCGACTTTCGCCCCGTGGGACGCTATGCCGGAGGCTCCGCCATCATCTCTCTGAACATTCCCGTCTTCAACTTCGGCGCAAGCCGCAGCCGCGAGCGCGCAGCAAGACTGCGCTCAGAGCAGCTGGACATTCAGCGAGAACTGATGCTGCGACAGCTGCGGCAGGAGTTCTACATCAACCGCGCCAACGCGCTCGCAGCCATCGAGCGCATACGCGAGCTGCGACAGGCGTCCGAAACGGCGCAGCGCAACATGACCTCCATCTTCATGCGCTACCGCATGAGGAAGGCCACGATTCTGGACGTGGTGGACGCGCAGTCGAGCTTCGCGGAGACGCGCTCGGCCTACTATCAGGCCATAGTCGATTATCACACCTCTCGCGTACGTCTTGAAGAAGACCCCGCTCGCAGCCTTAGCGCCGCACAGGGAGCGCAAGCTCCCGCGCGCAGCACTCCTGCTGTCACCTGCCCGTTGACGATTGAGCAGGCTCCGAACCTTGGAGGGCTTCGACTGGGTATGTCGCGTGCAGAGGCAAGCGCGATTTTCCCTTCGCTCAAGTTGTCGCCGCCAGACCGTATAGGAGTCTCTAACGCCGTGCTTAATCGCGCAGACCTCGCGCGCAATCCCTTCTTCGAAGACGCGCAGACGATTCTTCTACAGTTCATGGAAGACAGGCTCTACTTCATACACGTAGGCTATCCCGTGACGAACAGTTGGAACAGCAAGGACGAGTTTCTCTCCGTCTTAGCGCAGAAGCTCAAGGTCAGCGGCGACTGGAAGCCCTTCTACGAATGGCAGGACAAGAACGTGCGCGACCTTGCAGACCTGCGCTCCATGGCAATCGAGTGCGCGGGCTTTCGCCTGAGCGCAGGCATAGGCATAGAGGGCTTAGGCGGCGACCAGTTCCCACGCTTTGAGCTTGAAGACCTGAACACCACCCGCCGCGTCAGAGAGCGCGCGGAAGAGCTCAGAAGCAAAGCCTCCGAAGAAGAGAAGAAGTGATGAGCACCCTGTTTATAGATGGATGCTCGAAGTATTAGTCATTCCAGAAAGGAGCAGTATCAAGATGGCTCGAAAGGCGCTTGCTTTAACCGGTATACTAATTAGTTGTCTTCTTCATCCATTGCCCGCGCTGCCATACACAGCGACAGACCTCCCTGACCTCGCAATCAAGCAGTATGAATTCGTTTCCACTAATAACAAGAGCCTGCGTGTGCAGGTGGCAAATTACGGCAAAGCAGCTTCCAGGCCGTGCCGGTTGGAGCTCGCCGTCCGAAAAATCAACGGAGTCGCAGCGACCCGCACAGCCTTCGAGATGATTCCGGCCATTGAGCCCGGAAAAGTAGAATGGGTCACTTTAAGCGCTACAGGGATTTTACAGGCTGCCATTAATCTTAAAGATACAACCTTCAGGCTGAGGGTAGATGAGACTAACGTCGTAGCCGAGTCCAACGAAGACAATAACGAGACGTGGCACAACTCGAATTAAGACCAGGGGGAAACTGCTATGAGCGCCGCATCGTCAAGACATGTGTCTCGCGCCTGTTGAGTGTGCGCTATTTCCAGAACAAATAGGTCTCGTCCCGCGTTTATCATTGCCAGGAGGTAGCGCAAGATGTATTGCCCACAATGTGCCACTCAGAATAGCGACGACGCGAAATTCTGTCGCGCCTGTGGCATAGTGCTGGAGGCTGTGGCCTTGGCACTGACGAGTAAATCTTCTCTGCCCGTGGACTGGCTTGAACGTTACGGCGAGGGCAAGCGTAAAGTCATTACGGGGACGATTCTACTGGGAGCCTCGCTACTGCTTGGCGGCGTCCCGGCATTATTTCTCGGAGTGATTTTTCCGCTGGTGATGCTCTGGACAGTTTTTTTCGGCTGGATGGCCGGCTGGGGAATTGTTTCGCTGGCCTCAGGCGTCGGCGAGGTGGTTAAGTCCAAAACGATGCTGCGTCAGATGAAGCAATTTGAGGGCGGACTAACTACACCCGGGCTTTCAGAGCTATCTTCTGCGGCCCACGAACCGCGAATGCTCGATGACGCGACAAAGACTAAACCATATTCGCCGCTGAGCGTAACTGAAAACACCACAGAGCTATTAAGCGAACCTCCCCCACGCGGCTGAAGAATCATATCAGGCACATCCGAGCGTCACCTTTCCTCCACCCGACGACGCCTAACAAATCTTTCAACCGGAGCGCGGGTTTAGCTGCTTTCACGCGAGAGGCCATGTTCTCATCACGGTCTTGCGCGGCCGGATTAATCGGGGCGTTAGGCGGCATCCTGATGAGTATTATAAAATAAGCTCACTTAACAATTTCAAGGGAGGTATCAGGTGAGCGAAAAGGCTGAGAGGGTTGAAGACAGGCTTGCAGATTTTACCAGAGACAGACGCATTCTTATTCTTTCATTAATGGCACTGATTGTAGGCGCAATCAGTGCCGTTGTCGCTTATGTGCTGGTGTGGCTGATTGCAGTTATTACGAACATCTCTTTTTACCAGCGCTTTTCGTCGGTCTTCCAGTCGCCGGAGAAAAATCATCTCGGCTATTTAGTAATACTGGTTCCTGTTATCGGCGGGCTCATCATAGGGCTCACGGCGCGCTACGGGTCGGAGAAAATCAGAGGTCACGGCATACCGGAAGCGCTCGAAGCCATTCTCTTCGGCCGCAGTCGTATGGAGCTGAAAGTCGCCGTGCTCAAGCCTCTGACTTCAGCCATCTCTATTGGAACGGGCGGCCCCTTCGGCGCTGAAGGGCCTATCATCATGACGGGAGGCGCGGTCGGCTCTCTCTTCGCGCAACGCTTTCATCTCTCTTCGGCTGAGCGTAAAACGCTGCTGGTGGCGGGCGCTGCGGGAGGCATGTCGGCCATCTTCGCCGCGCCCGTTGCCGCCGTCCTGCTGGCCGTTGAGCTGCTGCTCTTTGAATGGAAGCCGCGCTCCTTCATCCCTGTGGCGATTGCTTCAGCCGCGGCCTTTGCCCTGCGCATCCCGCTGCTCGGCGGAGAGCCTACCTTTCCGCTCGCGCCACACGCGATGCTTGGCGGAGAAGGTCTGACCTTCGCGCTGCTGGTAGGCATAGTGGCCGGGCTCGCTTCCGGCCTGTTGACGACTCTCGTTTACGCGTGCGAAGACCTGTTCGCCAAGCTGCCTATTCATTGGATGTGGTGGCCTGCGATAGGGGGCCTGTGCGTGGGCATCGGCGGGTTGATTGAGCCGCGCGTGCTGGGCGTCGGATACGAAACGATTCACGGGCTGCTGCGCGGAGAGATTATCGGCGGCGCGCTCATAGGCATCCTCATAGGCAAGTCGCTCGTCTGGTCTCTGGCGCTCGGCTCAGGCACCTCCGGCGGCGTGCTCGCGCCTTTGCTCATGATGGGTGCGGCGCTCGGCGCAGTCGAAGCCGGTTTCATCCCCGTGGGCGACGCGGGGCTGTGGGCGCTCATCAGCATGGCGGCGATGATGGGCGGCACTATGCGCTCGCCCTTGACGGCGATGGTTTTCGCGCTGGAGCTGACTCAGGACATCAACCTGCTGCCGGGGCTGCTCATCGGATGCATAGCCGCGCACGGAGTCACTGTGCTCTTGTTGCGCCGCTCTATCCTCACGGAAAAAGTGGCGCGACGCGGCTACCACATCATGCGCGAGTACAGCGTAGACCCGCTCACGGTGATGCGCGTCGGCGAGGTGATGTACGAAGAAGTCTTTACTCTTCCCGCAAAGATGAAGGTAACGGAGCTTTCAGACCGAATCGCGACGCGCGACCCGCAGGTGGCCGACAGGCAGGGCTTGCCTATCGTGGATGAGAATAACCGGCTGGTCGGAATCATCACGCGCGGCGACGTACTGCGCGCACTGGATCAGGGCGCTAACGGCAACACGACTGTTCTGGAAGCAGGGAGCCGCGACCTTGTTATCACTTACCCGGATGAAATCCTGCATGAAGCCGTGACGAAGATGCTGCGTCACGACATCGGACGCCTGCCCGTAGTGAGCCGTCAGGATAATCATCGTCTGGTCGGTTATCTGGGGAGAGCCAATCTCATGACGGCGCGTCTGCGGCAGCTTGATGAGGAACATGTGCGCGAGCGAGGCTCAGATAGATAATCTTCTAAGGGGGATTCAAACAGGATGGACAGGATAAAGAAAAAGCAAGCTCTTCTTTCTTATCCTGTCTATCCTGTCTATCCCTGTTAATTCTCTTCTTCTCTTCAAGCTGAACCGCTACCGGTATTTTGCAAGAATTGACATATCAAAAGGATGATATTAGAGTGCGTATTCAGCGGCATAGACCGAAGGCAGCAGGTTGCGTTAACTCACGGAAAATCAAACAGGGCAAGCTTGTTGAAGAATCAGCGTGGCTCCTGATTGAAAAAGTCAAAAACAGATTTCTGTTCTTACCAGGATGAGGAGAGATTATGACAAAGGATGTCAACAAGAACCGGCTTCAACCCGAAACGACCTCTACTGAAAGCCTGGAACCCGTTATTGAAAACACGCCTCAATTGCCAGCCATTGACTGGAGTTTGATTAACCAGCAAGCCCCTGTGCTGCTTGATACTCCTTACGATTATCTGCCGGAGGCCGACGTGGTGATTATCACCTGGGCAGGAGCAGAATGGGCTGCGATGGAGCACGTCTTTTGCACCAGCGACACCGCCATGCCTTACAGTGACCGCTCCAACAGCTACTGGGACGGATGGCAAAAGTACGATAAGGATATGCCGACTTATTCCGGTTCCAGCGACGACGGCTGGGATTACTGGGGATACTATCGGTTAGTACAAATCCAGAATAAGAAGGTGCTGCTGTTCAAATCAAACACGCACCTGGACTGGCCCGGAGAGCAATACCTGGAAGACCTTATCTACCGCTTCATAGATTATGTGAAGCCTCAGCTTATAATTTCGACCGGCACGGCTGGCGGCGCGCGGCTTCAGGATCAGGAGGGAACGGTGAACGTCGTGCAGGCAGGCACGCTTTACGTAGAAGGCGAGCCGCCCGCTGATTGGCCGAATTACACGAACGGCTGGCAGGCCGGGTGGAGCATCATCAATCAGGAAAACTTTACCCAGCTACTTTTCCCCATACCTACAACTGAAAGTGATTTGGAGTCGTTGTGCAGCCAATTCAATCAATACTATGGGACTGACTATAGTCTGAGCGAATTGAATGCCCTCAATCTGGATATGGGTGGGAGCTTGCCGCAGCTTAACGATATGACGCCGAATGGAACGGCTTTACTGACGACAGACACTTTCGTCGTCGCGACAACTTCCGGCAACTATGCCGACTTTGCCTGTGTCGAAATGGATGATGCGATAATAGGGAAGGTGTGTTCGAGCCGGAATACTTCGTTCGGCTTCGTAAGAAACATATCCGACCCGGTACAGAACGCCGACCTGCCATCTGAGGTTCAGGGCAATTGGGGGAGCGTCATCTACGATGCCTACGGCTTCTACACGAGCTACAATAGCGCTCTGGCAGCATGGGCTATTGTAACTGCTCAGCTGCAATAGACGAGAACGCCGCCTAACAAGTCATTCAACCGGGGCGGCGGGAGCCTCTCTTTCATGCTGCTTCCTGCGTTGTAAGCTGCGTGGATTCGCGCCGCTCGGTCAATTCGGTCGTTGAGTCGTTTCGGGGGATAAATTGAATATCAAACAGATTCACATTGCTGCGCTTGTCGTATGCGCTTTGCTCTGGACAGGATGCGCTGCCGCGTTTCAGCCCACCGAGCCTAATCAGTCTGCAACCGTTCAACGGTCTAAGCAAAACAAGAGAGTAGTTAATGATGATAGTGCAATCGGGCGGGCCTTCAAAAACAGGATAAGCAATGTACAGGTCGAAGGGGAAGGTGTCGTCACGCGCATTCTCGCGGACGACCTGGATGGTAGCAGGCATCAGCGATTCATTGTTCGCCTGGCATCGGGTCAAACGCTCCTTATCGCGCACAACATCGATATCGCACCGAGGCTCGCCGGACTGCGGGAAGGCGATAGGGTACGCTTCTATGGCGAGTATGTTTGGAATAAAAAGGGCGGTACGGTTCACTGGACACACCGCGACCCGCAGGGCAGGCATGTAGCAGGATGGCTCAAATACGGCGGCCGGATATATCAATGACAACTCGTTCAACCCGAGCGCGGATTGAATGCTTTTCATCATTATTTGTTATAGCGTAAATTGAATGTCTCAGGCTGCGCCTAAATTAAGCACAGGCGTCGGGCGGGTCGCTCTCGCCATTCAGGAGCTTTTGAATATGCTGTGGGTTTCTATAGGCAAAGAATTTATTCCCACGTCTGCGCCGACTATTGACGCAGGGAAGGTGAAGTTCCGAAAGGGCAAAATAAAGAGCTGGCGAAGCCTGTGTAATATTTAGTCGAGTCAGTTTTATCAGAGGTCAAAGAATGACTGTCATAATCCAATCACCAATCCGTACCATACTCGCGTGTCTCATGCTGTTGTTCTGTTTCGGCTACGGCTCGTATCACCTTTTCGCGCAGGACTCTGGCGCTCTGTCCAGACTGGCTCCTGTAATCAGAGTTTTCGACCCCGATAAGAACGAATCCACCGTTGCGTCACTTCTTGTAGACCCGAAGAGCACTGACATGAAGGTGCTGCTTGGCTTAGACCCTTCGCGGCGTCCGCCTGCTCTGCAATTGCGTATTGTCGAGTACTCATATCCCGGCAAGAGCTATTCGCGCCCGCAGGCTGTCGCGTTCATACTCGTGCCTTTAGGCAGACACAAAAGCCCGCCGGACTTTTCCCTGACGATGGACGGCGCGCTACTTCATCAAGGCGAAGCAGTTCTCAGGGAGATATGCTGCGTTGAGGCAGGAGGCAAAAGCCAGACTACCCAGCAAATTGTTGTCACAGTGCCCATAGAAATGTTCGAGCAGATGACGAAGGGCAAAAAGATAGAATTGAAACTAAACTCAGAATCGGGCCAGTATTCCTTTAAGCTAAACGACTATCAAAAGAAGTGTCTCGCCGCGCTGGCGGAAACGATAAAGTAATCAACCCGGCCACGCATACGGGTCACTTTCATGCGCGAGCTTATCTTCTGTTGGAACATGCGTCCCACGACTTACGTCATGGGCTAAACAATCTCTGTCCATCCTGCTAATTTCTTCTTCAAAAAACTATTCTCAGGGCGGCGGGCATTATGTGGAACTCTGCGGGGGTGTGGCCGCGCGGGTTGCCGTCGGCTTCTACGGGCAGCGAGTCTTCCGCGCCGACGGGCTCAAGGCGAACGCGCTTTGCTTTGAAGAGTCGGACTTTAGGATTCCGTACATGGCCGCCGCTGTGTATGCGCGGCAGCTCTCTGAGGATGGTGCGGCGCGTGAGACGGCACGAGAGCATCAGGTCAATCAGCCCGTCGTCAGTGCTCGCATCGGGCGCGAACATCATGCCGCCTCCCGCGTACAGGTTGTTAGCGACGGCTATCAGGTTAGAAGCGCACTCTATAGGCTCGCTTTCATCAACACGGACGCGCATCCTTCTTTCTCTCCACGCTAGCAGCGCGCTGCACGCGGCCTTGAGAAAGCGCGCCTCGCCGGGAAGCTTCTGCGCGAAGCGGCCCTGCCCCGCGACTCTCACGGCCACCTCCGCGCCCAGGCCAATCGTAGAGACATTCAGACAGACGAAGCTGCGTGCTCCGTCTGCAACCGTCGCACGGCCCGCAATCGCATCGACTACGCGCGTCCTGCTCGCATCCCTTGAGAGAGCGTGCTCCGTCAATCGCCTGACCCACGACTGGACAGGCTCGCGGCCACGAGCAAGACCGCGCGCAAAGTCGTCGCCCGTCCCCGCTGGCAGGACGGCCAGCGCCGCCTCCGTGTTGATAGCAGAAGGAATGACCAGATTTTCCGCCGAGTCCTTTTCGTCAAACTCGAAGAAGCCCGCAGCAGCCTCGCTCAGCGTGCCGTCCCCGCCTACGACGGCGATGGTCTTGTAGCCTTCACCGAGAGCGCGCCGCGTCGTAATGGTAGCGTCCCCTGCAAACGCAGTCTCGTGAACGTCGAGCTCAACCCCGCCCTCGCGCAAAGCTGCCTGCACCCCCGGCCACGCGCGACGCGCACGCGCCGCCGCAGGATTGATGATGACAAGTATCCTCTGGCTCATCCGTCCTGACACTCTATCACAGGGAATTAACAGGGATGGAAAGGCAATGCAGAAGGCAGAGTGCAGAATGATGAATGAAGAAACTATTCAAGCCTGAATGCTTTCTTTAATTCATCACTCTGCACTCTGCCTTCTGCATTCTCTTTTATCCTGTTAATTGGCTTTGCATTCGAGGCCGCATGCGCCGTACTCTTTCCATGTATGAGCACGGACTACATGCGCGCGGTCTTCATTGCGTCACACGGCGGAGTGGAAGCGTTGGAGGTGCGAGAGGTGGAGCGGCCGCACGCGCCTTCCGCCGACAGGGTGATGGTGCGCGTTCGCGCGGCCGCACTGAATCGCGCAGACCTGCTTCAGAGGCGCGGTCTTTATCCTGCGCCTGCGGGTGCGCCGCAGGACATTCCAGGCCTTGAGTTCGCCGGAGAAGTCGAAAGCGCGGGGCCGGAGGCGAGGCGCGTGCGCGCGGGAGACAGAGTCTTCGGCATAGCGGCGGGCGGGGCGCAGGCGGAGTACATAGTCGTGCCGGAAAGCACTCTGGCGCGTGTCCCCGAAAATCTTGACTGGGCAGAGGCCGCCAGCATCCCCGAAGCCTTCATCACGGCACACGACGCGCTTTTTACTCAAGGCGGTTTGAGCATGGGAGAGCGCGTGCTGGTTCACGCCGCAGGTTCGGGCGTGGGACTCGCGGCCGTACAACTCGCATCGCGTGCGGGCGCAACCGTCTACGGCACGTCTCGCACGCCCGAAAAGCTTGAGCGTGCCCGCGAGTACGGACTCAGGGAAGCTGTGGCGGTAGGAGACGATCCTTCGCGCGTCGCTTCGGCTGTGAGTGAGTGGACAAGCGGCGCGGGCGTGGATGTCATACTTGACCTTGTGGGGGCAAAGTATCTGGCGGCTAATCTGGACTCGCTCGCCGTGCGCGGGCGGCTGCTTTTCGTGGGCACGACGGCAGGCGCAAGCGCGTCGCTCGATTTCGGTCTCGTGATGCGAAAGCGGCTTAGGATAACGGGCACTGTGCTTCGCTCGCGCTCCACGGAAGAGAAATCGGAGGCGACGCGCGCGTTTGAGAGGCACGTCCTGCCCTTACTCAGAGAGGGGCTCGTGCGCCCCGTCATAGATAAGATTTACAATATGGAAGAGGTGCGAGAGGCGCACCTGCGGCTGGAATCAAACGCAAGCTTCGGCAAAGTGGTGCTGATGATTTGAGGGGAGCGAATGACACAGAGGGCGATTTTCATCCTGTTACTTCTCATGCTCATGTCCAACCTGATTCAGGCGCAAAGCGCAGGCAGCAGCGACCCCGCGCCGGGCGTGCCGCGTGAGCTTGCGCGCTTTCGCGCTGAGCATTACAGGGACGTGCGCTATGACCTTGAGCTTGAGTTGAGGGCTGGCGCTGAGATGCTGCGTGGCTCGGAGCTGATTCGCGTCACGCTCGACGAAGCGGTTGACCAGCTAGTGCTTGACTGGCGAAAGATGCCCGTCAAAGAGGGAGCGACTGCGACGCCGCGCGTCTGGGACGTTGAAGCGAATGGACGAAAGGTGACAGATGTGCGCGAGACGAACGACCACCTGATTATCCCCGGCGCGTATTTGAAGAAGGGCGTCAACAGCGTGCGACTGAAATTCCAGTCGCCGATTTCGACTTCCGGCAGCGCCGTCACGCGCTACCTTGACCGCGAAGACAAGTCCGAATACGTCTACACGCTCTTCGTCCCGTCCGACGCGAGCACCGCCTTCCCCTGCTTCGACCAGCCGGATTTGAAGGCACGCTTCCGTCTCTCAATCCACGCGCCCGAACAGTGGAAGGTGATTACGAACGTCAGGCCCTTGCCCAACGAGGTAATCGGGAGAGGCGTTTTCCCGCCGGAGCCTGGGAAGCCGCCCGGCCCGGACGCTTCAGAGAGATTTATACAGTGGAGCTTTCCCACTACGGAGCCCATCAGCACCTACCTCTTCGCCTTCGCCGCGGGGCCGTTTCAGGAGCTTAGAGACGACGCCTCGCCTCTTCCCATGAGCCTCTTCGTGCGTAAATCAAGGGCCGAGCGTGCGCGCAAAGAGATGGAGGAGCTCTTTCGCCTGACGCGAGAGGGGATGCGTTTCTTCACCTCTTACTTCGACTATAAATTCCCTTTCCCGAAGTATGACCAGGTGGTCTTGCCCGAGTTCGCATACGGCGGGATGGAGCACGCGGGCGCAACCTTCCTCAGAGAAGAGAGCATACTTTTCCCTTCAGACCCCACGGCCAACGACCTTATCAACCGCGCGGAGCTTGTCTTTCACGAGCTTGCTCACCAGTGGTTCGGAGACCTCGTGACGATGCGCTGGTTCGACGACCTCTGGCTCAAGGAGGGCTTTGCGACCTTCATGGCTTACAAGGCTATGGAAGCGGCCATGCCGGAATACAACGCGTGGAAGGTCTTTTACCAGAAGACGAAGCCGTCCGCTTATCTAACGGACGTGACGAAGGGCACGACTCCCATCTGGCAGGAGATTTCAAATCTGAGCGCTGCGAAGAGCGCTTACGGCAACATAGTCTATCGCAAAGCGCCATCCATGCTCAGGCAGGCAGAGTTCTTTCTTGAGCCTGAGAAGTTCCGCCGCGCCGTGCAGATGTTCCTGAAGGAGCACGCCTACGCGAACGCGGAATGGGCAGACCTTGTGCGCGCCTTCGAGCGCACTTCCAACAGGAAGCTCGACGCGTGGGCAGCCGCGTGGGTCAAGCGGCGAGGGATGGCGGACGTGCGCGTCAACTGGACTGCGGACAACGCGGGCCGCATAGAGTCGCTCACGCTTCGCCAGCGGGACGTGCTGGAAGAAGGCGGCGCGTGGCCCATGCGTGTGAAGCTGCTGCTGGCCTATGACACGCCCGCCGCGCGGCCAGAGACGCTGACCGTGACTTTGAGCGGGAGCGGCGAGACGCGTGTGGATGAAGTCAGGGGCAGGCCCGCGCCGCGCTACGTCTTCGCCAATTATGAAGACTACGGCTACGGGCGATTCCTGCTTGATGACGAAAGCCGCCGCGCCGTCATCAACAACTTAGGCTCCGTCGAAGACCCTTTCCTGCGTGCGCTGCTTTGGGGCGCGCTCTGGGACAGCCTGCGCGAAGCAGAGCTCGCGCCGCTCGAATACATAAATCTCGCCGTACGTCTGCTACCCAAAGAGCGCGACGAGGTGACGGCGCAGAGCGTGCTCTCGCGTGTCTCTACCTCCTTCAACCGTTACCTCTCAGGCGAAGAGATGCGGCGCACGGCCCCGGAGCTTGAGCGGCTTCTCTCCGAGCGCATGATGAACGCCGAAAGCGCAGGGCTTCGCATCACGTACTTTCGCGCGTTCCAGTCGGTGGCGACGACGGACGACGGGCGCGAGCAGTTGAAGAAAATCCTGCGCGGCGAATTGAAGATTCCCGGCATGACTCTGAGAGCGCGCGACCGCTTCGACATAGTGACGGCGCTTCTCATGCGCGAAGACCGCGATGCGCCCGCGCTCCTTGATAAGCTGAGCGCGGAGGAAACGTCTGATGATGCGCGCCGGTATGCTTACGCAGCGGGAGCGGCTCGCGCTACAGCCGAGAACAAGAAGAGGTACTTCGACGCCTACCTGACGGACACGAAGCTGGCGGAGAGCTGGATAGAAGCGAGTCTTGCGCCCTTTAACTCCATTCAGCAATCGGAGCTGACGCTTCCGTATCTTGAGCGTGCGCTCTCAGAATTGCCTACACTGAAGCGCACGCGAAAGATATTCTTCGTCAACGGCTGGCTCTCAAGCTTTCTGGGCGGCCAGTGCAACGAGCGTGCGCTTGAGACCGTGCGCGGCTTTCTTAACCGAAACTCTTCGCTCGACAGAGACCTGCGTCTTAAAGTTCTTGAGAACGTGGACGGCCTTGAGCGCTGCGTGCGAATCAGGGCGAAATACAATGGGGCGGGCGGCTGAAGCCACTGCCCTCGTCGTGATACAATCCCCCTTAACCTCATCCGACCGGATTGCAGTTTTTTAAGATGGAGCCTTCAAGATGAGAACAGAACTCGTTTCCACAACCACCGAAGAGCGCCTCACCCACCGGAAAGCCTCTCTTGATGAGTTCTGGGCTCTGCCGGAATCCGTGCTTCCGACAGAGTACATCAACGGAGAGATAATCATGGCTCCCACACCAAGAGTTGCTCACCAGGCAATCGTCGGGAATATCTATTTCATCCTGCGTTCCTTTGTTGATGAAAGAAAGGCCGGACGCATCTATAGCTCTCCGCTCGACGTTGTGTTGCCGACCGGAGATGTCGTACAACCCGATCTCTTCTTTCTCACTAACGAAGAGGCCGCAATTGCCAGTCAGGCAAAGCGTGTCCGAGGCGCGCCCTCTTTCGTCGTAGAGGTTCTCTCGCCCGGCTCCGTCAAGCACGACGCGATTACAAAGCGTAACCTGTACGAGACCAACGGCGTCAGCGAATACTGGATTGTTGACCCCGAGACGAGGACGATTTCGCAGCTGGTTCTCGACGCAGGCCATTATGCTCTGACGGAAGTTGACGAGGCGGGCGTGATTCGCAGCCGAGTCCTCAAAGGCTTTGAAGCAAGCGTTTCTCAATTTTTCATTCTCTAGCTACAGAAAGAGCATCGCCGGGTTTAAGTGATGGAGACTGTCCGAGTCGTTACCTATAACGTTCACAAGTGTCGCGGGCTGGATCGCAGGGTGAGGCCGGAGCGCATCGCGGCCGTCTTAAGGGAGACGGGCGGCGACGTGATAGCGCTTCAGGAAGTCCTGAGCATCGAGGGCAAGGGGCACGAGCATCATCAGGCGAGGTACATTGCCGAAGCGTTGGGCATGGATTACTGCATAGGCGAGAACCGTAGGCTCTACGGCGGAGCTTACGGGAACGTCACGCTAAGCTGCCTGCCTGTCGTGAAGGCGGAGAACTTCGACATCACCTGGCGCGGGCGCGAGCGTCGCGGCTGTCTCAGGACGGACGTGCAGCTGAAAGCGGGCGGCACACTTCACGTCTTCAACATACATCTTGGCACGGCCTACATAGAGCGCCGCCATCAGGGGCGCAGGCTCGTGGGCGGCGAGATACTGAACAAAGATGATTTGAAGGGGCCGCGCGTCGTGATGGGAGACTTCAACGAATGGACGTGGGGCTTGGCCTCGCGCCTGCTGTCTTCGCACTTCGAGAGCGCGGACGTGCGCTATCATCTGCGAAGCGCGCGAACCTATCCGGGCATACTGCCGCTGGTTCACCTAGACCACGTCTATTACGACAACAGGCTTGAACTAAAGCGGCTCGTGCTGCACAGGAGCCGCACGGCGCTGATAGCCTCAGACCACCTTCCGCTCGTAGCGGACTTCTACGTTCGTCATAGTTGAGTAAGAATATTTTAACAGGGATAGACAGGATAGACAGGATAAAGAGAAAGACAATTACTTCTCTTTCTTATCCTGACAATCGCTGTCCATCCCTGCTAATTTCTTATTGGCTGAGGTGTCGTGGAGCCTTCGCGCAGGAAGTGGCGCGCGGCTTCGTTCGTGACGATGCAGAGGCCGTGCGTGCCTTCGTCCGAAAGACTACGCACGAGTGCGTGTGCCTCGTCGTAGCTGAGGTCTGTGGCCTCGCTGCCGCGCTCGCTGATGACGGCCCAGCGCCGCTCCATGAGTTCGCTCATCGCTTTCACAAATCTTCCGGGGCTAGATTCTCTGAATTGGGAAGAGTTTAATTGATGAGCGGCGCGAAAGCCAAATGGGAAACCTTTAACAGGGATGGACAGGATAGACAGGATAAAGAAGCAAGCTCTTCTCTTTTATCCTGTCTATCCTGTCCATCCCTGTTAATTCTCTTCTTCTTAGAGCTGTGCGAGGGCGTCTCCGCGCACAAGCTTGATTGAGAGGCGGTAGGCGCTCTTTTCTCCTGCCAGGGGCAGGATGTTGGAGACGGCGCTCCACGTCTTGCCTTCTTCGTCCGTGAATTTCCAGAGGGTTTTGTAAGTGCCTCCGGCGTGGCTGGTGGACTGCTTTGACCAGCCCTCAGAGAGCTTGCCGTCAATGATTTTCTGAAGCTCCTGCGCCGAAAGCTCCGCGCGGACTTCCCAGTTTTTCTCCCAGCTGTTTCTGTCCCCCTGCTGGCCCAGAACCTTCCACCCGGTGCCTTCCGGCAGCTTGAAGCCTTCCCGCCCGAGCGCCTTTCTCAAGTAACGGTCGGCGAAGCTTGCGCGTGCGTAGCCTGACTCGGGCTGCCAGTTGTATTCCATGTTGAGCGCTATCTCCTGCGCTCGTCCACGCCCTGCGATTCTCTCTACAAGATGAAGCGCGCCGTCGATGCCGGATGAAAGCCCCGCTGTCGTGATGATTTTGCCGTTGTCCGTGTAGCGCTGGTCTGTGACGACCGTGGCCTTCGGCGCAAGCTGCCGCAGCTCGTCAATCAAACCGTAATAAGTAGTCGCAGTCTTTCCGTCCAGAAGCCCGGCCTTGCCCAGATAGAAAGCGCCGTTGCAAACGCTCATCACGTACTCCGCCTCGGCCGCGCGCTCCTGCACCCAGCGTATGACTTTAGGGTTGTCCAGATGCGGGCCGACGCCTCCGCCCGGCAGCAGTATCACGTCCGGCTTAGGCGCGTTGTCGAAGGTGTACTTGGGTATCACGGTCATGCCCATGTTGGTCGTGACGGCGTCCGCCTTCTCTGCCACCGTGTAGACGTTGAAGAGGTGCTGCTTCCCTTCGTGCGCCTGCCCGAAGACCTCGAACGGGCCCGTGTAATCTATTATCTGCACGCCGTTGAAGATGAAGATGGCTAGGTTCCGGGGGGCCTTCTTCTCTTTCCCTGCGCTTGAGTCTTCCACGGGGTAACTGCCGTCGTCCGTCGCCATGCAGTAGTTAGCTCCGACCATATTGAACATCAGCGCCGCCATGAGAGAGAACGTGCACATGAGCGCCAAAAAGGTATCCGATTTTTTCATCACTCTTCTCCTTCCGCTTTTAACTAAAATTTAGTGTGATGCTTTCGCCGCAAGCCGTGAAAGACCAGTCGTGTTGTCCTGAGTGTGAATATAGCTTCTCTTTTCACAGAGGCTTTCGACTTTGCAGTGAAGCGGGATGAAAATGCAGCGAGCGGGAGGGCGCGTGCGGTCAGAGGCGGTTGCTCTTTAGAAGAGACTGAAGCTGTTCGCGGCGGCTGCGGCTCAGCTTCAATTCCGTCCCGTCATGAAGGATGACGACGTAGTCGCCGTTAAAGTGCGAGTGCAGCTCTTTGACGCGGTCAAGGTTGACTATGGACGAGCGGTGTATGCGAAGAAACTTTTCCGGGTCGAGCTTTGCTTCCAGCTCGTTCATGCTTTCCCTGAGCAGGTGAGACTTGCGCCCGAAGTGAAGCTTGACGTAATAGTCCTCGGCACCAATCCAATCAATCTCCTCGACCTTGAGAAAGAAGATGCGGCTGGCGGATTTAATCATCAGGCGCGTGAGATAACGTGCGCGCTCAGGCTTTGGCTCAGCCGCCTCCTGCTCTGCCTCTCGGTCTTCCAGGAGGGCGAAGAGCTTGCGGCTGAGCTTGTTTATCTCTCGCTGCTCTACCTGCGCCCTGGCCTGCCTGAGCGCCTTCTCAAAGCGCGCGTCGTCAAACGGCTTCAGGAGGTAATCTAGCGCGTGGACTTCAAATGCCCTGAGCGCGTACTGGTCGTAGGCTGTGACGAAGATGATGGCGGGGATTCGCGCAGCGTCAATCTTCTCAAGCACGTCGAAGCCGTTCATGCCGGGCATCTGTATGTCGAGGAAGAGAAGGTCAGGCGAGTGCTCGGTGATAAGCTTGACGGCCTCGGAGCCGCTTCCGGCTTCGGCCACAATCTCTATCTCGGAATCATTCTCAAGGAGCAGTCGAATCGCGCGCCGCGCCAGGGGCTCGTCGTCAACAATCATAGTCCTGATTGGCTTTCGCCTCTTACTCATGCCCGTTCTCTGCCGGTCTGAAGGGAAAGGCCAGCATCGCCTCCACGCCCCCGCCTTCGCGGTTGCGTATGGAGAAGCGATGCTCCGCGCCGTAGAGCTGCTCAAGCCGCGCCTTCGTGTTCGCCAGTCCTATGCCTCTGGAATCCTCTACGCGCCACTCGCGCTTTAAGCCCTGCCCGTCGTCCGTCACCTTGATTTCCAGGATGCCGTTCTCGTTGCGCGTGGAAAGCTGAATCTGGCCGCCAGCCACGCGCGGCGAGATGCCGTGTCGTATGGCGTTCTCAACCAATGGCTGAAGAATCAGGTTCGGCACCGCCGCGTCCAGAGTCGCGGGCTCTATCTCCATCTCTACCTTCAAACGGTCTGAGAAGCGCATCTGCTGTATGTCAAGATAAAGCTCAAGAAACTCCAGCTCTTCCCTGAGCGAGACTTCCTGACGGCCTATGTTCTCAAGCGAGTGGCGCAGCAGGCCGCTCAGGCCCGCAATCATGCTGACGGCGGCCCTCGTCTTCTCGTCGCGCACGAGGGTCGAGATGGCGTGTAGCGTGTTGAAGAGAAAGTGCGGCTGAAGCTGCATCTTGAGCGTCTCAAGCTGCGCCTGCGCCAGTTGCGCCTCAAGCTGCGCGGCACGCGTCTCGCGCTCGCGGTACTTGTCGTAGTAATCGAGCGCGTAGCCGATGCCAAGGATGGCGCTGTAAATCAGAAAGTCCAAAGGAAACCGCGCCATCATCTTCTCAAAATATTGATGCGAGAAAGGGGTCGTCACGTTCTGATAGACATCGAAGGGACGCATGCTGATGTAAAGGGCCGTGAAGGTGGTTATGTTCAGCGAAGAGACGACGGCGAAGATGGGCAGGTGCATCAGCACGCCGCGCTTCCACCTGGCTCTTTCTATCGGAAAGCGTCGTCCGGCCCAGAGAATCAGAGGCGTCAGCGCCGTCCATGTGTTCCAGACCAGCAACTGCCAGAGGATTATGCGCCACCATGAATGATGCATCCCCTCGGCGCGCATGAAGAAGTAGGTCTGGTTGCCGTAGAGGAAGGCTATGAAAGTCCAGAAGCCCGAGAGCGCGACCCACTTGAGCCAGCCGCGCTCCGAGCGCTTTTCAGTTTCGACAGTTTTAGATAAGAGTTCCCGCATCAATCAACTTTCGAGACAGTTTATTCCCTGTGGCCTACGGTCTTCAATCTTTTAAGCAGTCGTCCCGTTAGATAAGCCTGTTACTTTTTGGCTTCGTATTTCGGGTAGAGGTTCATCCCGCAGACGGGGCAGGCTCCGGCCTCTTTAAACAGGAGCCCGTCGCATTCAATGTTGCAGGGAGGGCAGGCGTAGCCGCTCAGGGTCATCCCTTCGCGGCTCGGGCGGGCGGGCAGCCTGTCCGCGTTGGCCAACTGCCACGCGGTGGCGAAGCTCAGGCGCACGGCCAGAGTCATGTGCTCGTAGTTGATTGTCTGCGGCTCGTCCGACGGCTTGTGATAATGCTCCGTCAGGCCCGTGGAGTAGTAGACGCCGGGGATGTCGAACTTATCAAAGTTGGAATTGTCCGATGCGAAATTCTGCGTATCGTCCAGCAGCAGGTTCGTGCCCGTCGCGGTGTTGAGGCGGCGCGCCGTCTCCAACAATTCGGCGGAGGTCGCCTTCTTGCCTATGATGTATAGATAGTTCGGGTTGGTCTTTGCGTGGGCCGCGTCCACTCCGCCTATGCCGTCCATGCTGACGTGCGCGACGATTCGCTCCATGGGAACGACCGCCTCTTTGTCCGTGTAGAAGGCCGAGCCCAGCACGCCCTTCTCCTCGCCGCTCGTGTTGAGAAAGAGTATGGAGCGGCGCGGCCCCATGCCGTCAGCCTTCGCACGCATGAAGCTTTCGGCTATGGCGAGCGTGGCCACGGTGCCCGAGCCGTCGTCGGCAGCGCCGTTATAAATCTGGTCGCCCTTGAGCTGCGGGTTTCTTCCCAGGTGGTCGTAGTGCGAGCAGACTACAATCACTTCATCTTTAAGCCTTGGGTCGGAGCCTTCTATGAAGGCGAGCACGTTCTCGGTCTCAACCGGCTCGAACGCTTCCACTGTTGATGAAACTTCCGCGCCCTTAACGTCGAAGACCACAGGCTTCAGGCTGCTGTTTATCTCGCGCGCCAAATCACGCACGCTCTTACCTTGCGCCGAGAGAATACGGTCGGCGAGCTTCGTGGAAATCTTGTAGGTCGGAGGGAAAGGCGTCTCGGTGGTCGGGTAAAGAGATAGAGCGCCGACGCCGCTTGTGCTTGTGGCAGCGCGCCGCGACTGCTCAGAGAATCCGCCTTCCGGAGCGCGCGGGCTGGCGTCGCTGATGACAAGCACGCCCGCCGGACGCCCGCGAGTCCAGATGGCAAGCCTCTTATCAAACATCGGCGCGGCAGACCACTTGGAGGGCTTGCGCTCCGGGGTCGGGAGCAGAGAGGTCGCGGCGTCACGAAGCGGCTCGTCCGCCAGAATCATGACCCACTTGCCGTCAATGCTAATCTTCTGCTCCCTGAGCGCGCTGAAGTCCCTGTAGCCTAGCGCCTCGTCCTCTATACCGTAGCCCGCGAAGACCACGCCGCCTTTTGACGAGGCCACTTTGCCGAAGGCGAAGTAAGCAAGGTCGTCCTGCGCCGCTTCGGAAAATGTGCTCGTCAAAGCGCGCTCGCCGTTTACGCTGACCTGAAGCTCCGCGCGCTTTGCGTCTCGCTTGTAAAGCCTGAAGGGCTGAAAGTAGCTCTTGAGCGAAAGAGCGTCGCCCTTGACTGTCCCCTTCGGCGCGAGGCCGAGGCTGCGGTACTGCGACGCAAGGTAATCGGCTGCCATCTTCTGCCCGCGCGTCGCCGTCTCTCTGCCTTCGAACGCGTCCGACGCCAGAAAGTAGAGACGCGCGGCCAGCTTCTCCGGCGTAATCAGCTGCTGATAGCGGCGCACGGCTTCCGTGCTCTCATTAGCGGTCAGGTTCTGCGCCTCCGCCTTTAAGAGAAAGCGCGCCGCGCCGCAAGTCGAGAGCAGCAGTAGCGATGCCAAGAAGAGTCTGCCGGGTGTGTGACGCATGGATAGTTTGATTCTCATGACATGAATCTACTGCGGGCGGTTGCCGGGAAGGAGCTATTTTCAGGGAAGCGCAAGGAAAATGCTGCGAGCGGCCTTTTTTGTGCAGCCGAAGTACACAGGATAGTACCGCCTGCGGTAGCGTGCGGGTATTATCCGGGCGAGAGTGATGCTTAACTAATACCCGCCCGCTACTGCAGGCGGTACTGTCCTGTCTCAATCAATCATTTATTTGAATCCGCGTGCGTGCCTTCACGCGCGGGTGTTGCCGGGAGCGGGCCTGATTGAGACAGGATGGTGCGCGCCTGCGCGGACTGCTGCTCCGCGCTTGAGCCTTCCCTGTGCAGCCTGTAAGAGCGTATCAATAGCGCCGCAGCCGTCCACACGCCTATCACCGCCAGCGGAATCGTCACCACTCGCGGCCACATCACGGCCACGACAGACAGCACCACCAGCAGAACGCTCGCCACGACCATGACGCGTGCTTCGGCAGGGCCAAGGATGCGGCGGTTGGTGATGGCGGCGCTGACGGCGCTGCCGAGTCCCAAAGCTCCTATGGCTGCGCGCCCGGCGCTCCCGCGCCTGAACCTGCGGCTGCGGCGTCGCGTCCTTGGAGGCTCAGGATGATTCGTCGCGCGCACGCGCTTTCGCTCGCTCAGGACTATCTCTGTCGAATGATTCAGGTCTTCGAGGAACATCGCCTCCATCTCTTCCGCGAAGCGCTTGTCCTCGACCGCCACGTCCAGCTCCCAGTTCCCCATCCAGCTCGCAAGGTTCAGATTCGTAGAGCCCACCCTTGCCCAGTGTCCGTCGGCCACGGCAGTCTTCGCGTGAAGCATAGAGCCGTTCCACTCGAAGACTCTCACGCCTGCTTCGAGCAAGGGGCGATAGCCCGTGCGCGAAAGCGCGCTTATCAGAGGAACATCGGTCGAGCCCGGAACGAGCAGGCGCACGTCGCAGCCGTCGCGTGCTGCCGATGCAAGAGATTGAATGTAAGTGGTCGTGCCTACGAAATAAGCGTCCGTGAGCCAGAGCGAGCGGCGGGCCAGCGCCGCCACCAAATAATCCATGCGATAGAGGCCAGCGGTGTTCGGCATCCCCGCTACGACGCGCATCAGCGTCTTGCCCGCAACGGGAACCGCGTCGCGCTCAACCAGCTCGTCCTCTGGCAGAGGCTCTCCGCACGCGGCCCAGCTTTGCGCGAAAGCCATCTCTATGTCTGCCACGGCGGGCCCCAGCACTTCAACGCCCGTGTCTCGCCACGGCTCTATGTTGCGCTCAGGCCAGCCTACCCATCGCTTTCCGACGCACAGGCCCGTGACATAGCCTATGGAGCCGTCAACCGTCAGCATCTTCC
This sequence comes from Pyrinomonadaceae bacterium, assembly GCA_035276685.1. Classification (GTDB taxonomy): domain Bacteria; phylum Acidobacteriota; class Blastocatellia; order Pyrinomonadales; family Pyrinomonadaceae; genus JACVRN01. The sequence continues at coordinate 6,347 of DATELK010000094.1, read as the reverse complement.
TGTGGTCGCGGCTGAGCCAGCCGAAGGGGCTGTCAAAGCGAGGAGGATTGAAGCCGCGCACCTCCACGCCCGCGTCCCTCATGCATCGCCAGAGCTTTCGACTCGCCGCGCCCAGAGCGCCCAGCCAGTCGTAAATCACGCGCACGCGCAATCCCTCGCGCGCCTTCGCCGCCAGAGCTTCGGCGAACTCTCGCCCCGTCTCGTCCTCGTGAATGATGTAGCATTCGAAGTGTATGTTCTTTTCGGCGCGGCGTATGGTGTCCAGCCAGGCGGGATAATTTTCCTGCGCGTCCTTCAGCAGCCGTACGCTGTTGCCCGCAAGGAGCGGAGCGCCGCCCGCCCTTGAGAAGGCCTGGTCGGCCAGCAGCCTGACCGGCGAGATGGCTTCACGTTCAGCTTTTTCACGGCTTTGCCTCATAAAATCTTAGATTCAAAGATAGCACACCTTTCGCGCGCCAGTACTTTACGAGGACATCACAAGTCTGGATAAAAACTGTGTAGGAAAATCCGGGCGTGAAGAAATTTAATTTACCCTGACCCTAAATCTCCCTGAATCCCGCGTTAGATGGCAGATAATAATTTTTGCAGGGAGATACTACAGTGAATACAGCAGTTCGTTCGACCATTACGCTCTTACTACTCCTCGTACTTTGTGGCGCAACGTTTGCCCAGGGGCAAACAGGCACACAGGCTCCTGTAGTTACTGCGACGGCCTCTAATGAGAGAGTCCGTTACGTCTCTATGGGCGAAGTTCAGCAGACGCGTCTGCAAATCTTCTCTGCCGACGGCGCGCTCGCCTTCGATTCCGGCTACCGTATGGGCAACACCATAGACTGGCAGCTGACAGACCAGCAGGGCGCTCGTCTCGCAGACGGCTCTTATATCTTTCTAGTTACGGTCAAGGACTTTTCGGAACGCATCACGCAGAAATACGGCACGGCCATACTTGAGCAGTCGGAGGTCTATCTTGAGCGCACGAATCGCGGCGCTATGCCGCAGGCTCAAGCCACGGCTCTTGAGACCAGCAAGCAGTCTGAAGCCTTAGCGCCCATAGACCGAATCGGCGCAGCCGGTCTGAATCGCACAGCCGCCGTGGCAGTGACCGAGACCAGAGGCGCGGCCGAGACCAAGACCTCTAAAAAAGAGGGTGCGTCATCAACCGCTACACAGAGCGACAACGCCACGACGGGCACGGCGAATGTCTCAGGCACGGGCACTACGAACAATCTGGTGAAGTGGGCGGACGGGCCGACGGGAACGCTCGCTGATTCCGTCATCACGGAATCGGGCGGCAAGGTAGGCATAAACAACACGAACCCGCAGGCCAAGCTTGACGTTACCGGCAACGCCCTTATAGGCACGACCAAAGTCAACATAGGCGGCTCCGGTAACGGCGTTGACTATCCGAGCATTGGCTACAACACCGCCTACACGGACACGGGCAACACCTACAACTACAGGATAGGCGACAGCGCGCAGCTTCTACGGTTCGGCAACGGCAACACCGCAACGAGCCGCGCTTTCGAGTTCAAGGCGGCAGGCTCCGGCCCAGCCGGTACACCCATCAACTTCTCCGACCTGATGACGATACTCTATAACGGAAACGTCGGCATCAACGTGACCGCGCCGACCGAGCGACTGGTAATCGGCGGCAACGTCAGGCTGACGGGCGCGGGCAACGGCCTTATCTTCGCCGACGGCACAAAGCAGACTAGCGCCGCGGCCAGCATCGCGGGCCAGAACGCGTGGACGGGGCAGAACACCTTCGTCAACGGTCTGTCGGCCAACAACGTCGCGATTACGAACGTCGGCAACCCCGTCAGCGCCACCGATGCGACCAACAAGGCATACGTTGACGCGAACACAGTGCGTTTTGTCCCCGGTGCAGAGCAGCTCTCGGTAGGCGACGCCAACGGCACCGCGCCCATGATTAACCTGCGCGGCGGCTCGACCTGTTGCTCCGGCCCCGGCGGCCACACGCCCGCGTGGTTCAAGGTCTTCCAGAACGGCAGCTTCGTCGCCACGGGCAACCTCGGCATAGGCGTCTCGCCCATGCAGGGCAAGGGCTATCGCACCTCTTGGGACTCTTACAAGGGCGCGTTCCGCTCCGGCTACGCCGATAACGAGTGGGACGATGCTAACGTAGGCTTCTTCTCTTGGGCAGGCGGCAGCAACTCAACCGCCATAGGCCTCTACGCGCTGGCCTTCGGCGACACGAATTCCGCCGAGAGCACCTCTTCCATAGTCTTCGGAAGCGGCAATCAGGTAAAAGGCGCGGCCGGGTTCTCTGCTGGCGCTGGCAACCGCGTCTGCGACACCTACGGCGTGGCCCTGGGCAACAACGCCAAATCGGGCGGCCCGCTCATCAACGGCAAGTGCGACCCCGACACCTTCAACATACGCGGTCTGGCGGCGGTCGCTATAGGCTACAACGTGACGGCTGACCAGGATCACACGACGGCCATGGGCAAGTTCGCCTCGAACAACGGATTCACGGGCACCTTCGTTTGGTCGGACGGCTCGGCCACGCAGAGCGCGGACACGTTCCGCAACACTGCTAACAACGAGTTCGCGCTGCGCGCCACGGGTGGCTTCCGCTTCCGCACCAACCTTGGCGGCACGACGGGCTGTAATCTTCCGGCTGGCTCGGGCGTCTTCAACTGCACTTCGAGCCGCTATACGAAAGAGAACTTCATGACGATGGGCGGCGAAGATGTGCTTGCGCGCCTCCGCAGGATTCCTGTCATGACGTGGAACTACATCTCCGAAGGCAAGCAGGTTCGACACATAGGCCCGTTCGCCGAGGACTTCTATCAGGCGTTCAACTTCGGCACGAGCAACACTTCAGTCGGCTTGCAGGATTTGGCGGGCGTGAACATGGCGGCCGTCAAGGCGCTTGACGCGAGAACGGTCGAGCTTCAGAAGAAGACGCTTGAGCTTCAGGAGAAGACGGCAGAGGTCGAGCAGCTACGCAGCCGCGTCAGCGTGCTCGAAGAGCGCATAGCCAACATAGAGCGCGCCGTGCAGGCAACACAAAATAAATAAGGTCTCAAAGCTACGAAGAGACACGCGGATAGAAGGGGGCGTAGAGAGCAGTTAAACTCTCTGCGCCCCCTCTGCGTCACTCTGCATCTCTGCGGTGGTGAATCTCAACTTGGGTCGCGCTCAACCTTAAACTAATATATATAGCCAACAAGGAAGGGGCATTTAAAATGTCATACTGAAGGAGAGAACGAATCCAGATGCCAGTTAAAAGTAGAAGCGCGGCCGCGCTCATACTGCTTTTGGCAGTCTCAGTCATGGGCTGCAAATTTTCACGCGACGCTGCCTCCAACTCCTCGAATCAACCCGCCAACACCAGCACCTCCACGGCCAACAAATCCAAGTCGCCCGTCAAGCCTAACGACGACGGAACGATTCCCTCAGGCACGGGCGAAGAGAAGGAGAAGCCCGCGCCCGGCAAAGGCAACGTGCAGGGCAAGGCTCTTTACAACGGGCAGCCTGCGGCGGGCGTAGAGGTCAAGCTGTGCGAGAAGTTCAACCAGTACTTCGGCGGCTGTAGCGGCGAGACCTTCACGGCCAAGACCGACAGCGGCGGCGAGTATCTAATCAAGAACGTGCAGCCGCGCGTCTACGAGGGCCTGATAGTCAAGGTCTTCGAGACGAACTACTACGTCTTCGCCACCTCCGGCATAGTCCAGTCCGCCAAGTACAAAATAGAAGAGGACAAGACCTTCTTCGCGCCCGACGCGCATCTTTTCAAGAACGACCTGAAGCTACAGACGCCTAAGGCTGGCGCGAAAATTTCGCCCGACAACATAGAAGTGAAATGGGACGCTTACCCGGACGCGGCCTACTACAAGTTCAGCATCTACGCCGACACCTCTTCGGGAGCCAAGACCGAGTTCGACTACATCAACAAGCGCGTTGACGGTCTCTCCTACACTCTGGACAAACCGCTCACGCCCGGCTCCTACACTTGCAAGGTCGAAGCCTTCAACGGCGACGACATCAAGCTCTCTCAAAGCTCCAGCGACATAAAGTTCAGCGTCACGGGCGAGCCCAAAAAGTGAGAAGGAATTAACAGGGATGGACAGGATGAACAGGATAAAGAAGAAGCAATACTTTCTCTTTTATCCTGTCTATCCTGTCCATCCCTGTTTGAATCCGTCCTGCGCGAAGTGATGGAGCAACTTCTGGAATTTCACGTCGGGGAGGCGCAACGGGACGAGCGCCTTGACCGCTTTCTGGCGTCGCAGCTCGGCTGGCTGAGCCGCATGCGTATCAACAGCCTGCTGCTTCAGGGCGCTTGCCGCGTGAACAGCGAGACGGCAGCGCCAGGGCGTCACCTGCAAACGGGCGACCGTGTTGAAATCACTCTTGACGAAAATGGCCCTACGGCCATGACGCCCGAAGAGATTCCGCTGGACATCGTGTATGAAGACGCGCACCTGCTGGTTATCAACAAGACGGCAGGGATGCTGGTTCATCCTACGCGCAAGGAAAGGAGCGGGACGCTCTCGAACGCTCTGGCCTTTCACCTGAACCGTGCCATGCTTGAAGAGCAGGGCGCGTCTACAGTTCGCCCCGGTCTTGTGCATCGCTTAGACCGCGCGACTTCCGGCCTCATGGTCGTAGCCAAAACGCCTCGCTCTCTTTCCATTCTCACTCGCCACTTTCATCGCAGGCTAATCGAGAAGAGATACCTTGCCCTTGTGCACGGGCGTATCGAAGAGGACGAGCTGACAATCGAAGCGCCCATCGGGCGCGACCCTTCGGCGCATCCGAAGTGGAACGTCTCTGCGGGCGGTAAGCCTTCCGAGACTAGGCTGCGCGTAGTTGAAAGAAGAGCTAACGCCACTCTGGTAGAGCTTGTGCCCGTCACTGGACGCACCAACCAGCTCAGAATCCACTGCGCTCACGTAGGCCACGCCATCATGGGCGACGACTGGTACGCCGAAGACACTGTCCCTCGCCTCTGCCTTCACGCGGCACAGCTCTGCTTTCATCATCCGAGCGGCGGCGACTGGCTTGAGTTCACATCACAGCTCCCGGCGGAATTTCTTCAGCTCTTAAACGAATCAAGCCCTTCATAGCGGCTCATCGTGGCTGACGGCTCTCTCTATCTGTTTGAGGGCCAGAGAGTCCGGGGCGAGTTGTACGAAGCGGTCGCGCATGGCGCACAGCAGGCGGCTCTGGAATTGTCCTATGCGTCCTATCCTGCGCGACTGGCTGGTTATCCAAGCGGTGCGCGGCATGCGCTCTCGCTCGTAGCGGCGAAGGCTCTCTTGTAAGTCCACGTCTTGCCGCAGGCAGCGCGCGAGCGCAAGACTCGACTCTATAGCCATGCACGCGCCCTGTCCCATGTTGGGCGTCGTCGGATGAGCGGAGTCTCCAAGGAGCGCCACGCGCCCGCGCGACCATCGCTTCAAAGGCGCAATGTCGTAGATGTCGTTGTGCAGTATATGCTCTGCCGGGGTGGATTCTATGAGCAGCTCCACGGGATGATGCCAGCCCTTGAAGCGCTCTAAAAGGAGCTGCTTGCTCTCCGCGTGAGAAAGCTTTTGTCCGGCCGGGACGTTCGCCGTGGAGAACCAGTAGACACGCTCTCTATCAACACGCACGATGCCGAAGCGAGCGCCGCAGCCCCAGCTTTCCGAAGTCTTACCCAGCGCCGCCTCGTCGCGGGTCTCGACCACCCCGCGCCATGTGGTGTAGCCCGAATAGCGCAGCTTCACTTCCGGGAACAACTGCCTGCGAATAACCGAATGAATCCCGTCCGTGCCTACCAGTAAGTCTGCGCGCTCACTCTCTCCGCCAGCGAAATGTACAGTCACACCAGCTTCGTCTTCTTCAAAGCTCACGCACCTGGCATTGAGGCGAACTGTCTCATGAGGAAGAGCGCTCATGAGAATTTCGTGCAGGTCTGCGCGATGTATGGCTATGGTAGGCTCGCCGAAGCGCCCTTCAAGCTCGCCCGTCGCGGTGCGCGAGAGCACTCGCCCCGTGGAAGTCAGAAGCTCGCCTCTATCTATCTTCGCGCCCGACGCTATGACGCTGTCGGCCAGCCCAAGCTTTCTGAGAGCCTTAATCGCGTTGGCCCAGATGGTCAGCCCCGCTCCTACGGCGCGCAGCTCGTCCGCCTGCTCGTAGACTTCCACGTCCAGCCCCAGACGGCGCAGGCTGATGGCGGCGCAGAGTCCTCCTATGCCGCCGCCTATGATGATTACTCTTTTAATCGGGACTGCCATAAACGTTCGCGGCAGAGTATATCAAAAGGTAATAGCTCAGTTTGGTGAAAGCAGGTCAGTACCGCCTGCGGTAGCGGGCGGGTATTAGTTAGACTT
>DATELK010000093.1:0-3072 GCA_035276685.1 Pyrinomonadaceae bacterium | reverse complement strand
AAGCGGCGTCATGCGGGAGATTAACTCCCGGCCCGCTGCACGTTCCTCTATGTTCGCGGCGTGGCGAGAAATGTTTGCGGCGCGGCCCGCGCTCACAGTTTCCCTTGCGGCCCTCGCTCTCTTCTGCGCGCTCTCCTTCGTCGCCTATCGCTCGCTGGTAAAGCAGGAGACGCGCCTCGCGGCCATAGACGAGAGCATGGCTCGCCTTAATCTTGAGCTGCCGAGTGTAGGTGAAGCGCGCCCTCCTGTTATTAAAGATGCCGCTGGCAACAGTGCAGGCCCGTCCAGCTTTACCGCGCGCAACACCGAGCGGCGAAGGCCTCTCAGAGGAACGGAAGAAAAAGCGCTGCCCGGAGCCGCTTCTGCTACTCAAGCGCCAGATGTGGCCGTTTCAACCACAGCTACTACTGCCGAGCAAACTCCGACGCAGGTGGTTGCGCGCATGGATATTCAGACGAGCGACCCGAACATACGCATCATCTGGCTGGCAAGAAAGCCGGGCGAATAGTTAAACACTTAGGAGGTCATAATGTTTTCCATCAAGCAGATTAAGCTGGCAGTAATTGTTCTCTGCCTCGCACTGACGGCGACGACGGCGCTCGCGCAACAGCCAACCCCGCAGCCGCAGCCGAGCCCCGAATCGCCTTCTTTCAGAGCCGGGCTTCGTAACCGCGTCTTCGAGCTTAAGCACAGAGACCCCGAGAGCCTGCTTTCTGTCATAAGGCTTCTGGGGAGCGGCATGGGCGGCGCAAGCATGTCCGTCAACAATGATTTCAACACCATCACTGTGCGCGACTTTCCCGAAAATATAGCCACCATAGAAGAAGCCATCAGGCGGCTGGACACGCCCGTGCCGCCCGCGCCGGGCATAGAGTTTCACGTACACATTCTCATAGCCACGAATGCGCCCACGGCTGCCACTCCGAACCCTCTCCCCTCGGAGCTGAACGATGTCGTCAGGCAGTTGCAGGCCACGCTCAAATATAAGAACTACTCGCTGATGACTTCGGACGTGCTACGCACAAAGGAAGGAGCCACGGGCACCACCAACAAGGGTGTGGCGGATTTCAAACTGGTGACCGAAAGTGCTGCGCGCAACAGTCCAATCTTCTATGAGTACGTGGCGCGCCCGGTCAGGATTGAGGGGACGACGCCGAGCACCTCCACCGTTCAGATAGGCGCTTTTAGCTTCAGCATGCGGATTCCCGTAGAGGTCAGCACGGGGCAGATTCAGTATGACAGGGTCGGGTTCGACACTCCCGTCAGCATGCGCGAAGGCGAAAAGGTGGTCGTCGGCACAACCACCATGCAGGACAAGGGGCTGATAGTCGTCATCACGGCCCGAATCACAAGGTAAGCGCGGAAGGCTTTTTTTGAGAGGCGAGCCATGAGAAGAATCTTTCTCTGCGTGATGATAGGCCTTCTGCTGCCTGCCGCGCTGTCGGCGCAGACGAAACAGAATGAGCTGAAGATTACGCTCAAGAACAACGCGCAGGACGAAGCCCAGACCAGAACCCAGTTGCAGAGGCTGCTCACCGAGTACGACCTCACAAGATTCATCTTCACGCGAGAGATTGTGATAGACAGGCAGGCTATACCGCACAGCCATCCGGTGCTGACGCTCTCCACGCGCCACCTGAAGGACGACGAGCTGCTGCTCTCGACCTTCGTGCACGAGCAGTTCCACTGGTTCCTTTCCCAGAGAGAGGAGCAGACGGAGAAGGCTAAGAAGGAGTTGAGAACCATCTTTCCCAATGCGCCGGCGGGCGGGCCCGAAGGCGCGAGGGACGAGGAATCAACCTACCTGCACCTGCTCGTGAACACCTTGGAATACGCTGGCATTAGGGAGTTGTTGGGAGAGCTGCGTGCGCGGCAGGTGATGGAGTTCTGGGCGACAGACCATTACAGGTGGATATACAGGCAGGTGCTCTCGGAAGGCAGGAAGATAAGAGAGGTGCTGGTGAAGCACAAGCTCACGCTTTGACCTTTCGGCTCATGAAGCCTTGCTTTTGTGCGTGCTGTTATAGTTAACATTACGCATGGACAAGGAAGAGTCAAGGCGGTTAAGCGAGCTGACCATAGGGGACGCCAAGCGCATACTGGTTTACGGGATAGTCATTGCGCTGGCTGTGGGGCTGTTCATATTGCTGGTGGGCAAGGTGCTCGTGGCGCTCCTATTGGGAGTCGTCGCGGGCATCTATCTTTTACCGGTGCAGGAGTGGCTGGAAAAGCATCTGCGCGCGAGGGCCGGAAGCGCCATCATCACCATCGCTCTCATAGTCGTCCCGCTTCTGGGCGTCACGGGCTACGCGTGGTACGAGCTTTCGGACTACTCGAATCTGGTCAGCGAGAAGCACGATTCGATAATAGAATCCATCAGCCGCGCCGTCGAGCGCTACGTGCCTGTCAGGCGCGAGAGCACGCGCGCGGGGCTTCAGGCGGCGTTTACCGAAGCCGTCACGCGCTCGGGCGAAGTCACGGAAGAGCTTCGCAAGCGCGCGGCGCTTCTCTTAGCCTCGCTCGCGCTCTTCTTCTTCACCGTCTTTTACATACTCACGCAGCGCATACGCATCAGCGCGTACATAAAGGTGCGAATCCCCGGCGAGTACATGCCGCTCTACGAGAGGCTGGTGCAGAACGTCGGCGCGGCGCTTCGAGGGGCGCTCAGGGCGGTCTTCATAGACCAGACCATCAAGGCCGTGGTCATCTTCGTGCTCAACGTCGTCTTCGACGTGCCGCTCGCACTCGTGCTGGCTATTGTCACTTTCCTCGTAGGCTTCTTTCCGCTCGTCGGCGAGTGGGCCATCTACGTTCCAATCTCCATCTACCTCTTCGTCTTCCGCCACGAGCCCGTCAATGCCTCCATTTATCTTACGATAGGAATCGCCCTGACCATCTGCTCGTCGCTGCTGCTGAGGCCGAAGCTTGCGAGCGCGGGCGCGAGACGATTCAGCTTCTACTGGATGCTGCTGGCGCTCGTCTCAGGCGTCTACGTCTTCGGCATCCCCGGCATAGTGCTTGGCCCCGCCATCCTTGGCTTCGTCAAGGCCGTGGCGGACACAATCTTCGGCG
>DATELK010000092.1:0-134101 GCA_035276685.1 Pyrinomonadaceae bacterium | reverse complement strand
AACTGTTCGGCAACCTCAGCCAGAGAGCTATTGCCTTTTTCGTAAGCGGCAACGACTCGCTGGCGTAAATCTAAGGAATAAGCTTTCATGAAAAGAGCTTACTCTTTATTGTTAGTCGCATTCAATCGAAAACCGTAATATTATAGTAAGATTGGTTGAGTTAGTTGTTAGGATGAGACTTGATACTATGCATACATGAGGCGGCCTCTGGGTTCTGGAATTTCTCGCCCTAACTCTTTTGCGGTTTCAATCCATTCCTCGATAATGACTTCAGCATTCGCTACAGCTTCGGCATACGTCTCCCCATCTGCCATACAACCGGCCAGTTCAGGCACTTCTACAATATAAGCATCATCCTCGACGCTCCAGTAAATAACCATTTCGTATTTATACTTTTCACTCATCCGCTTCGCCTCCGAGCTTGTACTTTAGGATTATGGCACGAACCTGCTTCACTTGATATGCTTTAGCCCTGGAACTCATCGGTTGAAGATTGATTATTTCTTCGACACCTTCTTTAGAATAAATATGATGGCTGCCGCGAATCCGCTCATCAAAGCCCAAAGTTCGCATCAGACCGCATAATCCTTCAAAAGGTATATTCGCGTCTGATGCTCCTCTCAAGACTTGAACAAGTAGTTTCTCATATTTACCCATACGGCAAATTTACCACACCTGTCTCTTCAAACAGCACAGCCTGATGCCTGAATTAACCGTCCAGGAAAAAGTGAGAAAAGCAATTAAGGGATGGAATGAAACCCATGCTTACTTAGCTACGGTTGAATGAATTGTTAGATTGCGTTATAGAAAAATCAGTTCAGCGATTTTTACGACGCTCAGCCTGTTCATGTAATTGAACCATTAATCGAGCAATCATTGATTGTTGCTCTTCACTTAAAGCCCCGAAGCGCACACCAAAGCCCTTGAATTTTCGACCTTGAGGGATAACAGTCCCTGGAAATTCAATCATCGATTGCTCTACAGTAGAAGTTGGAATTTCTAAAGTAATGCTCTCACCATCATCCGCGTTTCCGTTTGTATTTAGAAAACATCCACCCATCCCGATATCACATATATCTGCTTCGTATCTTCCAGAGTCCCCCCGCCAGAAAACCAAATTAGGTACAGGGCCAATAACTCTGCGCCCTTTTCTACGTGCCTTCTTTCTTTCTTGCATCAACTCTTTTCTCCTTGAGTCACTTAAGCTCTAAATTACTACCTTGTTAGTTTAATGAAAGCAATCTAACTATCATTTAGAACGCAGTTAACAACTAATTACCCCTGTGAAGTAGCGAATGCTGTCTGAGTCAGTATAACTCTCTCTTTTTCTGCGGGAAACTGAATAAAAACCTTGACAGGGAGTGTGGGAGGGGCATAAAGTCTCGGCATTCTCATATAAGGGTCGCACGGCCTCGCCCTTAAGATTGCCTCCAACCTGATCACTCATCGCCTTCAAGTTTATAGTTCATGTAGAGCAGCATAAGGGGAAAGAGATGGGCCAGCATCCAGTGGCCCGAAGTTTTTCTGGCCTGGTACGTTTCCGCCCGCGCGAACTCTTCTTCCGTTAGCACCTTTGGCTTTTGCCCGTGCTCCAGGACTAAAAGATATTGCCCGTTAACCCTGTCAGGGTATCCGTGTTTGAGCACGCTCTGGTAGTAGAAGAAATTAATTATGGTGTAAGGCACGAGAAGGACGAAGAGGATTGTTATCACCAGCATGAGCCTGCCCAAATCCTTCGTATAATCCTCTGCCTTAAGCTCTCTGCCAGGTTTCCTTAAAAGGTAGAGTCCGATATAGCCCACGAATATGCTGAGATGCATGATTAGCCACAGCGAAGGAGACTCTTTATACAGGCTAAAGCCGAAAAACAGCAGGAAATGTATGATGAGGCTCGCTATAAAACCGATTGCCGTATAGAACAGGAAGAAGATGGTGATTGATTTCCTCATCAGGATTTTCTACAAGACCATCAACGAGTAGCAATCTAGCTGTTGCCGGTACAATACTACCGGCTGATTACGGTATAAAGTGGAAAAGGGCACGGGAAGGGGCGCTGAGAAGATTCAATCTTCTCAGCGCCCCTTGTGTGACTCTACGCGCGTGCGGCGGCGAAGCTTGCGTGGTTATTGCTGCGCGCCGTTTGCGGGCTTAGGTTGAGTGGTCGCATCTTTCTGAGAGGGTGCGGCCCATCCAAGACCGTCAGGGCCCTGGCCCGGTTCTATGGCTCCGGCAATCTCAAGCTTCGCGAGGTCTATAACCATGACCTTGTTGGCTTCCATCGCGGCGACGAAGGCGCGAGAGCCGTCCGGCGTGATGAGAATGCCAACGGGCGTACCCGCGACCTTTAGCCGCTTAAGCTCCTTGCGAGTGGCGGCGTCCAACATGATAAGCTCGCCCCCCTTCGCGTCAGAGACGAGCACGCGCTTTCCGTCCGGCGTGAATTTAACTCGTATGGGAACCTCTCCGACCTTAATCGTCTCTTTCACCTTGTTGGTCGCGGTGTCTATGACGGCTATGCTTCCTTCGCCGTTCTGGCCCACCCACACCTCCGTGCCGTCCGGCGAGATGTCTATGGCTTCCGGCCCCTTGCCTACCTGAATCTGCGTGACCTGCTGGGGAACCGGCACCGTGAAATCAATGGAAGTAACTGTGCCGGAGACTATGTTGGTGGTGTAGGCGCGCTTCCCGTCCGGCGTGATGACAAGCATGTGAGTGATGGACTGGCCCGTGCCCATAATCCAGTCAACGCGCTCCTGCATAGGGTCATAGCGGGCTATGACACGATTGACTTCGGCCGTGAAATAGACTTTGCCGTTCGAGAGAACAATGCCGTGCGGGCGAAGGAGCGGCCCCAGCTCAACGCGCTTTATCTCCCGGCGCGCGACTAGGTCTATGACGGAGAGAGAATTGCCAACCTTCTGCTGCGTCCCGTAGTTGGCCACGTAAGCGATGCGGCCGTCCGCCGAAGCAACTACTTCGTGCGGCCCCTCCCCCGTGGGAACCTTCCCCAGCACTTTCAGGCTCACAGGGTCTACTATAGCCAGCGTGTTCTCAGCCTTGTTAAGAATCAGAAGGACGGAAGCCGCCGCCGCCTGCGCCGCAGCCGCCTGAGACTGTAGGGGAAAGGCTTGAAGCGTGGCGGCAAAGGCTGCGACAAGCGCTATACTGATAGTCGTTTTTACAAAAAACCGTATACTCATATCTATTCTCCGTTCGCTTTTTGAGATGGACGCGAGGCACCGTAAGACTTCAGGGCCGTAGATACGAAAGCCTCAGCTTTAAGGTTTCAATGACAAAGATTCTAACAGGGATGGACAGGATATACAGGATAAAGAAAAGACAACTCTTCTTCTTTTATCCTGTATATCCTGTCCATCCCTGTTAATTTCCTTCTCTATCTCCCAACATTTTGAAGCAAACCAAATTCGCGGCTTCAGGCATCGGACGGGAAGCTTTTTGGCCCTCAAGCCTGTCTTCTCCCCGTCGGACTGGCGCTGCGGCCTTCGAACGTGAAAGAATAGGTGACGTATGACGGGTAAAATTCATCGTGCGATTGCGCTCAGCCTGCTTATCTTTTCCTTTAGTGTTCTGGCCTCGGCACAATCCGGCTCCGTGCGCCCCAGGCGCGTGAATCCGCCGCCATCTTCCACGGCGCAGACGAGCGACGCAGGCACACTCTCTTCTTCAGAAGACGCCGCGCCCAGATTAGGCGCTGCGAATCGTCCTTCTTCCAGCCCTAACACTTCAGGCGCGAGCGGCGACACTTCGCGCGCCTTCTCGCTCTTTCAGCAGAAGCAGTACGCGGCAGCCGCTCGCGAGGCCAAACAGATTGCGGCCTCAGACCCGAACAATGCGGAAGCGTGGAAGATTGCGGGCTTTTCAGAGATGAATCTGAAGCAGTACCCGGAGGCCGCAGATGATTTAAGGCGGGCGCTTGAATTACAGCGCAGGGAAGGAAAGGAAGACACGAACACGGCGGACGCGCTGGCACAGGCGCTGGTCTTCACGGAAAAGTTTGAAGAGGCGCTGCCGCTGCTGGTTGCCGCGACGAGCAGAAAGGGCGCGCAGGCCGACCCGGCCATGCTCTATTATCGCGGGCTCTCTGAATTCCAGACGAACAAGCGAGCGGACGCAGAGCGCTCTTTCGGCGCGGCGGTCAAGGCCAACCCCAAGGACGCACGCTCTCTATATTACCTTGGGCAGATAGCATTCGAGCGCAACGACATGGACGCCGCGATTGCCGCGCTCAATCGCGCCACGCTCAACGACGCGCAGATAGCCTCCGCGTGGCAGCTTTTGACCATAGCCTACCTTCGTCGCGCGGGCGCGGCCACTGTCAAGGCGCGTGCGGACGCGGATTACCTGAGCGCCGTGCGGGCAGGCGAAGCCCTTGTGCGTGCGCGCTCGGACGCCGCCACGAACACGCTGCTCGGACAGGCTCTGATAGGCGCGGGACAGCTGCCGCGCGCCGCGACCATTCTTGAGCGAGCCGCAGCCGACAAAGATGCGAAGGGCGGAACCTTCTACCTCCTGGGATTTACTTACTCGCGCTCGAAAAATTACCCGAAGGCCATCACGGCCCTTGAGCGAGCCGCAGAGCTTTCCCCCGACGACGCGAACGTTTACAGAGAGCTTGGCTACGCCTACGAAATCTCCAAGCAATACGAGAAGGCGCTCGGTGCCTACCAGAAGGGAGCGCGCCTCGCCCCAGACGACGAGTACTTCAAACAATCCGTCGAGCGTGTAAAGCAGTAAAGACAGTTTTCAGTTTTTAGTTTTCAGTTTTCAGTTAAAGGCAGGTTGCTCTTTTTCTGAAAACTGAAAACTGATTACTGAAAACTGTTTTCTCCACTTATCACTTGTCACTGCATTTAAGCTGCTGTAGCATCCGTGCTATGAAGAACGCGATTCTCCTTGGCGTTCGCGCGCGGCGCGTGAGCGCAGCCATTGTCTTAGCCATCGCCGCCACCTGCATTTTTTCACAGCTCGCGACTGCCACTGCCTGGAACGGGATAGAGCCTTTGAAGTCCCGCCGCGCAGATGTCGAGCGCATCCTTGGCAAGCCCATCGCGGACAAACCCGGCCAGAACGGCACCCTTCAATTCAACGTCGCGGGCGGAGTAGTCACCATAGCCTTCATCGACGCTCGCTTCGTCGCGGCCAAAAAGCTTCAGCCGGAGCTTGAAGGCACTGTGAGACAGGTCGTGTTACAGCACACCAATTCCAGCGACACGCCCGAATCGCTCAACATCGCGAGCAACGACCGTTTCGAGCGGCAGGACGGAACAGGCGGCGTCTCCATCTTTCGCAATCTGAAGGACGGCATCGCCTACACCTTCGTCAACAGCAAGCTGAAGCACACCTACTTCACCCCTTCGCAGGAAGAATGGGCCAGAGCGCAGAAATAATGCAGAAGGCAGAGTGCAGAATGATGAATGAAAAGCAGGACGGCGTTTCACTTCTGCATTCTGCACTCTGACCTCTGCATTGCCTTCTTATGTTGTACCGTAATCTTCTGGCAGAGGCGCTTGCGGCGCGGCGCGAGGAGTTCTTGCGCTTTGACAGAAGCTGGCGCGAGCAGGTGGCGGACTATTGCCAGCGCCTCAGATTGCTAGGCACTCTTTCGTCGGAAGAAGTGAGCGCACGGACTAGTCGTGCGCGCACACTATCGGGCGCGCTTCCCTCCACGGAGCTTGACCGCGCGGGCTCAATGGTAGTGCCCTTCGGCGAGAAGTGGGCGACGCACGAAGAGGCGCGCCGGTGGGCCGTCGAGATGCTTCAAGAGCGCGTGACCTTCGCGGCCGACGGCAGCCAGCTCACTCCCGGCAAAGAAATTTCCCTTCCTCTCGCGGTCGTGCAGGTGGCTTGGTTCGAGAATCCTCATTCGCGCGAGCGCATTTATGAGAAGCAGGCACGCTCGGAGATTGTCTCGCCGGAAGAGCTTCTTGCGGGCACCGACGAGCGAGTCAAAGCGGACACCGTGGTTGACCTTCACCGCTTCCGGCTTGAGATTGAAGAGACCGCAAGGTTCCTTGAGAAGAAGCGAGACTGGCAGGAGCGAGGCGAGAGAACTCCCGTGGCGCTTCTGGACGGCACGCTTCTCATCTCGATTGCGCTCCCGAAGACAAAGATTCAGGATGCTTACGTAAGCTCGCTTGTGCAGCTGATAAATCTCTCGCGCGAGACACGCGTGCCGCTCGTAGGCTTCATAGACCAATCCTATGCGCGCGACCTTGTGAGGCTGCTGGACGTACTCAAGAACGGCTCGCGCCCATCAAAAGACCTCTCCATCTACGACGCGCAGTTTCTTCATGCAGAGATAGCCGGAGAGCCTCCGCTGCTCGACCATTGGGGAGCGCGCACGAGCTTCTGCTACTCCTTGCGCGAAGGCTTTGAGGATGAAAAGGGAGAGCCGCTTGTTGGGTTCACCTATTTACAGACGACCGGCGACGGGCTGCCCGCGCGACTGGACGTGCCCGCGTGGGTCTATGAAGCTGGGCTGCTGGAAGACGTGCTGGACACTGTGCGCGCAGAGTGTGTAGTAGGACTCGGCTACCCTTACGCCATAGAGACTGCGGACGCGGCGGCCGTCATCTCACAACGCGAGCGCGCCGAGTTCCTTCGCGTCGTGCAGGAGTTCGCCGAGCGCGAGCACCTCAACTTCGGCCTCTCTCGCAAGAGCACCAGCAAGGTGCGTAGAAGGTAAAGGTCAGAGGTTAGAGGTCAGTGATTGAGTCCAGGCAGCGTTGTCTTTAGTCCCTTCAGGGACTCGCGTGATAATAGCCCAGCCATTTATGGCTGGGGATAAGCGTGGGAAAAGAATAGAGTCCCGTAGGGACGACTGAGCATCTCTTTCAGCCGTCCCTACGGGACTCCTTTCTTTATCTGGTAACTACACCCAGTGCTAAAGCACTGGGCTATTATCAAGAGTCCCTGACGGGACTAAAGAAGGCTTCCTTTCGACTCAACTTCTAACCTCTAACCTCTGGCCTCTTTTTCCTTTTGCCTTTATGATAAGGATTGTTGGGCGGTGTAAGGGCCCGCTTTCAGATTTCAGATGAGTAGCGAAACAGGCAAGACGCAGGAAGCGCAGCAGGAGAAGCAGGAAGCGCCTGTCTGCCCTCAGTGCGGCGCAGGGGCAAGGCGTCGTGAAGCACGCTTCTGCTCGGCCTGCGGCGGGCCGCTCGAAGAAAATTATCGCCCGGCTGACGCGCTCAGAGCCTCTTATTACGCGCAGCGGCCCGCGAACAGGAGTCGCGGCGGTGATGCCAAAGGCACAAAGCCGTTGCCGCCCGGCTCAACGAAAAGTTCTATGTCAACCATGCTTCCAGACGTTAATCGAAACGGCGCTTCTACTACGGCGCTGGCCTTCACGACCTACGCGCTGGTTCCTTTCCTCGGAATCCTTTTCGTCCCCGGCGCTGTGCTCATAGGAGTCGCTGGTCTCTTCTATTCATACAGAGCGCCGCACAGGGGAGGCCGCCGCGCATCCATCGCTTCCGTCTTCTGCGGCCTGCTGATACTGGGCATACAGCTACTGCTCTGGTGGATTATCGTCAACGTGCCGCAGTGGTCTAATCCCGCGACGGGAGGATACTAGCGACAGTCTGAAAATGGTTAAGCTTGCCAAGATAGTCAAATCCAACTCGCACGTAGACTACATAGGGCGAGTGATTGACCGGCTGGATGCGGGCGAGCCGCCTGCGCCGGACGATTACGGCTTCGCGCAGTTCGTCTCTATCCCTCTGGACGATGAGCTGGACGTGGTAGGCGTGATTTACAACTCGCTGCTGGCTAATCCGGAGTATGGAAACTACGGCCCGCGACTTTCGCCACCGTCCGACCTGTCCATACTGAGCCCGGACTACCTGAACGAGCAGGGACTGTTGATAGGAATACTGCTTTTAGGCTGGCGCGACCCCGCGAAGCAGACCTTTCATCACGCAGTCCCGCGCCGTGTGATTCCCGTCAACCAGGAGGTCTACAGGCTGGCGGACGAGGACATTCAGGGCTTTCACAAGGACGCGGACGGGCGCATACAGCTACATTACTACTCGCAGGTGGTGGCGCACGCGGGGCCCTTCAGCGTCCCGCTGATTGAGGCCATCATAGGACAGCTTGAGCCAGCCTGCGCGCCCGAAGAGCGCCAGCGCCTCTGCGTTCTGAAGCAAACATTAGTCTGGCAACGAACGGTCGGCCAAATGCGTCTTTAGTTCTAGATTCCCGCGCTAATTTCAGTTCTGCTACTTGAGGAGAGAAACAAAATGAATAAAGCCATCAGATTAGCCTGGATAGGTGCGCTCGTCCTGTTTATGGCGAGCGCCACCGCACAGGCGCAGCGCCCGCGCTCGGTTCAGACGGACGATTCAGTGGCGACGGGTAAGACGGCCACTACGACCACGACGGCCACGCCGCCCATGGCACCGGAAAGCATCAAGGTCAAGTACGAGGGCGGCGTCTTCGGCTACAACAAGAAGATGGACGGCACGATTAACTTTGACGACGCCAACAGCCGCCTGCTCTTCCGCAACAAGTACCAGCAGGAGATATTCTCCATTCCCTACAGCTCTGTCGCTTCGGCCTTCGCCGATGTTAAATCGAAAAGACCCATCGCCGCCGACGTTGCAGCACGCGCCAGCATCTTCGCCCTGCCCGCGCTCCTGATAAAGAAGAAGTTTCGTTATCTAACTCTACAGTACAACGACCAGGACACGCAGATGAACGGCGTCACCAGCTTTAAGATGGAGAACGAGGACATACTGGCCTCCGCGCTCTACACGCTGGCGCAGAAGGCTAACCTCAAGCAGCGCGGCGACGTTTACGTCAAGCAGCGAAAAGACACGGCATCTACAACTGCCGACGATAAGCCTTAACCCGGACAGAAAGCCGTTTACGAAAATCGAAGAGGCGCGACCCGTTCTCTCCTCGGTCGCGCCTCTCTTATTTTGAGCCGTTAGAGTATGGGCCGCGCTCAGCGGTCATCTTCTTCTTTCGCTTTCTCGCAGCGCGGAAAAGGATATTTCAATTCCACGTTGTAGATATTGTTGTCGGCCCCGATTTCTATCGCGGGCGTTTCTATCTCGGCCACGGTGTTCCCGCTCTTCCTTATAATTCTGTCAAGCTTCGGACAATTCTTGTACTCGCCTACGTAGGCGTACATGGAGCCGTACAATTTCCCCTTCAGGCCCTTCAAAATCTTCATCGAGAATCGTCCCTTAGCGTCAGTCTTGGCCTGAGCATCTCCTTACTATGTTGCCTTCGACTTTGTCGGGTTTGAATTCCACTATATCGTCAACCACGGGATTTCCGTCCGAATAAAGAAAGACGCCCTCGACCGTGATGGTCTCCTCCGTCTCAGGCGCGTAGATGTTAATGCCGTTTATAATGTCGCCGACGCCTATGGTCAGGACTGCCGCCTTCTCGCGCTCGTAAACGTTCGGGTAATAGAAGGTCTTGAAGGGCTCGTCGCTGCTTATCTTGCCGTCTTCGTTGACGACCAGGACGTAGCTTCCGCGCGGCAGCTCTGTGATGGCGAAGTCGCCGCTCGCGTCCGTGCAGTCTGAAAGGTAGGCTCCCTGCTCTCCTACCTTCGCCGGAATCGCATGGATGCAAACGCCCTTCATGGGCTTTCCGGCGGGGTCGTAAAGCCTGCCGCGTATGGCATTGTCTATCTCAAAAAAAATATCCAGGCTGGCGTGCTTTTTCTCTTCCAGAATAATCGGAATCTTCTTCGGGTCTGTGTCTTTATCCACCCACGCGACACTGCGCGAGCGTCCCGTCAAGAACCTGCTCAGCTTCCAGCCGAGCGGCACTTCCGGCTCGACCGTGTATTTGCCCGCGGGCAGGTCGTAAATTTCAAAGACCCCGCTGGCGTCTGTCTTAACTTTATAGGTCTTACCCGCGCCCGTGATGCTGACGTTTATGCCCTCCACACTTAAGTCTGCCTCTTGGTAGAACCTGATGCTGCCGGAGATTCTGGTCTTGCCGCGCACCTTGTCCAGCTTGTTCAAGTAGAGCAGGTCTTCAGCGGCATAGGACAGAGCATTCGACCTCCCGCACGTTCCGGCTATCCAGACTTTTGAGCCCTTCACAGTTTTAAGATAGAAGAGGTACTGTCCATCCACCGACTCTTCATCGAAAGTCCAGATACAGTTTGCGCCGCTGCCCTGAGCGAAAATCATCTCGTCCCCGACCTTCAGATTTCCCTTGTAGACTTTCTCTACAACCATCTTGGTCGAGACGACGTTGCGAAACTCGCTGCCCCTCTCTACTTCCTTCTCGGGCTTTTCAACCTTTTCGACCGAGACGGCACGGGTGACAACGACTACGTCCGCCCATGCGTATTCTTCAAGCACCGTCTGCTTCAGGGCGCATGAACAGGCTTTCGCAGTTGGCGCACCGGCAAACAGGATGATGAAGAGGAGCAACAGAAATGGAAAAAAACTCTTATAGCCCATAAGGCGTATTCTTCTGTTTCTTAGCCGTAAACGTCAATGTTCGCGCTCCAAGCCTTCGGGCAGCTCGCCCTGGTAAATCTCAGCGCCTGAGGCTACAAACTCCGCAGCCTTCTCTCTCATCCCCGTTTGAAGCGCGGCCTCTTCGTTCAGACCCTGCTCTGCCGCGTACTCCCTGACCTCCTGCGTTATCTTCATGGAGCAGAAGTGCGGGCCGCACATGGAGCAGAAGTGAGCGAGCTTTGCGCCCTCCTGCGGCAAGGTCTCGTCGTGATACTCGCGCGCGACTTCGGGGTCAAGCGAAAGATTGAACTGGTCTTCCCAGCGAAACTCGAAGCGTGCTTTCGACAGAGCATTATCCCTCGCTTGCGCGCCCGGATGACCCTTGGCGAGGTCTGCCGCGTGCGCCGCAATCTTGTAGGCTATAACACCGTCCTTCACGTCCTTTTTGTTAGGCAGGCCCAGATGCTCCTTCGGCGTGACGTAACAGAGCATGGCCGTGCCGAACCATCCAATCATGGCCGCGCCTATGGCCGAAGTGATGTGGTCGTAGCCGGGCGCTATGTCCGTCGTCAGAGGCCCCAGAGTGTAGAATGGCGCTTCTTGACAGACTTCAAGCTGCTTGTCCATGTTCTCTTTGACCAGATGCATGGGCACGTGGCCCGGCCCTTCAATCATCACCTGGCAATCATACTCCCACGCGATTCCGGTCAGCTCGCCCAGCGTCTCAAGCTCCGCGAACTGCGCCTCGTCGTTGGCGTCGGCAATCGAGCCCGGACGAAGCCCGTCGCCTAAAGAGAAGGCCACGTCATAAGCTGCCATAATCTCGCAGATTTCGCGGAAGTGAGTATAGAGAAAGCTCTCCTCGTGATGCGCCAAACACCACTTGGCCATGATGGAGCCGCCGCGACTGACAATCCCTGTGGTGCGCCTTGCGGTCAAAGGAATGTAGGGCAACCGCACGCCCGCGTGAATCGTGAAGTAATCGACGCCCTGCTCCGCCTGCTCAATCAAGGTGTCGCGGTAGATTTCCCAAGTCAGCTCTTCAGCCTTGCCTCCGACTTTTTCCAGCGCCTGATAGATGGGCACAGTCCCAATCGGCACGGGCGAGTTCCTCAGAATCCACTCGCGCGTGGCGTGTATGTTCTTGCCCGTGGACAAGTCCATCACGGTGTCCGCGCCCCACTTCGTTGCCCAGCGCATCTTCTCCACCTCTTCTTCTATGGAAGAGGCCACGGCAGAGTTGCCTATGTTGGCGTTGATTTTGACAAGGAAGTTTCGCCCTATAATCATGGGCTCTGTTTCGGGATGATTGATGTTCGCGGGGATAATAGCGCGGCCGCGCGCCACTTCATCACGCACGAACTCAGGCGTCACGTAGCCTGGAATAGCAGCACCAAAGCTTTCGCCTCTGTGCTGATGATGTAGCGAGCTGCGGTCGTCTGTCATCAGAGCCTTATGCGCGGCCTCACGCCCCATGTTCTCGCGTATCGCAATGAACTCCATCTCGGGCGTGACTATGCCGCGCCGCGCGTAGTGCATCTGCGTGACGCGCCTGCCCTGATGCGCGCGAAGCGGAGCGCGGCGGAGTCCCGGAAACTCTTCCAGCCGCCCTCGCTCCTTAAGGCGCGCGAACTCTTCTGCGCCGCGCGTTAGATAACCGTTGTCCTCAGGCTTGACCACGCGGCCCTCGTACTCTTCAACGTCCCCGCGCGCCAGAATCCAGTCGCGCCTCAGCGCGTGTAAGCCTTCCCTTACGTCGCAGCGCACAGAGGGGTCGTCCCAGGGGCCGCTCGTGTCATAGACACGCACAGCCGCGTTATCTTCCACCGTGCCGTCAAAATTTCTGGTCGCGTGCTGAGAGATTTCCCGCAAAGGAACGCGCACGCCCTTTTGACTGCCATCTACGTAAATCTTTCTGGAGTTCGGAAGCCGTACCTCGCGGCTCAGCTTCTCTGCCGCCTCTTTCAACTTGCTCATAAGATTCAACGCTCTCCGGCCCGTCTCAAACCTCTAGGCCTGAAAAAGAGAAGACCGTTTCACCCGACTAAAGAGATGAAACGGTCTTGACTCTGTGGTTTCTCCCTTCGGCGGTACTAACCGCATCAGGTTCAAGGGGTCTCACACGCATCACTGTGACTCTCAGCCTCCCCGGAGGCTCCCCCGAAAACTTCTGGAATTATCAAAAGATAAATGCCTGTGCCTTCAACCCCGGATTCTAATCCTTTTGAGGAAATAAATCATCAACCGGCATCCGCCAGCCCGGCAGCGCAGGCTCTGCATCAGCCGTTTCCCCGCGCCTGAAAAGCTTCGGATGCTGCGGGTCATTAGCATAAAAGGAGCGAATCACGTCTGTCCCGCTCAAATCAACATCCCATACTACCTGCGTCCCGGCGGCGAAGTAATCCGCGCGCTTTGTCGCCAGCTTCCTCTCCATCTTAGGCCCGTAGTCGCCTTTGCTCCTGACCTCTACGGCAAAGACGGGCGCACCCTCGAAGAAGTTCATCGTGACTTCTCCCTTATAAAAGGCTGCGTCGGGACTGAAAGATTTACGATGAGGAAGATTGACTACAAAGGCCGCGTTATCACTAACGGCAACGCCGCTCTTTGTTCGCTTCTCATAATCGGCCAAAGAAAAAAGGATTTGTCTGGCCGCGAGATTAAGGAGTCCTCCAGTAGGTGGCATATGCACAATCTCTCCGTTGACAAGCTCTGCCTTACCCTCGATTTCGTACAGGTCTTCGATTGTCGCTTCGACTCTTGTGTTCATTGATGACTCCTACCGGCTTTAGCCGCCTATGAGGCTCATGGTGCGTGAGGGCTGCGTGAAGTTGCGGTCGTTGATGTAGTGGCGCGGCTCCTTTTTCATGACGACCGACTCTATGAACTCTACTACTTCCGAGCGAGTGGCGCTGCTTCTCAAAACGTCGCGCAGCGAATGCTCGACCGTGGAGAAGAGGCAGGTGCGAATCTGTCCGTCTGCGGTGAGCCGTATGCGAGAGCAGGCTCCGCAGAAGGGCTCGGTGACGGGCGCGATGATGCCTATCTCGCCCGGCGCTTTGTCCGCGAAGAGATAACGCGTTGAAGTGTCAGAGCCTCGCTCCGTGTTTAAGGGAACCAGCGGAAAGCGCTCGTTGATGCGACGGAAAATCTCGCGGCCGGGCACTACCATTTCGCGCGACCAGTCGTGGCCAGAGTCCAGAGGCATGAACTCTATGAAGCGCATGCTGACGCCGGTCTCGCGCGCGAAGGCCGCAAAGTCAGCCACCTCTTCTTCGTTGTGGCCGCGAACGACGACCGCGTTGATTTTAATAGGCGTCAGGCGCGCTCTCTCGGCAGCGCGTATGCCCTCCATCACGCGCTCAAGAACGTCCACGCCCGTCATGCGCTTGAAGACATCCGGCTTCAGGCTGTCAAGGCTGATGGTCACTCTATCCAGCCCGGCCGCCTTCAGGCTCTCCGCGCGCTCGGGCAGAAAGTAGCCGTTCGTCGTGAGCGCCAAATCTTTCAGGCGCGGCTTAAGCAGGGAGAGCTTGCGCGTGATGGTCTCTATGTCGCGGCGCAGCATGGGCTCGCCGCCCGTGAGCCGAATCTTTTCTATGCCGAGAGAGACGAAAATGGAGGCCGCGTACTCTATCTCTTCGAAGGAGAGCATGGAGGATTTCGGCGCGGCGGGCGGCTCGCCGTGCGGCAGGCAGTAGAAGCAGCGAAAGTTACACCTGTCCGTCAGCGACACGCGCAGGTCGCGTATCTCTCGGCCGAAAGAGTCTTTTAAGGAAGCTGTCACCGCCCGGTTTCACTCTCCAATAATCAGAAGGTCTCGGGCGATTGATTGTCTCCTTACAAAGTTCAATCAATCGCCTCACACAATGATACACCTTCTCAAAGAAGAGTGAGAAACCGCCCGTCGCCGCGTTAACTACTGCGGCGGGTCCCACGTCGGTCAGGGGCTGGCAAATGAAAAACCTTAACGGTGGCTGTTGAAAAGCTTTTTCAGGCTGTCTTCCCAGTTGGTCTTGACGACCGAGCCGAACATCTCGCGCTCCTTCTCGCGCCTGATAGCGCAAGCCTTGCGGAACGCAGCCTCTTCGCCGTACTCGTCAATCGAGACCCACGTTCGGCAGAGGCGGCCCGGCTCAGGATTCCATGTCACTTCGTAGACGTTCTTGACGACACGCTTTTCGCCGTCCTCGTCGACGACGACTTTGGTCTTTCGCTGAACGCCCATGACGCCTGAAGTGTTGCGCGGGTTACGCGCTATAACCAGACGATCCGTGCGCGGCTTGCCAAGCTCTTTCTCCGCCTTGTTGCGGTACTCGACGGCATACTCAAGCGCCTTATCTTTTCCGCCATACGCGGCATCGGAAAAGAACTTGACTCGCTTCTGATTATTGAAGCTAACGCGGACGTACCAACCGTAAGTGTTTCGAGCTTCCTGCTCGATTCTGCTTATTCCCTTATGTCCACTCTGGGCTCTAACCATGCTAACATTAATCTCCTTGGAGAAGGATGTATCTCCAAAAACAGTTCTAGCTGTGAGTTGGAAATTACAGATGAGGTTACGGGCAAATTACCTCGCTTTGCCTAATAAGTCAAAGCCTATTTTTCAAATTACATCAAAAAAATTCTAGCAAAAATCGTTGCAATCAAGAGCGCGCGGCGTCTCGTGCGGCCCGTGCCCGAAAGGGCGGGCGAAACCAATCTTGTGTAAGTTACTGTCTGGCAAAACGCTCGCCCGTCTAGCAAATTTTTTGCTAGGCAGATGAAGGCTTGCAGCGGACTGTGTTGTTAGAGATTGAGCCACGCCAAAGCGCCCGAAAGAAATATTTATGATGAGAAAATCTTTTAAGCCCGCAGGCGACGCTATGCTTCTTCGCCGGATTCCATGAGCGCGCGTGCGTTGCGCTTCAGGCCTTCGAGCTTGGCTCGCTTGATGGCGCTCTTGCGAAAGCTCACGGAGTAATCTTCCTGCGTCATCGAAAGTATCTCCGAGAGATTGGCGTTGACACAACCTTCGCGCGGCTCGAATCTCTCTTCTTCGGTCGGCTGCTCAAAACGGTTCCACGGGCAAACGTCCTGACAGATGTCGCAGCCGTAGAGCCACCCTTCAAGGTTCGAGGAAACTTCAGCGGGCAGCTCCGGCTGGCGAAGCTCAATCGTCGCGTAGGAGATGCACCTGTTGGAGTCAACCACGTAAGGCTCGCGTATAGCATCGGTCGGGCAAGCCTCTATGCAGAGCGTGCAGCTTCCGCAATGATTCTCAACCTCTGCGGCCGTATATTCCAGCTCAAGGTTAATGAGCAGCTCGCCCAAAAAGACCCAAGAGCCGTAATCCATAGTGATTAGGTTGGAATGCTTGCCAATCCATCCTAAGCCCGCGCGCACAGCCCAGGCCTTGTCCATCACGGGCTGAATATCGACGCAAACTTTGCCTTCGGCCTCAGGCCACTCCTCTTTAATCCAATCCAGCAGCCGCTTTAATTTCTCTCTCACCACGTCGTGATAATCGTCGCCCCACGCGTAGCGCGAAATCTTGCCCGTCGCTTTGTCCTCCGTGTGATGATGAGGCGTGTAGTAGTTGAGGGCTACGACAATGACGGAGCGAGCCTGCGGGAAGAGAAGGCGCGGGTCTGTGCGCTGGGCGGGGTCTCGCTCCATCCATCGCATCTCGCCCTGAAAGCCTCGGCCCAGCCATTCTGTCAAACGAGCGCGTTCTTCGTGAAGCGCGTAGGCGGGCGCTATCCCCACTTTATGAAAGCCAAGCTGGCGCGCACGCTCGCGTATCTTTCCGGCGAGATGCGCGGGGCTTGCCTTCTTTTCCTCCATGAGAGCGCTCATAAGATAAAGATGGTAAGTCGCAGGCGCTCGATTATCAAGCCGGAGCGGCTCGCGCCTTTCTTCTCTCTCTTCTTGCAAACCTTATTTCTGTGCCGTAAGCTCATAAACCGTAGCGGCGCGGAAACGCGGGCTCTGCTTTTTTGACGAAAAGGGAAATCTGGGACTTATGCCGAAGGGCGGAACAAAGGGCGAGAACAAAGAAGAGCTGCCGATTGAGCGCAAGGCCGGTCGAGTGCTCTTCATAGGCATTCCGGGGACAGAGCTTGACCGGCGCATGCGAAAGCTGCTCGGCGAAGTCCAGCCGGGCGGAGTGGTTCTCTTCGGCCGCAACGTTGAGTCGCCGGAGCAGGTCGCTCTGCTCAACGCGCAGATACGCGACGCCGTAGACCATCCCGTGCTGATTGGCGTAGACCAGGAGGGCGGGCTCGTTGACCGCTTCCGCGCCATCTGCGAGCCTATGCCTTCGGCCAAGGCCGTGCGCGACGCTAACCAGACTCACCTCGCCAAAAAATTCGGAGAGCTTTCGGCGCGCATACTACGCCTGCTTGGCTTCAACATAAATTTTGCGCCCGTGCTTGACCTCTCCGGCGACAATAACGAGAACGGGCTACGCGGCCGCACCTTCGGGCGCTCTCCGCAGGAGGTCTCGCGGCTGGCGGGCGCTTACCTTGACGGCTTGCAGAAGGGGCGCATAGTAGGCTGCGGCAAACACTTTCCGGGCCTTGGCGGCTCGACCGTGGACTCGCACCGCAGGCTTCCCATAGTCCAGCACACCTGGGAAGAGATTCTGGAAAAAGATTTAGTGCCGTTCATGGACTTGATGTTTCATCGCCCGGGCGAGCTGCTGCATAGCGTGATGGTGAGCCACGCCGCGTTTCCCGATGTCTCAGAGTTTCTGCAAGCGTGGTTTCGCCGCACGGGAGAGCTGCCGCCGCTCGAAAGCATTCACCAGCTTCCGGCCACCATCTCAAGCAACGTGGTCATGCGCCTGCTCCGCCTGACGCTGAAGTTCGACGGGCTCGTCATCACGGACGACATGGAGATGGGCGCGGTCGTCAAGACGCTCTCGGTCGCAGAGGCGTCTTTGCGTGCCGTCGAAGCGGGCTCTGACATGATTCTCATATGCGAGCAGGCGGCGAACTTCGTGGCCGCACGCGACCAGATTGTGGAAGCCGCCATCAAAGGAAAGCTGCCGACAGGCGCGCTTGAGCGGGCGGGCCAGAGGATTGACCACGTGCTCTCCATAGCAGGCGATTACGAATCCTTTGACCAGGACGAGTTCGACATAGCCTCGCGCGACATAGCGGAATTGAAGCGGGCGCTTCGCGCGGCCGAAGAGGATGAAGAGTACGCTCCGCTTTACGGCACGGCCGAAGGCAAGACGCGCCGCTCCTCAAATTTTTAAGCTTTATGAGGCTTCGATTTTAGAGAGGACTTCGGGAAACTCCCTGATGTGAGAGATGGTGTAGTCCGGCTCTCCCAATTCCTCGCGTGGAATCAAGCCTGAGCCTTCGCCGCGCCTGACCCAGACGGTCTTCATCCCGAGCCTACGCCCCGCCAGCATCTCGTTATCCAGCCGGTTGCCGACGACTATCACGGACTGCGAGTTGTATCCGCTGCTGCTAACGAGAGACTTTAGCCAGCCCTCCTTCGTCTCTTCCGAGCCGGAAGCGAGAATTGCCACGGCCTTGAAGAGCCCGCGTATCCCTAGCAGTTCCAGCTTTCTGTTCTGAAACTCCGTGCGCCCCGTCGTCAAAAGATAAGTATCGTAACGACCTGACAACTGAGACAGCATCTCGCGCACGTCCGCTTCTATCCGAATAGCGTCGGGCGAAGCTTCTGCGAAGACCGAGCGGCGCGCCGCCAGAGTCTCTTCTCCTAGCTGAGGAAAATCTTGAGAGAGCCGCTCTTCTACCCTCTCCGGGTCATCTCTTCTGAGTCGCAGTATTGTCTCAAACACCTTAGCTGCGTCGCAGCCTACGCTTCCCACTGAGGCCATACGCGACGCGGCCTCCGTCTCAAGCGGCGTGATAAGAGTCCCGAACGTATCCACCAGCGTGTCGTCCAGGTCGAATACGATTGCTCTCACGGCCATGCCGTTATGACCAGATGCCGGGGATAGCAGTCGAGCACTTGGGACAGTGACCGTCTCGCGTGACCTTCATCTGCTTGATGATGTAGCCGTAGCGCTCTACTAGAAGCTCGTCGCAGGAGTGACAGTAGGTGTTCTCCCATCGCCCGACTCTTCCGGGCAGGTTCCCGGCGTAGACGTACCTGAGGCCTGCCGCTCGCCCAATCTCGCAGGCGCGTATCAACTGCTCTGCGGTCGTGTTGGCGTTCTCGGTCATGTTGTAGTCCTGATGAAACGCAGTGACGTGCCAGGGAATGTCAGGCGAGACAGAGGCTATGAAGTCTGCCGCGCGACGAAGCTCATCCTCCGAATCGTTAAAGCCTGGGATGACGAGTGTGACTATCTCTTCCCAGAAGCCTCGCTCGTGAACCATCCTGACCGTCTCAAGAATGTTATCGACAACTCCGCCGAGCTTGCGATAGTTGCGGTCACTCATGGACTTCAAATCAATCTTGTAGCAGTCCGTCCAAGGCCTCAGATAATCCAGCACCTGCGGCGTCGCATTGCCGTTCGAGATGAAAGCTGTCTTAAAGCCTTCGGGCTTGGCGAGCCTGAAAACGTCCACGGCCCACTCGGCCGTAATCAACGGCTCGTTATAGCTTGAGCCGACCATCGAAGCCCCGTAAGCATGAGCCAGCGACACCAGCTTCTCAGCCGTCACGACTCTGGGAGCAGTTCCTGCGGCCTCGTCCCTCAGAGCCTGAGACGTGAGCCAGTTCTGGCAGTAGCCGCAGTGAAGGTCACAGCCCAGCATGCCGAAGGTCAGAGTGTCCGAGCCGGGCATGGCATGAAAGAAGGGCTTCTTCTCCGTGGGGTCGCAGGCGAGCGCAGCCACGTAGTTCTTGGGCACCATCAAGCGCCCATCTTCGTTGTAGCGCACCTTGCAGATGCCTCGCTTGCCCGCTCGAATCAGGCAGCGGTGCCCGCAGGCATAACAGCGTAAATCTTTATCATTAATATGCTCGGTTAATTCCGAGGCTCCTTCGGCCGTCAGTTCGTCCAGAACATCGGCCAGCTTGCCCGAGCGCGTACCCATTGGCATTGTCTTAAAACCTCATCTGAAACCGGCTAGAGCTTCAGCAAATCGTAAGTAATTATTTAGCGCGGGAAAAGAGTTCCCTCTCTGAGCTTATGATGAAATTTAGATGCGATTCAAAATAGCTCCGTTGCCGGTTTTAGGCAAAGAGCGAGCGGAGGGATTCTGAAGTGCCAGCGAAGAGGGCCGGTTAAAAGCCCGCACGTCTTTGCAGGTCTATGAATTTCGGGTCGGAGCGAAGGCTATCAAATCTCGGGTCTACTTTGAGGAAAACAAGCCAGTCTGCGCCTTCCTCAAGCGCCTTCTCCAGCCAGGACAAGGCAAGCTTATTATCTTTGAGGGCGATGTAAATGGTCGCTATCTGATAGGCGGAGACGTACTGGGTCTTTTTCAGTTCCAGAACGTCATTGAGTTCAGAGCGTGCTTTATTCTCGTCTTCAGCGAGTGCCAGCACACTTGCCATTTCGGCTCTCATCAGCGGCGAACCCTTAGAGGCCTGCACGGCTATACTGTATTCTTCGAGCGCCTCTTTGTACATTCGCTTCTGGGCGTAGGCCATTCCCATGTACCTGTGCGCTACGAAGAACGTGGGGTCTAACTCGACCGTCTTGCGGCAGGAAGCTATGGCATCGTCATAGCGCCTGTTGAAGAAGTATATCAGGCCGAAATGGGAGTGTATGATTAGCGATAATTTGTCTATCTCCTGCGTGCGAGTCGTCTCCGCGAGCGCTTCATCGAAACGTCCCATGGCCGCCAGATAGCTTGCATACCACTGGTGCGCAGATGCGTAGTCGGGATCGAGGCGTATGGCCTCTTTGAACTCTGCCTCTGCCTTAGACCAGTTTCGGTCTCCGCGAAAATGTGCATAGGCAAGCGCGGCGTGAGCCTCCGCCAGATTATTGTTTATGCCGAGCGCCCTCTCTGCGAAGCTGTGTGCCGCGCCGAAAGCCTCCTTCGGCTCGCGTACGCCGTAAGTAGCAAGCATGTTGTAGCAGTCGGCCAGCCCGGCGTAGGCCGGGGCGTTGGCCGGGTCAAGCTCAAGCGTCTTCTTAAAATATCCTATGGCCTCGTTTATATTAGCAGCCGTTCGTTTCTTCCAGGCATTACGACCTTGAGCATAGAGGCTCTGAGCCTCTCTTTTCTTCTCATCCCCGGAGTTGAGGTTTGGGTTTATGTGCTGCGAAACATAAGCGACGATTTTTTCCGACGCCAAATCAAGATCGGAGAACTTTATAGATAGCTTCTCTCCCCAGAGTAGTTTTCTGTCTTGCCGCAGGTCAACAAGCTCTGGCCTGATGACTATATTATCGCCGTCCTTGGTGATTCGACCTGTTAATACGGCGCGCACATTCATCTCGCGCCCTATCTGCTGTAAGTCTACTTGTTGTCCCTTGTAGCGGCTGACTTCACTAAAGGGCATGACGCGCAAGCCCGGCGATATTTTATTGAGGCGCGAAATAACCTCCTCTGTAATATCATCACCTATGTCTTCAGCGCCTGACTCCGACGCCAGCTTGAAAGGCAGAACGGCTATAGAATCTATCGGGCGCGTCACCCTGTAATAATAGTAAGCGGCAAACAGGAGAGCGATTCCGGCCAGCGCGATGAAGACAGGCTTCCTATATTGCTTGATACCATCGAAGATGTACTCGGCGCTGGATTTGGCGTCAGAAACCGAGACTTCTCCCGTTGAGACTTTCTGCTGTTGAGCCGAGGCTTTACCTTGCTCTCCGGATGCCCTGGCAGGGCCGCTGACGTCGCGGCTCAGCAGGTGGCGCGACAGGTTCTGCTCTGACTCGTCAGACAGCGCGGCCTGAAACTCCAGCCCGCGCTTCAACCTCTTCAGGTCAATGAGCATGTCCTTCATGGTTTGATAGCGCTCGTCCTTGTTCTTGGCGAGAGCCTTGCCCACGATGCGCTCCATCTCTGCGGGCACGTCGTTAAAGTAGCGTGCTATGGGATCCGGCCTATTTTTAACGATTGCGATAATGGTTTCGCTGGGGGTGGCTGCTTCAAACGGCGAACGGCCCGCCAGCGCCTCATAGAGCACTACGCCGAGGCTGAAAATGTCTGTGCGTGCATCTACTGGAAAGCCGCGCGCCTGCTCGGGAGACATGTACTGCACAGTCCCCATAATCGCGCCGGGATTCGTGTTGACTCCTGATTCAGTCTCGGCGTGCGGGTCACAGCGGCCGACCAGCTTCATCCGATTTTCCGTCAACTTTGCCAGCCCGAAGTCCAGGACTTTGACATAGCTGTCGGCGCGTATCATGATGTTTTCCGGCTTGATGTCTCGATGAGCGATTCCGGCTTCGTGCGCCGTCACCAGGGCGGTCGCCACCTGAATGGCTATGTCCAGGACTTCGTGCAAAGTTATCGTCTTATGCTTCAAGTACTGGCGCAGCGTCTGGCCCTCTATATATTCCGTGCTGATAAAATGTGAGCCGTTCGCCTGCCCGACTTCGTAAATCGTGATGATGTAGGGATGGTTCAATTTGGATGCCGTGCGCGCTTCCTGTTGGAAGCGGCGTACCGCGTCTGCGCCCTGCGTTATATCCGTATAGAGAAGCTTGAGCGCGACCTTTCGTTCCAGCCGCTCGTCCTGCGCCAGATAGACTTCTCCCATCCCGCCTGAGCCAAGGCGGGAAATCACTTTATACTGGTTAATTGTTGTTCCAGCTTCTAGGGCCAAGTATCTGGCCTCCGGCGAAAAGAGGGCTGAGAGGATACTGAGAAACACAGCCCTGAGAAATGCAGGTTTAGAAGTACCTGTGCGTTGCGACGGGGCGAAGCTTATCACTTGTACTATGGACATGCAATATTTGCCGGACGATATACTCTGGCTTAACATGACCCAAGAGAGAGAGTTTCGAGCTGAAGGAAAGAAAGCAGAGCAAAGATGATAATAGAAGAGCTTACGGTCACGCTATTTCAACAGCAGACGCGCATACTGGGTTGTGAAAAGACGCTTCAGGCCATCTGCGTAGACCCCGGCGACGAGGCCGCGCGAATAGCGGAGGCGCTGGACAAACACGGGCTTACCTTACAGGCGATTGCGCTGACGCACGCGCACCTTGACCACGTGGGCGGCGTGGCCGCTCTTAAAAAGCTTCGGCCCGAAGCAGAGGTGCTGCTTCACAAGGCGGACGAGCCGCTCTACCTGGCGCTGCCTGAGCAGCCCGCGTGGGTAGGCATCCCGCGCTCGCAGTGGCCGCTCTACGGCTTCGATTACGAAGAGCCTCCCAATGTCGACCGCTACTGGACGGACGGAGAGACTTACCACGTCGGAGCGCTCGCTTTCAAAGTCCTGCACTGTCCGGGCCACACGCCCGGCCACGTAGTCCTCTTCAGCGAGGAAGAGCGGAAGGTCTTCGTGGGCGACTGTCTTTTCGCTGGCTCAATCGGGAGGACTGATTTGCCCGGCGGCTCGGCCGAGCAGTTGATGGACTCTCTGATGAACAAAATCATTCCGCTAGGCGACGACGTTGAGGTATATTCCGGCCACGGCCCGCAGACCACCATAGGCCGCGAGCGTGCAACCAACCCGTTTCTCACGGGCGCGTACACGATTGGAAGATATTTCTAGCAGCAGCCTTAAATCGCTCTCTGAATCAATCAGGAAAGGCGAACCTCATGAAGCGAATCTTCTATGCTTCACTCTTAAGATAGGCTTGCGCGTGGGATTTTAAAAGAAGCGCTCTACTGCTTGTTCAGCCGCTCTTCTTTCAGCTTGTCCCACTTGTCTCTGACTTCGCCGCTCAGGTCGCTGGGGAGAGTTTCGACGGGGATGTTGTTCTGCGCGCAGAACTGCCGCCAGAGAATAAAGCGCGCGTCGTATTGCCCTGTCTCGTCGGAAATCTCGTTGGTAACTTTGGGTCGGTCGTTTTCTGCCATTGGCACCTTTCTCGCTCTCTTTAGCTTCTGCCGCAGCAATCCACGTCTGCGGGCGGGGCAAGCCTGGATTAACTTTATACTACTCTACGGGGCGCGAGGTCTAATGCAGACAATGGCAGGTCAGTACCGCCTGCGGTAGCGGGCGGGTCGTACTTAAGCATGACTCCAGCCTAAAAAATTGGCCGGAAGCGTCGGGCTCTTCCGGCCGTAAAAGATTCCACGTGGAAAAATTGTGCAGTGATTAAATGAGCAGGCTATCTCTTCTCAACTATGTCAGGCTTGAATTTCGAGATGGCTCCGAGCAGGTCGTCCTTCTCGCGCTTCCCCACCTTGAATTTATCCAGCGACGCAACCAGATGGTCTACGGCCGCTTTCCAGTCTTCCTCTGAGATGTTCAGCCCCTCGTGCGAATCCCTCATGGTGCGGCCCGTGTAGATGCAGGGGCCGCCCGCAGCCGCGCACAACTGGTCAACGATGTGCTGTCGAATGCGCTTCTGCGAGTCCTTGCTGTGGCCCACGAAGAATCGCTCGAATCTCTTGTCGCTCACGAGACGGCCTATGAAGTCGTCAACTACGGCCGCGACGGCGTTGTAGCCGCCGAGTCTCTCGTAGAGGCTCTTGTCCTGCGCCGTAGCCTTCGGCTGCGGAACGATTGAAGACATCACGAGCATCGCCAGCAGGAAGGGAAGCGACAGGCGCAAGTGTAAGGCATACTTTTTCATACACTCTTCTCCTTATAGTTTCATTCCGCCCCTCTAAGTAAATCCAAAACTAATCTACGTATCGGGCCCGCCGGTTGGATTTATGCAAGGAAGTCCCAAAGCGAAAGTCCCGGAACTCAAGTCAAAAAACTATCTCTTTTGACCTGTGTCCCGGGACTCGGATTTTTAGACTCTGACAGTTTTAGGCGACTGTGATTTCCTCTGTCAGGTAAACGTCCTGTATGGCGTTCAGTAGCTGCACGCCCTCGTTCATGGGACGCTGGAAGGCTTTGCGGCCCGAGATGAGGCCCATGCCGCCGCCGCGCTTGTTGATGACGGCCGTGCGAACGGCCTCCGCCAAATCCGACGCTCCCTTTGATTCGCCGCCTGAGTTAATCAACCCGCAGCGCCCCATGTAGCAGTTCGCCACCTGATAGCGCACGAGGTCTATAGGGTTATCCGTGGTCAGCTTTTCGTAGACGAGCTTGCTGGTCTTGCCGTAGCTGCTCTCTATGTTCAGAGCGTTGTAGCCGCCGTTTCGCTCGGGCAGCTTCTGCTTGATGATGTCCGCCTCTATGGTGACGCCGAGGTGGTTGGCCTGTCCCGTCAAATCCGCCGAGGCGTGCATGTCGCCCTCTTTGGTCTTGAACTTAGGGTTACGCAGGTAGCACCACAGGATAGTCGCCATCCCAAGCTCGTGAGCGTAGGCGAACGACTGGCTGATTTCCGTTATCTGCCTGGTGGATTCATCAGAGCCGAAGTAGATGGTCGCGCCCACCGCCACCGCTCCCATGTCGCGCGCCTGCTCGACCGTGCCGAAGAGCACCTGGTCGAACTTGTTCGGATAGGTCAGAAGCTCGTTGTGATTTATCTTCACGACGAACGGAATCTTGTGCGCGAAGCGGCGCGCCACAGACCCTAGCACGCCGAAGGTGGAAGCGACGGCGTTGCAGCCGCCCTCTATCGCGAGCTCGACGATTTTCGCAGGGTCGAAGTACTGCGGGTTGGGCGCGAACGAAGCGCCCGCTGAGTGCTCTATGCCCTGGTCAACCGGCAGTATCGAAAGATAGCCCGTGCCCGCCAGCCGCCCGTTATCATAGAGCGTCTGGAGCGAGCGCAGCACCGAAGGGTTTCTGTCCGAGAGCGCCCAGACTCTATCTACGAAGTCCGGCCCCGGCAGCTGAAGCTCATCCTTGGAGATAGTCGTCGAGGTATGATCCAGAAGCGTGCGCGCCCCATCGCCCAAAAGCTCTTCAATCTTATCCAGCGACGTATCGGCGCGTCTCAATTCAGTAGCCATCTCACTTACATCCTCCTGTTTAAATACAGCGCGTAAAATTTTATGCGGGAACTTTTTTTTGAGCCTTTTGCTGCCAGGCATGATAGCACGGAAAACCGCAGGGACGCGACCACGGCATGAGGCCGAAGAGCCTCTATCCTTATTCTGTCTGAAGCGTTAGCTGTCGGAAGGCTTCGTGCAGGCGCAGCGCGACGGAGCCTACGGGAACCGTGTAGTTATGAAAGTCGAAGGTCGTGACCAGACTCAATCCAAGCCCTGCGGAGGTGAGAAAGATTTCGTTCGCGTCTCCGACCTGTGCAAGCTCGCCCACGCCTTCCACTATGGGGATGCCTAGGTCTTCGGCGAGCCGGAGGACGCAGGCGCGCGTAGTGCCCGCGAGCGCGCCCGTCTGAAGAGCGGGCGTGTGAAGCGTGCCGTCCCTGACCCAGAAGATGTTGGCCATGGTGGCAGACACTACCTCTCCGCGCTCGTTCATGACTACCGCTTCGTGGAAGTCTCGCGCACGCGCCTCTTCCCACGCGAGAAGGTGCTCAAGGTAGTTGACGGACTTGACGCCCGCGAGCGGAGAGTGCGTGTTGACTCGATAAGGCGAGACGGTAAGTGCGAGCGCGTCCTCCGCTGGCGGCGCGTGCGCTTCGCCCGTCATGATGAGCAGATGTGTCTCACGTGC
The DNA here is from genome assembly GCA_035276685.1 of Pyrinomonadaceae bacterium. Lineage (GTDB taxonomy): Bacteria > Acidobacteriota > Blastocatellia > Pyrinomonadales > Pyrinomonadaceae > JACVRN01. The sequence continues at coordinate 108,077 of DATELK010000092.1, read as the reverse complement.
TTCCGCTTCATCATCGAGCTTCCAGAAGCCTTTGCCCGCGTTGTTTGCGAGCAGCGTGATGCGCGCTCGTCCCTCGCGCACGCGGTTGGCTTCTATCAGAGTCTGTAGTGCGGCGCGAGTCTCTTCTTCATCAAGGAAGCTTCGACTGACGTTTGCGCGGTCTGCGTGCAGCATCAGCCGCGCCCAGTGCTCGGGCCAGAGAAAGGGACGGCCGTTGTGTATGGCGAGTGTGGTGAAGACTCCGCGCCCGTAGAGCGCTGCGGGCGTGACGACAGGAAGACGCGCGCTTCCCGCGTCCTTCAGCATTTCACCGTTGAGAATAATGCGCGAATGCACGCTCTTACAGGATACATGAAAAATGGAAAGGGAAGAAGATTGATTCAATAAATCAATCTCTTAAAGCTTTGCGTCGAGCGCGCGAAGCAGGGCGCGGGCCTTGACGAGCGATTCCTGATACTCGTCTTCCGGCAGGCTGTCCGCGACTATGCCGCCGCCGACGTTGAAGCGCGCCTCGCCGTCCTCGACGGTCATGGTGCGAATGGCTACGGACAGGTCTGCGCGGCCGTCGAAGGAGAAGTAACCGATTGCGCCCATAGAAAGGCCGCGACGCGCGGGCTCTATCTCGTCAAGAATCTCCATCGCGCGCAGCTTCGGAGCGCCCGTAATCGAGCCGCACGGGAAAGTCGCTCGCATCAGCTCTGCCACCCTTACGTCTTCACGAAGAAGACCGCGCACGCGCGAGACAAGATGAAAGAGCGTGGGATGCTCCTGCACCGTGAAAAGCTCCGGCACGTGGACTGTGCCGTACCGGCAGACTCTTCCCAGGTCGTTTCGCAGGAGGTCAACAATCATGACATTCTCGGCGCGGTCTTTCTCACTTTGCAGAAGCTCCGCGCGCAAACGCCTGTCCTCTTCCGCGTGCTGCCCGCGCGGCCTCGTTCCCTTTATCGGCCACGCTTCCACAACGCGCCGCCCGTCCGCCTGCGCTTCCACACGCAGGAATCTTTCGGGCGAGGCGCTGATGACCACGTCCCGTCCTCGTCTTAAGAAGGCCGCGAAGGATGCAGGGTGAGCGCGGCGCAGCTTGAGAAAGACGCTCTCGGATGAAGAGTAAAGCGGAACGTGAAGCTGCTGCGTCAGATTCGCCTGGTAGATGTCTCCGGCCGCTATGTGCTCTTTAATGCGCGAGACGGCGCTCAGGTATTCTTCGCGGGTGAAGTTGGAGCGGGCCGCGCGAGTCTGAGAAGAGTCTTCAAGGTGGAAAGTATCGCAAGCGCGTGCGGCATCGCTCAGGGCTTCATGAAACTCGTCCAGTCGCTCTTCGGCCGCGACAGAGACCAGACTTGTAGAGCCTTGAAGATAGTCGTGAATGACCAGCGTGTCGTAGAAGGCAAGCACCGCGTCCGGCTCACGCGTTGAAGCGTGCGGGGCTCGGGAGCGCAGTCGCTCGAATTGCCTTGCGAGGTCATACGAGAAGGAAGCTATGCACGCGCCCGCAGCCGGGAGGCTCTGCTCAAAGTGCGTGACACGACGGCTTTCAAGCCGCTCGTCGAGCAGGGCCAGCACGTCGCCTCGCATGACCTCCGTACGGCTGGCGCGAGAGATGCTAATCTCGTCGCCGTGTGCTTCTATTATCTCTGCGGGGTCAAAGCCTGCTATGAGAAAGCGTGCTTCAGGGGGGCGATAACCGCAGCTGTCGAGGATGGAGACGCGGCGCGAGGCGTCCATGTTGAGCAGCGCTCCGAGCAGCTCTTCAGCGGAAAGGGAAATCTCGCGTGTGACCACGGGGGCATTTGATTTCATCCCTCATCCCTTACTCTCCGGCGGCGGCCAGCACCTCTGCCTGAAGCCGCTTCTCAAGCGCCGTGCGCCACGCCGCCTCAAGCTCTCTGACAGGCATGCTCAGCACTTCGTCGCCGTCCGCGCTGATGCGTAAGTAGTCTCCGCCCGTGCGGCCCAGTATTGTGAGTGGGCAGCCTTCGCGCGCCGTAATCTCCTGAATCTGTCCGAGCGCTGCTTCCTCGAAGCTGATGATGATGCGCGAAGGCGTCTCGGCAAAGAGTCTTGCCGCGACCGTGACAGTGCCCGTGAGGTCAACTTCCGCGCCCACTGCCTCGCGGTTCAGAGAAGAGAAGCAGCATTCCGAAAGCGCCACGGCAAGACCGCCGTCCGAACAATCGTGCGCCGAGCGCAGTAGCCCCGCTTCCGAAGCCGCCAGACAAGCCTTCTGCACAGAAAGCTCCATCTGCATGTTCAGCACAGGCACCTTGCCCGACTGAATCATCTCGTCGGTCGTGCGGCCCAGGATAGTCGCGGCATATTCGCTGACAGAGGTGTCATCCGTGGTCGTGCCAATGATGGCTATGATGTCGCCAGTGCTCTTGAAGCCGGGCTGAATGATGCGGCGCACGTCTTCAACGAGGCCGAGCATGCCTATGACGGGCGTGGGCAGTATGCCGCGACCCTCCGTCTCGTTGTAGAAGGAGACGTTGCCGGAGATGACGGGAGTGTCGAAAGCCCTGCACGCTTCGCTCATGCCGTCAATCACCTCTGAGAAAGACCACATCACTTCCGGCTTTTCAGGCGAAGCGAAGTTCAAACAGTTGGTGACGGCTATGGGTCGAGCGCCCACGCAGACGACGTTTCGCGCAGCTTCAGAGACGATAAGCTTCGCACCCTCGCGCGGATTCACGGCGCAATAACGACCGTTGCCGTCAAGACAGAGCGCCAGCGCTCGTCTGGTCTCCTTAATCCTCACCACGGCCGCGTCGGCTCCCGGCAGCACGGCCGTATTCGTCCTCACCATGTGGTCGTACTGTCTGTAAACCCACTCCTTGGAAGCTATGTTCGGAGAAGCGAGAAGACGAATCAAAGCATCGTTGAAGTCTATAGAAGAGTCCGTAGAGTCCTTAGATGAAGAAGTAACAGCTTCCCTTTCATCCTTCGTCCCTTCGCCTTCGTCCCTGCCTGTCATGGGTCTTTCGTAGCAGGGTGCTTCGTCCGTGAGGGCCGAGACGGGGATGTCCGCTACCAGCCCGCCTTCGTGCAGGACGCGCATGCGCTGGTCGTCGCGCACGCGGCCTATGACCACGGCGTCCAGCTCCCACTTGCGGAAGATGTCCATCACCTCGCGCTCGCGCCCTCGATGAGCGACTATCAGCATTCGCTCCTGCGATTCCGAGAGCATCATCTCGTAGGCGGTCATGTTCTGCTCACGCTGCGGGACTAGGCTCAGGTCAAGCTCAATGCCTGTGCCCGCACGCGCGGCCATCTCGCACGAGCTTGAAGTCAGGCCTGCCGCGCCCATGTCCTGAATACCCGCGACCGCTCCGCTACGCATGGCCTCAAGGCAGGCTTCCAATAACAGCTTTTCCAGAAACGGGTCGCCGACCTGCACCGTAGGCCGCTTCTCAAGCGCCTCTTCGTCAAACTCGGCCGAAGCCATAGTCGCGCCGTGTATGCCGTCGCGGCCCGTCTTCGCGCCCACGTAAAGCACAGGGTTCCCTATGCCGGTGGCCTTGCCGAAGAAAATCTGGTCGCGTCGCACAAGCCCGAGCGCGTAAGCATTGACCAGCGGGTTCAGAGCATAAGCGTCGTCAAAGGCCACCTCGCCCGCCACGGTAGGCACGCCGAAAGCGTTGCCGTAATGAGCTATGCCTGCGACGACTCCCGCGAGCAGTGAGCGGTTGCGCCGCCCGTGCTGCCGGTTATCGAGCGAGCCGAAGCGCAAAGAGTTCATGGCGGCTATCGGACGAGCGCCCATAGTGAAGATGTCCCGTAGTATGCCGCCGACGCCTGTGGCCGCGCCCTGAAAAGGCTCTATGAAGGAAGGATGATTGTGTGACTCAATCTTGAAGGCGGCGCACCAGCCGTCGCCTATGTCCACGACGCCAGCGTTCTCGCCCGGCGGCACCACGACGCGCTCGCCCCTAGTGGGAAGCCTTCGAAGATGAACGCGCGAAGACTTATAAGAGCAGTGCTCAGACCACATGACGGAGAAGATGCCAAGCTCCACCAGGCTAGGCTCTCGCCCGAGCAGCTCTTCTATACGTGAGTACTCATCCTGGGTCAGATTGTGCGCGGAGATTTGTTCGGAAGTAATCATAAAAGGGCAGTCGTAAGTGACAAGTGACGAGTGACAAGCAAAAACCGGGAAGATTTTAACTTGTCACTCGCTACTTGTCACTTACGACTGCCTTGATGGCCGAGCGCAGCTCGTCTGGCTTGATGCGGCCCACGTGCTTGAAGACTATTTTGCCCTGCGCGTCGAAGAGAAAGGTGGCCGGGAGGCTGCCAGTCCAACGCGGGTCAACGAACTGTATGGCCGCGTCCTGCTCCGGCGTGTTCAGCAGATAGGCGGGCATCAATGCGCGCATCTCTTTGAGAAAGCCCGGGACGGTGGTGTTAATCTCCGAGGCTTCGTCAATCGAGACGGTGACGAAATCCAGCCCTCGATTACGATACTCGTTATCTATCTTGACGAGGTCTGGAAACTCCGCGCGGCAGGGCTCGCACCATGTGGCCCAGAAGTTCACCAGAAGAGGCCGCCCCTCTCGCCCTTCACTCGACAGCAGCTTTTTCAGCCCCGCCAAGTCAAGCTCACGCACGACCAAAGTTGAGGGAGAAGCTGTAGCCTTGCGCGGCTCGCCCGATTGCTGCGCGGACAGAGCGCTTGCCTCATTTGTCCGCGCAGGCAATGAAGAGAAGAGAGCGAGCGCCAGAGCGCCAAGGAGCGCCGTGCGAGTCAAACGTGTCATAGCGAGTCTTGCTCTAGCCGCGCTTGATGGAGCAGCCGAAGGCCGGGACGGATGTTTTGGCCACGGGCTTTCCTGCCAGCACCGCTTCCAGCGCGTCGCGCAGCTCGCTCGCCGAGACGGAAGACGCGTTGCGCGCGTTGTCTATGCGGCCGCGATAGACAATCTTGTTGCTCGCGTCGAGCACGTAGGCTTCGGGCGTGCGCTCGGCACCGAGCCTGTCAGCCAGCTTGTTGCCGTTGTCCTTGAGAATCGGGAAGGTCAGGTTGTGGCTTGAGGCGTGAGCCTTGGCTTCACTCGCGGATTCGGTCGAGTTGGCGTTGACGCCGATGACGTTGATGCCGCGCGCCCTGTAATCCTGCGCCAGCTTCTCCATGCGCTCGTTGTAAGCGTTGGAGACGGGGCACTGCACGCCTATGAAAATCAGAACGGTCGCGTTCTTGCCCTTGAGCGAAGAGAGCGACTGCTCTTTGCCGTCCAAGTCCGGCAGCTTGAAGTCTGCGACGACAGAGCCGATTGCGCCCGGCTCGGAATCGCTGGCTTTAACGTCGATATTCGAGAGCGCGGCACAGCAGAGTGAAAACACTAGCGCGAAGGTGAACAGGTAACGCTTCATCATGGTCAGATGCTCCTTTCAGGGTTAACCGAGAGAATCAAGAGATTAAAACGGCACGCGGTAAATGACAAGCCTGCTGGTGTAAAGGAAGGCCTAAGACTTGATGAGCGGGCCTAAATCGGTGACGAGCGGGAAAAAGAGTGTGATGAACGGGAAGCTTTATCCCGGCTTATTCACTGCCCGCTGCTTTCCTGAGCGTGAAGAGCCAGAGCATGCGCCGCTCTTTCTCGTCGAAGCGGCGCTCGGCCGATGTGACTCGCCAGTAGCCCATGTGCTGCCAGCGACCGACCGCAAGTTTATTGAAGAGCGGGACGGCGTGCGCGCTCTCTATGGCGGCGAGTAGGGCGCGGTTGGGCGGGCTCAGTTGCTGGTCGCCGCGACGGCCCGCGCCCGTGTAATAGATGGTGTCGCCCGTTTCGTTCTGCGTGTCAGGGTAGCAGGGGTTGATGCGGCCGAAGTCGGTCAGGAGCGAGATGAGACGGCCCCCGCGCTGGTAGACTCCGTTCTGAATGCGGTGCGTGCGGTTGACCTCTGCCCAGGAGAGAATAGCGCCTTCAAGCTGCTCGTCTCGCCCGCTGCTTTCGCGTCTCATGCTTCAAAGCTTTCAACAGAGCTGCGCCTTGAGAGAGCCTTTAGACTCGCCCAAGGCGCGGTGCGGGTTCTAATAATCAAGCTCTGGCCGAAAGCGTTAGGTGCGGAGGCTTCTGCCTACAATCAGCCTGTAGACGGCCAGGACTATGATAGCGCCGACGATGCTCAGCACGAGGCTGACGATGAGCCCCGGACTGTTGGTATCGCTGCCGGTGATGCTGCCGGTTCCGAAGAGCGCGTGGCCTACCCAGCCGCCTATGACCGCGCCGACGATGCCAAGGAGCGTAGTGATAATAAACCCGCCGGGGTCTTTGCCCGGCATAATCGCCTTCGCAATCAGCCCTGCAATCAAGCCGAACACTATCCAACCGATAATCGCTAACATCTCAACATCCTCCTAAAGGTAGATTGTTCGTAAAGCTCTCAATAGAGGAGCTACCAAGCGTACTAACTTCATACTCAAAATCGGCCCTCAAAAGTTGGTAAAGCAAAGCTCAGGCCACAAAGCTCCTGTTCGGCCGAACGGCACAACCGTTGCTGAACTTTGCTCTCGTGATGAAGAGAAGAAGCATCGCAGCCCTGCTAGCCCTGTCGCTCATGCTCGTACAGCTCCCGGCCTGCGGCTTATGGTCGGGCGATTCCAACGGGACGAGCGCGCGGCCCGCGCCGCACTTTAAGCCGGGCTTCAATCTCTTCACGCCGGAGCAGGACGTAGAGCTTGGCCGAAGGTCTGCCGAAGAGGTCGCGCAGCAGGTTCCGCTTCTCAGGGACGAGGCGGTCGTCGGCTACGTCAGGCAGCTTGGCGCACGGCTGGCCTCGCGCGCCACTGGCCACAAGTTCCCTTACCAGTTCAACATCATAGCCGCTCGCGACATCAACGCCTTTGCGCTGCCGGGCGGCTTCATCTTCATCAACGCGGGCGCAATCGCCGCCGCGCGCAACGAGGGCGAGCTGGCCGGAGTCATAGCGCACGAAATCAATCACGTTGCGCTTCGTCACGGCACCAACCAGGCCTCAAAGGCTTACATAGCGAAGGCCGGGCTCGACATTCTCAGAACGATTGCGGGCGGGGGCCGTAACCCTGACATAGACCAAGTCATCAGGACAATCGGCGGCGCTGGCGCGAACCTCGTCTTCTTAAGATTCGGCCGCACGGCCGAGCGACAGGCAGACCTTGAGGGCGCGAGGCTGATGGCGGAGGCGGGCTACGACCCGCGCGACATGGCCGCCTTCTTCGAGACCATACAGGCGCAGGACGGCCAGCGAGCGCCCGAGTTTTTGTCAGACCACCCAGACCCAGGCAACCGCATAGCGAGCATCAACGAAGAGATGAAGCGCCTTCGGCTTGACCCGCATCCCTTGAGGGACACGAAGGAGTTTCAGCAGGCGCGTGCGAGGCTGACGGGCAATCAAGCCGCGCTTCAATCGCCGCAGGAGCTTGCGCGCAAAGGCCCAGAAAGTCCCGGCAAAGCGGAGCCCGCCACCAGACCCGAGCCGCCTTCCGTCTCCTTCAAGCAGTTTCAATCAAAGGACGGGGCGTTCGGTATAGAATACCCTGAGAACTGGGACGCGCTCGTGGCGGACGACTCCAACATGATATTCGCGCCCAAGGGTGCCTACGGTCAGACGGAAGAAGGAATGCTCTGCACGCACGGTGTCTTCATAGGCGTGGTCGCGCCCGAAGCGAGCGACCTTGAAGCCGCGACGCAAAGCTTCGTCAACCAGCAGCTGAAGCTCAACCCGGACTTTCGACTCGTGCGCCGCCCGCAAGGCATACAACTGGGGAATCTCCCCGCCTTCGCCACGGTGGTTGCGGGCCCGTCACCCGTCACCGGCGTCATGGAGCTTGACATCATATATACCGCAGCGACGCGCGACGGGCGGCTCTTCTACCTGATAACCATGGCACCGGAAGACGAGGTGGAGAGGTACAACGCGACCTTTGACAGAATGGTCGCAAGCATAAGGCTCGCCAGATGAAGCGCGATGGAGGATTCGTAAGCGAGGAGTTCTGAGATGGCTAGAGGATGGGAGAGCAAGTCGGTCGAAGACCAGCAGCAGGAAGCAGAGGAGCGTGCGCGCCTTAAGCTTGCGGCACAGAACGAGCTGTCTCCTGAAGAGAAGGCGCGGCAGGAGCGGCTCGATTCACTGATGCTCTCGCGCGCACGCACGCTCACGCAGCTTGAGCAGGCGACTCGGCCCGCGCACCGCGAGATGCTTCAGCGTACCCTTCGCGCACTGGAAGCAGAGATTGACGGACTTAAGATAGAGAGCGAAGCGAGCGCGCGATAAGACCTATGCCGCCTGCCAACAGCACCAGCATCATGACGGTGGCGAAGAGGCTCGTCGGCTGAAAATAGATTTGCAGGTTCATCAGTATGCCTGTGAAGATGATGACGATGCCCGCGAACAGGAGCAGCCAGCCCACGATTGACTTGCCGTTGAAGAAGAGCATCCCTATGCCTATGATGAGCGGCAGCAGGGTGAGGCCGAAGGTGTTGTAGCCCCACAGAGACCAGAAGCTGCTCGTCACCGTCACGCGGTTTGTCAGCAGGTAAGCTCCGGCGACTGCCATCGCCAGGCCAATCAGAAAATGAAAGACGCCGCCCGGCGTCCCGCCCACGCCGCGAAATCTTCTCTCGTCCTCTTCATAGTCCATATAGATTAAAGTCGGATTCAAACAGGATGGACAGGATAAGCAGGATAAAAGCAGAACTGCTTTCTCTTTATCCTGTGTATCCTGTCCATCCCTGTTAATTGCTTTCTTAAACGTGTGCCGAAGCAAGAGTGGCCGCGAGCGAGCGGAAGATGTCGCGACCGTCGGAAGAGCCTAGCAGGTCTTCGCAGGCGCGCTCCGGATGAGGCATCATCCCCAGCACGTTGCGCTCGCGGTTGCAGATGCCCGCGATGTTGGCGCGCGAGCCGTTAGGGTTTGCCTCGGGCGTGACGTTGCCACGCGCGTCCGAGTAGCGAAAGATTATGCGCCCTTCTCTTTGAAGCTCTTCGAGCGTCGAGTCGTCGCAGACGTAATTGCCCTCGGCGTGCGCCACGGGGATGCGAAGCACCGTGCCTTCGGTCAGCTCGTTGGTGAAAGGAGTGTCGGAGTTCTCCACGCGTACGTGTATGTGCTCGCAGATGAAGTGCAGGTCGCGGTTGCGTATGAGCGCGCCGGGCAGAAGTCCCGCTTCGGCCAGAATCTGAAAGCCGTTGCAGATGCCTAGCACGAAGCCTCCGCGCGCTGCGAACTCTTTGACCGAAGCCATGACGGGCGAAAAGCGGGCGAGCGCCCCGGCGCGCAGGTAGTCGCCGTAAGAGAAGCCGCCCGGAATAATCACCGCGTCGTAAGATGAAAGGTTCGTGTCACGATGCCAGATGAAGTCAACAGGCTGCCCTACGTGCTTGGAGATGACGTGATAGGCATCGTGGTCGCAGTTGGAGCCGGGAAAAACGATGACGCCGAATTTCATCCTTCTATCTCCACGCGGAAGTCTTCTATGACGGGATTTGAGAGAACCTCTCGGGCCATGCGCGTAATTGTCTCTCTGGCATCAGCTTCTTCGAGCGTATTATTTATCAATAGTTTAGAGACTTTCATGCTGGCCTCATATCCTCTGCTGGTTTACGTGCATAACTTTACCACGCGTTATTTGTGTGCCGCTAGTGTGCCTGTAATCAACATCTGCTCAAGTTTATCTGAGGCCGACTGTTGCATGGTAGGCAGAACGTGAGAATAAACGTCCAACGTTATCGCCACGCTATTATGGCCTAGCCTTTCTGAGACCACTTTCGGATGCTCATTAGCCATTAAAAGTAACGAGGCACAACTATGTCGGAGGTCATAGAGGCGAATGTTTGAAGGTAATCCAGCCGCCTTTAATCGTAACTGAAAAGACTCTCTCAAATTTCTTCTGTCAATAGGCAATCCCGATTTGGTCGAGAACACTAAGTTATGGTCAGTGTAGCTTGAGCCTGCCTTTTCTTTCCACGCATCCTGTCCCTTCTTGTGTTCTTTAAGAGCCTCAATAACGGATGCCGGAAGAGGGACATTACGCCTGCTGCGCTTGGTTTTTGGCTCTCCGAAGTACCAGCCCTTACCATCTTCACGACGAATCAGCACGGAGCGAATCGTTACAACGCCACTTTCAAAGTCACAATCTCGCCAGCGAAGCCCTAGATACTCTTCGGGACGAAAGCCGCCGATTAAGGCTAATAGGAATAGGGCATAGTATCTATCTCCTGAGAGTGAGGATAAGAAACGCGTTGCTTGCTCCGGCGTCAGAGTTCGCATTTGCCTTTGCCCTTCTTGAGTTGCGTTTCTATTCCATCTTGATACTTCTGCTCCTTCGGCTGGATTAGACGAAAGGATGCGCCACTTAACCGCCTGATTAAGCGCAGAGAATAGAATCGCGTGTACTTTCTGAATCGTGGCGGGTGCTAAGCCATGCTGCTGCAATTTCGTGTTCAAGCCCGATGACTGATGTTCTTTGGCCTCTGTGCTTGGTTGTCCCAGCGACAGCGATACTCCGTCAGCACCTGAGCGTTATATTCAGCTCGCAGACGCCCCTCCCAGTAAGTTATTTGCACGGGCGTTCTGGGCAGCCCCTCTTCGATATAGACCTTCCAGCGGTTGATGCGGACGAAGCCCCTGTGGTCGGTCTTGCGCTGCCATGCCTGTCTGCTGAAAGCTCGATGCAAAGTGGCAGCATCAACTGCTTTGCCTTTGGCCTTTCCTAAGACTTCCAGTGGAGCGCGCAAGGTGTCATTGCGCTTAATGTGGGCGAAGTGCTGAAGCCGATTATGGTCGCGGATTAACTCGTGATGGAACTCTACAGCTTCATCGACTGTGCGGCACCTCTCCCAGCGATATTCACCCATCCGGGCCTGGATGCCGAACTGGCTCTCAATGAGGTTCTGCCACGGGTGCCCTCGCTCGTACATCTGGTGGTTGACCAGCAGTCTTCGGTTGACTCTCCTGAAGGCGTGGCTATCGAAGACTTTGCCGTGGTCGGAGATCACTTCATCCCAGCAGCCCCATTGCATCAGGGCTAGGTAGTAGAGCCTGAGGATGACGCCCAAGTCCTGCCTTCTGGTCAGAGAGCCCGCGAGGATGGTGCGCGAGAAGCCTTCCAGCAGAAGAGTCGAGTAGAGTTGGCGCCCTTCCGGCTTGGCGTCCAGGTAACGAATATCTATATAGGCGTGCTCGAAGGGCTTGCGACTTATGGGCGGGCCTTCGCGCGGATCACGGATAGTAACTTTGAGAGGGCGACGAGGAGCCAAGTGCAGACGCCGGTTCATCCGCATGATGCGCTTGACCGTGCTTTCGCTTAACTCGATGCGGAAGTGGGCGCGAAGCAGTCCCTGAATGCGGAACCATCCGGCATAGCCGTACTTCTGCTGGAGCTGTAAAACAGCATGAATGCTGCCCAGTTGAACTTTACGCGCAGGATGACGAGGCACGCGCGAGATGTCAAAGAGCCACGTCTGCATCTCTTCAAGAGCCTTTTGTTCCTGGCGAGCGGCCTCTCCGCGCCAGCGCTTGAGCCAGCGGGCGACTGTTTTCCTATGACAGGTCAGAAGTGTAGAGATGGTCAGATCGCTGAAGCCTTGCAGATGAAGACGCACCATCTCCAGACGGCGCGCATGAATGTCTGCTGGGACGGGGTAATGGATGCGGCCATAGAACTCTTTATGTCGCCAGAAGAAGAAGCGCTCCAAGAGGGACTTGACCGTCTGGTGATGCAGCGGGTGTTCTGTAGCAGCGCCGATAGCGCGGGCCAGCTCCCGGTCGGAGGCGCGCGGAGCACAGCACTTGTAGTAGAGCAGAGTGACGATGACACGCTCGGGCGTGTAGGGCTCACGCGCGAACTCGGTCTGAGGAAAGAGCGCCGGCATGCCACGGTGGCGGAAGTCTCGGAGCCAGCGGGTGATCTTCTGGTAGGAGAGGTTCAGGAGACGAGCTTGGTCAGCAGCCGAGAGCTTTCCTGCCAGGCAGGGGGCGATAGCGTGATAGCGGGCCTGAGTCTTGTCTGTCAGGGGAACTTCGTCGAAGCGAAGGGCGAGTTGGGCAGGCACAGTGGTAGTCTCCTCGAAGAAAATGGGGGTAAGACTACTACCGGAGCAGCTTTAATGGAATGGAGAATGTTAGAAAACTGGGCAAAAGGAGCGCGTTGGGATTTTCAAACGAAATTATCCAGTGGTGGCCTATATGTCATGACCCAGTGCATAGGGAAAGTTCTCCACGAGCCAAAGTTGAAAGGTACGAATCCTGATATTTATTTCACCTCCCTAGATGAACCCAAACAGTCTTTCATTGCAGACATTGCAACATTATCGGATAAAGGATTGAATCAAAGCTATCCAGTCGAAGATTTCCACAACAGATTGATGGAGATAGCACGTCAACGTGGATTAAGAGGCAATTCGTTTTACTTACATATAGACAGCGATTACAGCAAGGTATTTCGAGGTGGCGGAAAACCCATTCTAAAACTACCAACACAGCCGAAATTTAATGAAGCTATATTCAATGAAAATTTCGAGGCTTTCTTAAATGCCATTAGGGATGCTCCAAATGAACGACGGCAATTCGTTATCAGAGATGAAGCTATTGGTATTGTAATTGTTTATAATCCGGCACAGCCGTTTGCCATAACATCACATCTAAGCTATTCAATAATTACTTCTCTCATTCAGAACACTATCTACAATCGGCTATCAGAAAAGGCTTATAAACTCGTCAACGCAGATTGTAGTCATCCGTTAGGGCTAATTGTTTGTAACGGCGGGTATAGCCTTTTTAACCATAGTAGGAATTGGGACTCTTACGGATTCAGCGAAGTAATAAGATACCTCCTTCAGGAGTATCCAGCGATTAGCTTTATACTCACAATTACTATAGAGCAGCATTTTGGGTTTAATTCTTATAGTGAAGTCAAGATGCAGTTATATGAAGGCGCATCTTTCAATAGTATTGGTGAAAATCTGCTAAACAGTATTAGCAAATTAAATGAGGTTCTGCCAATACCGGAACGTGATGCTAAGAATGCTGTATATCTTTTGAAAGCTTCTGGAAAGACCCAGAAGGGTAGTTCATTTTGGGGAGGTCTTGAAATGAGCAGTGAGGAAGTTACCATTTCTGCTAGGGTGATTTTAGAGTTGTTAGCCGGAAAAATCACACAAGAAGATTTCTTCAAAGTATATCGATTTGTCCCTGTTGATAGTGAAACTCATTATTACGGTAATCCTTTTGCTGTTAAGCTAGAAGACGGTCGGTTAATCAAAGAAGTCAAGTTCAAAAAAGGGGAGAATGAAGAAGATGATGATTGGTTAGTATTTAGGTTCGGAGATGCTGACCCCGCAATCTCACCCTTCACAGTTCCAGAAGTAAAAGATTTGACTTAGATTCTCCATTTGGGATTACTTAGTAGACGTATATTCCTTTATGTTTATTACTTCTTATGCTTTCCTGAAACGCTTAAGACTCTTTCACTCTTTTGCTCCCACGGTATTCGCAGTGATATGTCAATCTTGTCATCTATCAAAACATAAACATAAACATTAGCCGCCTGCGCATACTTTAACAAGACTGGCAAAGGTGGTTCTCTTATTGCACGTTCGTAGGCAGAAATATAATCCTGTGTAATCTCTCCGTTAAATCCAAGATGGCTAACCAACTTATTCTGCGACAGCCCAATATGAGATTGTCAAAGATTCAAGAACCTAAAATACCAAAACTTATGTGGATTTATGCCTTTGGCAAACCTAAAGCATTACGCCTCGTTGCACACCACAACCTAGCCACCCGTGAGGCACTCACGGCAGCCTAGAGCGTTTCTAACTATAGGATTCAACTAGACCACTGACAGCATGACTAAGATTAGCGTGAATGTGGTCTGTGTTATCGTATCCGTATCTGTTGACTGGACTCCACTCTGCATCTCGTCTGTTACTCCATTCTGTATATCACCTGCTACAGTCTCTTGAGTGATGCCCGGGCAATTAGTCTGACCTTCAGCAAGAACAGTAAACGATAGTGCCAGTAACAGAACCATCACAGCACACAATTTCCGTAAGTTGTTCATTTTGTTTCTCCTAAAGTATGTTTGCAAAAAATTTTGCAAGCGAAGTGGGAGCAAAATATTTTGCGCGGAACAATAGACCAGCTTTGTAAAAATCTTGCAAGTGTTAGAGCGGCCCGTTATGATGGCGAGCGTTTCAGCTACTACTTTGGAAAGGTCTATCCCTCTATGACTTTACTCGCCTCACTCATGAGTCAACTGGAAAGTCCGACATTAAGTCATAACCAAAGGGCGGAGCTTCGCTGTCAACTAGCTAAAGGTCTTGAAGAGACCGGAGATTATGAGGCTGCACGTAGCGCTATGAGCGAGTTATGGAAACGACTTGGCGAGCGCCCTCAACTTGAGGGGCTAGAACAGAACACGGCAGCAGAAGTCTTATTAAGGGCAGGAGTCCTGACCGGATGGATAGGCAGTAAACGCCAGATTCCAGACGCGCAAGAGACAGCAAAGGACTTCATCAGCGAAAGCATCTCTGCTTTTGAAAAGATTAGTAACGCGAAGGTAGCGGAGGCGCAGACGGAACTTGCTCTTTGCTACTGGCGAACCGGAGATTATGAGGAAGCACGTCTAATCCTTAATGAAGTGTTGGCGAAGCTGTGGACAGAGGATGAGCTAAAGGCAAAGGCGCTGATTCGCCTTGCTATGGTGGAGTATTCCGAACATCGTTTGAATGATGCTCTTGAAATTCTACTTGATGATGCAGAACTGTTTGACCGTATTAATAGCCACACTTTAAAAGGCAGTTATCATAACAATCTAGGCAATCTATGGGAGAACGTAGGGAAGGATAAAAAGAGAGAGGACTATACAGACCGCGCTTTTATAGAGTATGCGGCGGCAAGTTATCACTTTGAGCAAGCTGACCACAAATGGGGGCTTTCCAACGTAGAAAACAATCTTGGTTATCTCTACTTCAAAGCGGGAAAGTTTAAAGAAGCGCACGAACATTTAGACCGAGCGCGAAAGATTATCCTGAATTTAAAAGACAATAATTTATTAGGACAATTTGAAGAAACTCGCGCCCGCGTTTTTCTCGCTGAAGGCCAGAATGTGGAAGCCGAACGAGTGGCGCGAGATTCTGTCGTATTGCTTGAGCCAAGTGGTCAGCAAGACTTATTAGCGGAGGCATTGATAACTCACGGCATAGCATTAGCTCGACTGCGCTTCTACAGTCAGGCATACGCCACACTTCAACACGCTATCGAAGTGGCACAAGAAGCAGGAGCTATAAGCCACGCTGGAAAAGCCGCCCTTGTTATCATGGAAGAGTTAGGCGGGCATCTTAGCCCGCGCAAAGCCAAGACTTTTTCCAAGAGGAATCTAATTGAAGAAGTGCGAAGCTATGAATACGACCTGATAAAGCAGGCTCTTATTCTATCGAAAGGCAGAGTAACTATAGCTGCCAGAATGTTAGGAGTTTCGCATCAACGGCTCATCTACATTATAGAGAAGCGCCACAAAGACCTACTTCGTATAAGGCGACCCGCACAACGTCGCCCGAAAAGCATCATGAAGCCTCAGCCGAAACCTAAGCGGTAGTAATGCAAAACGCTCACCGCTCTTTTATCTCAGCACTGCACTGATACCCTAATACCCATACTCCTATTTGAAGCACAATGTTCTAAGCCAGTTTTATACAAATTCTCTCACTCTTCCAGAATTTTGCTGTAGTTGTTAAAGAGACTCCTTTTTGAGAAGGCTTGATGGGGTGGCCTGAGTATTCTAAAAAAAATCTCTTTTCAAGCCTAAACATCCAGTATTAGGCTGTAATTTTGTAAACTCCTATGTGCGAAACCCCTGTACGAAGTCATAAGATGCCTAACCATCTGAATCTATAGAGCTTAATGTGAATTTCAGGGAGTTGACGTTGTATAACTTTTTTATAAGCTTCTACAGGCCGCAAGGTGTGTATGAAATGTATGATGTGAACCTTTTTAGAGAAACTTTTCCTTTATCGCTTCATAAGAGGTACTTTCCCCAAAATGATTCACAAGGTACATTTCATACATCAAAAGGCGGGAGTAGAATATCCAGAGGCAGCAAATAACGCTCTGCTGGCCTGTAGGCCGCTACTGGCGGTCATTTACACCCTACAAGGAACTAGGTCGCAGTCACGCTAAAAAACAAAATGCCGAACTCTGCGACCTAGACCGACACCTGTAAACTAGAACCGACTATTGAAAGGAATTGTGCATGGCTTGGCTTTGGTCATCGTGGGAAGAATATATTGACAATGTTGCGCCAGTAACTATCAAAAGTTTCGGGCTGTTTAACTTGGCGCATCTTGGCTCTTGGTTTGAGACCGAAGAAAAGCTTTTTGAAGCAGTGAGTAAACTGACAACGAGCATTGAGTCGCTAAATGGACTAGGATTCGTGGAAGACGATGATATGCCTTTCGTAGATGATACAGAAACTATCGAAAAAGCCAAAGACGTGGTGTATGACCTTATTCGTGCAGGCGAAGAGTTATTACTATACAATAAGCGGCTTGTAAAAAACGGAGCGGCATACGGATTCTTACACCAACATGAATTGCTTGAACACTGGGAACGCTATAGTGCATCAGACCGAATCTCTTTAGAAATCGAACAACTTATTACAGATACAAAAGAACTCTTGAAAGGATACTATCAGCTAAAGGAATCTGATGGTCAGTTCTTAACATTTGAGCTTGGATTACCTCCAGAGTTAGAAGCAGACTTTCGTTTAGCCAGAAACCTCTTCTCTATGGGTTTCGATGAAGTAGGGGTTTTGATTTCAGGTAGAGGGTTAGAAGGGGTGCTTCGTAAAATTGCTCAAGTTCGTAAAATAATGATTGATGTGAAAGGGCGGGTAGAGCCAGCGTCAGATGCTGATATATATGATTTAATTGAGCTAATGTTTAGATTGAGGTGGAAAATAACGAAGCATCGCTTAATTACAACAGAAGTGCGAGCTTTGTTGCATTATTTACGTGCTCTGAGGAATAGCGGTGCTCATAGTAGTCCTGAAGGGAAAAGGGCTACCATTGGGCCGCGCGAAATAGCGGCGGTAATGGCAGAAACTGCAAATCAATTATGGAAGGAAGTATCGGGTACACGTGCTAAGTTTGAGCAAACAACGATACAGAAAAACTGGTGAAAACGTGTTCCGCCGCACGGAAGTCGGTCTAACAACTCATTCAACCAGAGTGGAATTAGCAATCATTCTATGTAGGTTGTGCAGGTTGTGAACCTTTTTCAGAAAACTTCTCTTATGAGCTTCTACTAAGAGACTTTTACCGAGATTGATTCACAACCTACATTCCATACATCACCCTCTTATCCGTCCAGTTCCAGACCAAAGTAGCTATATCCTTCTCTGTTGCGGTCTTTCATGTAGCCCTTCTCGATTAACGCCTTACTCCAATTCTTCTGGCTGAACGGCCTTTCTCCGCGTTCCTCTGCCCAAGATACGTAATCCAAGTAGCCTACTTTAGCTCGCATCATTCCCAAAGGATTAGGGGTTGTACGTTCCTCTAGCCACTGGCCGATGGAGTCATTATCGCGGCGGTACTGTTCCGTCGCTTCTTTCATCGCCTGCGGTAGCTCGCCTAAGCCCGTCTCCTGCCACTTTCTCAAGCCTTCCAACGCCCAATTCAGGATGCCGGATAGTTCATCGCGTAGCTTCGTAATCAGGCTCTTGTCCGCTCTGCCCTCAAATGACTGAGTAAAAGGAATAACACGGATTCTGCGCCAGATGCCCCTATCAACGCCGCGAATGATGGGTAGGTGATTAAGTGCCATCCAGATTTTGAACTGCGGAACGTAAGTGAAGTATTCACCGTAAAGGAAGCGGCAAGAGATAGCATCCTGCCCTGTTACGGCCTTTACCTTCGCCTCTGCGAGCCTGCGGTCTTCTTCCGTCTCTATGACCGTAACGATTCTTTTGCCCTTTAAGGCCGCGAGGTCGTTACTGGCTTCGTTGCGCCTTCCAGCGTCGAAGGTCTCAAAGCTGGCTGCTCCGGCGTAATCGCCTAACAACTCGCTCAATACATCTAGGAAGACGCTCTTTCCGTTCGCCCCGTTGCCATAGCAAAGGAAGACTACTTGCTCGCTAGTGTTGCCCGTGAGTGAATACCCGACTGCCTTCTGGATGTATTCGATGAGTTCCCTGTCTTCGTTGAATATCTCGTCTAGGAACTTCTGCCAGCGAGGACAAGTAGCATTGGAATCGTAAGTAGCCCCTAGCTGCTTCGTCAGATAGTCTTCAGGGTGCGATTCTCTAAAGATGCCGTCTCTTAAATCAAGAGTTCCATTCTGCGTGGTAGCAAGAAGAGGATTAGCGTCGTACTGCTCAATCGTCGTGCTGAAAGGTTCAAGCACTTGTGCCATCTGCAATAGGGCGTTGATTCTTATTATGTTCTCGCTCGTCAGCCCCCAATGAGAAAGACGCTTGCGGGCATCCAAGTCTTCGACTTCAATAGCCGCTTGATGCCTTGCTCTCACTACTCTAACGGCAAGTTTTCTGGCTAAGCCTTTATCGTCTATGTTCCATCTTATACCATCCCAAGCGAGCCATTTCTTGCGGGTGTGGTCGTAGCGGAACACATTGCCGTATAGTGCCGCCATACATTCTGCGTTTCCGGCATCGGATAGTGAAGCCTGCACCAAAGTAGCCAGAGCAGAACCGATGATTTCATCTTCGCCAAAGAAGCTTTCCTTCGGGTCGTAACGGCTAACTGAAGTAGCAATGCTTCTCACTTCTTCTTCCGGTAGAGGAGGGCTGCATCTGTTTTCGTTTGCCACGAGCAGCGCAGCAGTCATTTCGGCTTCTTCAATGCCCCAACGGCGCATCCTGCCCGCCAGACTCGCCAGCGTAGAGTTGCGCCTACCTTCGGGAATAAACTCGCCCGAAGAACTATCGAAAGGGTTAGACCTCCCCTTCTGCCTTCGCGCAACTTCTCGCTTGGGCGTCTCCGTGAGCAATCGCATCATCCAGTCAGGCATGGAGGCCAAAGACTCTTCGTAGTTCATCCAGCCGTAGCGTCTTCCGCTCTGGTGAAGTGAAGGAGGGGCGACTATGTATCCGCCGTCTGCGCGAATATCAAGACCTGCTCCTAGCTTGCCTGCCGAGTTTCGTAAGGCAGTCCCAGACTGAGCAAAGATTATGTGAACGCCGCCCCCGCCCGTACTACTTTCAGGAGTCTCCGGTAATTCTCCGTGTTCGTCCTGTAGTCGAGTGAGGCTTTCGCCACCGCCATGTCTAGGGTCAACGTCTAAGACAATGATGCCCGATTCTGCGCCAGTTACGACGCCTATGTTAGCCTCAGGCCACATTCCCCACCAAATACGAATCTTCTTCTCGTCTGTAGTGGCATCCTTGAGGCCGTTCATCGTGCGGGGGTGTTTGCCCACGCTCGAACAGTCCTTCTTGCGACAGGAGCATTGTCCCTGAGCCTCCGGCGTATGGAGCGGGATTACTTTCCAGTTTCTTGAAGCGTACTGTAAAGCGTACTCTAGGTTAGCTTGTGCAGTTTCTTCAGGTTCGATAAAATAGCTCTTGGAAGCATTTGCTCTGTCAGCTATGTTTTCGTTTTGTAAGCCGTCGGTAGTTGCCGCTACCGGCGGTTTGCTGTTTTCGGTCATTTCTTTTTCTTTTCCTTAAAATCGCCTTATTAGCGTGTAAAATTGCAGAGTTCTCCCTGAGACAGCAGTTTTCTCTGTGTCTGCCTCCATTTTATCAATCCAAGTTGTGATATTTTCTATTACGCGAATTTTTTCTTGTATCACGTGAATATCACGCAAAGCTGTGAGGGCATAAGCTGTGAGTAATGCAACGAGGTGGAGTGGGTTTTTACAGCAGAACACAAACACAGGTGAAAATCCGTTCCCTGAGTTTCACAACGGCTTATTGAAAATCCCTAGAAAGGTGGAGTTGCTTAATGGGGCTTTGATTTGGGAGGTGGTGGACTCTCAGTTTATCACTAAAGAGCCTGAAGAAGGTTTGATTATAGAATTTGCCAATCTCGCATTTGTTGAGGCTGAAACCATACTACAGTTTGCTCAGACTTGGGGTGTCTTAGGACTTTGTAAGCATAATTTACCCGCCACACACAATCCGCCAATCTTTAACCCTAAGGCTATGGACAAGTCGTGTAAACCAACAGGTAGTGAATCAATTGAGTTATGGCATAAGTTCGCTCGGATGAGTAGGGCGGTGCTTAGTCTGGCTTCGCATCTTCACCGGAATGAGAAAGGGAAGAAGCAAGACTGGATTGTACTAAGCGTCTCAGAATCGAGTCTGCCGGAAGAGATAAGTGGAGAAAAATCGCTATTAGTAAGGTACATGAATGTTTGGGTAGACATTGCTAATGTCCGCCCTCGTATTCAGTGGAATCCAGCTTACATAAACATCAGCTATCCACTCAGCAATAGTCTATTCGGAGCATTAACAGTCGAACTGATGAGAGCAGTTGTGAGAACTCACGGGCCAGTTATTTGCGCCTCGTGTGGAAACTTTTATAAGCCGCCTACCTTTGGACGCAGGCCGCGAGCCAATCAGCGCAACTACTGCTACGAGTGCGGAAAATATGCTGCGAGGCGTGATGCTTCACGCGAATATCGAAAACGAAAGAAGGGTACGAAATAAGGAAGCCCTTGAAACAGGCAACATCACGAAACACTTGTGTGCCTCTTGTGTGCCTGTAATTCGGTTCTGCTCAGTTGGCAGCAAGGATGCTAACTGTAAGTGAAAACGATGACGCCGAATTTCATCCTTCTATCTCCACGCGGAAGTCTTCGATGACGGGATTTGAGAGAACCTCACGGGCCATGCGGGTGGCGGTCTCACGGGCCTCCGTCTCCTGAAGCGCGCCGTCCAGAGCTATCTCGAAATACTTTCCCTGTCGAACGTCCGCTATGCCGTCGTAGCCCAGAAGCTCTACGGAATGCTGTATGGCCTTGCCCTGCGGGTCCAGCACGCCCGGCTTGAGCGTGACGTAAACTTTTGCTCTCATATTTTCTCCGACCTGCCCGCACAATATTACGGCAAAATGTTGCGCGACGTGTAGTCGTTAGCATAAGATTCCCGTTGCCAAGTGAAAGTTTTTTTCAGGCTCAAAGGTTAGAGCCGAGTCGCGTCAGGCGAGAAGCGCGCTCGAAGGGTTTCAGGCGGGCTTATACGAGCAACAAGGAATCTTAAAATTCACAGACTTTCCGAAGGAGAATAATTACGATGCAGAATCCCCCGCCCGGCCAACAGCAGCAAGGCTACGGCAGCCCCTACGGCACACCACCGAACGCACCCATGACGCAGCCGCCCGGCGGTGGCAATGACGGCCCGAAGGGTAAGACGGCTCTGGGCGGCCTTGAGGCCAACCTGGCGGCGGCGCTCGGCTATCCCATCGGCATCATAGCGCTCGTCATGGTGATTATAGAGAAGCAGAATCGCTTCGCTCGCTTTCACGCGCTACAGTCGCTGCTGCTCATAGCGGGCTGGATAGTACTCTTCGTAGTGCTGAGCATACTGATTGGCGTTCTCTCTGCCATCTCGGAAGCCTTCGCCTTCATAGGGCTGCTGGTTCCGCTCATCTGGCTGGCATGGTTCGCGGCCCTTATCTTTAGCGCCTACAAAGCCTATCAGGGCGAGTGGTTCAAGCTCCCCGTCATAGGCAACATCGCGGAGAACTTCGCCAGGAAGTAGAGAAACGACAAGCCACCGAGCAACAAGAAGCAGCACGAAAGAGATTCTCCTCTGCGTGCTGCTTCGTTGTTTAGCGGCTTCTCTATTTTAGCTCTCTTTGAAAACTCTCTCAAAGATGGCGTCCACGTTCCTCAGGTAAGTATCTAGCGAGAAGACGCCGTCAATCTCTTCCCTCGTCAGAAGCGAGCCGATGTCAGGGTCTTGAGCTATGAGCGTGTGAAAGTCCGCGCCCTCGTCCCAGACGCGCATGGCGTTGCGCTGAACGAATTCATAGGCGTCCTCGCGCGACGCGCCCCGTCTGGCAAGCGCAAGCAGCAGCTGGCCGCTGAAGACCAGTCCACGCGTGGCTTTCAGATTCTCAAGCATCCTCTCAGGATAAACCACCAGCCCGTCAATCAGGGAGCGCGTCTTCTCAAGCATGTAATCGAGCGCGATTGAAGAATCGGGCAGCACCACGCGCTCTGCGGAAGAGTGAGAGATGTCCCGCTCGTGCCAGAGCGCGACGTTCTCAAGGCCGACGATGCTGTTGGCCCTCACGGTTCGGGCTATGCCGCAGATGCGTTCCGAAAGGATAGGATTGCGCTTGTGCGGCATGGCGCTTGAGCCCTTCTGCCCGCGCTTGAAGCGCTCCTGCGCCTCTCGCACTTCCGTGCGCTGCCAGTGGCGCACCTGAAGCGCGAACTTGTCCAGCGACGACGCTATGACGGCCAGCGTGCAGAGGTATTCCGCATAAGTGTCGCGCTGTATGACCTGTGTCGAGACGGGCGCGGCCTTCAGGCCAAGACGCGCGCAGACGCGCTCTTCCACAATAGGGTCCAGGTGGGCGAAGGCTCCGACTGCCCCGCTGATTTTTCCGACCGCGACCCTTTCCCGCGCAAGCACTAATCGCTCGCGGTTCCTTCGCATCTCGTCGAACCAGAGGGCAAAGGTGAGGCCGAACGATGTAGGCTCTGCGTGTATGCCGTGAGTGCGCCCTACCTGCGGGGTGCGCTTGAACTCGAAGGCGCGACGCTTCAGGACTTCCATCAGCGCGTCCACGCGGCCGAGCAGTATGTCGCAGGCGTCGCGCAGGAGCAGCGCGTTCGCCGTGTCGCCCACGTCCGAAGAGGTCAGACCGTAATGAACGAAGCGTGCCGACTCGCCGATTGACTCCGCAAGGTTAGTCGTAAAGGCAATCAGGTCATGGTCTGTGGTCTTCTCTATCTCGTGTATGCGCTCGACTGTGAACGCTGCGCGCTCCTTTATCTCTTCGACGGCCTCGCGCGGAATCGTCCCCATCTCGGCATGCACTTCGCAGACGGCTATCTCCACGTCGAGCCACTTCTGAAACTTGTTCTGCTCAGACCAGAGCGCGCCCATCTCGGGCAAGGTGTATCGTTCAATCATAAGAAAGCAGTGACGAGTTACTTGTTGATAAGTGACGAGCAAGAACAGTTTTCAGTTTACAGTTTTCAGTTTTCAGTGAAAAGCTCTGAAGCTGAAAACTCAAAACTCAAAACTTAAAACTGTTCTTGTCACTTGTCACCCGCAGGCTTTAGCAAATTGGAGCTGACGGAATAACCCGCGAGCAGGTAGCGACCCTCGCGCTCTATCAGCGTGAGCGTCTCCATGCCTTCCGCTTTGTCGAACCTGGTGTTGTAGCGAAGGACAAGCGAGCCCGGGGGAAGATTGCCGACGGGAGTCTGCTGCTGCCGCCCGCTCGTATACTCGCGCTCGCGTATCGCGCCGAGCCTTTCCTTGAGCGTGCGGAACGTCTCACCAGACTGTTCTTCGGTGACGCGCCCGCGCCACTCTTCTGCGGCCTCCCTGTAAATCTTGTCGAAGCGTCCGGCGTTGAAGTCCTCGGTCAGAGTGTCCATGGCCTCTTGCGCCGCGGGAGGGATGCCGCTCTGCCGCTCGTCCATCCTGCAACTCGCGAGGAAAGCCAGCAGGGCCAGAGCTAAAAGAAGATGAAGCCTCATAGCTCTATCCACGGCGTAGGCTCTTTGGGATGCGAGAGGACAATCTCCGTGTCTGTCTGGAAGAGCGGGGCGCGCTCGCGTAGCGCCGTCTCGGCTGTGATTTTGGCCAGGAAGGGATTGTTGGCGCGCTGTGAAAGATGCGCCAGCACGACGAAGCGTGCCGTGCCGTCGAAGCCGCTGCGAAGCCACTCGGCCACGTCCTCGTTCGAGAGATGGCCCGTCCGAGACAGTATTCTCTGCTTCAAGTCCCAAGGGTAGACAGAGCAAGCCTTGAGCATGTCGCGGCTGTGATTGGATTCAATGATGATGCCCGCGCAGCCCCTGAGCCTCTCCGTTATCAGCGTCGTGATGTGGCCGAAGTCCATCAGTGTCGCCACGCAGACGCCGTCGTGCGTGGCAGTGAATCCGAAATTGTCGACGGCGTCGTGCGGAATCGTGAAGGGATGAAAATCAATCGCGCCTATCTTGAAATCCTTGCTCGATTCGATTAGCTCGACGCGGTCGCGCAGGGCATCGGCGCGCTTTCGCGGCTCTTCGTTTGAGACGCCGTGCCGCTCGCTGATGTAAGCCTCGCGCGTCTGGCCGGAGATGTAGACGGGACAGCTCAAGCTTTTTAAGAGCACTCGGAGTCCGCCCGCGTGGTCGCCGTGCTCGTGCGTGATGATGACGCCGTCAAGCTTCGTAGCATCCTCGCCCACGAGCGCGAGCCTGCGAACCGTCTCACGCGCACTCAGGCCAGCGTCAACCAGCACACGAGTCTCGCCCGCGCTTATCAGCACGGCGTTCCCAGTAGAGCCGCTTCCCAGGACGGTGAATCTCATAGACAAAGAAAAGTAGGCGACGGCAGCAGCAGCTTATATCTCTAACCTGGCCCTGTCCACGCTAAAGCCGTTGAGGTCTCCAAGGGCCGCGAGCGACATTGCTTCCGATTTGAAATACTCTCGCGCGACGCGGTGCATGTCCTCGACCGTGACCTCTTCCAGACGGCGTATGATTTCGTCCGGCGTGATGCGGCGGCCGTGGATTATCTCCTGTCGAGCGAGCGCGCCCACGCGAACGTTCGAGGACTCAAGGCCCAGAAGGATTGAAGAGACGGTCTGGTCTTTGGCAAGCCTCAGCTCGTCCTCCTTGACGCTCTCGCGCACGACCCGCCGCAGCTCTTCGAGCGAAAGGTCAACCACTTCGTCCAACTGCTCGGGCGAAGTCCCTGCGTAGATGTGAAAGACGCCCGCGTCCGAGTAGCTCGAAGCGCCCGCGCCGACGGAGTAGGCCAGCCCGCGCTCTTCGCGTATCGACTGCCAGAGGCGGCTGCTGGTCGTGCCGCCTATCACATTGGCCAGAAGGCTCGCGGCAAAGCGGTCTTCGTGGCGGGCGTCCGTCCACGGCGAGGCAATCAGAAGATGCGCCTGCTCAAGCTCGCGCTTGCGCTCGATGATGATGGGAGCGGCGGGACGCGGCGCTCCCACGTACTGAGACGAATCAGCAGCCGAGCCTTCCCCAGCTTTAAGATGCTGGAAGGCCTTCGCGGCCATCTCTACGAGTTGCTCGTGCTCTATGCTTCCGGCGGCGGCAACGACCATGTTGCGCGGCACGAACTCGCGCGCGTGAAAGTCAGCCGTGCGCTCTCTGGTAAAGGATGAGACGGTAGATTCGGTGCCTTCTATGGGGCGGCCCAAGGGGTGAGCGGGAAAGTAGGCGGCGCTGAAAAGCTCGCCGAGGAACTCGTCCGGCGTGTCCTCGACCATCTTCATCTCTTCGATGATGACCTTCTGCTCGCGCTCAAGGTCTGCGCGCTCGAAGCGCGGCCGAAGCAGCATGTCCGAGACGAGGTCAAAGGCCTTCTCCACGCCACGGTCTGCGACCTTCATGGTGAAGCCCGTCATCTCGTGCATGGTAAAGGCGTCGAGGTTTCCGCCCAGCCGGTCTGACTCTATGGCTATGTCCAAGGCAGACCTGCGGCTGGTTCCCTTAAAAACTGCGTGCTCGATAAAGTGGCAGAGGCCGTTTTCGGCCTCCGTTTCGTGGCGCGAGCCTCGTCTCAGCCAGATGCCGAGTGTGGCCGAGCGCAGGCCCGGCATCTTTTCTGAAACGATTGTGAGTCCGTTGTCTAAACGAGTGAATTGAACCTGGTCTGTCATAAAAGCACTGGAAATCTATCGGAAAACACCCTTTGATGCGTGAAACTCTCTCTGGTTAGCCCGTGAATCCTAGCATGGCCGGAAATGGGGCGGCAAACGCGAGGCGCAGTTTCCAGCATCTCTATGCCCAAAAGGGGATTTGCCTCTCTTGACATGCTTTACGTAGTTGACGGAAAATGTGCTCTTCCCAGACATGGCATTAGTCTGTGCAGAAGCCTATGGTTAATCGAAACTGAGAACGTTGACTGAAAAGAGAGAGCCGCTAGCTTAAGTTATAAAGAAAAGAGAGAGTTCCCTGTTGTAGCTTTGGCGCGGAGACTGTTCAAAGAGCCGGGGCTTGTAGTTGAGAGAGATTCCTTCCTCGTATGCGTGGCGCTGAAAAAGTCGGTTGCTTGAAAGCGCGTCTTTCGCCCGTCGGGCTGAGAGGCCGCGCATCGGAGGTATTGCCACAATGAGAAAAGCTTTGCGCATCGGTTTGAGTCTGCTGGCACTCTCCTCGCTGTGTGTGGCGAGCGCTCCGCAGGCGCTCGGGCTCGGAAGCTCCGCAGGCGCTCTGGGCACCATCACGGGCACAGTGCGCGACAACAAGGGAAACCCGCTCGCAGGCGCTCTCATCACGCTCCTACGCGAAGGCGCGCAGGAGATAGTCAAGCAGACGCGCTCCGGCTCGGACGGAAACTTTTCCACGAAGGTCTCGCCCGGCCGCTACAGCGTGCGCGCCGAAGCCAACGGCTTCAATCAAGCGCTCTTCTCATCCGTGCAGGTTCGCCCGGCAGACTATCTAAGCTACCGTTTTAACCTTGAGCCGGTCGGAGGCGGGCGCACAGCGCCTGAGCGCCGCGCAGACCGAGACAGCGCCAAGTGGCGCGTGCGCGCCAACCAGGGCCGCCGCTCAATCTTCCAGATGGAAGAGGGCGAGGACTCTACGGTTAAGGATGCCATGGAAGCCGCAGAGGCCGCGAATCGACTGCCGGACGACACGGTTTTCGACATGCCTGTCGAAGAAGACAGCGAACGCGGCCGCATTCAGGGCGTCGTGGAAGCCTACGCTGCTTCCTCCGCTAATCCTCAAAACTCTTCCTTCACGGGCGTCAACTTTGCGCTGGCAGTTCCGGCCACGAGCACCATTGATTTCATCTTCGCGGGCCAGATGAGCGCCGGGAGCCCGAGCGCCCCGCAACGCTTTGAGACTACTACGCGCGTTCGCATAAACGACATTCATCGCCTGAACGTCACCGTGGGCGGCGCTCGCGTCAACACGATTCTTCCGGTTAATGAAGACGGCAAGCGCTCGCTCGGCCAGTTCTCCGTGCGCGCCGTGGACGAGTGGGTCGTCAGAGACGGCGTGGTGGTAGTTCTGGGTCTGGATTATTCCCGCTTCCTCGGCGCGAGCAAGTCCAGCGCCCTGAGCCCGCGCTTAGGGTTTCAGTTCGACGCCAACGCACGCACGAGAGTCAAGGCAGCTTACGCTCCCGGCGGGCAGGAGAGCATGATTCAGAGCATGGCCGAGTTTGAAGACGGCCCCGTTCTTTTCCGCCAACCGGGCACGGGCGCAATCGCGCTCGTTGACGGGCAGGCCGTGATGGAGAAGAGCCGCCGCTTCGAGTTCGGCATAGAGCGTGTTCTGGACAACAACTCGCAGGTTGAAGCCACTGCCTTCTTCGATACAACTTCCGGGCGCGGCGTAGGGCTCATGAATGTGCCGCTCAACGCCTTCCAGAACGGGCAGGGCAACGCGCTTCTGAGGGTCGCCAATCAGGAGGGAGCGGCCAAGGGCCTACGCGTCGTCTACACCCGCCGCATCAGCCAGATGCTGAGCGCCTCTGCCGGTTACTCATTCGGGCGCGGCCAGCGCCTCTCTACAGAAGGCATCACCAACCCCGGAGAGCTTTTCGAGGACGGCTTCTTCCAGACGGCGGCTCTACAGGTCAACGGCGATTTGCCCACGGGCACGCGCGTCAGCACGGTCTTCCGCTTCTCCCCCGAGGCGACCGTTTTCGCCGTAGACCCGTTTGCAGGGCGGCTGGCTGTCTACGACCCTAGCCTCAGCATCATGGTGACGCAGGAGCTGCCGACCTTCGGCCTGCCCGTGCGCGCCGAAGCCGTGATTGATGCCCGCAACCTGTTCGATTCTCAGGCGAGCGCCGAAGACGGCGAGACTATTCTGATTATCAACGCGGCACGCCGGACGCTGCGAGGCGGCAT
The DNA here is from genome assembly GCA_035276685.1 of Pyrinomonadaceae bacterium. Classification (GTDB taxonomy): domain Bacteria; phylum Acidobacteriota; class Blastocatellia; order Pyrinomonadales; family Pyrinomonadaceae; genus JACVRN01. Next base: position 80,072 of record DATELK010000092.1, on the reverse strand, counting down.
CTCAGTCAGGTTCTAGAACAGAGGCCAGAGGCTAGGGGTCAGAGGCTAGTAGAAAGAAAGATTTAACTTACTAGCCTCTGACCTTTAATCTCTGGCCTCTGTGCTGTTTCTCCAAGTTTTTGGACGTGTCCGAGATTTTGGAGAAGCGTTGATTTTAAATCCTGCCCGGCCTTCACACTTTATAACTTCAGGGCTTTCGGGAAGTTGCACGGGCACAAGGCGATGCCAGCCGTGCGGCGCTCTTTAGATAAAGCGCGCAGGGAGAAAGATTTGGGCCTTGAATCTGGAACATCTCTTGCTTGATTAAGACCGACGTTGAAGTGTGCCCTCTAAAGGCTAGAAGGTAGAAAAGTTGTGAAAGGCTCCGTGCTGACAGTGAGAACGTGGGTGCTGCTGATTGTGGCGGCCCTCTTGATTGCTGCCGGCACGCTCAATTTCCTACAGCGGCTCAAGCACAAATCGCCTCCGACCGACGGCGTCTTCTGGACTCAGTCCAAAGACGGCGTCGTGGCCGAAACGGTAGACCCCCTGTCGGCTGCCGGTCGCGCCCAGATTCTTCCCGGCGACGTGCTCTTGGGCATCAGCCTTGACGAGTACAACTTCGACCAGGTGACGGAGCCCTGGCAGGTCGCGGTTTATCTGGAAGAGGCTGGCGTGGGCGGCCATCTGGTCTACAAAATCTACCGCCCCTCCAATCCGGAAGAGACGCGTTACTACGAGGCAGACCTCTACGACCTACAGGATATTCCCGACTGGACTTCGCGCGACCTCTACATCAACATCATAGGTCTCATCTATCTCTTCGTAGGCTTCTTCGTGCTCTTCAAGCAGGGCGGGCGCGCTCCCTTCGTGATGCACTTCGCCACGCTCTGCCTCGCGGCCTTCGTCTTCCACTTCTACAGGCCGCTTCACACGGGCGAAGATTTAGACATCTTTATAGATTTTCTGGATAACGCCGCCCTGTGTCTGTTCGCGCCCATCTTCGTGCATTTCTGCGCGCTCTACCCGTCGCGTTATCACCTGTCCGAGAAGAGACGCTGGCCTGCCCTGCTGCTCTACACGCCAGCCGCCCTGCTGGTTATCTTTCTCGCAATGCTTTATGCGCGCGAGTACGTGGTCAGGCTCTTCCCGCGCCTCGATTTTCTGAAATTCTCTGAGGCGGCATACGGGCTGAGCTACAGGGCCATCTTCATGCACTTCGCTCTGTCGCTCGTGGTGGGCGCGGGGCTCATCATCTACAGGTTCGTTAAGAGCGACACGGCCGTCGTTCGCCAGCAGTTGAAGTGGGTCGTGTGGGGCTCCGCGCTGGCGATTGCGCCCTTCACGATTCTCTATTCGATTCCCTACGCCTACGACATCACGGGCCTTGAGTGGCTGACAGACATAGCCATCCTGCCGCTCGCGCTTATCCCTCTGACCTTCGGCAACTCCGTCGTGCGCTATCGCCTGATGGACGTTGATATGGTGGTCAGGCGCGCAGCCGCTTACGCGCTCTCCACGCTCGCCATCGCCTTGATGATAGGCGTCGTGGTTTACGCTGCGGGCGTTTACGCGCTCGGTGATGCGCTGACGCCGGGCGAGATTACCCTGCGCGTCATCATAGCCGTGAGCGCCATGGCCGTCATCGTCATGATTGCCGCGCCGATTAAGAACTTCATACAGGAGAGGATTGACCGCTTCTTCTACGGCGAGAGTTATGACTTGAGGAACGGGCTGCTGGACTTCGGGCGCACGCTCTCGGCCACGACAACGCTTGAGCCACTGCTGGACGCGCTCATGAGCCGCTTGCAGCAAGTCCTCGCGGTTGAGCGCATAGCCATCTTCATAGAAGACGACCGCGACGCGGCGGGCTACAGAGTGGCGCGGGCCGTGGGACTCTCTCCGACCATGATTGTCCCGCCGGATTTCCGCGAGATGATTCGCACGCGCTCCGCCGAGACGGGCGTGGTGCGGGCCGACGACCTTGACCTTGTGCCGCAGACCACTGGCTTTGTGCGTCGCGCGCTTCACTATTACGTGCCGTGCGTCGTGCGCGGCCGAATGGTGGCGGTCATCGGCCTTGGACGCTCTGCGGACGGAGCGCTTCTCTCGTCCGAAGACGTAGAGATTCTTCGCACCGTTTCCGGTTACGTGGCGGTCGCCATAGAGAACAGCCTGCTCTATCAGGAGCAGAAGGAGCGCGCACAGGAGCTACAGCTTCTCAAGGAGTTCAACGAGTCAATCGTTGAGTCCGTCAACGTCGGCCTCTTGGCCGTAGACCTCAATGGCCGTATTACTCGCTGCAACTCCGCGCTCGAAGACATGCTCGGCATCAATCGCGACGAGGCTGTGGGCCACCGCGTCGAAGACCTCTTCGCGGAGGACTTCGGCGAGTCGCTCTGGCAGATACTCGGCCACGAGCACCTGAACGTGTCTGAGCTGCGACGCATCTACAAGATGCACACGGCGACGCGCGAGGGACGCCCGCTCGTGCTGAACATAGCGATTGCGCCGCTTCAGATAGGCTCTCCCGAGCGCACAGGCTCAATCGTCGTCGTCGAAGACGTAACGACGACCGCTCGCCTTGAAGAGCAGACGCAGCAGCGCGAGAAGCTCTCTTCGATAGGCCTGCTGGCCGCAGGCGTGGCGCACGAAGTCAACACCCCTTTGACGGGCGTCTCCTCCTACACGCAGATGCTGCTGGGGATGCTGCCCGAAACAGACCCGAAGCACGCGCTGCTACAGAAGGTTCGTCGACAGGCAGACCGCGCCAGCAACATCGTCAATAACCTCCTGAACTTCTCTCGCACGGGCAGCGCCACAGAGTTCACGGAAGTCGACCTGCATAGAGTGCTGGACGATACGCTTCAGCTTCTTGAGCCGCAGCTGCGCCGCAGCCAGATAGAGATTGAGCGTGAGTACTCAGAAGGGCTCCCACGCGTTTACGGCAACGCCGGAAAGCTGCAACAGGTCTTTACCAATCTGCTGCTCAACGCGCGCGACGCCATCCCCGAAGGCGGGCGCATTGTCCTGAAAACTTCTCTGATGGACACGGACGCGCAGGTGGAGGTCATAGACGACGGCATAGGCATCGCGCCCGAAAACATAGCCAAGATTTACGACCCGTTCTTTACCACGAAAGGCGTGGGGCGCGGCACCGGGCTCGGCCTCGCCGTCACTTACGGCATAGTGCAGGAGCATGACGGTCATATAGCCGTGCAGAGCGCGCCCGGGCGAGGCACGACTTTTCGCATCACGCTGCCCTCCATGCCGGGACGCGCCCGCCTGCAAGCCGCAGGCGACTGAAAATTTCTGTAAGAATAAAAGCAGATTTACTATCCCTTATCCCCAACACCAATCCCCCGTTCTGCATCTAATGAAGTTCGGTTTTATCATCCCTCGCACGGAAGATTTATAAAGCAAGTATCAAGGCCGACAGGGCGGGGACGATTCCTCTGCCCTGACGATTTTTTAACGGGCCGTTAAGAGAAGAATTTTTTTTGGGAACAGAGAGAAAGATGGCTAGGAAGGGTTCAGTCCTCGTTGTTGACGACGAGGAGATTATGCGCGACGTGCTTGAGACGCTGCTTTCGGCGGAAGGCTATCGCGTGGACTTGGCTAAGACCGGAGAGGAAGGCTTAGAGGCCTACGGTCGTCGCGCTTACGACGTGGTGCTGCTGGATGTCTCCATGCCGGGCATGGGAGGGCTGCGTGCGCTCGAAGAGTTTTTGAAGATGGATCAGGAGGCCGTGGTCGTAATGATTACGGCTTACGCCACCTACGACACGGCGGTCGCCGCCTGGGAGAAGGGGGCCATAGGCTGCGTCAGAAAGCCTTTCCAGAACGAGCAGATTGCGGCGACCGTGGCCGCAGGCGTCAAGCGCCGCCGCAAAGAAGAGGAGCGGCAAACCCTCAGGCGCGCGATGAGCCGCATGGTAGACCGTGGCGCTATGGTCGGCCGCTCCGAGAACATGCAGACCGTCTTTCGCATGGTTGACCAGGTCGCGCCTGCGCGCTCTACAGTCCTCATCACGGGCGAGAGCGGCACAGGTAAAGAGTTAATCGCGCGGGCCATTCACGAGCAGAGCCCGCGTGCCGCGAAGCAATTCGTCACCGTCAACTCTTCCAACATTCCTTCCGAGCTTCTTGAGTCGGAGCTTTTCGGCCACACGCGCGGAGCCTTCACGGGCGCTGTCGCCGCCAAGAAGGGCTTGTTTGAAGTCGCCGACGGAGGCTCAATCTTTCTTGATGAAATCGGAGACATTCCGCCAGAGACGCAGGCGCGGCTGCTACGCGTCATACAGGAGCGCGAGTTCACGCCGCTCGGCGACACGAGCCCGCGCCGCGTTGACGTTCGCATCATCGCCGCCACCAACGTAGATTTGAAAGAGGCAGTCCGGCAGGGAACCTTCCGCGAAGACCTCTACTACAGGCTGTCGGTCGTGCCGATTGAATTGCCGCCTTTGCGCGACAGGCGCGAAGACATACTGCCGCTCGCTCAGCACTTCATACGCAAGTACAACGAAGAGAACGGCCGCGAGGTCTCGGAGCAGATTGCGCCCGAGGTGCTGGCGCTGCTCGAAGCTTATAGCTGGCCCGGCAACGTGCGCGAGCTTGAGAACACTATAGAGCGCGCCGTGGTCATAGCGCCCGGCACTGAAATCACTCGCGACTGCCTGCGGCCGGAAATCAGCAACCCTGAATCTGTGCGCGCCTCCATGCGCGACGGCTCAAGCGCGGCCACGGGCATAGACATAGGGCGCGGCGTCAACTTCTACGACGAAGTGCGACGCTTCGAGATAGACCTCATACGACGTGCGCTTGAGCAGACGGGCGGCCACCAGTCGCGCGCCGCCCGCCTGCTCGGCATGAACGCCACCACGCTCAACTCGAAGATTAAGACCTACAACATTGACCCGCGACAATGAGAAGAGGTTAGAGAAGCTTTTAACCTCGGATTAATATTCTCTGGCGCATGGACTGGTCGAGTTCACGCGTCCGCTTTGAATCGCCTGGAGCGCCGCCTTGGGGTTGCTCTCGCCCGCCGGTGGCGTCGCGTTTATCCAGTTGGAGTTATAGCTGCCGGTCGGGGATATTCCTTTGTGGTTGAAGGAAGCGCGGCAGCCTCCGCGCGAGTCCAATGCCTGCTTAGGCCACGGTGTTACTTCCCCTATATTGCGCGTGCCTCCGTCGTCGTCTATGACGAGGTGCTTGTGATTGTAGTTGTTGTCAACTCGCAGGCACGCGCCGTCAATATTCCCCCTCCATTGACCCTGATGAAACGAGCAGAACTGAATCCGCGCCAGAGAGTTGACGGAAGCCTCATTCTCGGTTCCGGTGCTCGTCGTGATGAGGTGTTTCCCGTCCTTACTCCGAATGCGTGCGGCGGCCCAATCAATCCAATTGGTGAGATGCGTGTTGTTGTAATCCGTGCCCGGCTGGGGCGTACGCAACTCGTTGCCTATCTCGTAAACCACGTTCCAGTGCGGGAGCAGCTTCGTCACTACGCCGTCAATCAGGTTCTGCTGCATGGGGATGTAAGCGCTGTTCGTGTTGTAAAAAGTTTTGTAGCACTGATGAGGTGTGCCTGTGAGCACGACCGGCGCGGGCGTGGTGGCGTGGTCGTGTATTACCGAGTGATGCATGAAGAGGCAGACTTCAACCACGATTCCACGGTTCTTCGCTTCCGCGACCAGCTTGTCCAGGTTCGTAAGATAAGCTGTGTTGGGCATCGCCGTGAATTGATTTCCGTCCTGTAAGAGGCGGTGCAGGTTCGCGGTATTCGAGTTCTCCAGATTTTCGTTGACGAAGAGCATCGTCCGGTGAAAGTTGACGCCGTACATGGCTATGTCGCGGAAGAAGTATCTGAATAGATTCGTATTGCCCGCGTCCCTTTCGAAGCTCAGGCAGTAAGCGCCGTAGCCTGTGAACTGGAAGTCCATGGTATAGGTCTCCTGATAACAGTTAACGCCGTCGCTCCAACGTTCAAAAATCTGCTTTTGCATGCGCTGGTTTGCGCCGACTTGCAGGCCCAGTATCCTGAATGTCTCTATGCAGCCGGGTATCTGTGCAAGCGGCTCGACGGTCGTCTCTATGGAGGTCAGGTTCGGTATCTTGAGACGTTTTTTGATTTTGTCCAGATGCTTGTGCGCCGACGCGCCTGCGGCCATCAACTCGCGGCGACGCTCTTCAGTGGTGTGGTGCTTAAGCTCAGGGGCTTCGCTAATGTTGCTATCGGACATTTGAGGTCTCCTTGGAATGGAAGCGCCAAGTAGCGCTTGAGATAGTTCAAGTGGCTCTCTCTGCGATTAAGAGAGCGCGAGTTAGCCAGCACAGTCAGCGCTGGCCGAAGCTTGAGTGAAGGTACATCCTCTTAAAGGAGCTTTTGACGGACGCAAAAATATGCCCGTCAGATGGAAATGTCAATAGTTTGTTATACAAACTCCTTACACGGCCTTGAAGTGTTCGGATGAAGGGTCGGCGGGCTAGGATTTGGCCTTTGCAACCGCAACTGCGAGACTTGCAACCGCGATTGCATGGCTTACAATTGCGAGAGCTTCATGTGAGGCTTTTATTGGGGATTCCGCTCTAATCCGGTCTTCTTACCTGGCGGCTTCGACGCGGTTGCGCCCTTGTTCTTTGGCTTGATAAAGGGCCATGTCGGCGCGGGCAATCATGTCGTTGCCGGACTCGTTGTCCCAGAGGGTGGACGCGCCCGCGCTGATGGTCAGGGGGAAGACACGCTCGCCGTCTCCGAAGGAGCGTGAGTGAGCGGCGTGACGAATCTTTTCCGCGAGACTGATTGCGCCTTCCAAATCTGTTTCAGGGAGCAGCACTAGGAACTCTTCGCCTCCGTAGCGGAAGACCACGTCGGAGCCTCTGACGTTCTCTGTCAGAACTATCGCCACCTGCTGAAGCGCAACGTCGCCCGCGGCGTGGCCCTGCGCGTCGTTGACCTCTTTGAAGTTGTCAAGGTCTATCATCAGGCACGAGAGCGGGCGATTGTAGCGTCGCGTCTCTGAAAGCTCGCGCGCGAGGATGTGTTGCAGGCCGTAGCGATTGAGCAGGCCCGTGAGCGCGTCCGTCATGGCACGCTCCTGCGCCACGTCTGCGCGTGCCACGGCTTCTTCGGCACGCACCTTCAGAGAGTCCCGCTCGTGCTTCAATCGAAGCGCGACATCGACTCTGGCCAGCAGCTCTTCTGCCTTGAAGGGCTTGCTGATGTAATCGTTCGCTCCCATAGAGAGGCCGCTTACCTTCACTTCCGTCTCGTCGCGCGCCGAAAGAAAGATGACGGGCGTGTCGCGCACCGCGTCGTCAGACTTAATCTGGCGGCAGGCTTCCAGCCCGTCCATCACAGGCATCATCACGTCCAGAATCACTAGGTCTGGACGCTCCGCTCGCGCCTTCTCTACGGCCTCGCGCCCGTTCTGCGCTGTCGTCACACGATAGCCCGCGCGCTCAAGACGGCGCTGAATCAGGGCGCGGTTAATCGGCTCATCGTCAGCCACAAGGATAGTCGAGGAGCTAGTCTGCAAACCTTCAGCCATAAGTATATCCAAAGACGGATTCAAACAGGGATGGACAGGATGAACAGGATAAAGAAAAGAGAACTCTTTCTGTTTTTATCCTGCTTATCCTGTCCATCCCTGTTAACTTTCTTCTTTACTCATTTATACGTCGGCATCAGGGATTTCGGGCGGCAGGCGGAACCAGAAGGTGGAGCCTTCGCCGGGACGGGAACTGACGCCGATTTGTCCGCCCAGCCGCTCGACCAGCCGTTTCGAGACCGCGAGCCCGAGCCCGCTCCCGCCGTGGACGCGCGTGTTTGAGGCATCCAGCTGGCGGAACTCTTCGAAGATTTGAGGGAAGGCAGCGGCGTCGAAGCCTATGCCAGTGTCCTGCACGCTTATCTGCACGCCGCCCGAAGAGACGCGCTCGACCTCCACGCGAATCGAGCCGCTATCTGTGAACTTGACGGCGTTCGACAGCAGGCTCGTCAGAATCTGTCGCACGCGCTCCGGGTCTGTGCGAATCACGGGAGCCTCCTCTGAGATGTGAACCGTGATGTCCAGTCCCTTCGCCTCCGCCAGAGCGCGCACGCTCGCCACGGCGCGGCGCACCACGTCGTCAAAGGCAACGGTGTCCATGAAGACCGGAAAGCGCTCCGTGTCTATGCGAGCGAGGTCAAGCGTTTCTTCTACCATGCTGAGCAGGCGGTCTGCGCTCTCGGCTATGGTCTGAACGTCTGCGCGTTGCTGCTCGTTCAAGTCGCCCGAGAAGCCGTCCTTGAGCATCTGCGCGTAGCCTATGATGGCGTTCAAAGGCGTTCTCATCTCGTGCGAGATGAGCGACATGAACTCCATCTTGTGCTGGTCTAGCTGGCGCACGCGCTCTTCCATCTGCCTTATGGCCTGAAGGCGTGTGCGTGCCTCGCGGCCACGCTCTATGTTCTGCATGGCTATGGCCAGCAGCCGCGCGTAAAGGTCTGCCAGCCGCTGCTCGTCCTGCGAGACTTCCGAGACGACCCGCGAGAAGGTTATGACGACGCCGAACAGGCGGTTGTTCGGGCCTGTGACGGGAGTGGCCCACGCGCCACGCAGCCCGGACCATCGGACTGCCGCGTGAAGGTCTGCGGCGCGTGCCTCGCTCGCAAGGTCTGCGACGACGCCCACGCGACGTTTGGCCGCGAGACCGCACACGGGGTCGTCAAGTCCTACGCCCTGCGTGTACCTCTCAAGTATCCCGGTCGGCAACTGCTTCGAGGCCGCGAGCCGCAGCAACTGCGCTTCGTCGTCCCACCTGAGAATGGCGGAAGCGTCCGCGCTCGAAAGTTTCGACCACGAATCAAGGACGGCACGCAAGCTACGGTCAAGGTGCGCTTCCGTGTCCACGTCAGAGACCAGCCTGAGCAACGTCAGCAGGTCTTCAACGTAAGCGCGAAGCCGGGCGTGAAGCTGCGAGTTGAGTATGACGGGCGCTATGCTTCCCGCCACACGCATCAGAAGCGACTGCTCTTCATGCGTCCAGTGACGTTGCGCGTCCGCTTCTACAAGCCCCAGTGCCGCGAGCGTCTGACCGCCGTAAACTACGGGCGCAAGAATCAGCGCGCGTGCGCCCAGTCGCTCCGTCAACGGGCGCATCTCCTGGCTCCCGCCCGCGCTGGCGGCAGCGCCTTCACGCATGTTCTCGACCGTCACGGGCCGCTGCTCCGTGTAAACGATACGCTCAAGCTTTGAGACGGGCGCGTGAATCTCAAGCGGAGGACGGTCGTGCCCCGGCGTCCAGGCGCGCATGACGGGCTCGGGCCGCCCGAAGGAGACGGCGCGCAGCACCACGAAGCTAGATGGAAGAGCGCGTGCCAGCGCGTCTATAGTCTGCTGTATGATGCGGTCGAAATCGGGCGCGGTGCGCGCTCCCGAAAGCAGGTGCTCTATGAAAGCCTCTTCGCGTTGACGCTCACGCTCGCGCTCGTCTGCGCCCTCGGCCCTTTCCGAAGCCGCTATGCGAGCGGTCGCCCCGGCCAGCATAGAAGCAACCGTGCCCGCGACTTCAAGGTCAAATTCCGTGAAAGCTCCCGCAAGCTCCGTGCTGATGACAATCGTGCCGGTACTCTTTTCACGAGCGACGAGCGGCGCGCACAGTATCGACTCGGCCGAAGGGCGCACGAGCGAGATTAAAAGCTCGGAAGCAGTCAGCTCGGCCTGCGCGTTGTTGAAGGCCACGGGCGAATGCGTCTGGGCCGCGCGCTCAAGCATAGTGTGCGAGACGCGCGTCGTCTCTCCGTCCGCCAGAAAGGCGAACTCGCCTTCCGAATCCTGAAGAGCGCAAAGCTGCTGGCGGTCTTCGCCCGCAGCCCTCGTGGCGCGCAAAGTACTCTCAGGGAATAGCTCCGAGAGCGCTTTGAACGCGAGCCGAAAGCTCTCTGTAAAGGTGAGCGCGTTCGCAAGCTCGCCTGAGAGGCGCGCGACTGCTCGCAGCGCCTGAGCCATGCGGGCCTCGCCCGGCGGCTCACCTCCACGTAAATCTGTCCCGGTCTTTGTCATCTCGTGCGGCGTCGTAAGTTTGGATAAGGCTTTCGGCGGCAAGGCGAAGCTCGATAAGCCTTTGGTTGCCTTCCTGAAGAAACGCTCGTTGCAGGTATCAGAGAACTTTAGGGATGCCACAATATCGCATTTCAAGCATAAGTCAAATGAGTTTTGGGCCACGCAACCTCTTTCTTTGTGATAAGCTCTGCCGGAAAAGTCGTAGACTCTTTGACGGAGGGCAAGGAAAGCGTGCGACGACGTGAAGGCGACGGATGTCCTGTGACGGGCGCTCTACAGCTTGTAGGCGACAAGTGGACTATGCTGGTGGTGCGCGACCTCTCTCACGGCGCGCGACGCACGACGGAGCTGCTGGCGGCGCTTCATCCCATAAGCAGCCGCACGCTGGTCGGACGCCTGCGCGACATGGAGCGCGACGCGCTGATAGAGAGGCGCGACTTCGGCGGAAGCCCGCCGCACGTGGAATACTTTCTGACCGAAAGAGGGCGTCGGCTGCTTCCCTTTCTGGACGCGCTCAGAGCCTTGGGCGAGACGCTCGATTGCAACAGCTGCGAAGACCGAGTGGAGCGACACGGCTCCTACTGCGAAGCCTGCCCGCAGAAGAGTCATGAGCAAAGAGACTCTCACACGCAGTCGCAGCAGCGCCGCCAGCCGGACGACTCGATTGTGCTGCTGTAAAGCTCTACGCTTTTGTCAGGCGAGCCCTTTCGGAATGCTTGGTCTCAGTTCTGCTTAACTTCCGACTTCTCTGCGTTATCTCGTCCCCAGTCGAACCCTTCGGACTGCGCCTTCGCTTCCATAATCTGATATTCCTTGACGGCATACCTCAGAAGCACGCGCTGGTTAGGGACGTGATTGACGACGGTGAAGACGAAGAGGCCGCGAATTTCTCTCTTGTTGAGAAGCACGACATAGGTATGGCCTTCCACGACCTGAACCATTCGGACGAAACGAGTATAGTCGGCGGGCGTGTTGACGTTCCGCATATTGAAGGCGTCGTGGGCCGTCAGCTTTTCCAGTTGCACGTTCGTCCCCAAGTCGCCTATCAAGGCCATGTCGTCCCCGGCGGTCGATGAGTAGAAGTAATCCCGGCTGCGGCACGCGCCGTCGAAGACAAGGTCAGGGCCGTTCCTCTTCCTTGAATAGTCCGAGAGGAAGAGCGCGCTCTCCTGAAAGCCCTTCTGAATCTCTTCCGTCGAGCGACAGCTATGAGTGGGGGCCAGCGTCACGGTCTTTATCACATGAAGCTCCGGCAGACTATAGCTCTCACCACCCGCAGACACGCTCACGGCGAAAGCCATCAAGACCAGCACGAAAACAAGCCTTCTCATCTCTTCACTCCTTTATCTTTTCAGAGCAGCAAAGGGGAGAGCTTCTATTGAGCATCACACATCCGAGAGACTTCTTAGTTCCATTTAATCTCCTTCCGCGCCGACTTCTTCGGCTATGTTGGAGATGACTTCGCCGTCGGGCATGATTATCTTTTCGTGGTCTGCCGTGATGCGCTCGCCTTCGATGGTTATCTCTTCGCCTGTGGGCGTGGGCACGGGCAGGTCGTCAAGGTATCGCTCGGCGTCTATGGCTGCCATGCAGCCCGTACCGGCGGCGGTGATAGCCTGCCGGTAGAAGTTGTCCTGCGCGTCGCCGCAGGCGAAGACGCCTGGAATGTTCGTCGCCATAGAGCGCCCGCTAGTCTTGATGTAGCCAATATCGTCCATGTCAAGCTGGCCGCGAAAGACATCCGTGTTGGGCTTGTGGCCTATGGCTACGAAGACGCCTTCGCAGGGAAAGATGCGCTCTTCGCTCGTCTTCAGATTCCTGAGGCGCACGCCGGTCACGCCCGTCTCCGGCGAGCCAAGAATCTCTTCAACTCCTGTGTCCCAGATGAAATCAATCTTGTCGTTCTTGAACGCCTTCTCCTGCATTATCTTTGAGGCGCGGAGCGAGTCGCGGCGATGAACGACGGTGACGCGAGAGGCGTAGCGTGTCAGGAAAGTTGCCTCTTCCATAGCCGTGTCGCCGCCCCCGACTACCACGAGCGGCTTGCCTTTGAAGAAGAAGCCGTCGCAGGTGGCGCAGGCGGAGACGCCAAGGCCGCCCAGGCCCTGCGGCGCGGGCGCTTCGCCCGGGATGCCCAGCCACTTGGCGGACGCTCCCGAAGCTATGATGAGAGTCTCGGCACGTATCGTCTGCTCGTCCGTTTCAAGACGAAAGGGGCGCTTCGACAAGTCCGCTTCGTGAACCCACGTGACCAGAAACTCCGTGCCGAAGCGGCGTGCCTGCTCGCGCATTTCTTCCATCAGCTCAGGCCCCTGTATGCCCTTGGAGAAGCCCGGATAGTTCTCTACCTCCGTGGTTATCGTCAGCTGGCCGCCGGGCTGCGGCCCTTCTATGACGAGCGGTTGAAGGTCTGCGCGTGCGGCGTAAATGGCCGCCGTCAACCCGGCGGGCCCCGACCCAATAATGACCACGTCCCTGTGAAGCAAATCTTTCGCCATCTAGTCCTCTCCTATAGCCTTTTCGGTTCGCCGTGTAGTATAACTTCTCACGGCACGAGTAGTCGAATATTGTTCCGGCGGAGAGCCCGCCCACGTCTTACCGGTTCCTGTGACTATCCCTGACGCTGCACAGAAAATTGAGACCATAGCCGTGCTCGGCGCAGGCACCATGGGACACGGCATAGCACAGGTGGCCGCGCTCGCAGGCTATCCAGTGGTGATGCGCGACCTTGACCGAGAGGCTCTGGCGCGCGGCGTCGGCGCAATCGAGCGCAACATGCGAAAGGGAATCGAGCGCGGCAAGCTGACGGAAGAGGATTTCGACCTAGCCATGCAGCGCATACGCGGCACAACGCGACTGGAAGAGACTGCTCAATCAGACCTCTTCATAGAAGCCGCGCCCGAAGTGCTTGAGCTGAAGCAGGAGATACTGCGCTCGGTCGAGACGGTTGCCACGAGCCGTGCTTTCATCTTCGCCACCAACACCTCCTCGCTCTCCATCACGGAGATTGCCCGCGCCTCTCAGAATCCAGCGCGCGTCATAGGCATGCACTTCTTCAACCCGGTTCACATCATGCGGCTGCTGGAAATAGTAGTGGGCCGTGAGACCAGCGACGAGACTCTTGAGGCTGCGCGCGAAGTAGGCCGCCGCATGAGGAAGGAGCCCATCACCGTGCGCGACGTGCCGGGCTTTGCCTCAAGCCGTCTGGGAGTCGCGCTCGGGCTTGAAGCGATGCGAATGGTAGAGCAGGGTGTGGCGAGCGCACGCGACATTGATACGGCCATGGAGCTTGGCTACAACCATCCCATGGGGCCGCTTCGCCTGACAGACCTCGTGGGCCTTGACGTGCGCCTTCGCATAGCGGAGTACCTGCACCGCACTCTGGGGACGGAAAACTTTCGCCCGCCGGAAATCCTGCGCCGCATGGTGGAGGAGGGAAAGCTCGGCAAGAAGAGCGGCGAAGGCTTCTACGTCTGGAACGAAGAGGCGCTTTAAGAGTTGCTATCACTGAGCTTTTCGGTCAATATTTCACTGCTTGGCACGTTTTGACTTGATATGAGCACACCGCAGAATAACGAGGAGAGACGTTTCGCGCTGCGCATGGCGCTGCGGCTGGCCATCGTCGTCTCCGGCCGCGACGAGGACGGCGCAGCCTGGAGCGAGCCAACGGAAACGGACGACATCTCTACCTCGGGCGCTCTCTTTCATCTCAATCAAAAGGTGACGCGCGGCGAGCGGCTCTACATACGCGCGCACAGGCCCGACGGCTCGCCCATAGAAGTGACGGCGTCGGTCGTGCGCGTCGCGCCCGCCATCTACGGGACGGCGCGCGTCGGCGTGGCCATCAGCGAGCCTACGGAAAACTGGCTGCGCCTTTTCGTCTCATGGGTGGCCGACGAGCAGCCCTCGCAGGCCGAGCCCGAAAGCGAATCTTCCTCGCCTGAATAACATCTCTTCATCAAAACTTAATTCGGAGTAGAACTGGGATGACGCAATCTTACGAGACTCTTCTGGTCGAGCGGCGCGAGCGCGTCGCCATCATCACCATCAATCGCCCGGAAAAGCGAAACGCACTGAACATCAAGACGCGCGAAGAAGGCGCACAGGTCCTGGAAGAGTTGAGCACGGATGCTGACGTGCGCGTGGTCGTCTTCACGGGAGCAGGCGACAAGGCTTTCATAGCGGGCGCGGACATAGCCGAGTTTCAGGGACGCACGGCCATCACGCAGCGAGAAGTGATGCTCGGGCGCTCGCTCTTCACGGCGATTGATAATTTCCCGAAGCCCGTCATAGCCATGGTCAACGGCTACTGCCTCGGCGGCGGCTGCGAGCTTGCTCTCTCCTGCGACCTGCGCGTTGCCAGCGACAAGGCATCCTTCGGCCAGCCGGAAATCAACCTCGGCATCATTCCCGGCGGCGGCGGAACACAACGCCTGACGCGCCTCGTTGGCGAAGGCAAGGCGATGGAGTTGATTCTGACGGGCGACATCATAGACGCGCAGACTGCCTACAACCTCGGCCTGGTGAACATGGTTGTCCCTGCAGCAGACCTCGAAGCAAAGACTATGGAGCTTGCCAACCGCATCGCGGAGAAGAGCCCCGTGGCTCTACGCATGGCGAAGGAGGCCGTGAAGCTAGCCTCGCGCTCCAACCTTGACGAAGGGCTCCGCCGCGAAGTAGACCTCTTCGCCCTCTGCTTCTCAAGCCAGGATAAGGACGAAGGCGTCAGCGCCTTTTTGGAGAAACGCAAGCCCGACTTCAAAGGCAAGTGAGACTCGTCGCGCTCATCTTCGGCATCCTTCTGGCGGCCGCTGGCGGCGTCATAGCCTACCGCGCGCTCTTCATAGAGCCCAGCGCTGCCGTCGTCATCACCAGCACTGACGTGCGCGAAGTCCAGAACTGGTGGAAAGCCGCCCTCGGCATTGTGATGCTTCTGGTCGGCGCGGGCCTGGCCATCCTGTCCGCGCGCCGCCCGTCAAGGTGAGCGCGCTTGACGCACTTTCCCGCGTTAAGCTACTCTACCTGTTCGCTGCAATCGAAGCAGCCATAACACCAACCACACGGGGCCGTAGCTCAGCTGGGAGAGCGCATGACTGGCAGTCATGAGGTCAGGGGTTCGATCCCCCTCGGCTCCATCCAATTTCCCAAGAAAATCCACACATCTCACTTCTAAATCCCTAATACGTCCATTTTTACTTCCACATTCGATTGGAAAGAGGGCCGATTTGTGCCTGAAAACCGACTTTTCCGTCCGGGCGTCCCCGCACCCCTGCGGTAGCCCCGAAGGATAATGAAGTGAGTACGCAGTCATTATTATTTGAGAACAGCCACAGGGCAGGTACGAATCCGAGCGATGTCGTCTATACGCCAGAACCTTTGGCATGGGCAATCGTGGAGGCGTTCAAGCCTTCTGGCAAGTGCCTTGAGCCATGTAAGGGCGCGGGCGCTTTTCTTAGATACCTACCCGAAGGTTCCGACTGGTGCGAGATAGCAGAAGGGCGCGACTTCTTTGATTACCACAAGCGCGTGGACTGGATTGTCAGCAACCCACCGCACAGCATTTTCGATAAGTGGCTTGCACACTCTTTCGAGATAGCCGAGAACGTTGTTTATCTACTGCCCTTCTCAAAAGCCTTCAAGAGTTGGGGAACGCTACAGCAAATCAAGGATTACGGCGGCATAGTCCGTGTTATCGCCATGCCAAGCTCAAGAGCGGCAGGCTTTCCGTTCGGCTATCCGTTGGGAGCCTTTCACTTTAAGCGCCACTACGAAGGCGCAACTTTAATTGAGATGTGGGAGTAATTGAGGACTTTCACGGCCTGCGGTAGCCCAACTTTGGAGAGATGAGATGGCAGAGTTTCAGCTACACACCGGAGATGCTTTAGCAGTCCTTAAAGGGCTGGACAGCGAAAGTGTGCAAACCTGTGTCACGAGTCCTCCATACTTCGGCCTGAGAGACTACGGCATTGATGGTCAGTTAGGACTGGAAGCCTCGCCTGAATTGTACGTTGAAAGGCTCGTCTCAATCTTCCGTGAAGTCAAACGAGTTCTCCGCAAGGATGGCACGCTCTGGCTTAACTTGGGGGATTCTTACGCAGGCTCTTGGGGTAACTACGGCGGGCAGAATAGGGGCAAAGGAAAGCAGCGTGAAATAACCAACGGCAGCAAGGCACACCAAAAAGCCTATGACGGTCTTGAGGCGTGGAGGCCAGCCACATCAAACAAGTTGGACGGCATCAAGTCTAAAGAGCTAATCGGTATTCCGTGGATGGTGGCTTTCGCCCTTCGCTCGGATGGCTGGTATCTTCGCTCGGAAATAATATGGCACAAGCCTAATCCCATGCCTGAGAGCGTCACGGACAGGCCCACAAAGGCGCATGAGCAAATCTTTCTGCTAACCAAGTCGCCGCGCTACTTCTACGACCTAGAAGCCATCAAGGAACCCCTAAAGGACGCGAGCCTTGCGCGGCTTGGACGTGGAATAAACGATGGCCATAAGAACGTAGAGGGCGCTCCCGGTCAAACACCACACGCCCTGCATCAGCCAAGAGAGAATGTGCGCGGCCACGCCTCTGGGCTAGAAGTTCCACACGCGGCAAATGGCCAGCAGCGACACGGCAACCAAATCAAGCCGCCCAAGTTCGGCGGAAACAATCTCTGTCCAGACACCCGCCTTCAAAGTGGCAACGAGTGGAACCCCGAGGCAAGCGGCGCGAATAAGAAAACGGTCTGGACGGTCGCCACGGTCGGCTACCGTGAAGCGCACTTCGCTACCTTCCCTCCTGAACTGATAAAGCCCTGCATACTCGCTGGCTCACGGGAAGGCGACACCGTGCTTGACCCTTTCAACGGAGCGGGAACCACTGGCTTAGTGGCCCTACGCCACAATAGGAACTACATCGGCATAGAGCTGAATCCTGAGTACGTGGAGATGAGCAGAAGGCGGCTATTTAATGACGCCCCCTTATTGAATCAAGAGAGAGTTGCTTGAAACGTTCGGCTGTAGCCCCGCACTGGAGAGGCGGGCAGCAGAAAGTTGTGAAGATACGGACTGACTGAGGCTTTCAAGGCAAGTGGCTTATGCGGTCTCAACCGCGCGGAGATTGAAGGCTTACTTGACATGTCGCGGTCAAAAGAACCGCCCACTTGACGCAGTAACTAAAGTCACGTTTTGGTGCATGGCCACACAGGAAGGGTGAAGACTTAATGAAAATAGTTTGCATCAGCGACACTCATACATTTCATAACGAGATAGTCATTCCAGACGGCGACATTCTTATACACGCTGGGGACTTTACTATCGCCGGAGAGATTTGGGAGATAGCGGCCTTTAATGAATGGCTCGGCACATTGCCGCACAAGCACAAGATAGTCATCGCTGGTAATCACGATTGGCTCTTTCAGAAGAATCCCACTCTTGCACGCTCTTTGATAACCAACGCGATTTACTTGGAAGACAGCATGACGGAGATAGAGGGCTTGAAAATCTACGGCTCTCCGTGGCAGCCGTGGTTTATGGATTGGGCTTTCAATCTTCCGAGAGGTCACGCATTAGCAGAGAAGTGGGCTCTGATTCCAGAGGGCATAGACATTCTCGTTACACATAGCCCGCCTATGGGCGTCCTAGACAAAACAAGGGCAAGCGACCGCGCGGGCTGCTCCGAACTGACAGGGGCCGTCTTAAAGATAAAACCGAGGCTACACATCTTCGGCCATATCCACGAAGGCTACGGCAAAGTCGAGATTGATTACACGCGCTTTATCAACGCATCCACCTGTGACGCTGCTTACAGGGCGATAAACAAGCCGTTGGTTGTTGAATTAGAGCCGGAAGCAAGCGCGTTGAGCGGGGATTCAGAAGTTGAGCCTGCTTCTGTCGTATCAACCTAAATTCCGCCCCGCCGCCGCTTCCCCCTGTGGGAGCGCGCACCCGGCCACATGAGGAAGGAGATGAGACCGTGGGCAAGCTAGAGGAACTACAAAAGAAGTATGAACTGGCTAGGTACGAACCTGCGCCCGACTGCTCAAGGTGTGGCGGTAAAGGCGAGATTTGGAAAGAAGGCGGCGAAATATTCAATGATGGATTCGTGCCGTGCCTTTGCATCTTTACGCATCCTGACGACCGGGCAGATGTGTTTGATGCTTTCCGCCAGTTCGGGGAGAAGTTGAAGCGTGAACGTCACAGTCACAAATAACAGCAGCCGCATCATAGGCGTAGTCCGTGGCGAGTGGATTCTACATCTCGACAGAAACGAGTGGACGGATTTTCAGTGCGATGAAGAAGAAGATTTCGAGATTAGGACTCTGCCCTATCCGACTATCGCTTATTACCGCTATCAAAGTGCGGAAGCCCTAGACGTTGAAGTTGAAGATAAACCAAAGGTGTCGGCGGGGGCGCACCCGACCATTTGATGAAGGAGACGCGATGGCAGATAGAAAACAGCCCAAACGTTCAAGTAAGAAGCAGCAGAAACAACCGCCCATGCCGCCACGATGCGACGAGTGTGGGCATTTATGGCCCTGTGCCTGTCACATGAGGGAGTTGATTCAGCAGGCCGATAAGCGTTAATCGGTGTCGGCGGGTCGGCGCGAGCGGGTGTGGCCCCGCAGGACAAGAAAGGAAATCATTATGAGAATCAAAAAAGAGACACTAACACGCAGCGAATACCTCCAGCTTATGGGGCTCAAAACTTTGGCTGATAGGTATCACCGCATGATGCTTGATGTCCGCGAGTCTATCGAAGAACTCATGGGGCTCGAAAGATTCAGCGATGAAGTCAGCGATTTCATCTGGAGCATAGATTCAGATTGGGACACGACGGTGGACGTAGAACGTTTCTTAGAGCGGCTTAACGTTACGGCTGAGTACTGAGGCGATATTAACCATCTCAGTTGCCAGTGTTGAGGCCCATAGCATGGGCCGGGAGGAAGGGAGATATGAAATTAAGAGTTCAGCACGAAAATGGTGATATAGAAGTCATAGAGATAGTCGAGCCTACAGGCTTGCACTACAACGAAGGCTCTGGACTGTGGGTGCTGCATTGTACCAATGGGCGCGAATACTTCTTTACCCTTGATGGATATTATGATGGCTATGGCCAAGAGTTGCCGGGAATCCCAGAGGAAGATGCCACTAATCAGCTAGAAGTAATTCAAGCCTCACGGCACATAGAAGAAGGCGGCTTGCCGGACGAGTCTGTACTGGACGAGCCGATAATGTAATCCGCTTGAATACTGGGCTATGATTAGAAGCTATATGAATACCCCGAAGCCGTCCAAACTAGACCAGTTACTTGAGAAAAAGCGTGAAATACAAGAGCGCAAGGACAAACTATACGCCAAGCTTGAACAACTGACTGACGAGGAAATGGCGATAGACCTTGAGATTTATAATGAGCAGTTCAGGCTTAAACAGGAAAAGGCGGGCGGTTGAGCGGCTTTATGGTCAGTATCGCGTTACCGACTAGGCCGCGCCCGCGTCTCCCTGAATCCCCCTCTTTCGGTTTGGTAGTATAATTTCAGGTACATGGAGGACGTGATGAACCCGCATATTAAAGCAGCCATTGACGAATTTCACGAAAAGTCGGCAAGAGAAATCTGGGGCATGGATTTGACCATCAAGGCTGACCCGAACCTATCGCATACTGGCCTCACCTACGAGAAGGTCAAGCGCATGATGGACAAGTTCACGGCGAAGCGTATCACCATCGGCGGCAAGCAGTTCAACGTCTATGGCTATCACGTATATGAATCGGATGGCTGGACGGTTCTGGCGCGCATGACGGATGAGGACGAGTATCTAGGCTTTGATGAGCCTATAGGGGACGGCATTATTTATATCAATCATGCCGAAGGCAAGTTGATGGGCCGCGAGGAAGAGCTACAGCGCTTCGCGCGAAATTGTGAGCCAATTCAGGACGAGCCTTGAGCGCATTCAGCCCCCTCTTTCGGTTTCCTCTGGCGCTCCCGCCCTTCCCTAATGCTGACTGAAGAGGTTGGCTGCGAGACTCGCCAAGGGGCGCATTGACTAATTACAGACTTCGTAGTAAGCGGCTCTGTAGCCTTGCTGCTGCGCTTCTCGCTGAGTCGTATAGAAGCCTTCTTTCGTCTTCCCATACCAGCGAGAGCCGGGACACCAGTATATGCCTGAGCCTGTGTTTACCCAGACTCGGACGTTTGGATTGCCGCCACGCGCTCCACGGGAGTTTTGAGCATAAGATGGTTGGACTACCGAGCCGGGCGGGAGTGCGGTAGTTAGTGCGACGGTAAACAGAAGACAGAGAGCCAGGAGTAACTTTCTCATTGCGCTTTCCTTTCAGGGTAGAGGATTGCGACCTAATCGCCGCATATCTCTTTGAATAGTCTCTCTATGATGGTGCCAGGCGGGGCGTCGTCCCACCTGTTATCGTTTGAGCTGTCCGAGAGAATCACACCGCCCTCATCGTCATAGTCCGTGAAGGTGACAAGCTTGTATTTGCGGTCATTGCAGGACAGATACCACAGCACTACGGTATGTGAATACTTGCTGTAATCTTCCCGCCCCTTAGCATTCTTTTCGCGTATTAGCCGCTGCCTGATTTCCTCGTTGCGAGGCGCAGTCTTGCCCCAAGCGCTTATAGTTCCATCGCGGCGCTTCCGTATTGTCTCTTTATCGTAATAGTAGATTTCGTCCTTAGTTTGGGAAAATTGCACCCAACGGGACTGTGAAAGGGCTGGTAAGACCGCGATTATTATTATGACAGCGACGCCTAACAGCTTTCTCATTCGGGAGGACTCCTATCTATCAAAACTGCATAGCGGCGGGGTTTATCACAGAACAGGAGAAAGATGCAAGGATTTTGGCGAACTCAGACCGTGTAATAAACAGTGACTTCTATCACGTCAACCTCTGCGGTTGCGCCCGATGAGGCGTCGCGCACTCTAAGAGCTAAGCCGAACGTGGAGGCATTCACTTCCGCAGGCGTCCAGGTAGTGCCCCACAGGTCAGTAGCCCCGCCATACTCTACTGAAGTAAGAGACATGGGCCAGTTCGTTGCTGATGCTGCCTTATTCGTGCCGACGCCCGCGCTCCCGTTCTTAGTGAGCGACACCACGTTGTCGCGCGTAGTACTGGCATCGGTCTGCCTTCTCTTGATTCTGACCTTGAGCCCTGTGATGGTAGCACCGCCCGGAATAGCGAAGCCGAAGCCCGTAGCCAAAGCAGTCTGAGAGGTAAGGAAGCCAGCCGTCATATCGCACGACGCACAGGCCCCATCCTCCGCGCCCATGCTCGAGAGATTCGTCCAGTTGTTCGCGCTGGTTGCCGACTGAGAGAAAGTGGTAGGCGTGGCGGAGGCTTCAGCCGCGACAGGCCCGCTCGCGCCCACGCCTGCGCCTAACAGAGTCAACATATTAAACCTCTACGTAAGTGAGCCAGCCGTCAACCGAGACAGCGCCCGAAAGCTCAAGGTTCAGCAGTTCCCCTGCGGCGGTCTGGAAGTGGCCGAATGGGTCGAATCCTGGCGCGAATCCGCCGTTGGCCGCGAGCTGCATCTGGCCCGTGAGCGCCGCCCCGCCAGCACCTGATTCAAAGCGCACCGTGACGGCAGCAGAAGCTATCAGGACTATATTCAGGACTCTGATACTCTTGCCTGTGACGGCAGCGACCAGCGTGTTATCGCCAGAGTTCGCGCAGTCTATCACCGCACGCTTGACCGTCACACGACGCCCACCTTCATCGTAATATCGCGTATTGTTCATCTATTACCTCACACAATCTTAACGAGCTTCCAGATTATCTCAACCTCGCCGGTAGCCGCCGCGTTCAGGTAGAAGGTGCAGTTACCCGACCCCGGCACGGCCACCACGCTCTTCGCGGTCGCATCGTTCGATGCAAGGTCAGCGTCTACTATCACGCTCGCATCAATCAGGTTATTCGTCAGTACGACGCTGGAATTTCCCGCCGCGATTCTGATAGAGCCAGCGCCCTTATGAATTGTTCGATTGCCGGTAGTTCCCGAAGCCGTCAGAGTGCCAGCGATTCTTACCAGCCTTCCGGCTTCTAAATCACCCTGAGCCGCACAAGAGCCCTCTTCGTCAAACAGGACGGCCTTCTTCGGCCCGGTCAGAGTGTTATCGGCGTTGATAATTCTTGCGCGCGTACCGAACGCGGAAGAGGATTCAAAATATAGACCTGCCTGAGCGTTATCCTTGACGCCGCTTGAGCCGCCATCGTTGGCCCCGACCGTGTACGCCGCAGAGTTACCATTAACCCCCTGCCGAGTGTTAATGTGAAACTGCCCTTTCTCTGTGCCGACATCGGCATAATCAACCTCGCGGTCGCCCGTCGCCTCCACAATGTCAGGGGCCATACTGCCCACGTAGGCACCGAGAGCCGAGCCGCCCGAAGGAACTACTTCGCCGTAATTCGTTGAGTTGTAGGGAACGGGCAGCGTCACGCCCGCCACGTCCCAACGCCTTCCCGATGATACGCCTTCCCCCGGTAACGTTGCGTCGAGCGCGAATCTATCATGCACGGATTGCACCTTAGCGAGCGACGGGTCAGCGCCCGCCACCCCGCGCCTGACAATAACGGCAAGCCCGGTTCCCCTGTTACCCATCGAGAGAATCCATGCAGCGCGTTGCAACTCTGCCCCGCAGTTCATCTCATTGCATAGTAGAGTAATGACGCCCTGCATGTAGTCGCCCCCGGTGATAACGAGAAATCTCGCACCTACCGGATTACCAAAGAACTCATCACGAGAGTTTTGTATCCAGAGGTCGTTTACTCTCTGGACTTTTATGCCTATGGGTTTCACGGAGCCATTTACGGAGAGGCCCGCGAAGTCGCAGGATGAAATCATCAGGCTTCCGTCCATATAAGCTACATCAATCCCCTGATGAAGATTCTGGAAGACGCCCTGCTCTATGATGGAGGTCTGCGCGGCGTTAGGTGAATCAATGGTGATGCCCTTTGCCCCGGTCACGACGGACATAATGTGAAACTTGCGGAGAGTGATAGCGTCCGACTGGTAGTTCGTTACATGGCCCGAGCCCCACTGAATGCCCTGTAGAGCATTCACCACACTAAAACGCTCTACCGCGCAGCGTGTTGTCCCAGGAGTATTATTTGAGTCAATGTAAATTCCCGTAGAGTTAACCACTGACTTGCAATCAATCACTACGTCGCGCACGTTGACATCGTGAACATTAAAGAGCCACAGGACGGCATTGCCTGAGCCGCCCGTCCACTCCAAGACCGTGCCTGAATAGTTAGCAATCGAAGCGGCCAAGCTGCCGGAATGGACGCCCTCTATAGTCCAGTTCGGCGGTGGCTTCTGGACGGCAGAGACGCCGCAAGGGGCAGCAGGCAGCAGGAGCTTGCCGGGGCGATTATCCGTAATGCCTGCGAAGATGTTTTTTGATAAAACCCTGTCCGCAGTCACCCCGCGAGCATCAATGATGCCGCCGTTAGCGAAGCGCGAATCAGCCATCGCCGCGATTATCTTGTCGTCAAGATTCACGCCCGCGAATTGGTCTGCGTAGAGTATGGGAGCGCCGGAAGCAGGGAGCCTCTTATCGTTGTCAACCACTACTACAGGGAGCGCAGGGTCAGCCGCCGCCTCGCTCAGCCGGGAGACTCCCAGAACGGAAGGACTCGCCTTGAGCGCCGAACTGGTCAGGCCGTTAACCTTATTGTCTACATACGCGGCAACGGTGCTTGCGTTCCAGAAGGCGTCCCCGAAGGGGCGTCGGTATTGCTTATTGTAGAGAAACAAATCCCCCCAGGAGAAGATTGCGCCGAGCGAACTGTTAACGTCGCAACTCTCCATATAGATGTGACGCTCTATGTCTTTGGAGTCGTAGAGCTTTATAAGAAAGCGGGCTCGCGGGTCGCTTGACGTGTTAGTGTAAGGGAGCAGGTTAGTTTCGGGGAAAGCAAGCTCGAAATCCTCAGTGACTTCCAAGTCGAGCGCGAGGTGGCACGATGTTTTAATTTGCGGGTTGCCTCGCGGGACGAAGCTATTACCCACGTAGAAATCGCGCAGCGCGAAGGCGCGAAGCTTCGCCGTCGAGCCTCCCCACTTCCAGAAACCCTTAGCAGAACGCTCTGCCGTGATAGTTGGATTGCTCATGTCTTCAGCTCAGGGTAACGTCGAAATAAATAACCACGTCCGCGCCCGTGTTCTGGTAGAGGACGCGGTTGCCTATGTCTATAGGGTGGTCGAAGTGGCGGCGCAGGTCTCCTTCAAGGAGTTCTCCACCGCCAGGCTCGTCCGTGAAATCATCTGGCGTCGTCCAGTCTGCCGCTATCGTGACCCCGTTCCTCACGCCCTTGTAGGCGTCCATCATGTAGATGTCGGCCATCGGGTGCATGAAGCCGTTAACGATGGTGCGGCCTCCGACGAAGCGGTTTACCATGTCCGTGCGCTGCTGCGCCGACGGGAAGGTTCTCGCGGTAATCGCCGCCTGGAGAAGCTCCTGCAAGGTCATTACCGTGTCGTCGGTGAGCACGGCGCTTCCGTTAAAATGAGTCATTGCAACTCTCCTAAATGGTTAATCCGCCCGCCGCGTACTTGAAATTATTGACCGCACCCAAAGCGAGTTGTTTAAGGAAGCTGGGTTCTTTGGGCTTGTCTCTGAGCTTCTCCCACGCGCCCCGAGCGTCGCCCGCCAGCGACCTTGCGAAGTCTGCCAGCCACATCGAGCGACTGTTGCCCATGTTCGCGAGATTCCCCATCAGTGCGTCGTTAGTCGCTAAGGTACTGTTAACAGAATCCTCAAGCATCCCTGACGCATTAACGTCTCTTTCTAGCTGCATCTCTTTATCAAGCGCGACCCCGAAGTTCGGGTTGGCCCCGTCAGACAGGGTTGCGAGTCCGCGACCGATACGACCAGCATCGCGTGAGGTCTTAGCTGCCTTGTAGAGCGCAATAGCTTCCTGCCCAGGAAAGTTATAGATATTCATGGGCTTGTCTTTGGAGGTGCGCCAGTCCTCTATAGCGTTCGCACGCTCACGCATGCGCGTTTCGAACGGGTCGGGCGTCTCGGCCTTCTGCTTGGCCGCGAGCGCTTCCGCTTTCGCGGCCTCGGCTTCCCGCCTGAGGCGCTCTTCTTCAGCTTTTCTGCCGTTGTCATGGCCCATCCTAATAGTCCCTCCGCCAGACTTCGTGAACCCCTAAGCTTCTCCCGCCGAACCGCTTGTACATCTTGATATGCGATTCGGCTTCGGGCATGGCGATAGCAGAGAAGCCGTGTAGTTGGGAAAGCCTCTCGTGCGCGTCGAGCATGAGCCTCATGGCCACGCGCGGGTTGTTTCTATGCTCTGGGGCTACCCAGATGGAGTTGTAGTGAAAGAGCGCTTCCAGATGGATGAACCCGGCCAGGTTCTCCCCGTGCATCACAGCCGGGAAGACGGCCTGCGCCTCCGTTGTGGGCATGGCGTTCCTGAACACGCCGCGAACAATCGGCGCAACCAAATCCCACTCATCGAGCGTTAAGATTTTCGACTCAAAAGCCATCAGGATTCGTCATACAGGCTCTTCAGGTTGAAGCAGAAGAGGCCCCGGTCTTTGTTCTTCGATTCTCCTGCCACGTACATGCCGTCGCCGTCCCTGTGAAGCCCTCCCGTGTGTCTTAAAGTAAATGTGCCGACCTCCGCAGGGCGCGGGACAAGCTCAACTGATACGACCTCCGTACTGGTCTTTCTTCCCTTCACCCAGCACATCAAGCGCATGCCCTCTCGGACATGGCGCGCTTCGATTCGTTTTCTGGGTGACAACTCTAGGGCAAGGGGATGGTCAACGGAGCACCGGATGGTGATGCCGTTTCGCGTTCTTATCACGAGGTACTCCGAGACGACGCCCTGCTTCTTGAGTATCACCTTGTAGGGCAATCTCTCGTCGCCTTTGACCTCAGAGCCCACTTTTACGCTCTGGAAGGGCTTGAAGGCCGCTTTGATAAGCACAGGCGTTTTAACCACGACGCAGGTGCCGCCGCCCGTGCCCGGCTTCGGAGGCTCAGTGACGCCGCCACCTATGCCCTGACTCCCGAACGTTGGGCTGATGGACGGGCCAGAGGCGTATCTTGAGGCGTCGTCCGGCGACCACTCGTTATAGGTAGTCGAGAACCAGATGCGGTCTATGCCGATGTGGCGGTCTACGCCTGTTTGGCTTGTTAATCCGATTCTTAGGTACTGCTCAACTGTCTCAGAAAAATCATAGGTAGCGGGTACGTCAATCGTTAAATCATTCGCCTTCCACTCTCCCTGATAGGCACCTATGCGAACCGTCTTTGTCTCGGCGTAAGCTTGCGGCGCGGCCTGTGTGACCGAGGGCCAGCCTGTGACAACCTCGTCCTCGAAGGCGACAATGCCTACGTCGTTGTACTGGAGGTCTGACGAGTTCCTGACGGTGTAGATGTGGAAGTAATCGGAGCCAACCTTTTTATAGATTTGATATTCGATGAAGCCCGGCCCGGCGTTGAAGAAGAGCTTCACGTAGTCGGAGGTCGAGAAGGCATCAGGCGCGTCAGGCACGTTCAGCACATTCGAGAGAATGGAGACGCCAGAGTCCGTTTTAGCCAGGACGCGGTAATCAATCGAAGTCGAGCCTGCGACGCCTTCTACCGAATGGCTCAGGTCGAAGTCCGAGCCCTCTACGTAGCCTTCGCCCGTGGCGGTCGTGTGCCAGATTCCAGCGAAGACCTGCACGTCTTCAGGGATAAGGGCTGCGTCCAGCGCGCCTAATCTCATTCGTACAAACCAGCGCTGCCCCGGCCCCACGATGTTCGCGGGCAGTTTGATGATGATGTCGCAGAGGTCACCTGTGGAGCCGTCCTCTATCCAGCCGAATACCCTGTCCCAGTCGGGCTTACCTGTATCAGCACCTTCCCCTGCCGCGTACAGCGAATGGTCTAAAGATTTAAGCGCATGCTCATCATCAATCACCACGTCAGCGTCGCGTTCTATCCAGTAGAAGCCGTAAGCCTCGTAGTTGAGGTCGTCCACGTCGGCAGGCATCGTGCCCGCGACCGTCGCCGCTAATGTTGAGTAAGAGAGGTCGGAGTTGGGGCAGTGATTCACGCCGCCAGCGATGTTGGGCCTTGCGGCCTCAACACGCGGAGGGATAATCTTGCCAAGTTCTATGTCGCGCACGAGGTCTCTACGCAGAGCATCCAAATCGCCCCGCGTCACAACCCCGTCGCGTTCTTTCACCCCTACGACCACTTAAAAGCTCCTTGCCCCGTAGCTCTCTATTAGCTCCACGCTCGCGTCGCCTCCCAGGCACGGGACGGTGACTCTGAGCGCATGGCTTACCGCGTCAATGATGTTCGGTTCGTCCGTGCGAATGAAAAGTGTCTTATCCGCCTCAACGGTGTCATCGAAGACCTCAGCAGGCGAGTCGTCTTCGTGATTCGTGATTGCTTCGATTAAGAGATTATTGGCTTCGTCGTCCGTGCGCGCCTGCACGAAGACCTCGGAGATGGTGTCGCCCCTGCCCGGTGCCGTGTCGTCGGTCTGCACGACCATCGTGGAGCCCGTTCCAGCGTCGAACTGGTAGAGCTTCAGTGTTAGCCCGTCTACGCAGGAGAGGTACAGTTTTCGGTCGTGGATGACGTGCGAGACGATGTTGCCGTTTATCTTCCCGGTCAGGTCAATGGGCGCGCACCAGCGGCCCGTAGGGGCATGTTTCGCCATGACCTTCTTCTGGAAGCACCAGCACTCGTAAAGGCCCTGCGGGTCGAAGCACGGCACAATGGGCTGGCTTGTTGACTGCCCTGCGTCCCAACCGTCGAAGTCCGGCATCACCTTGTTGGCGTACTCGAAGTCCGGTTCCAGTGCTTTATCAAGGACGGTAGGCTTGCCGAGCCACATCAGGAGACGCCCACCGAAGCCGAGGGCAACATTCTGCGGAAGTGCTATGCCCTGGTTGCTTAAAATCTCCTGGTACTCAAGCGCGGGGCTCCCCCCTACGTACATGAGGATGCCTACGGAGTGCTTTCCGAAGCGGCCGAAGGCGTTCGGGCCAATCTTGAGCCAGTGGACTGCGGGCTCCGATGCGAAGATTGCATTAGAGGGCGGGAAACTTCCGATGTAGCCC
Source organism: Pyrinomonadaceae bacterium (assembly GCA_035276685.1). Lineage (GTDB taxonomy): Bacteria > Acidobacteriota > Blastocatellia > Pyrinomonadales > Pyrinomonadaceae > JACVRN01. The sequence goes on along the minus strand of DATELK010000092.1, from coordinate 51,967 downwards.
GGCTCGCCGACATAGATGATGCCGTCCGCGTCCAGAAACAGGGTGTCGTTCATCACGCCCGCGAACTGGCCCGCAGGCAGAGGGAAGGCTTTATCCGGTGCAAGAGGCTGGCCTTGCAGAGCACCGTTTGACCAAGAGATTTCTACCGCTCGCGTGATGCCGTCTATGGTGGTCAAATCAGCTTCGGATACTTCTCCGCCGAGCGAAGTAGGCAGTTGAATGTAAAAGCCTAAATCGGCATAGCCTAGCTTTACGACTCCTATGCCCCAGTGCGTCTGACCGTTGGAATCGGCAGCGGGCATCTGGACAATCACACTCTGATTGCTCAACTCAAGCACGTTTGACGGCAGGCTCATCAGTGAGACTTGCCCCGTGATGGAAGAGACGCGCCAGATAACAACTGTCACCGCGCCTGTCATCGCCTCTTTCCCTGCGGAGGGGCTGTCTTTGGCAAAGATGAGCGGAGCCGAAGGCTGAGCGTGTCCGGCCTGAAATGGGCCTGTTGACGCGCCAGCCGCGTATACGCCTCCGCTCTTTTTAATGAAGGAGAGTGTTGATGAAGCGATGAAGCTAGAGATAGCCGCGCCGTCGAAGTTGACCTGCCCCGCACCTATGGCCATCAGCAGTTGCTTGACGACGAAAGCACTGCCTGTGCCGTTGACTGCTTGGGTTCCAAGTCCCGCGTAGGACTGGTCGGCGTTGAACAGCAGACGGCTCCCGCTCTTACCTCCAAGCACCGTCACGCCCCGGAACGCGCGCACTACATCAGTGCCTGAGACGAGGGCGTTCTCCGACGGTGGGCGCATCCAGTTTCCACCCTGCCCCCTGCATACAGCCGAGATGTACTCGGAAGGCTTTGTCCTGCTCAGTAATGTATGAAGGGGCGAACTCATGTGATAAAATCAGTGCATGACAAACGAAGAGGTAAGCACAAAAATAGGCGAAGTGCTTGAGCGCTTCTCGTTCTCAAACTGCCATCGAATAACCGAACGCTCTGGCGTAGGCTCGGTACAGGTTGACGAATCCACGGACAGCGAAGACCTGAAAAGAGAGTTGGTAGAGGGCGTCGGCACGCTTGTCGCGCAAGCCTACGAAGAAGCGATGAAGGCAATGTGTATATCGTGCGCTGACGGCTCGCCAATGAGAGACGAGACGTTCCACGTGCCCCCCGTTCCCGTAGGGAGAGACATTTATTATCTTTGCGAGGCGAAACCAATCCGCGCCCTGAAAGATTCACTTGTTCAAGAGCCTGTTTCATCTCGCTGATTCTCTCTCCACGCGCTCTGACTGACTGGCTTGGCTGACATCTTCCGGCAAGAGATGCAGGTGAATATCCCTATCAGCGTCTGCCCGTCAAAAACCTCTTCGACTCGTCTTTGCGTCTCAACCCTTTCGCCCTTAGCGTCCCTTTTCGACGGGACTCTAATCGCCTCGGGGCACGGACAGCGCTTTCGCCCCAGTGCCTTTACCGCTTCGGCGCGCTCCGCATAGCCCTTGTCCTCGCTGAGACTGACGGCTGCGGCCTGCTCGAACTTCCCCTGCCCCGCGTAGGCTTCGGCCAGTTGCTCGTAAAGAACTGCTCGCCTCTCTTCGTCCGCGCCTTCTCTTAACTGCTCAAGGACTGCCTGCTCACGGCCCACGGAGAAAAGATAGGTGGCCTGCGCGGGAGAGCGGGCCGCGACGTGCTGGTTCTTCTCACGCCGTTCGCCCTGCTCCCGCGCGGCCTCTTCCCTTCGCGCCGGGTCAAGTAGCAGTTCAAGAAAGGACATCAGCTAAGACGGGTGAATTTCAAAGTACACTTAAAGCCCGAGACAGTTCCCGCAAGCGTTCCAGTGGCGGCGCTTCTTAACCTCAACCGGTCGCCCGCAGCCACAATCAGATTCGCGCCAGTGCCCGAGAGCGTCAGGCTGCGCTTCGTATTGGCGGAGAGCGCCGTGCCGCCGGTCGCCTGCGTGGTGTTCGCAGCAGTCGCCGCGAGCATGGCGGCAGAGCCCGCACCGGCTTGACCGAGATTAGTCAGGCTGAAGGTGATGTAGTTCGTGTCGCTCGCGGCAAGGGCGTCTATGCCTGAACAGTCCACACCTGCAAGCGTCCCGGCGTAGCCCGTGACGACGTAGGCGTCAGTGTTGCCGGTCGTCGCCACCGTCACCGTGTCCGACTGGTGATTAAAGGCCGAGTAGTTGTTGAGAAGCTGGTAGGTCGTGCCGTCGCAGCGAAAGACCGTGCCTAAGCCCGTGGCGTTCGAGGTGATGGCGAGGCTCCCGGCCGCATCGGAACAACTCGTAGAGTTCGCCGTGATGGCTGACGTTACGAGTTTGATGAGGACGTTGCCCGCCACCATGTCAGAGCCGTTCGACATCGGGACGTAGCCAGCCGCCGCGCCGTTAGCAATGCCCGTGGTCTGCAATCTCCCGCTGTCAATCGAAGCGCCGTTTTTGGCCACCGTGATGCGCAGATTCGCCGTCCCTGAGGCAGTAATGCCGTAGAGAGAGTTGGAGACGTTCCTGAGAACCAGATAGGTGTTAGCGTAGACGGGTATGCCGTCCGTCGAGGCGGAGGCCGAAGCGGTCACGCTCGATGTCGTGCCCACGTAGGCCGTGACAGAGCCGTTATTGACTATCAGCACGCTCGAAGTGGAAGAGTCCGCGTCCACCAGCTTCACGGCCGAAGTAGTCGGGGCCTTCATGACCGTCGTCACACTTCCCGACTGGGCCATGATTGTAGTGCAGGCAAGGCATGCTACAAGTAAGAGAGAAGCGACCAGGCGCGTTACTTTATTCATCGTTGAATGTCCTTTCCTCAAATGAGTTGTTTCTGGGCCGTGACCGCTTCCGGCACGGGCACGGGACGAACACGCTCAGCGCCGCCCCGAATCTCGATTAAGTCCTCCTGCCCCCATGCTCGATAACGCTCCGAGATGACGTAGAGGTTGTCGCCCTCCTTGACGAGTCGCGGGATGGAGAGCTTGACGACCGTGGGAGCTAAGCTCGCGGGAATCTTTGTGTCCGCCATCTCTTCCGTAATCTCGGGGAAGAGCGGTATCCGGCAGCTGTGCCCCGTGAACTTAAGGAGCGAGTTGAAAATGAAGTACCTGCACGAGACGGGCGACGGCATGCCGTTAGCGTCCGACTGGTCGTGCGCTGTACGCGAGCCTAAAGCTCCCGTGTAAATCGCCACCCCGTCGGACTCTTCCCTGTAGGAGTCAATCTTGTCCGGGTCTGCCGGGTAGCCCGCGCGTGCGCTTGCTCCCTCGAACGGCACTATCAGCGGAATCCCCGGCTCTCCCTCGTGGGCCGGAAGAAATTCGTTATGCTCGACCGTGACAAGTTCAACGTACTCCCCGAAAAGGCCGCCCCTCGAATTAGCAGCCAGCGCGCGAAGGACTTCGAAGCCTGAAGCGATGCGCGCTTTTCTGATGGGATTGTTCTCCGCATCGTCCGGGTCTGCTTTGCGGATACCCTTGGTTACAGTCGTACCGAAGCCGCCCGTCGCCGCGTTCAGCAGGTCAGCGATTTGAGCTTCGATTGTTTCGGCGTCGGCGTATTCCATCTATCGAATTGGTAAGCAGGCGCGCGGGTTTCCGAGCCGCCTTCGCCTGAAGTCGTTATAGCCTCTGAGCGGCTGCTGGTTAGGCTCTACAGAAGATGACAGGTACTCTTCCCACCGCTCTTTCCATCCCTGAAGCAGCCCGACGTAAACAGGAAGATTCTCCTTCTTCCACGCCTTCCACTCGTCCGAGTCGTCGTTGACGATGGGCATGCAGGCGATGGCCGTCTCGTACTTGAGCATCGGCAGGAAGTTCGTGGGGATGGGAGGCCGCTCCCCCATCTGGACGATTGCTAGGAGCGGCAACCTGTAGGTAATCCGCCACGTCCTCCGCCCTACCTCGTCGGGTGTCAGGCTCAGCCTCGCCTTGATACCTTCCTGAAGGCCGGAACTCCCGTAAAAAGAGGCCGCGACGTACCCCTGTCCGTAGTGCTTCGGCCAGCTATTGAAAGAAACTACCTGCGCCGCGCGCCAGCTTTGCGTGGTCGAATCGGTCAGGCCGTACTCAAGGCTCACGGGCTCGAAATCCGGCACGTTGGGAAGGCGTATCAGGTAATCTATGTCGTCTTCGTCAATCGCGACCTCTGCGGTTTCTGTCCGACGGTCGCGCCCGCCTAAGTCCATGTCCTGCACGTAGCCCCGGAGGATGTCATTGAGGCGCTCAAGCACGTCCAGATAGGCGAGCTGTTGCGGGTCGCTCGGCCTTCTGAGGAGCGTGTAAACGCCTGCAATGACTTCTCCGGTTGTATCCATTGGCTAGCTCTCGTCTCCCTCTCCGAGAGCCTCCGCAATCTTCGCGGCCGTCGCATCGCCGATGCCGGGGATGTCGGTCAGCGTGCCGTCCTTCACGCGCTTGCGGGCCTGTGCGTAGGTTCCGACGCCTTCCGCCTCTAAAGCCGCCTGACCGGGAAAATCTTCCGGCAGTTTGCCCCGCAAAGACTTGCCCTCCGTCTCGGGCTCTGCGTCTTCGCTCGCACGCGCGACGTTCGACAGGTCAGGCGCGGTCATTGAAGCGGTGGGTGCGACGGGCTTGCTATCCTGATCCATGCCGTAGGGCGTATTCTCTGAAGGCTCTTCCTGCCGCTCGTCCAGAGGCAGCAACTCTTCGGCCTGGCGACTGTCGAAGCTTGTCGCTGCGGTTGCCGCGCTCTCGCGCACCTCTTCGACTACGACATCAAATTCGACCTGATTGCTCGGCTGGGAGGCGGCGAACCGCTCACGGCTCCCAAGTTCCTGCTCCGCCAGCACGGGGCCGTAGGAGATTCGAGAACGACCGACCTGCGCGGCCTTGACTTCCAGCTTGTCGTCCGCCTCAAGGTCTGAGACAGCCACGATGGCACCGCCCGCGACGTGCCAGCGGCAGTCCATGTCTTTAAGCTTTTCCGCAAGGCTCTTTTTATCCTTCAAAACGTCCTGGGCCTTGAGTGTCGTTGACTCACCGAGTTTGATTTTGACTGTCTCCATCGCGCTTATCGCTCCTTATTGAAAAATTGGTTTACGTAGCCTTGGAACCCTTCTTTCTATCGCTCAGGAGTTCAATCAGAATCTGGTCTGTTTGCTCCTGCTTTGAGACCACCCGCTCAAGCAATGCCGCAATCTGGCCGCTGCTCCCGGCGTTCATCTCCGCGCCTTCGCGTACCGCGTCCTGAAGCGCGTTCTGTGCGCGCTCAACGTCCGTGTCCATTGGGAAAGACGGAAACTGCCGCATGAGCCACAAGTCCTGTGAGTCGGGACTGTTCTTGCCTCCAGCAACGCGGTTCTTCGCCATGTTCAGCATCTCGCGCGTGCGTGGCAGTACGCCGATGGATGGGTCGAGCGCGGCGACGCGCGCCTGCTCGATGGAGGCAGAAATCTCAATGATGAGGTTCTCCACTGTTTTATGCGCGGGCGCGACTTCGTACAGCTGCCCGCCGTAGCTGAGGCCATTCGCAAGCGCGTACTGATAGGCGCGCTCCGCATAGCCTGAAAGCCAATTCGGAAAGTCTTCGAGCAGGAGGTCTGCGGGCCTGCGCCCCGCGTCCAGTTCCTGCTCACTGATGGCCGGGTGCATGACGGCGTGGAAGAGTAGAAGGGAGCGCACGAACTCGGTGTCGTCTGCGGCGGCGAGACTTGTGAGTTCCACCATGCCACGGTCGCCGTAGGCCGTTCGCAGGTCTGTCATGCTCTGCTCGGGCGTCTGCTGCGTCTGCACGACGTTCGTGCGGCTGCCCGTAGAAGGCACGTCGTAATTGCCTACCCCAAGGAGCGCAAAGCCCGCGTTCTTCGGCCTCGTGATGACCGCAGCCGGGAAGACTCTCAAGGGGATAGGAACCAGCCTCTCAAGCACCGGGTAAGGTATGTTGAAGGCGAAGGTGTCCTTGCCGAAGTTCGGGTGCGGCATCCACCCATGAAAGGCGAAGCGCGCCTGCTTTACCTTCTCGACTTCCTGAATGATGGTGTTGATGCCTGCGGCCTTCATGGGACTCAGGGCTTCGGCGTTAAGTGCTGGTGTGCTCATAAATTATCCTTATCGTTGAAAGAACTCTTCGACAGATTGGCCAGCGGCGTTCGCCATGATTGCTTCCACGAGGCGCACCTTCCCGGCATGTTCTGCCTCTTCGCTCGCGGCCTCATCGGCGTCGCGCTTTTCTTTATCCTTGCGGTAAAGGTCTGAGAGGGACTCCGTTTCGTTCTCAAGCGTGTGCTTGACCACCATTTCAAGATATTTCTCGTCGGGTTCGAAATAGTGGCCGCTCGGCGTCTGGATTGTCAGCTTCCAGAGGTAGTCTCCCCGAGACGGGACGTTGGGGTCGTCCGCGCGATAAATGCCAGCCTGAACCAGCTCCTCCGGCTCAAGCTTTACCTCAATGAACCAGCGTAGTTTCCCGTACCAGACGTGGTTAAATTCCCACCACGAAATCTTGCCCTTCGGTACATAGCGCTGGTCGCCTACCTTCGTGATTTTCCCGTCGTCCGCGATGAAGCACATGTAGGCTGGTTCCATCTGCTTGCCGTGTATCGCGTGACTGCGAAGCGTAGGGATGACGGGGCGGTCAGGGCTGAACTTTCCACCGTCGAGCTTTAGTGCTGAGAGCGGGCCTATAATGTGCGGGTGGCGGTCTCCTATGAACCTCTGCACGATGCAGGCCCCGCCCCAGTTGAAGCGCCAGCGCGGGTCTCCGAAGCGGTCAGTGCCGCCGATGCGCGTCAACTCCTTCTGAAGAACCGGGTCAATAATTGGCGGCTGCTTAAAAGTCCAGCCGCTTCTACCGTACTCGTAGTACTTCTGTTTCTCTTCGAGTGATGCCATTAGACTGTGCTTACTCGCCCAAAACGAGCTGCTGCGGTTTCATTCAGAGCGGCCTGTGCCGCGTCCGCAGTAGAGAACACGCCAAGCACGCGCTTGTCATCCAACTCAGCGATATAGCCACCGTCGGCTTCTGAGTACCCAACAGTCCCTCGCGCGGTTTCTTTGTTGCCCAGAACGGGCGGATTGCTATCTCCCATTCGTGCCTTCCCTGTCGATTTAAGTAAGGGGCGCGAGACATACGCGACTACCCGCGCCCCTCCTTACCTAAAGCGCCGTGCGGTGCGCCCTAGATGTGTATGCGGTTGTAGGCCAAGCCCTCGATGCGACCGTTCGAGCGCGGGTCAATGCAGTCCCAGTTGTACTCCGAGAAGATGGTGGACTGTCGCTGGTCGAGCCTCTCACCGTAGGAGTTAATCGGGTTGATGATGTAGCTGCCAGAATCGAACTGGTACGCCTGTACGGGCGTCTGCTCAATCTTCTGCCACGTGTTGAAGTTGATGAAGTTGACGTGTCCCGGAGGAACGTCCGGGTCGGTCATGAACTTGTGACCGTCCCAGTACATCTCGCCCGGCGCAAGGTCAACGCGGGTTTTACCCGTGCCGAGGTCTCGCGTAAAAGGCGAGTTGTAAATCTGGCTTTCCCAGTTGTACTTCTGCGTCTTGTTCATCCATATCTGCATGGAGAACTCCACGCCGTAGCCCATCTTCGACTCCATCTGAGACAACTGCTCTCGGATGTGGGCCGGGGAGATGGACGGGGAGCCCGAGAGGCGCGTGATGACCGAAGAGAACATCTTCGGGTTATCGCTTCTGGTGATGCCCTTGAAGGTGCCCGTGTCGTCAACGTAGTGGATGAAGCCCTGCGGCATGAGGCCGTAGGAGTTGCGGAAGACAGCCGTGTCGCCCACCTGCAATTCCGTCGCGCCGCCGCCCACCGTGGGCAGGAGGTCGAAGGTCACGGGGCCCGTGGCACCGGAGGCCGGGGTGTCGTCCACGACCGTCACGGTCGAGAACTTCGAGGACGCGGTGGACGGGAGACCCGCAACGCGCTGCACGCCGCCCGGGCTGAAGAACTGAATCTGCTGGTCTTTGGCGAAGAGCCGGTTGCCTTGATTTGTCGTATCCCACGAGAACTCCGCGACGTTTGAGCCCGGCAGGCCCGTCACGAGGCCGATTGCTGACTTGTCCGTGCCCTGAAGCGCGAACCAATTCTCCCGCCGAGCATACTGCTCAAGCGTCGACACGATGAGGTCTTTGACCGCGTAGTTCTGTGCGCGGGAGAGCAGCCGCGACTCTGAAACGCCGTTGTTCGCGGGGTTCCTGCGGAACTGCGTCAGGTACTGGTTCTGGATGCGCTCAAGCGCGCCGGTGTAAACGAACGAGGCCCAGTGCTGGCGGAGCTGCGCCGTGGCCATGACGTACTCAGGCGCAGAGCCGGATAGAATCGGGCCGCCTTCCGCGACCGCGAATGCCGTCGCGTTCTCTGAAACGGTGTAGGGCGTCTGAACGCCGTCCGGGTTGACACGACGCTCTTTCTTGACCTTGTTCATCTCCTGGAAGAAGCGCGACTGCGCCACGCCCAGGTTGAGCCCCGTGTTGATAATCTGCGGCAGGACGTTGTTGATTGAAGTTGTCGAAGCTGTAGCAGGCATAAATCCTCCGTTACCTGTTAAGGGGCGCTACTTGTTGAGAAACGCCCACGGGTCGGAGCCCGCGCCTTGCTGCGAAAGACTTGGCGCTCCTGGTGGTATGAAAGTGTCGCCTTCGGGTGGCTTGCTCTGCCCTTGCGCCGCCTGTTCTATGCGGCGTGTGAGCCTCTCCACCGCCGGGTGCTTGGCGCGCACCGCCATGTAGCGGTCGATGAGCGGGAAGAGTTTGCGGGCGTAGATGGCGGCGTTATCGCCCTCGCCCCGTTCGGCGAACTCCAGCATCTTGACGAGGTTCTCCTGGTACGCCTTGAAGCTGTCGGGTGCGGCCTTCTGCTGCTCCTTAGCCCAGTCGGAAAAGCCCGACCTGAAGGGCGGCAGTGCGCCGCGCAGGCCGTCGAGCAGGATGCTTCGCTTCATGTCCTTGAGGTCTGCGACATCCGGCGCGAGTTCCCGTTCCTTCTCGGAAACCGTGAGCCCGTACTCTTCGTCCAGCTTGCCGTCAAGGTAGGTGACGATAGGCGCTTCGGCCGTGACCCAGGCTTCAGATACCTTCTCGGGGTCAACCTTCGGCGCGTCGTCAGTCTTTTCCTCTGGCTTGGGCTGCTCCTTCTCTTTGGGCGGATTCTCGGCCTCGGCTGGCTTCTTTTCCTCGACAGGCTGCGCGCTAGCCAAGAGCTTAATTTTCTCGACGGTTTCAGCGTCCTGAAAATCCGTAAGGGATTCCCATTCTTCATCCGTCAGAGAGACCTTGCCCTTAGCCGCGCTTTCGCTCGTCAGAGTCTTCCCCCCTTCAATAGCTTCTACCGCCTGCTTCACAAGCTCGGGCGTTAAGTCTTTTTTGGCTCTGCCTGTTGCTTTGCTTAAAAAGAAGGCGGGGTCGGAGTTGAAGGCGGCGACGACGAGCTTTCCGTAGGCTTCCGGGTTCTTCTCGTAGAGATAGGCGGCGAACTCCACGGGGTCGCGCGAGACGCGGTGCTCGATGAAGGCTTCTTCCAGCTTTCGGTACTGTGAAGGCGACTGGCTCTCAAGGTATTGGCGAACCTCTTCCTGATTCTTGTCCGGGTTCTTGAAGTGATCCTCAAATTTCGCAGCTTTGAGTTTTCTTACAAGCTCCGGCTGCTCGGCCTTCGGGCGCGAGCGAACGGCCTCATTCTCTTCGGGCGTCAGGTCAGGGTCATCGTCGGCGCTCTGCTCAGGGGCGGCTTCGCCGGGCTTAGCCTGCGCTTCGCCTTCCCTCTTCTCTTCTCCTGCGGCGGGGCTCTCACCTTCTATCGGCTGCTCTTGTTTGTCCGCGCTGGCTTCGACAGCAGCGTCGTCAGGTAACGGAGTCTGTGCGATATCGGTGGAGTCGGGTACGTAGTCGTCAAGAAAGCTGAACGGGTCTGCTGCGGGAGCAGGCGGTTCAATCGGCTGGTCAATGACTTGTTCTGACATTCGGTTAGCCCAAAAAGAAAAAGCCACCAATCTCGTGGTGACTTCTGGACTAATCCGAAGCGACTCGCGCTATTGGTGGCGATTTCTCTCTAAAGAGTAAACGGCCTATAAGTTGTCAGTGTCAGCGTTGGGCGGATTTAAAATCGCGCCTCAAGTCGCTCGCTTTAAGCATGGCAGATCGTAACCCACCAAAGCAACTGCTGACACTGGAAAGAACTGTGGGCACGTGCGGCCCGTTTCAGGGGAATACTATGTTAGTTTTCCCGGTGTGTAAAGGGGAAATTATACGCGAGGCAGTAGGGGCGACACAGCACCCATAGAGCCTAGCGCGAAAGATTTCAAAAAGCCTGGTCGTCCGACTATGACTGGATGGCCGCCCGCGATGGTTTGCATTAACGAGAATAAATCACTCAGTCTCTCGTCCGGTTTCGCGTCGACGGCAATCATGTTCCCACCTGTCGGCATTTCCTTAAACTCTCGCGCGCAGTACTCGCAGCACATAAGGCTGAACTTGACGGGCGCGCCGCATGATGGACAGTTCTCGTATTCAAGCATCTCAACCTTCTCCTGAATCAAAAGTAATCACGCCCTTCTCGTGGTCAATGCTGGTTACAGTTAAAGTTGCAGGGCCGACGCCCGAAGGCTCAAGGAAATCAGGCGACAGCACGCCCATATCTACCAACTGCTGCGTGCTATAGCTTTCCCCCTTGATTATCTCTCTTGCGATGGCTGTCTCGTCCCTGCGCTCTACGATGGACTGGCGAACGCGCTTTCTATCACAGCAGTAGCGCCAGCGTTGCGGAACGTCCGCGCACTCCGCGCAGAGAAACGTGCCACACCTTTCACAGAATTGGGGCGGCGAGAAGTTCGCCACAACCATACGGCTGTCTTCGTACAGTATGGGGTTAGGTGGAGGCTTCTGGCAGTTACCGCAGTTCACTGTTTCTCCCTCAATTTAGGCGTTGCGGTAGCCGTAATTCGCGCCCCGATATTGTAAGGAGCAAGCCAGTATCCCTCTCTATGAAGTCGCCAAAATTCAGACACAGGCAGACCTGTCTTATAAAAATAACAGTTGACGCACAAGCCCGAACCAAACGGGTCGTGTTCAAACGGCGCACGGCATCGCGGGCATCGCTTCCAATCTTTAGCCACGCCAGACGGCACCCACTCGCCTTTATCGTTAGCGATTAGATGGATGCGCTTGTCGCCGACGAAAAGGCATGTCCATGCGTGTCCTGCTCGCGGTCTCACTTCTCGCCCCTCTCTTCAATCTCTTCGTACCAATCATCGGGCGGCGGGTTGTCGCTGCGATACATGACAAAGGGCGACTTCGGCACGGTCAGCGCACCTATCTGCATTTCGCTGTCAGGAAGGCGCTCCCACTGGCCCGTCTCGAAAACGCGACGAAGGGCTTCAAGGAACAGCGGCCCCGCGTGCGTAATCGTGGCGCTGATGGTCGGGTAGCTATCGCGCTTGATGCCCTCAAAGGCTGTGTCGCTGTTTACCGTGTAGTCCATATCGCTCTCATCCTTGCGACCTTAAACACACAGGACACTTCTCCCCTACTGGAATGTCTCGGACTTCTGAGCCTGGGGCGTGGCGGTCGCACGTCCACGTACTACTGACCTCTACCTGAAAAACCTGTTCTGGATTGGCGCATGTAGGAGTCTCGGTTAATACTATTGGCGAGCGAGCGTAGGATTGAAAGCTAGGCTCACAGGCGGCGCACCTTGCGAGGATTACACCGATACCAACGAACTCTGAAACCGATTGGCTTTTATGACTCTCTCTGCCACATTGCGGGCAATGATAAGTTATAAGGCCAGTGCTAATAGACTGCTCCATATCAACGTCCACTATCTTGGCGACGGTTCGCCCGTCCTGCCGGAAATGCATCTCGCCTCTCGGAATGGACGGGTCAGTGCCAAACTTCATACCGCCCATCATAAACCCCTCAACGCCGCAGCGCGTGCATTTATGGCCACGCTCTGTTACTTCCCAAGCATGGCCGAGGAAGACGCAGGATTGCTTGAAGCCGAAGTTGAAATATTGATAGGCGTCGCTCATCCCTCTATCTCCGTATGCACCACATCGTAGATTGCAAGGTTGCCGTCATTGTAGCGGAGCCGATAATGCTCAAGGCTGTACAGCGGCATTCGCGGCGCTTCCCCGTTCAATCTCTTAATCGCTTCATCTAAAGCTTGGTTGACGGGAAGCACCTTCTTATCAACGCAGAAAGGGGCATGGATTTCTTGAAAGACTGAACCTACGGCCTCTTGCTCTTCGCCGTCTAATGCTCCGCCAATAAACCTGAATTTCATGCCTCTTATTATACGCTCCCCGCGCCGCCTTTAATATCAAATTTGCGCTCAATCAATCGGCATTTTTCTGAAAGATGCCTGTGGAAGAATATAGCTAAATCCCTGTTACCCATCTCCACGCAAACGTCCACCGCAGCCGTGATAAATTCCAGCCCTGCCTTGAACTGCGCTTTGATGAATTTGCTAACGTCCATCAATCAGATTTCTTCTTATCGTTAGTGACGACCAACTGAGTAAAGAGCGCCAGATAGATTGCTTCGATGGAAACCACGTTGGTCAGGAAGTCGAAGACCTCGCCCCACGAAAAGCCGTAAACGAACGGGGCAAAGTAAACGGCTATGAAGAAGAGCGTATGAAGCACGATGGACACAGGCGAGCCAATCTTGTCGGCCACCTGCTCCGCCACCTTATTGAAATGCTTATTCACTAAGCACCCTTCTCTCCACGATGTTCTCCACGGGGATTGCGGTCACGCATCGCACGTCCTTCTCAGAGGCCAACCAATCGCCCGCGACCACAACCCTGTCAGAGTCCTCAGACACCAGATGCCCTACCGTCTCAAGGATGGCCACCTTGCTCTCTATCGCCTCTTCCAGAGATTGTTGACTGAACTGGTATTGAGAGTCGCGCCAGCGCAGCCAGATTATCTTCATTGCCGCGCTCCGTTCTGCTGTGCTTCCGCCTCAGCCTGCTTCACTATCAACTGTGTCTGCGCCTTGTGCGTCATCTTCGCCTTCTCGCGCTCAAGGTCTGCGTCTTTAGCCTCCTGTTCTCTCTCGTGCCGCAGGTCTTCATCTTCCAGCGCCTGCTCGCGCATTCGCTCCTGCTCTTCCTGCGCTGCGGCAGCAGCGAGCATTGCCTCGTCCGCGCTGGGCTCTTCCGGCGGGGGCGCAATCTCGTCCTGCAACTCCTTCATGAATTGCGCTTCGTAGATTTGCGAGCCCTTCAGTGCCTTCTCATGCTCAAGCCACATCTGGGCGACGCAGAGCTTACGTGCGTTCGTGGCGGTCTTCGCCTCTTCGCCGAATATCCAGTCCTTGTAAACGTCCTTGAAGGCTTCGTGGTCTTGCATGAACATGAAGGCCGCCACCTCTTTTTCGTCGGCAGCCGAGTCCATCCCCAGCAGCCCGCAGTAGGTCTCAAGCTTCGTGTACATGAACTCTGCGGCCTGTTGGTCGTTCGCGAGAAGTTCCTCCTTTTTCGCCCTGATGTAGTCTTCTATCGCGGCGAGCTTGTTCAGGCGGTACTCGGCCTCCCTGCGGTCATTCCTGCCCTGCCCGATGTTGACGGAGATACCCATCGTGTCCGCGACCGTGGCCAGCAACTCTGCGCCCCACGGTACTCTTGCGAGTCCGGCAGAGAGCTGCGCCAGTGCCATCGCCTTCGCGCTATCAAGCGCGGACGAGCGCGGCATGTCGGTATTCTTAGAGACAGAGATGTTTAGTACCTGCCGGAAATTGCAGTTGAAGAACTTCTTTGCGATGTCAGGGCCGAAGCGCTTCTCTAATTCTCTCTTCTGCTCGTCCACGGAGAAGTCCCTGATGTTCTCCAAGATTTGAAGCATCAACTCCTTGTCTGCGGCTATCTCGAACTTGTTGGGGCCTATCATGCGCCCGTCGGCGTTCTCTCGCGCGGAGGCTACGCCAGTGGCCGTACCCATGACCTTCTGGTCTGCCGCGCCGAAGTTCCCCTGCATGCTGTAGGTGCCTGCGATGTACTGCATGACCGACTCAACGCGGTCTGCCGTCGCAGCGATGACGCCAGAAGCGGCCTGACCGGGAAACTGCTTGACCACGCCGTCAATCCCCGATGATGGGAGCTTGTCAGCAAATAGGATATTGCCCGCCTCTGGTAGTTCTCTTATAAACTGCCTCGCGATGACCGTGAGAGGGTGGCCCTGCTTCATCCCTATGGAGTAGTCGAGGTTAAAGGAGTCGTTCACCACGTCCTGTAATGGAATGAGCGCCTGCAAGCCAGCGCCTTTACTCGTGCCGGGTCTTTTCCCGTAGAAGACGGCAGACCACCTTCTATTCTTATTCATCCCCTTGACCTTGATGATGGTGTTGCCGATGACGAGCATGTACAGGCCGTCGGGGAAGACCTCGCCCAGAAGCTTGCCCTCTTCGATTTCTTTACCGTCGGGCAGGGTCGCTTTCTTTGAGACGTAGAACCAGCCGTACTCCGAGACATCCATGTAGATGTGCTCGCGCTCCACTACGTCGTTAGCCGTGTAAGAGGTTTGCTCACGAGCTGAACCCACTATCGCGTCCGTCTGCATGCTTGAGCGCTCCTGCTCCCGGCGCATGCGGTTCTCTTCCGAGAGCCCCGCGTTGCCCTCGATGATGTGGGTCTGGTACTGCCACTGGGCGACGTGGCGCGGCAGATAGTCTCTTTCGATGATGAAGGTGGAGTGCCTGAACCTCTGGGCCGTCAGAGACCTCTGCACGCTCATCATGTGCGGGATGTGAAGGATGTTCTCGGAAAGCGGGATTTCAACTGTCCCGTCTTCTACCTGCGTGGGGATGGTTCCTAGTGAAATCTCCTTGATGAAGGTCGCGCCGCACTCGCACGCCTCCACGCCGGCGGGAACGTCCTGCTGGCACGCCTGGCACTCACGGCGCTTCTGCTCGACCTCCACAGTCTTATATTTAATGCGCCTGACGGTCTTCGGGTTATCGGGATTCACGCCCCAGATGAGGCAGCGGTAGGACTCTCCTGCACAGAGCGAGTTGTGGACCTCCTCGATTCTCAAGTCCTCCGTCATGAGCCGCTCTTTCTCTTCCACGGCCAGTGCCTCGCACATCTTCGCCAGCCCCTGAGAGTCGGCGTCCGTCTTATTCTTGGAAGACATTTCGTACTCTATTACCGTCCTCATCTTCTGCATGAAAGCCTGCTCGAAGTGACCGATGATAACGGGAATCGTATAAGCAAAGTCGCCGTCCCTGCGCTGGTCAACCAGCACGCCGTTCTCGTCGTAGTCCGAGTACTGGTCGCCGTTGACGTAGCGGCACATCATGTCCACGTCTCGAAGGTGCTTGTTACGCGCGTCGGGGTCGAGGGCGCGGAAGTAGTCCCTGCGGCCGAGAAGGAAGTTGTGAAGCTCCTCTTCGCGGTCTTTCTGCTGCCCTTTGAGGCGCGCACGGAAGCGCTTCGCCCTGACCTTCTCGGTTTCGAGCGGCTGGACTTCATCCGTGTCGGCCGGGGCGGCGATAACCGGCTCCACCTGTGCGGTTGTCTGCATCGTTATGTACCTGCTCTTACAAGGGATTCTTCTAAGTCAGCGGCCTCGTCGGGAGCGAGTGCCTCTTTCTGTCGCTCCACCTTAGCCTCTGCCTCTTCTCGCTCTTCGCGGGCCCGCGCCTCACGCACAAGGGCGGCGCGCTGCCTCATGCCGTACCTGCCGACTGCGGGGAGCGCCTCCAATTCTTTCGAGGAAAGCTGCGTGGCTATGCCCTGCCCCGTGACGAGCGGCCCGGTGTAGGGCTTCGGAGGCACGCCACGGTCAAGGAGGTCTTTCAGTTGGGCGTCGAAGCGCTCGCGCTCCTGCTTATTCTGCTCCGTCAGTTGGCGCACCTGCTCGCGCCAGTTCGCGGCTTCGGCCTCTGCGCGCATCCTCGCTGCTACTTCAGCGTGGTATTTTTCTCTGGAAACGTAATCGAACATAGCCGTTATCCTCGCCTGTTTTTATAGCGCCTGTGCGTGACGGGCATTCCGAAAGCCTTACTCATACGCCTGCGCGCCTCTTCCTCTTCCCTCTCTTCCTGAATCTTTATCTGGTTCATGGCGTGCTGCATGGCCGTGTAGTTCTCTACGAAGTCGGGCTGGCCGACGCGGGACAGAACCTCTGCCGGATGAAGCCCCGCCTGCTGCTGCATCTTCTTAATCCGGCGTTCCTCTTTACTCATCCTGATGACGGTCGGCCCCCACTTGGTAGCGAAGCCCCTGACGGTATCAATGCAGTCATCCAGTATTTTCTGCGGGCGCATCTTCTGGACTGGCTTGCCCATCTCTTCAGGGGGATAGTGATAGGCTGGCATCTCGCGCCTGAACAGCTTGAAACCCTTATCGGTCTTCGACGGCGTGACGAAGTAGCGCTGGTGCTTTTTATCGAAGACGAACTCGTACTCGTCGTCCATCGCGACGCAGTAGAGGCGGGCGCGGCCCATGAGTTCGGGGCGGATTGGGTTCTGGACGGTCGTGTCAATCAGCGTGAGCCATTGCTGGATTTGCGTGAGTCCCACGGTGTAGTCCGTGTCCCACGCCTCCCAGAAATCACCGAACTCCGTCATGAGCGTTTCGGCCAGACCGCCCTCACCCACTTGCTCGTGCGACATCTCCGACAACTCGGGCTCGGTGAGATATTCCCCGTCCGAGCGGAGCAGGCCCAGCCGCTCTTCTATCTCCCTGTACTGGCTGCGGCCCTCCTGCGGGCTCGCGCCAGTCGGGTGAACCCGGTGCATGGAGAAGATGAAGCGCGAGTCCGACAGGGGATAGTTCTCTCTGGGCGTTGCCATGTGAGAGACAATCCACGGGTGGCCTTCCGTCTGGCCGTAGTCCATCATGCGCCCCCAAGACCAGTCATCGGGCACGCGGTAAGCTCCGGTCTCGGGGTCAACGAATTTATGGCCCAGCCTGAACTGCGAGTAGTAGGCGACGAGTTCTTTCCACGTAATCAGGACGTACTCTTCCCTCCACTGCTTGAAGACCTTACCGGGCTGCGATGCTTCGTAATTACGGTCTACCTCTTGAGCAATGGATTCCGCCGACATGGGAGAGCCTAGGTAGCCGAAGGGCAAGGCGTCGTACCAACGCTGGTCTTTCCACGGGTGCTCCCGCCAGTCCATCTCGAAGACCTGCGTGTGGTTGGAGAACCTGACTTCGGCGTACTTATTGAATTTCCCCTGCACGGAAGAGAGCAGGAGCATAGTCTTGGTAGTCTGTGAGAGCGCCGTGTGCTGCGGGTAGCCTCCGAAAGGCCACGCCGCGAACTCGTCGCACAGGACGAAGGAGCGCCTGCGCTGGCGGCCCGTGTTCGCCGTAGGGGCCGCGCCCGAAATGACCGCCCCGTTATCGGGGTTGGCGATGTTCATGTAGGGCATGTCGCGGTCAAGACTGAACCCGCCGGGAAGCATCCATAAGGGCAGCAGGCGAATCTGGAAACGCACTTTCTCGAAGAGGGTATCTGGGTCTTTCTTCGAATCAACGAGGTCTTCGTTGGCCGATTGCAGCATGGCTGAGAAGCCTGAGCGGAAGCGCCACTGCTTCACCACCCAGTCTATCGCGCCGACGGTTGCGCCCATGTCGCGCGCCTTCTCCACGAGCCCCGACGTGCGCTCTTCGAAGGTCAGGGCCTCAAGCCAGCGAAGGTATCTCTCCTGAAATCCGAACGCCATGTCGAGGCTGTCAGCGCAGACCGCGAACGGCATCACCTTGAGCGGCGCGTCCTCGCGCGGGTCATAGCCCCATGCGTAGTAGTTGAACCAGTGGATTGTCCCTTCTATGCCATCGGCGCAGCGCGCGAGTTCGGCGTCAACGTCCTCTTGGGTTCTAATGGCGGCCAGATGCTTAAGGCGCATCTCCGCGAGGTCTGCCGCGCGGGTCAACTGCCATTTAACCAAATCAATCTGGTACTGCTTTGCGTTTCTCTCAAGCTCGGTTTTCGCTCGGTCGCGGGCGGCAATGAGAGACTTCTGAGCCTCTTCAATCAGAAGGCGAGCGTCACGGGCGGCTTCTAGCGCGAGCATCAGCGCATCGCCGTGTATAGACTGCTGCCCCGACGCCTGCCTCATGGCGTGGAGAGCGACTTCGATGTCTTCTTCGGCAGCTACCATCAGTTAAGGTACTCTTTTATCTCAGGCTCAATGCGCGCCAGAGTGCTTATTGCCTGCTCCCGGCTGCACGCCTCGCCTTTCCCTTCCTTCGATTTGATGAACTCCGCGACGGCCCGCTCGTACTGCTGGCGCTTGCGCTCGCGGTCTGCGTCGTTCTCGCGGTTCTCCTGGAAGAGCCCGTGATACTTGCCCATCAACTCAAGCGCGCGAATCTTGTCCCGAAGTACGATGGTCGCGTCCACGACTTCACCTTTTTTATTTCTCCTGACCTGCAAGAACTCCTGCCAATCGGCCTTGGCCACTTTGGTCAGTTCTTTCAGGACTTCGTTGGCTGACATCGCAGCCTCTTCGACCCGCACGCTTATCAGAGCCTTTATGTGCGGCTTCTTGAGGTTCTCGTAAGCGATTTGGGCGAGGACGTGCGGGCTGCCTTTGTAGCCGGCGATGCGCGCGGCCTCAACGCCGTCGCCGTTGGCTTTACCTATGTAGGCTTCGGCCCAGAGTCTTTGTAAGAGCGTCGGTTGCTTCAACTCAGACCTTCCCCACTAAATACCAGCCCACGAGGCACGCGAAAGCGAGCCACTGGAACTGAAACCTGCCCCGGCCTGTGATGCCGTTCCCGGCCAGCATGAAAAACACTATGGCGAGAACAAGTAATAACAACTGTGCGCCTCTCATATCTTCCTCCTATGGTGAAACGTTCGCTCCGTAGCGCTGCTCCAAGCGACGCTGGCGCGTGCGCGATGCTTTCTCGGAGCGCCTTCGGTTCCTCCCCGCCTTCGCCGGATTCTCCAGCCTCTCGCGCTCTTCGGCCTCGCGCTCGGCGGCTCTAAGCCTCTTCTGACGCAGGATTCCTTCCACGGATTTCTGCTCTTCGGGTGTAGCGTAGCGCAAGACGTGCTCAATATCTTTTTCGGACTTAATATCCCCGATTAGCTCCTGAAACCTGGTCTGCTCACTGGCCTTCAGTATGCGGCCTGCGCGCTGCTCGGTGATGACGCCTTCGGCTACCAGCTTTTCCACTTCCCCGCTCACATCCTCGCCCTTTCGCGAGCGCGCCTTCAAATCACTCAGCTTCTCGCGCATCTCCCTTGATAGGTCAGAGCCTCCGAAAGAGTTTTGATAGGCGAATCTCGCTGCCAGTTTTTCAGCGGTCGTTTGGGGTCTATCCTCTTTCTCTCGGTAGATACTTGAGCCGAAGCCGAAGAACTCTGCGGCGAAATTCCCAAGCCCATAGACAGCGCCTTCCTTCCGATAAGTCGCAATGGATTGTGTTGGCCCGAGCGGGAGCATCCTTGAGGCGAGCGCGCCGTCCCAGCCTCCCCAGTGGAATTTCTCTCCCGAGTAGTCCTCTCCGGTGAACCAGTCCACAGCCAAGCTCTTTTCAGGGCTGAGGCCGCTTCTACCCCAGCGCAGGGTGATATTGCCTAGCTCTTTGGCCGACATTAGCCCCGTGACCTTGCCCGGCACGCCGCGATAGAACGCCTCTATCGCCAGCCTTGCCAAGAATCTATCCTGCAACCCTACGCCGCTCGTTATGTCAATCTTCTGGTCGCCGACTTTTATCTTCCCCCACTGGCTTTCGTCCGGGTCGTCCAGGTCAACCAAGCCAAAGAGTGCGCCCAAACCGAGCAGCAGCCCCGTGGCCAGTCTCCACTTGAGATAGTTCTTAAAAACGATTCTCTTTGCCGCCGAAGGCGCGTCGTGGAAGCTTGGATTCAAGAGCAGGGTGGACATCTGAAGGCGGCTCATCCGGTAGTGCGGAGCGAAGGACAGAACATTCAGAACCGCTTGCAGCGCTTTCGTCGCCCGCGCGTTGTGAGGGCCAATATCCCCGCGACCACCAAAGATGTTGATGGCACGCGCCAGCGTCCTGAAAGCCTCTGGGTTGTCTTTCCACGTCAGCCCGCCCGTCCTCAAAATATCTGCCCATGCGGAGAAGACCTCAAGACGCAGGCGGTCAAGGCTTGAGCCGAACGACTGGTCTGAGCGGCGCGTCACTTCGCCCGGCAGCTTCAGCAGGTGTTTGACGATGGGGATGTTTTTGGCGACTGGAATCTCACCCAGTTTCTCTATGTATCTGCCGCCCCGGAAGAACTCTTCCCCCTGCCCACGGCCTCCGGCAGTGGAATAGTCAGCCCCGGCTAAGACGGACAGGTTAAAGTCTGGATGATTCTCGACATAATCAATATTGTCGGCGGCTGGTTTATCGAAGTACCCCTTAAAGGCTTCCAGCACCAGAGCGGGTGCGCTTGACGGGTGCATGATTGCCAGGGGAAGCCCCTGACGGCCCGTGCCGGACACGTCTGCCGAAGCCATCGAAGTAATCATCACGGACTTGGGGATGTTGATTGCTTCTCCGGCATACATGACGGCCTTTCCGACCGTGCCGCGAGATAGCAAATCCAGTTCTCTAGCAACATCCTGCCGCGCTCTCAGGTTATCTGAACGAGTCTTCATGTAACGCTCAAGGGCTCTGGCTTTTTCCTCTTCCGTCTGTGCCAGTTTTTCCCGCAGCAGAGCGCCTCTCATGTCCTTCTCAGACTGCACGACTCTACGAGATGCCTTTAGCACGCGACCACCGTCACGGAAGGCAGAACGCGCATCCCCCTTAGACATGCCCTGCCCCATCATCTCGCGCATGAATTTACCGGGCGTCATGCCAGCCTGAGAGAGCATAACGGCAGAGCGGGCCTCCGTTTCGTTCTGAGCGAGCGAGCCTATGGCGTTAACCAAAGCGGAGGGCTTGCGGTTCGCCTCACGGCGCAGTTTGTTCAGTTCTTTCGTTAGGGTCTTAATCTCATCTTGCAGGGCGGCGACTTCGGCGCTCACGGCCTTGTCCGGCTTCTGCTTCAGAGCGACATTCTTCTCCCTGATTTTCTGCTTTAGCCCATCAACGCGCTTCTCAAGCTCTCGGATTCTCTTCCGCTCTTTCCTCTGCTCTCTTTCTCTTATTCTCTCGGTCTTCGCGGCGTGCTTGTTATGCTCAAGCGCGGCGATGCGGCGCAGGCGAATACTTTGCAGCTCATCGTTGGCTAAATCTTCTAAGGCGAGGCGGTCAAGCTCCGGGTTCTCTCGTGAGAGTCGCTCTACGAGCCTTTCGAATCTCGCCTGCGACAAGGCGTTGCGCTTGAGCCTCACGGCCTGAGCGTGGATTGCATCAAGGGACGATTCAATGCCGGAGCCGAACTCCCGTTTCATCTGCTCTTTCCAAGCGGAGACTGAGAGGGTGCCGGGCTCTGCGTCCAGCAGGATGAAGGAGCCGTAGCGCGCGAGGTCTGCGATTTGGTCAGGGGATAAGTCAGCAGGCCGCGCCTCCGATTCAGGGAGGGCCATTTTCAGAGGGCCGCTAAGACCAAGACTTTCCCTTATCTGAGCCTTCAGAGCCGCAACGTCCGGGGCGACGATACTGCGCGCTGCTTTGCGAACGCGGTCGAAGGGCGAGCCCCCACGTTTTTTGCGCGCAGGCATCTGCCCGTCTAACTCTTTCAGCTTCTGCTCACGACTGCGGATTCGAGCCTGTAGGTTTGTGGAGAGTCGTTTCAAGCGCGCGACTTCCGAGGCAGCAATCTCTTCCGTAGAGTTTGCGGTCTCCTGTCGCTCGCCCTTCTCTTTAATCTTCCGACGCTCTTTATCCGAGAGCGGCTTGCCGCGCTTTTTAGCCAGTCTCTCGGCAGCGACACCAAGACCTTCCACGGAATCCGCGAGAAGCTGTGCCGCGCGGATGAACTCTCCCGCGCTGGTGAAGCGCTCCGACACGTCCTGCGTCAACTCGTGCTGCTCGCGCATCAGACGTTCGGCGTCGTCGGGGCGGGTTTCAGCAAGACGCACCGCCGCATCTTCCAGGGAATGAGATATGGTTTTGAAGAGTATTACATGCTCAGAGCCGGGGCGCTCCACGGTTTTTAGGAGAGTAATCGAGCCTTCAAGGCCGTGCTTTTCAAGCAGGGCGCGCGCCTCCGCGACGGCTGCCTTATCGTGGTGGACAGGATAGAGCGCATCAAGCGCGCGAAGCCCCTGAGAGCGCAGGGTCTCAGGCAATGACCTCTGCCTTACTTCTCCTGCTCTTCCAGCATCTTGTCCAGAGCCTCGTCCAGTGCCTCTTCCGGTTTGTCTTTGTTCTGAAGGAACGTCGCGTAAGCGTTCGTCAGGGGGTCTTCTGCGGCTTTCTGCGCTTCTCTCTTCTGAGCCTCCGATTTCTTGAGAAACTTCAGCCCTCGCCTCTTTGATGATTTGTCTGACATCTTCTCTTTGTCTCCTGAAGGCTTCGACCGACTGGACACCATTCTTTTTAATGAAAGCCCTGAAATACTTCTTCAGGAACTCTCTGGCCTGCTCGCGTGTACGGCCAAGCTTAACATAGCCGCCTGCGGCGTAAGTAGCCGCGACCTCCGCGACGCGCACACCGGGGCTGATATTCTGATACTCGGGCGTGTCTTTATAGAACTCTGCCCACGCTCTTGAGTCCTCGGATTCGTCCAGTTCCTTGAGGTCTTCTGCTGCCAGTTGCTCGTCCGGGTTTTTACCGCTTGAGCCGATGTACTGGCCCTCGTGAAGATACTCGTGCGGGACGCCCTCTTTGCGATGGCCTTTGACGGTGATTACGACCGTTCCGTTCTCTTCACGAGCGCGCTTGAGGTTAGCGGCAAGCTGTCTGAGCGGTCTAATCTCTTCTTCCGAGTATCCGGCCTCCCGCATCTGTTTAATTCCCGGCAGGAGGTCTTCGAGCGCGTAATCCACCTCGTTCGATTTTAAGAATACAGCACCGAAGGAGGCAGAATCGTCGGGGCCGAGGGTTCGGCGAATGAGTTCCGCGCCTTCCGCGTTCGTGACGACCTGATTTCCGTCTCTGCGCGACGTGGTACGGGAGACTAAGTCTGCGGCGTTTTCTACGGAGCGCAGTTCAGACGCGCGACGCGCCATGAATAGCGGTTGGCCTTCTTCAATGACTGACTTCTTCATTGAAGGGGTTATGTCTATGGAGTGAACGGCGGTATTTGTATTTTCTTCGGTGACGATTTCCGCAGTACTGACTTTTGCACTGAACTTACCAGCAATCTTATTTACTACATTAACCAAGTCGCTGTCATAGATACGCGCTAAACCTTCTCCGCCAACCTTGAGACTCAGCCCGGATAGCTTCCCCTGTGCAATGTCGCTTCCTTCCCATGTCTGGCCTTCGCCGTCTAATATCTTCCGCGCAATATCTTTACCTACGTATTCTTCCAACTTATCAGGTGGGACATTAGTGCGATGCGCGTTGGGGACGCCACGCCCTTCTTTTATAGGCGTTAGATTGAAGTGGCCGTTTGAGTTCTTCTGCCAGTCAATCGAATCAATGTGCTTTGATAGGTCGTATCTCTGCGCCTGCTGTTCCCCGGTTGTCCACGCTACGCGGTCAAGCTTGTTTTCAGCCGCAAACCTGATAACGCGCCTCATCGCCAATTCGCGCCAGCGTTTAATCGCCCACTCAGGCATCTTTGCTTGTTGCGACTTCTGAGGCGGCTGCACTTCCTGAACGAACAGGGTCTTTTTGCCTTCCGTGTCAACACGCTCATCAAATCTAATCCTAGCAACAGGGTTCTTAATGTGCTGATAATCAAGATGCCCGTCCCTCCAAATCGCTCCTTTCGCGTTCGGCAATGTAACAAATAGTTCGCGGTATTTCTTGCCGCCAGGGAGAGATAGTCCAGGATACTTGCCGGGGCCGAATTGAACAGGCATCGCGCGGCCTGATGACCGCAATTCTCTTAACTGCTCTTTCGCCTCTTCCAGCACTTTAGTTTGTTCATACGAAGGCTCTACAGAGGGAAGCTCTGCAACCCATTTTTCAGGGGCTTGCTCTTCCAATTCCCGTATGAACTTATTCGAGCGGCCTGACCTTGTTCCACCGAACTCACGAACCAATTTCCAGTACGGTCTGCCGTCTGCTCTCTCTGCTACCTCATAGACCTTGCCCGTTGAGTACCTATAACCACCGATGGACGGCGCGTTGCCAACTGTCGCAACGCGGTCTCCAATTTTTAATCCGTGTCTCTCCAATGCAACCTGAGATGCCTGCTTAACTGCTTTTTGCGCTTCTTCAACTTTTGCTGATAACTGCGCTTTTTCCTGTGCGCTAATCTTCTCGCCAAAACCCGACCCCAATCCGACATCCACAATCTCAGTGTGGTTAGCACGAAGATAACCTAAAACTTCCTGCTTCGTGACCAGTTCTTTATCTTGTAGGAAATCTTCCAGCCCTGACCATTTCAATTCATCGGGCTTGACATTCTGAGGATTTGAGATGATTTGACGAACTTGAGTTACAGATGCGCGGTTCGGCATCTTCGTTGTGATAGTTCTCTCCAACTGAGAGAAAAACGTTGGGGCGTTTTCAGCCAGCGCCATCTTGAGCGGCGCGGCAAACAAGTCCCCCGCCCCTGCTGTAACATCAGCCTCTTTAATCAGTCCTTCCGGTAACCGTCCAGTTCTATCAACATCAGCAAGAATAATTTCCTGCTCAGGCGTCAGCTCGCGCTCTGTAGAGAATAGATTCTCCTGACTGAGATAGTCCGAGACGGGCGTGTCCGAGCGTCGAAGGGATGCGAGCTTTTCAAGCGCAGGAATGGTGTCACGCAAGAGTGCGACATCAACAGGGCGATAGTTCTTATGGCCTTCGACGCGCTGTAGGTTTTCGATTAAAGGAAGTACAAGCTTTCGAACGGGCGAGTCTTCTTCGGCTAAGTTGTAGAGCGTGGTCGTCGCGTCGTCACCGATGCGCGAGCGAATGAGACGGTCAGCGTAGTCTCGCGCGGCATACTCTTTCTGCTCTTTCGTGGCATCCGTTGGGGCCTCGAACTGCTCGACCGCACGCGCGCCGCCTTCCGCGAAGAGTCCGCTTTCACTTTCTGCGAATCCTAAGCCTGCCTGCGTAGGCTGGTAATAGTCTTCTAGCTTTCGGCTGGTGGGTTGTTCGTCCGCGAAGTCGAAGGAGAGGTCTTCTTCTGAATCCGATTCAGGGCGTTCCTCACGTAGCCCCTGCTCAGCCCCGACTTCTCGTGCATACGAGAGGTGGCTGTCAGCCGCTTCATCAGGAATTCCGTAGTTGGCGGCAAGGATGTAGAGTTCGTATCGGAGTCCTTCGTCTTCGTGTCCATTCTCAACCTCTTTCAGTAATTCTATCACCCTGCGGTCGCGCAGGAAAGACATTTCCGCGTCAAGTTCTGCCCGGTCGGCGGGCGAGAGTTCTTCGAGTTCTGATTGTGCAACGTCGCTGGCCGTTGAATAAGTTTTCTTTATCCCGCGAGCGTCGTCCTCAATCATCTGGATGAACTCACTCGGGCTTATGGCGGAGCTATCGAACGCCTCTTCCGTCTTGTAGTCCGGCAGATAGCCTGCTTCGGCTGCGCGCTCCATCATCCTCTCGACAGTCAGGCCGGATTTCGAGTTATAGAGTCCTATCCAGCGACCGCCGAGTTCTTTTGGAGAGAGACGGCGCAACTCGCCCGCGTTATCTGCTGACGGACGGAGGCCACCAGAGAGCAATGCGAACTCAGCGAGGCTGTGCTTTTCAGGGTCAGGAGCGGGGCGACGGCGAGGCTTTCGGTTCGCCGCTCGGTCAATCTTTGCCTGCCGCTCAGGGTCGGACATTTCCTCTTCAGATGTCCGACTGGCAGGGCTTGAGACTTGGACATTTCCAGATGAATTTGTCCCACTCGCCTCATCTACTCCACTGGACGGGAAGCGCGCGGCTTCGAGTATGAGCGATTGAATCGGAGCGTCGAATCGAATAGCAGGATAGGGCTCATTAGGGGCATTCTCTAAAGCCGCGAGCCACTGGTGATGCCCGTCGAGAACGTGTCCGTCGTTGGAGATGAGGATAGAGCGGTTCGGCCCTTCAAAGCCTTTGGCCTTCTCTACCTTTTCAGGGCTGTACTCTGCCTGCGTGGGCTTGAGAGCGTTCGGCGCAACTTTCACCTGCTCGTGGTTGATACCTCTGCCCTTCAGAAATTGCACCATTGCGCCGCGATGCTCCGATTTGATTTGAGGCATCGAAGCGCGCGGGATATTCAGAGAGCCGGATTCGGGAGAGAATTGTTTCCAGCCTCCGTCTGAAGATTTCGGGGCAACCGCATTTGCTCGCGCGGCGGGCGGTGCGGCATCTGCCTCCTGTGCCTCTTTCTGCCCCTGAACTGGAAAATCTTGTCCGTTTTTGAACGCAGTGAACACGGCGCGCAAGTCCATGCCCTGCCGCTTACCTTCACGGCGCACGCGCACGAACCGCGCAAAGTCTTCGGGAGGCGACGGGCTCACGCCTTTCTCGCCAGCAAGGATACGACGCGCCCATCCTGCGTACTTCTGAAGCGTCGCAGGGCTTGGGGATGCGCCTACGCTCGGGTCACGCATCGCAACCCAATCACGATAGATTGCGTCGAGTTCGTCATCAGAAATCTCGCCAACGTTGAGTTGTGAAGGGGCAGATGCTTGGGCCGCCCCTCCACTCGCTTCTTTTTCCGAGGCGGCTTGCGCGTCACGCGCTTCGCTTACTTCATCAAGAGCCTCCTTTCCATTGGGAGCAACAGAAGTTGGAGGGGGTTTTGGCTCAAAGGTTAGACCTCTGCGCTGGCGCACGGGCACGGCTAAGTTATTTCCGCGCCCGTTGCCATTTGAAGCCTGTATCTCATGCTCTGCGCCAGAAGAGTCGCGTACCCAGACCTTGCCCGGCGCGGCACGCTTGCCTTCTACCTCTTCGACTAATCCGAATGTAGCGTGCTGCCACTGGCGCGGCGCGCTCGTCGTCGGCACACTTTCAGGCGTAACAGTCTGCGATTTCTCATCGGGGGATTCCTCAGTTATCGTTTCAGTTATATTTTGCCCAGTACCTTGCGGGCGTGCCGCTTGGCCAGATATCTCAGCAGCGCCACGACTAGCAGCAGGAATATTAGTGCTTTCAATAGCTCTATCATTGGGGGATTCTCCTTGCGCTGCCTGATTTTGTGTCTCAAAAGCTTTTTCTATCCCTGCTTCAATTAGAGAGTTATAACGTTTATCTAATTCATCGAATCGTGAGTAGAGCGTTTCCTTTTCTGCTCCTGAACTGCGGGGAATGGCTCTGGCCACCTGTCGGCGCTCGTCTCTAACCGCTACCACCTCGGGCGAAGCCGTAGCTATCC
Organism: Pyrinomonadaceae bacterium; assembly: GCA_035276685.1. GTDB lineage: Bacteria > Acidobacteriota > Blastocatellia > Pyrinomonadales > Pyrinomonadaceae > JACVRN01. Next base: position 24,743 of record DATELK010000092.1, on the reverse strand, counting down.
TGTGCTGTATTTCGCGTATTCTACGGTCTGCTTCGAGCGCACCTTCCCGAGCGCTTTCAACAGGGTTCTTCAGGTAAGCTTCATAGACCTGCTTGCTCTCCAGATACGAGCGTGCTTCTTCGGGTGTGATACCCGACTGGCGCTCCTGCGAAAGCGTCCCCCTCGCCTGCCCCTGCTCTTTTATTGCAGGGATGTCGGCTGTCGCCTCTGCAAGTCTTCTCTCTGCCGCTGCCTGCGCCGGAATTACTTCCTGTCTCACGGCCTGCGGGAACTGCGCGCGGTCTACCCCAGCTTGGGTCTCTGCGGCTTCAGGCGTCGGCACGATGCTCGTGGAAAGCTCGTTACCATTAGCATCCTCTGTCCTGAGCGCAGGCCCCCGGCTCGTATCTTCGACGGGTGCTACTTTGCCTATGAGTGGCTCTATGCCGTTCTCCGCGACGAAATCACGGATGGCCTGAGAACTCGTCATGCCCAACTGTCGAAGCTTCGAGCGCTTGAGGTGCAGCACTCCGCCTTCGACTTCCACACGGGCGAAGCCTTTCAGCGCAGACGGCTCTTCCGTGCCATCGGGAAAGAAGACGGCGACGCGCGGGGAGTCGGGGTCTTTGGCTGAACGTAGCTGCGCCCGGAGCGTCTCTTTTGATTCCTGCACGGGCGTCCGACGGGCTTTGCTAATCTCTTCGTCCGCAATGCCCATCTGCGACGCTAGGCCCGCAGCTTCATTCGCCTCGTTAGGGGTGCGCGCAGAAGAGAGCGCATCGAGGACTTCTGAGGCTGCTGATTGAACTATTTCAGGCTCCGGCCTGCCTTCTTCACGCTTCTGCTCTATTGAGGCCATCAGACGGCCAGCGATACGCGTGCCTCCGCCTGCGGCCCCACCAGAGACGGCCGAGACTGCGAAGATGCGCGCGAGGTCTGAAAGCGAAGGCATGGGCTTTCCGAAACGGACTGCTTCGGTCCCGCTCTGGATAAGCTCTTCAGAGACCTCCTGTCCGCCTTCTGCCGCTGCGCCTACAGCCATCGCCTTGCCTACGTCCTTCACGTAAGCCTTGAAGCCTTTTGAGAGCGCAGGGGCTTTCGTGAGATTCTCTATGAACTCGTCAAAGGGAATCTTCTCGGTGCTGATGGTCGCGGCGGCGTAGAGAAGGGCGGATAGCCGCGCCTCATCTAAATCATCCGTGTACTGGCGGGCCTGTACGTAGCCCTGTACGCCCGTCTGAGAGCCAGCCAGCGCGAGAGACATCCACTTCGCAGCCTCTGGGACTGCTTTCAGCGCTTTGCCGAGTCCGACGCCCGTAGCAAGCTGCGCGGTCAACTGGCCCAAAGCGTTTGCGACCTGCGGGGCGAACTCCTGCGCGTAGTCGGGATTGACCTGCGCTATGCGCTCTGCTTCCCGCTTGCTGCGCTCTCCGAGGATCCACAGTGGATTTGCTTCCGGGTTGATGATGGGAGCGCCGGGCAGTCCTTTGGATTTCAGGTACTGGTCTATCTCGGAGAGAAGACCGCGACCTGTGACTCTGCCCTGTATGCCGTCAAGCAGGCTCGGCGCGAATGTAGTGGCTATGGAAGCCGCTTGCAGCACGTCGGCGGGCATCTGCTGGATCGCCAGAGCGAACTGCTTGCCACTCTCTACAGCCTTCTCAAGCGTGGAGAGCTTTGAAACTCTTTCCTGACGGGCTACTTCATTCTGCGCGCTGCCCTGATTGCCGATTTGCGCGTTGAGTTGGTTGTTGAGGGTCGCTTCGACTTCACCCGTCAGACCTTTCTCCCTGACCATCTGCTCTAACTGTTCAGGCGTCCAGCGCGTCCCTTCTATTCCCGGCACGCGGTTGATAAGCACCTGCCGTATGGCCTCGGGGCGGAGTTCCGAGCGAAGCTTCTGGCGTGCAGACTCTTCAGCAACGGCGCGCTCTCGCGCGGCGGGGTTCGTGATTGCTTTGACTGCTCGGGCGTTTTCGCCCTCTAACTGCTTTTGTAGGCTCGTGCGCGTGTCGAACTGGAAGCCTCGCTTCTTGATGCCCAGGTACTGCTCCCGCGCCTCTTCCATCTCACGCTCAGCGTCGCGCATTGCCTGTTCGGACTGTACGCTCTCGATAGCGCGGAGCCCGCCCGTACTGACTTCTACTTTCCCGCCTGCCGCTATGCGCTCGCGGTCGGCGCGCATGGCCTGCTGGGACTTTGCGATGTCTTCGAAGGCTCTACGCGCCTTTACGAACCTTCTGCGCGCCTTGCGGAGCTGCGCCCTGAATTCCGTTTTTGCTCGCGCTTGCGCCGCGCGCTGCTCTTGCATAGTGGCCACAGCCGCCTGACTAACAGTGTCAATCTGTGAGTACTGCTGCTGCCTGCGCCTGAAGTCAGAATCTAGCGGCGCGAAGTCGTCCGTGCGCTCTTCGGGCTGCGCATACATGGCCTCTTGCTGGTCGTGCAGAATCTTCGCGTAGGCGTTAGCACTCTCAGGGCTGTCGAAGACGCCGAGCATCTTGCCCGTCCGCCTGTACTGCTCTACGGCCTCGTCATTCGAGAGAATGCGGCCATCGTCCGAGACAGTCGGAATCAAGACCTCCTTGCCGTCAACGCCGATTGAAATGGAACGAACTGTGCTGATTGAGCCGTCCTCGTTCTTAACGACAGGCCGCTTCGCCAAGTCAATATTTCCAGCCTCAAGCAAGCCGGGAATCTGGGATGTGACTGTTCGCTGGCGCGTCGCGCTCGTATCCAAGGCGGGCCGCTCAGCCTGTTGGTCTACCGGGGTAGCAGGCTGAGCAGTTTGAGGGGCGGGCGCGCTGGCAGGGCTCTGCGAGGCCAGAGGATATGGCGCATCCTCGCCCCTCGCTATTTTCTGTGACCATTCATAAACTTGGCGCTCTTCCTCTTCGGCTTCTTTCCGAGTGAGGGGTTTGCGCGGTTGCTGCGGAGACTGCGCGGTTGTCCCATCTTGCTGCGAAGGCAGCGAGGAGAAGTCGAACTGAGGCAGTTGAGCGTAGGACAAACCCTTTGAATTGATGACGGGGCCGTTCCTGCCCGAAGGCCAACCGATGTGAAAGTGCGGGCCCGTAGAGATGACAACTCTGCGTCCGTTAACTTCTTTCGTGGCAGGTTGGGTCGCGTACTGAAAAGGAATGTTATTGTCTTGAAGCCAATCTATGAACTTCTGGCCCTGCGCGCTGAGGGGGTTCATGCCGACATCTATGGCTTGAGAATGGTCGCGCCCCTGCGCTGCCTGAAACTTGCTCTGCCCTCTGCGGAATGAATAGCCAGAACCTATGTTGGTTTTCAGCCAACTCTCAATCTTCGGCGCGTCCTGCTCCATCCGCCAGTTCTCGGTGCCTTCTGGGTAGAACTGCGTGAAGACTCTCCCCGTGCGCGTCGGGCCGCGCCTTCTCTGCTGCTGTGATGGCAACTTTGTGAAGTCAATCGGCCCGTCTTCTTCGCCCGACGGGGTATCAAAGAAGGGCGTGCCTGAATTGGCCTTCTGCGATGGCAGTTGTGAGAAGTCGAAGTCGCTCACTTGTTGTCGTCTATCTCCCAGCCCTTATCAACTGCGTCTTTTCGGATATTGCGCGGAGTCCTGCCGGATTTAAGCGCGGCGGCATCTTCCTGCGCCTGAAGTCTATCTACCTCGGATTTGTAGATTGGCGGCTTGCCGAAGCCTGGATACTTAGCGCCGAAAGCGTCCTGTTTTAGCTTGAGTTCGCGGGCGCGCTCAGCTTTGCGCTCTGCATTCTGCTCTCTGCGAATCTCCAGTTCTTCCTTTTTCAGCTCACGGGCTTCTGTGGCAATGCGTTCGCGCGATTGCCGGTTCTTCTCGCCCTCGGATTCACGGGATGTACGGTCTTCGTCGCGGTCTTTCTCGCGCTCTTTGTTCGCGCGCTCCAACTCGTCCAGTCTACGGCCTGTAGTCTCGTTCCTCTGTCGGTCAGATTCCTCTTTCCTTGCAAGGTCTTCGCGGCGGAACACTGGCAGGTCTTCCTTGTTGGCAATCTCCGCTTCCTGCTCGCGCCGGTCTCTGGCCTCTTTTTCAAGCGCTGCTTCCGTCTGCACTACCTGGCGCTGCTTGGCCTTCTCTGCCTCTCTTTTAAGAGTCTCGTCTGATTCAGGATTGAGCCAGCCGCTCAGGGCATTGCCCGCTCTTGCTCCGAACGCATAGCCGAGGCTGTTAGTCGGCTGGATGGGTTGGCCCGCCATGATTCCAGCAGATGCGAGCCTTCCGTTCTCGTCCACGACAGGCTCGTTCTCAAGGTCTCGTAGCCTGGCTGCTGCGCGCTCATAGGGCGATTGTGGATTCGACTCTCCGCGCACTCCTGTCGCAAGACGCGGGCGTGTAGGGCCAACGGGTAAATCGGGCGGCGTGCCGGGGTCATCAACTGTGACGGTTGCGCCGAAGTTCGGAGGCGGGCTGAAGACAGGATAGTCCTCGTCGTCGGGCGTGACCGTGTACTGCGGTGGCAGGGGTCTTTTAAATTGTGGGTACTCGATCACTTTTCTGCCTCCTTACCGTCCGCAGCGCTCGATAATTAACTGCTCAAAATGGGCGTACTTCTGGTCTCTATCCTTGAGAATCCGGTTGTTTTCGGCACTGTGGCGGTTCGCCTCTTTGGCGTGGTAGTTTGCCTCTCGGGCATGCTGGTCGGCGCGGACAAGGAAAACTATCACGATGATGATGCCGACAAGTGCCAGCCCCAGCATTACCAGCTCAAGCCTGATGTGCTTCAACGCGGTCGCCCTCCAATGCCTGCAAGATATGTCTCATCAACTCGTCGTACCCGAGAGGCTTGTACAGCACACACAAAACGTTAAGGTCTTTGACCTCTGCTTCTGTTTGGTCTGGCGGAAGTCCGGTGAACACAATCGCAGGCGTTTGCATGTCGCCTTCGGCGCGTATCTCGCGCAGCGCCGTTGTACCCAGCTTCATAGGCATCGCCACGTCCAGCACTAACAGGTCATAAGGGTCGCCGTGCTCAACTGCCAGATGATGAAGTGCCGTAACCTCCTGGCCGGTGTTCGCTAGGTCGTACCGGAACGGCGCGCCCAGAAAAGCTATGCGGATAAGTCCTGCCAGTTCCGGGTTGTCTTCAGCAATAAGGATGCGTTTATCGTTTCGTCCCATAACTGATTAGCGCGTAGATGAGGGCAGTCAGAATTACTACGAGTCCGGCACCCACGGCACCCCAGAGTGAAGATTTAAGCTTAAGCAGGGCGATTTCAGTTTTCACATCACTGAAATCAGCGTGTATTTTCTCAAGGGCTTTGCGGTGCTGCTCCATCTCTATGAGGACGTGCCGCCGCCACTCGCCCCAGCCGTTACCGCCGTGGTCTTCGTCCATTACTTCTGGCGCTCCCACCTTTCAGCCCCATCCTTTGCGTGATAAATTCCATTTCAGGTTAGGGCAGCTTCATGCCAAGTTGCTCTGACTAGGGGCTGGCTGTCTGTGTCCGCAGCAGTCAGTCCCGCTCGGTTTCACTTCTCAAGCTTCGGAGAGTTCAAGTAGTCGTTGATTGTCTTTAAGTCCTCGTCCACAGGCATGCCTTTGGCGCGCATGTCCGAGACGGTGGATTTCGCTATCTGCGGATTCTTAGCGGCCTCGTCTTGCAGCTTCCTGACAAGTTTTCTGAGCGCTAAATCGAAGAGAGCACCCTTCACGGAGGATTCCTCGCCGATAAGCGGCCGGATGTTCGTCTGGAAGGAGCGCACGAGGTCTGCGAGGATGGCCAGCGTGTTTCCGTTGTTGGCTTCGACCGAGACGCGCAGGTCTGTCGCTGTTTGAGCGAAGGCGTCTATCTCTGCCGATTTGTCAGGATTCTTTTGTTTGACGATGGGTGCTAGGACTTGGGCAGCGTCGTCTACGTCTCGCGCACCTTCTAGGATGGAGTAGCCGCAGGATGCGAAAATCAGTGCGAGAAGGAATATGAAAGGCTTTGTGGAAGATGGGATGAGCTTCGCTATCGGATGCTCGTCCTGTAATTTCCGATCAGCCTCCATCTTCACTACTTCCGCATGCTCGCCGGGCGCGGCCTTCAGAGCCTCAAGGAACCTGTACTTTGCTTTAATCCCTGAATAGACCCGCGTGGCCACCGACGGCACTACGTCCAGCAGGTAGAGCGCCAACACCAGAGCCAGATACGAGACGGCTTCGGCAGATAGCGAGTCTTCCGCGATGATGTGCTTTGTTGCTAGATAGGTAGCTATGACGGTGAAGATTCGTCTGAGATTCACGAATAGAAAGGTCTTGGCTATCTCGCTGAGCTTTAATTTCATCAGGCTTCCTTTCCAACGAAAACAGCCCGCCAATGGCCTGTTAAAGCCACTGACGAGCTGTAAAAGTCTTTGAGCTTTTCTTAACTCGTTATCAGGTTATCAACTGCTGCAAGCGCTCGGCTATTACCGAACTACGGCGGGCGATTCTGTCCAGTTTCAGGTCAAGGGTCTGCTGAACCTGTGCTATCTGGTAACTCGCCGTATTCCTTATCTGCTCTACCTCAGTAGATAGTGATTTCAATTCGGCGCGGAGCTTCACAATCTCCCTGCGACTCTCGTCCGACAAGGGCATTGTACAAGATTCCGGCGGTGAATCAAGTTCTTTTGATGCCTCGCTCATCCTTCTTTGTCTTCCCCTCCGAACAACTGGAGCCAGCCACCGAATTTAATTCCGTCCTTTATGCTCGCCTCTAACTTCGTCACCCTCAGCCTGACGGGCCACCGGCCCAGCACTATGCACTCGGGCAGGATACGAATGCCGAAGCGGGCCAGTATTGATTTGATGAAGCGCCAGAGCATCTTCACTTCTCCGACTTCGCTTTTGGCAATCTGAAGCCAAGCAGTAGATAGCGCCTCCCGTGAAGATGGCGGATAGTAATGGAGACCAGCCCGCCCAGAAATTCATGCACGTTATCAACATAATCCAACCTAGCCACGGGCGGGGTGTTAGCGCTACAACTCTCCATCTTGACTAGATTTGTGCTAGTTCTCATTTTCCCCTTCTCCCGCGTGCGCGAGGCATCAGGTAAAATCAATCAGCAGGGGGACGGGTTGAGCGTTCAATAGAAACAATCACTGCCAGTAGAGCGCAATAAACAGCAGTCCCTAGTCTGAACGAGTTGGTATATTGCCCCACCAGCCCGCTCGCAATGGCAGCCAAAATATAAGGAGCCCAGCCGAGCCTGTCGTCTTCTATCTCCATTCACTAACCTTTTCGCTGCTTCCTCTGATAAATAGCCGCGAGCCCGCGCGCCAGCCTTCTGACAAGCTTCTCCCTCGCGTCCCTCTGGCCGCACTGCGCGCCAGCTTCTTCAGCAGTTTTAAGTAGAGCTACGAATACTTCTTCTTCAAAATCCCCTTTGGCTCTATTGCAGAATGAGCAGACCAGCCGGATGTTCTCGACCGTGTTGTGGCCCCCGCGAGAGAGTGGCTCTTTATGGTCGGGCGAGAAGTTCGTCTCGTCCAATAACCTGTAGCAGTAGAAGCAGCGCACGCGGGCGTCCAGTTGCTTTCTGACAAAGCTTCTGAACTCTTCCAGCGTGCAGCAGGGCAGATTTTTGAACAGGATGCGTTTTGTTATGTTCCTGTACGCCTGCGCCGTGCGCTTAGTGAACAAGTTGCTCACGGTAAGCGCGCGGCCCTTGCCGCCCCTGAAGTTCAGTCCGCCTTTTAGATTCCTGTCGCTCATGTGCTTATTTCTTAAACGCGAAAGCAAGTGCGAGCAAAATCACACCGCCCACGAACTCAACCGAGCTTTCCACTTTCCTCTCATGCCATCCATCAAAGAAACAGAGCGTAAAAAGCATGGCGCTGCATACGTTCAACATTGCAGTATTTACTCTCATCTCGTCTCGTCCCATATCTCGTACAGGTGCGCAAGCGTGGAGTAATCAGCATGCTCGGTGCTTGCGCCAGCAGCTTGTACAAATCTCTTGAAGACCGCTTCATCGCTCAGGCTTAAGCTGTGCTCGCGTACTATCTGCTGTAGCGGGGTTTCGGTTGGTGTTGGACAAGTCATAGGATTATACGAAAGCGCGTTATCAATCCCCTGAGAGAAGCGCGCCTGCGGCGACGCTGCTGCTTGAGTGCTGCTCTATCTTTAGTCAGTGCGAACATGTACATGGCTGAAAGCTTCATAAGTAAAGCCACACCATGACCACATAAAGAAACTTACAGGCTATGTGTGCCGCTTGGTCTTGGTTGAAGTTAATGAAGCCTTCCGACTTCGACCAATCAATTACAACGTGACAGAGGAACTCAAGCAGGCCCAAAGATGGTAGTCCGGTCAGATACCAGACCATGCCGCCTTGAATAGCAGCATGAGCAATCAACGCCTGATACCACGGCACGCCGGGGATAGGCTGGCGATGATTCTTTGCCTTAGCCAGAAAGTCGCCCTGCAACGGATAGTCACAAGTGAATTCTCCCCGCCTTCCAAAGAAGGGGCTTCACTGAAAGGCGTAGAGGCTTGAAAGGTTTTCTTAATCAATCGTCGCTTGGGAGTTCGTCCATTTGAGCACGTTGTTCTTGTACATATTTCTTCAAGACTTCGATAGGTGCGCCGCCTACCGTGACGGCGTACTTGGCCGGACTCCACAAGTGTCCGCGCCGTTGACGCCTGCGAAGTTGCGGGAACTCTCGAAACAGCCTGAAAGACGAGCCACCCTTGAATCTGTGAAAGACGCTCGAAAGAGTGTGCGTAGGTTTGAGGCGCACGATTACGTGAACATGGTCAACGTCTGTTTCAATCTCAATTATCTGCGCGTCTATCTGCTCCGCTATCTCTGTGATTATTTCCTTGCACCTATCACCAATCTGGCGCGTGAGTACGGTGTTTCTGTATTTCACGCACCAAATCAGGTGATACGCGAGAGCGTGTTTACTATGCGCGCCGCTTTGAAGTTTCAGGCTCACAATTTCTCCTTAGTAACCGTTCTGGCTTGCGATAAGGAGCGCGCAGCAGGGGCAGCAACCCTTAATCGTTTCGTCTTCGTAGCACTCAGTCAGGCACTCTTTGCACTCGATTATTTTTCGCTCGTCTTCGGCCATGTGATTTTCCTCGTTGGTAATTTCGGCAGTTTGTTCAGGTGCTTCTGGTCTTTTCTGAGAAAGGTGACGGCGTTGAGTTCGTGCGGCATCCAGTCCGGTACTTTATACACGCCGCGCTCCCACTCTGAAATTCTGGATTGCGGGATGTCGCCCTCTGTTAGTGAGAGAATTTCGGAGAGGTCTGATTGTGTCAGACCTCTCTCTGTGCGCCACTGTTTGAGTTCCTCGCCTGTCATCTTACGCCGCCTCCTCTTTGTGCGTCAGTTGCCAGAACTCTTCAAGTTGCGCCCACAGAATGCCCTTGCCGCTTGTTTCACGAACACCACGTCCTTCGACCGAACCCCAGTACCCGTCACAAAAACCCATTGGGTAGAACACCACGTCGTCAGGTTGGCCGACAATTACCTCGTTGTTTCCGTAGAATCCTATCGGTTCGCGCCCGACGCTACGGCGAAAGCCAGACATAAACGACGACCCGTCAATCACTCTGTAAGTCGAGAGGTCAACTATAATTTCGTACTCCCCGCCCAAGTCGTCGTCCGTAAGTTTCTCGATTTTGAATCTCTTTTGATTTTCTTTCATTGCCTTAATCTCCTTCAAGGTTTCAATTTCAACTTACACGGCTATTATACAGATTCCGTATATTGCGTCAACGATTATTTTTGCTTCCTTGTGGCCTCTAAAATAGAGGTACAACATCTTGTGCTTTTCTCCGTAGCTAGAGAATTGTGCGAGTTGAGGCGCACCCTTGAAAGCGGTTGCGCGGTAGCTACGCATTCCTCTCTACCTTAAAAGGTAGAGTCTCCTGCGAGGTTCTGATGAAGTGGCCGACGACGAGCTTTAGGAAGAGCAGGGTCATGCCGTCACCGCCCGCGCGTGAACGTCTACGGCAACCTTGACAGTGGCAATCCAGGCGTTACGCTCCATCTGCTCTAACTGCTCCCAAGTCTCTTCAATTTCACAGCCTTCTTCAGCATGCGATTCTACGAATGCCTCATAGGCCATTTCAGCAATAGCTTCCCAATTCATATTGAGTTCTCCTGATGCACAACAGCATCTTCTACATAGTCGCCACGCTGCCTGTAGCGGATTTCTGATAAGTCGCCGATTGAGACGTAGGGGCCTTCGTAGGCTTCGCGCTTACCTCGAAATGTCCTGACTACCTTTTGAATGAGAGCGCGCCCCTCGACAAATGCGAGGCCCTTACGTGTAATTGTCCAGACGCCCGACTTCCCTTTCTCTACGAGTTCCCAGTAGCGCAACTTCTGAAAGTTGTTGCTCTGCGAGAGCGTAAGGTTGAGCGCTTCGAGCTTTGATTCGCCGCCAACGCGATAGAGTGCGACGAGTCCGGCGACGAGCGGCTTCGAAAGATGTTGGCGATACTCGCGCACCTTCGCCCCGCACTCGGAACACACGCCCTCGCGCCGCTCGCGCTCCGTCTTCTCAAATAGGTTTGGCTGGGCCGCCGTGGTCATGGTTAATTCAACAACTTGCTGTCTGCTATATCAGTCAACATCTCCCGCATCTCTCTGGATTCGGGCAGAAGCTTCGCGTCCTGCACGGCGCGATTAAGAAGCTGCTCGTAGACTTTGACGAAGTGCGCGCGGTCTGCTATGGGATTCTCCGACGTGCAGAGTTGCCACCAGCCCATAATCTTGACCGCCTTCTCAATCAAGGGGTTTTCGAACTTCGGATTGCCCAAGTGTCCGACCGCGCCGATTTCCTTGGCCACGATGCCCCAGGCTTCGAACGGTGTAGGCATCTGCGAGACGTTCGAAGTGAGATTCAGGGCCATCTCGCGAAGGCGTGCTATGGTCGGGAAGAACTCGCACTCCGCGAGGCACTGGCGCACAACAGCGTCCAAGACATCGAGCGGGATGTCCGCGAGCATGCCTTCGTAGACGCGCAGGGTCTCTTTCGTGATGGAGGCGTTCGGGTACGCGGCGGCCAGCATCCCGACTCTTTTGGCTATCTCCATCTGCAAATCTAAGCTGTCTTTATTTGCTGACATCTCTTTTCTTCCTCAATCTCTGCCAGTCGCTCCTTGACGGCATCCATGCTCTTTTCGACATTACTTCGCCGACCGCTCGCGAACGATTGCCGATTGCTGCCCGTGGCCTTCGCTTTCTCCTGAAGCACGCGCAACCGATTGCGCCAAGTACCCTCCCAGTCCAACTTCAGCCCTCTTGCGCCGGGCACGCCCCGCCAGTAATCAACGAACTCTGCGGTGGCCTCCTTCACGTCCACGTCCGGGGCTCTTTCCTTCGCCCAGTCCCGCATCGTCTGAGTCAGCAGGAAAGGGTCTGGAATTCTCGTGCCCCTCGACGCGCCGTTTTTGGGCGCGCGTGTTGGTGGTTCATTTGCTGGTTCTTTGCTTGGTTCATTTGCTGGTTCAATAACCTTTAATATGCGAGTAGAACCATTCGACTCTCCGGTAGAATCATTCGACTTTTGAGTAGAATGATTCGACTCTGTAGTTGGATTATTGAACCCTTCGGAATTGGCAAAAGTAGAACTATCCGACTTAAAAGTAGAACCATTCGACTTTTCACCCTCCAATCTGAATCCCTTAAGTGGTCTGATTTTGCTCTTCTGAGTCTCAATCCAGCCCTTCTCAAGCAGTTCAGCTTTGAGGGTTGATATGTAAGTCGTGCAGATTCCGGTTTCGTCGTGAACCGTGTCGCGGTCCGGCCAGGCCAGCCCGAAGTGTGGATGCTCCGGCTTGTTATTCCTGTGACGGCAATAAGAAGCGTAGAGCTTGAACGCCGCATGCGTAATCTCATGCGATGAATCAATAGCTTCGTCTGGTACGTAGGCCATGAAATAAAATTGCTTCGCGGGCTCTCCCGTCCTCTCGTTTAGCGCGCGGGCGGCGGCGCGGCGTGCGAATTTAAGTTAAGACGCCTGACTGTGGTTATCATGTATTCGGTCTCCGCTTCCCGCTTCCTTAAGTCGGATGCCTGTGCTACTCATTCACCGCGAACAGTGGCGGGATTGAGTCGTTCTGTCTGAGCTTCGGGATGTCACAGGGTATTCCCTTCGCTCGCTTGATTCGCGCCACCGCCAACTCGCAATATTTCTCTTCGATTTCAATGCCGATAAACCTACGGCCTTCTATCGCGCACGCGACGCCAGTAGTGCCGCTCCCCATGAACGGGTCTAGGACTGTTTCCGCTGGCGTGGTTTCGACGACGCGCAGGGCTAACGCTTCTGGAAAGGGTGCCTCGTGCTGCGTGTTAACTTCGGCGGGTATGCTCCATACGTCGCCGACGCCAGAAGCTCCCTTATCCCTCAATCTGAATTTCTCTTTAGCTAGAATCAGAATCCACTCACACATCGGCATGTAAGCGCCGCTCATGCAGTTGAACCCTGAAAGCCTATCCCAGATAACGACCTGTCGAAGCGGGAGGTCTGGGTTAAGAGCGGTGGGCAGTCGAACTTCACCGCGTACGACGCGCGGCTTGTGGTTGTAGTAGATAGCGCCTGCGTCGTCGATGATGCGCCAGCATTCTTTTAGAGTAGCTTTCTGCCACTCCACGTATTCAGGGTAGGGCATATCGTCCGAGTAGGACTGATAGCCTTTGGCGAGATGCCCGCGCGCCCATGCGCTGCCCTTGTGGTTGACTCTCAAGCCGCCTTTATTTTCCATGCCTTCGCGCAGGTTGTAGGGCGGACTCGTAAGTACCAAACCAACGCTCGACGACGGTAATCTCGGCAACACTTCCCGGTTGTCACCGCAGTATATCGTGATTCCGTTTTCGTCAAAGTATGGCTTCATTCAAGTTACTGCGACCACCGAAGGCGGCGCTTTCTCAAGGGCTTCATCAATCGCTGTCGTATTCTCCAAATCAAACGTTACCTGCCACGGGTTCTAGGCTCGTACCTGTAAATGGCAACGCCTGCTGCCTCTTCATTTCCTCAATCTCATGCTGTAGCTTTTCAGCCTCAGCCCGCATCTGTGCCGCCTCTTGCTGTCTGGCGAGCACGGCGGCTTTGTAGAACATATCGCCAAGTTGAGCGCAGGTTGCAGGCGTCAGTTTGTGGTGAATGTCCCAGCCCATCTCCGAATCCGTAGAGACGAGCAATTCCACCTTGCCGTCTTCTATCTGTGCGACCCAGCCGCACTCAGAATCGCCGCGCTCTTCAATCTTCTCGGTGTCAATTATCCGAGCGTGTGTCAGGCCCTCTGTCTCGCCCCCTTCGTCGTTCACCGTATAGCCAACGTGGAAGCTGTCTTGTAGAGCCCTGCAACCGTCGCGCTTCTCGTTTATTTTCGTAACGGGCATGGCCGTCGCTCCTTTTAGAGTTGATGGTGGCCCTGCTCTGCGCGGAGCAGGGAGATGGGCGGTTTATGCTGTAACCGCTTTTTTCGGTTTCCCGCGATAGTCCAGCCGCTTTGCTTTGGCGATTTCATAGAGCGCATCAACATCAAAGTGCGGCCCGTAGACTCGCTCTCCCTTGTATAGAAAATGCTCCCGCGTCGTATGCTCCGCAGATGTCAGCACACACTTAAAAGCGGTCTGGACAAGCTCGGACTTGACCATGTGTTCTGATAGCTGCCACTTGCGCGTGTACTGCATTTCCTCTTCGCCTGTAATGATGTCGGCTTCAAGGTAACGGGCGCGCAAGTACATCACGCCGTTCTTTTCGAGGACTTCAAAGATGTAGTTGCGGAACTTGATGAGCGAGACAATCTCGCGGGCTTCTTCTAATGTCATAGCATCTCCGTATTAAAGGAACTGCCCGAGCGCGTGAACGATTGACCGAAAGAGATGGTCTTTCGCTTGCTGCATCGGAGGCAGTTGGTCGTAAGGCACGAGACACGGGTGCGTCTTGGCTTCGGCGTCCTTCGTTTCGCCGAACGTCCAGCCCTCGGCCCGCTTGTCGGCGCACCATGCCTCATGCTGAGCGGAGGGCGTAGCGTCTGGATTGTCGAGCGCGAATTGAACGCCCTTGATTGCGCTCTCGCGCTGCCACTCTGCGGCGTCATCCCAAGACGTTTGAGAATGGTCGCCAATGCTATTGCACAAGCTACCGTTGGCTTCATGGCAGATTCTTGCTATCTGCTCTATGGTCATAAATGAGTTCGTTGGAACTACTGTTGCTTGCATCGAATCATCTCCTTAATTAGAAAGGGCTCGCACGCGCGGACTGCCCAAGTGGAAGACAACCCGCCAAGTTGTCCACATGCGATTCAGTTCAAGCAATCAACAGAGCCACCTTGCCAACCGCTTCCCTCGCATGCTTCTCGTCAGTAATGGGCATGTGTATCTGCTTACCCTTTTCAGGGAATTGCAGGACTCAACCGCCCTCGTTGAATATCAATGAACTATGCTTTGGGTTCGCTGGACGCTTCGACGTATCCCCAACCTTTCGGCAGTCTTGGCTCACGTATCCACACGCGCAGCCTATTCTCTCCGTTCAAGGTCTTGCCTACCTGATTCTCGGTGAAGGTCTGCGTCCGCAGTTCTACCTTCGCGCCGAAGAGAATCTTCAGACGGTCGCGCCAGTCGAATTTGATGTATGTCTCACAGTAGAGCGCGTCCTTGAATCCTTCGGGTAGGCCGTTCTCTTGCAATTTAATTTCTGGCATCTATACCTCCGGGGAAGTCCGTCATATCGCCTTTCTTCCAACGCTCAAGCATTTCTTCCATCAGGCGAATCATGTCCTCACGCTCCGCGTTAGAAATCCACGTCAATTCGGAGCCGTTGAAAGAGAAAAGAAGCAACGCGAAGCCGTATTGCTTGGGCGCACCCGTCACCTGTTGGTTAAGCGCAGCGTCAAGCCTCTTGGCAATCTCTCGCGCTCTTGCTTCCAAGTAGCGCATCTTTGCAGGGTCAACGTCTTTCATGATTAAGCCTTCGACTCACGCGCGCTTGAGAGCGCATAAACTCATAACTTTGAAAGGCACGGTCTGCTCGTGTCCCTCTTAAAAATTAGCCCGCTCACCCGCCGCCGATTCGCTCAAAGATGAAGACCAGCGCGAGCGCCGCCAGCCCAACCCACAGCCATCCAGCCTGCTTGTCGCTCATGCGCGCCTCCCGGTGGAGGACGCCCCTACGTGCCCTCGGCTGCGGGCGCTTTCCGGGTTCCCGCCAATCCATCTGCTAGGCCGCCGTAGGGGCTGTCCAAAAGTTGTTAAAGAACATCGGCGGGTACGCTTCGTTTCACGCTCTTGCGAGCAGGGCCAGCGATTTATTACGGGCATTCCCCTCTGCGAAAGGTGTCTCTGTCTGCCGTTTTCCGACCTTGCAGGGCCGACCCGCCGAACACTTACTAGACATTTAGCCTCCGTCTTGAAGTGCGAAGTCATCCAGAGGATAGCGGGTGCCGGACTCGAACCGACCATGCAAGGCTTATGAGACCTTTCAGCCCACCCGGGCTCGTACCCGCATGCAAAGAACAAAGCTACTTCTTTATCGCCTTAATGATTTCTATGAACTCGTCGCTGAACATCGCTATAACGAAGAGAATCAGCGCGATACCACATCCGATGTCAGCAAACATTTTTAATTCCCTCCGTACCGAAGGAGGCCGGGACAGCTCCCACGCGACTCCCGCCCCGTCTGGGTCAGGCTGCTTTCTCAAAACAGATTTCCATTGCCTTACACCCCAAGTATTCGCTAAAGGCTGGTGGGATAGCCTGAGATAATTCGCCAATAGTCATCCAGTTAATTCCCATAGCTTCAAAGCCGTAAGCATGGGGCAGAACAACGCCGACAGGCTTTCCACGGGTCGCTTTGTCTTTAGCGTAGTGCCGCTTTTCTTCCGCGATGTCCCGCACCTTGCTTCCGTATATGCCGAGCGTCTTGCGCTTGTGATTACATGGAAATGAGAGGCCCAAAGGAAAACTCGCTTCAAAGTATCTATGGCGTCGCAACTGATAGCCGTGCGACCCAAGACCGAAGAAGCTTCCGCAGAGCATTAAAGGATAATGAAGCGGCGCGCCGAACACGTTCTCGATAATGTACGGGACGTTATTGCTTTTCAGTCTGACTCTTACAGCATCAACTAAATCGGGATGCTCTCTTGCGTTCTTCATTGTTTTAAGAGCGCAATATGTTTGGCACGGCGGGGAAGCCCAGATGAAATCAAAGCC
This sequence comes from Pyrinomonadaceae bacterium, assembly GCA_035276685.1. Lineage (GTDB taxonomy): Bacteria > Acidobacteriota > Blastocatellia > Pyrinomonadales > Pyrinomonadaceae > JACVRN01. The sequence continues at coordinate 8,618 of DATELK010000092.1, read as the reverse complement.
TGATAAATCGAACGTGAGAGCGTCGGCTTGCACGAAAGCGTCACCGCAATATCTTGGCTGCGGTTCAATATCAACGCCTGTTACGTGAAAGCCAGCGAGTTGCAGCCCACGGGTCGCGCCACCGGCTTTACAAAACAGGTCTAATGCTTTCGGCTTATTAGTCATTCGCTACGTCGCTCTCGCCCTTTCCAAAACCCACGCCCTGATATAGAATCCCCCGCGCCGTTGGAACGTCAGGGGCGCGCCCCTACGCAATGATTGCGACTTCATCGGATTGTTCCAGCGGCCTCTTCGCGCATCTCTGCCCGCTCGAATGCTTCAAAGCAGACTGCTAGGGTCTTGATTGACTGCGCCAACGCTTCCACGTTGAAGGCGCACCAATGCAGGTCAACAGCTTCTTTCGCTGCCCCTATAGCTTCTTTATGTCTGCCTTCTAAAAGGTAGGCTCTAGCGCGGGTCTCTAATCTATCGCCAAGCCATACAGGCTCACGAGCCTCTCTCAGGACTCTTTCAGCACGGTCAAGGAATAGGTGGCTCTCTTCGGCCCGGTTGAGCGCCACGAACGCATTCGCCATGTTCCCTTCAACTACCGCAGACTCGAATCTATCTTCGGCGTCGTCAACAGGTAGCTCCAACGCCTCCGCGTAACACTCCACCGCGCTGTCAAATTCGCCCTTATCGAAGTAAGCCATGCCCATATTGCTTAGCAGTCTGCGGAGATACTTCGGGTCGTTAATCTGAGGCTTTGCGTCCAGAGCGCGGCGAATGGATTCATCAAGCTCTCCGCGCAGATACAGCGCATAAGCGTCGTTGACAGCCCGCTTGAACCTCAGACAATTTTGTACGCTTGTATGCATGACAATTCGTTGAAATACGCTAAACTGCTACCGCCGAACAGTCGGCTAATTCACTTTGAAAGGCAGAAGCTATGAGAAAGATAATCGCTACGCTGGCGCTCCTGAGCGCTCTGACTATTCCTGTGTTTGCAGACGGCAACACTCCGCTTCCCGGCGTCAAGCCCACGCCCGAGCCGCCCGCCTGTACCGAGAACTGCGGAAACGACGGAGACTCGGGAACGGGATTAGCCGCCGAAGACCCTTCGCTGTATGACCTGGTTGAGACCTGGTTGAGTGTCATAGTCTGAAAACCCTGACGGCAACGGCAATCAAGTACGCCTGCTTCCTACAGTCAAACGCTCTCTTATGCCGCCACCGTCAAGCCCCGTATTCCTGCCGCGCCCGACTTCGCGCCCTCTACGCTCCGCTCTCATGTCGGCCTGAGCGTCCCGCGCCACATCAATCAAGTCGCCAAGATATGTGTCCGTCTGGATAAGCTCATCCATGCTCATCTCTTTAATGTCTTGACGGGTGATTTGCTGTAGGCGGGAGAGAACCTGCTTGATAAGGTCAATGGGAGAGTCTGAAACTAAGCCCCAACTCTCAGCGAATCCGAGCAGCACGCCGAAGACCTTTCGCGCCTTCTCGCGGTCGTCTGCCGATTCGCCCCGGCTGTCACAAAAGAGCGTGCCGTAAAGGAACATGGCCGCGCGGAAGATGTCGGACTGCTCGGGGTTCTCAGGCTTCAACGAGTCGCAGAGCTTGTCATAGTGAAATCGCCCGTGATGCGAGATGACCTTGCGGTCGCCCCATTCAAGGATGTCCGTCAGCGCGGTCTCTATGTCGAATTGGTCAGGTAAATTTGGCTGAGATTTCGGCATATAGGCGATTTTCTTTCTGAAAATCTCTTGTTTGGAAATTTCAATCTGCTAAGGTAGGCATCGTGGCCCCACCGCCAGCACGACTGATTCAGTTAAGCGCGGAGGAGCGCGTCCGCGTTAGTCAACATGAAGGGGTAGGTGATGAAGCATCGGGTTTCCCGCCTGCCCCGTAAACAGATGTTTGAAAGCTAGTCGCAGAGAACCCATTCGATAGGTGTGGTAGCAGGCTTAGCTACGCCGACAGTCTGAATGACGTAGAAGGACTGTCTTGTCTGCCCTGCTAGCCGTTCGGCCTCTGCCCGTGCTGCGTCAAGGGTTTCATGCCATACAGTAAAACTCTTGTTGTGCTGAGCGCCGTCCGCCTTGACTACTGCATACAAGATTGCGTTACGTTCCATGACGTTCCTTTCGTGCGCCCGTGCGCCTGCTCAAACTCTTGATTGATTAACTCTTATGTGTCATTACAAAATATCGTTAAGCTGCCTGCTCTAGTTGATTCGGTAAAACGTGTTTCAGTGAGAGGCCCGCAAACTCAACCACTTTTTGTAGCGTGGGTAGCCCTACGGCCTCTCCCCTCAAAACTTGTCGTAGTGCGCTGTAGGTAATACCTATGCCTTCTTTAATGTCTTTTTGTTTCTTTCGGCTCTGCTTGAGCGCGTGCCGAATCAGGTCAGCGCGGTAATGAGTAAGGTCAGGTGGAGGCAGCTTGCTCCAGAATTTATGCGGCCTTATGGTTGTGCCGATTCCCTTTGCGTATACCGCGACGTACTTTGGGGATGTAGACTTTGGTTTGACGCCGAATCTACTTCCCTCTTTACCGCGTTCAAACACTTGACCGGAGCCGATATTCAATGAGTCTAAGTCAATGCTCAAATAGCGCACTAAGAAGTGAAAATGCTCAATCGTCATTGAACGTTGCGCGCTCTCAAGTAAGAAATAGGTTGAGAAATCAATCCCCATCATTGAGGCCATGTCGTAGACGGTCAGACCGCGCTTTTTACGTTCGGTGTAAATAATTGCTGACTGTTCCGTAGTTAACTGAATGCGAATGGTCTTAGGAGTTGTATCTGGAACTGCCACAGGCTTGCGACCTTTACGTTGAGCATCACGCATATTCTGCTTAGGAGTACCAGCCCAAAGATGGTCAGGGTTCACGCATGGCGGGTTATCGCAGGTATGACAAACAAAAAGACCATCTGGGACTTTGTCGTTTTTAAGCTCATAGGAAACTGTGTGCGCGCCCAGTGGCTTGGTGCTGCCTGTAATCTTGATGGCACTCAGTTGGCCGTATCCGTTTGTCTTCCTGGAGGCTGTCCAGAGCCAGCAATCCCCGTTCGGCCCATGCCCCGGCGTCTTATCAACATGCGACCAAAAGCGGTCTCTTACGACCGGACGACCGAAACGATGGTCGGTAGAGATGGCGTCTTTAAGGGCTTCTATGTATTCAGCGTCCATCATGGAAGTTTTCTAACTGCTGATTACGGCTTGCAAAATATTTTGCAAGCTCAGTTTTTCATGCCGCTTGCTCATGTGCGGTCAGGTCGGATATTTCAATTTCATAGAGAACGCATGCACGGGCTAGGGTGTCGGGTGACGGAGTTCCCCGGCCGGACTCGTTTTCGTAAGTCCAGAGTTGCTGTTTCGACAGGCCAAGCAGGGTGGCCGCTTCCGTCAAGCTAAACCCTTTACGCTCGCGGGCTTCTTTCATTTTGCCCTTGTCGAAATGTATTGTCGTCAATCCGTTCATGTCGTGTAGTCTATCATGGATTTACTTATTGTCAAGCCCTGAATGACGAAAAACAATCCTAGATTGTCGAAAGGGGGTATAGAGTGTTTGCCGACCTTAATACAAAACGGACGGTTGCTCCCCGAATGGCTATTGCCTACGAATTTAATGTTTGGGTTAAAGATAAGAGAGAGCTTCTAGGCTGGACTCAGGAAAAACTAGCCGAAGAAGCCAAGACAACGAAACAAACAATAAGCAGCATCGAACGGCAAGCCAAGCACCCGATTTCCGAGGCTCCATATAGACCATCAATAGAGATGGTTGATGCGATAGCAGAGGCTTTAGGTGAGTCAAAAGATGAGGCTAGGGTCAAGGCATTATATCTTCCTGAAGATTTTGATAAGCAATACAACCTTGAAGAAGTACGATTGTTAAAGCACTTCAACGAACTACCCAGAGAGTGCCAGTTAGATGTCCTTGCTTTAACCGAAGCTCTCTGGCGTAGAAGAAAAGCGCCTCGAAAGAACTCAACAGGAGGCAAGGCACGGGAAGTCCAAAAGCCACAGGAAGCCCCAGCCGAAAACCCGAAGCGCCGCGTTAGCTAGGCTAACCACATCCCCGACAATACGAGATTGCTCTTTAGGCCATTGGGGAACCTTTGTCTTTGAAAATCGGTGGAACCCATGTCTTCCGTCGTCAGATTTCCATATCCTGCTCACAAATGGTTTGAAATCCTTGATGACTCCCTTGACGGTTTCCCTTGCCAAATTTTTGCAGGCGACATAATCGAATGCCAGTTAAATACTTCGCTCGGATTAGGCTTTCCTTACGTCCTCATGCTGGGCGGTCTTATCCTAATAAAGTATGTTGAGTGTCGCCGTGGTATCTCTGTTCTCTTCCCAACCAACCCATCCTATGACATTAAAGCTGTGGGAACTTCTGAGATAGAAATTATAGGCCATGCCGTGCGTGTATATCACAATGGTCAATGGCACAATTTGATAGAATCCCGCATCCCGCCCCGCATGCTCCGCGACCACTGGTTACGCTGGGCCATAGAAGAAGCCAGCTAATACCTTCTTAAAATTCCCCTCATAAAATTTTCAGAAAAACTCTGCCCGTTGGGTCAATCTGTGCTTGACATTTAGTAAATCTATGATAGACTCCTTTTCAGCTTAGGAAAGGACAGCAACCGAGATGGACGCCGAAACAGCCGACAAACCGCAGCAGCAGTTCTTCGTGATTGAAACCACTGGCGACGGAGCAGAGTGTGTAATCGTTCCAGAGTCTGACCTTAAACAGTCCCTCCACGACAAGATGTGTTCGTGTACAGAGTCGTGGGATGCGTGCGCTACGGAAGGCATTCAGGAACTCTGTCGTTCTCTTGATGATGACGATAGCTGGACGCATCACTATCCAGACTATCAAAGATTCTCATGGGACTATGACGTGGAAGATGGAAGCGTTCGCATAGTCCGCCTTACAACCAGTGGGCAGTACGAAGCCCTTGTTGACGCCTTACAGTCCGTCAGTGATGACATCAACCAGCCGCTCACATCCAACGGCTTCAAGCTACGCGGCAGCACCTTAGACAAAATCACCGCCGCTCTCAAAGCCACAGGAGCAACTTCATGAGCAGTCATGTCGCCACCATTACCGAACCCTCGGCACGCGGCCTCTGCGCCGATGGGCTGGCCGAACTGAAAGGTGCTGAGCATAAGCTGGAAAGTTTTGGCACACCTGTGCTGGCCGGGGATGCTGTGAGGACTGAGAGAGAAACCCGCCGCCAACATTGGATGCGCTGCGCTGGTTGTGCTGACTGCTGGCCCGAATCCATAGAGAGGGAGAGCGATATATGAAAGCACTCTCTATTAGACAGCCGTGGGCGTGGGCCATCGTTCATGCTGGCAAAGACATTGAGAACAGAGATTGGTCTACGAAGTTTCGAGGCGTGATAGCTGTCCATGCCGCTAAGGGTATGACGCGCAACGAGCATATCTGGGCTTCGATGGACATTGAAGAACGGAGCGGCCTTCGCCCGCCCGCGTATCCGATGCTCAAAGAGCGTGGCTTCATCGTTGGCACGGTTGAGATAGTTGACTGCGTTAGTAAGTCGCCTTCTCCGTGGTTTCAGGGCGAGTACGGCCTTGTGCTGAGAAACCCCGTCCCGCTCGCTCAACCTGTCTACATCAAGGGCGCTCTCGGATTCTGGGACGTACCGGAAGACATTGCAGCAAAACTTATTGAGCTTAGGAGAGCCGCCCTGCGGCCTGCTCGCTTGGAGGTCGTGTGATGGGCCTCCTGAACTTCAAACAGAGATTCGTTCCGCGCGTCCTCGAAGGCTCTAAGAATCATTCCATAAGAGCCAAGCGTAAGCACCCTATCAAAGTTGGCGACACCTGCCACCTGTACACGGGCCTCCGCACTAAGCGCGCACGACTGCTTGGCCGTAGCCCTTGCGTAAAAGTCGAAGACATCTTCATCTCAGAATCCGCTGACATCTTCGTTGATGACATCCAGCTTGACCCTAGTGAGAAGGAAGGTCTTGCCCGCAAAGATGGATTCGACAGCTTCGCGGAGATGGCCGAGTTCTGGAAAGGGCGACTTCCCTTTAGCGGCGACATCATCCACTGGAAGCCCTTGAGGTCATGCCCGCAATGCAACGTCGGCATGGTCTTCAAAGGCACGTCAAACGCCTGCGTGCCAGGAACGCACCCATGCGATACAGGCTTCACGGTTGACCTGTACGAGTGTGAAGAATGCGGCGTGGAGGTCTGCGACTGATGCCCTCTTCTCTCACAAGAAAAGTCCGGCTAGAGCGCGGCCCGTGGCGCAAGCGGCTCTCGTCCGACCCGCGCAAGCGAGCGCAGCAGGTGCGCGGCGACATGCCGACCGCAGAGCGCGTGGCAGGCTCTAGGAAAGACTTGGAAGACACGCTGGAGAAGCTGAACGCTAGGTGCCTAAAGATGGAGCATCATTTCCAGTGCCAGCAGTGCGCCGAAGACGGTCTGCCGAATCAGGGCATACTTGATGCAGGACACATCTATCCTAAAGGCCAGTTCCCCGGCGGAAAGTTCCTATATGAAAATCTGATACCTCAATGCAGGTATCACAACGAGCTTCATATAGGCCAGCCTCATTTCCTATTCGACTTCTATCAGGAGAAGCACGGGCCGGAAGCGCTCGAAAAGCTTCATCAAAAAGTTCTGGCGATGCCGCGCCGGATGTCAATCGAATGGTTAGTTGAACAGATTGCGGAGCGCGAGCAAGCCATCAGCGCACTCGAATGCCATTTAGCAGCGATGGTCTAAAGAAATCAAAGAGGAAGGTCGCATGACATACGAAGAAGCCATAGGCGTAATCAATGAGTATACCAACAGCGTCCATGACGAGCAGTGTTTCGAGGTCGGTAACTGCGACGTTAAAGCTAAAGCAGAAGAAGCTCGTCGCAGAGTCGGCCTGAACATCGTAGCACTGGCGCGCATCAATCAAGCCGAGACGGTAATCACAGCACACCTTAAACAATACGACGCTGAGCAGATTATTCCGAACGCGGGTTAACTACAAATCCGAACCGGGCGGCGCAGCTACGCGCTGAGTAAGGAGCGAAACAGTGGGCGACGATTTATTGAAAGCGAAACTTAAAGAGACAGTCTACGCGGTCGCCGCGAACGATTACGAGCGGTTCGCCCTGTGGCGAGAGAACGCCCAAGATTCGGGCTCTCCGCTTATCGCTCATCCTGTGGACTGGCAGCAGGACAGCGAAGGCTATCTATTTCAGGTTGGCGAGTTGGCCGATATGCCCGTGACCATAAGCCTGTCTTGGGCGATGGTCAACGGCCACCGCGTCTTGTTCTACGACTCCCCAAGCTTAGTCACCGACCAGCGAATGATTGAGAAGTGGCTTGACGAGAACTGCAACCCGATGGAGGGAGACGGAGCGCAGGCGCGCTGTAACGCCATGAACTTCCACCTCTGTCTTCATTCAATCGAAGCTCGCGCGCGGCGCGGCGGCGCATCTACGGGAGCGTGAGGCGAAAAATCAATTTGGAGAAGATGATGAAAAAGAAACCTGAAACCAGCGAAGTAAAGGCTAAGCGGATAGGGATTCCCAAGATTGAACGGGCATCCATCTTAGTCAACATTAAAGGCACAACCCCGCTACTTGTAAGCAGATTTTCCGAGCGGGCGATTAAGGAGATAGAGGCGTCTCAGGGTGGCGCGGGCAAGCTCAAGAAGGCTCCGCGTGTACCTGCGCAGGAGTTTCAAGATGCTCGCTATCACATGGGCGGCAAGGACTATTTTCCTTCTATCGGCATTAAGAAGGCGATGGTCTTAGCGGGCCAGCGCTTTGCAGATGAGAAGGGTACGGAACTCTACGGCGCGTTCTCCATCCCCACACAATTCATCGAAATCATCAACTCGAAGCCTAACGGCAAGAACTGGCCTGCGATGCGAACGGACATTGCGCGTTTGCAGGGTAAGACCGCGAACCCCGTCTATCGCCCTGAATACTGGCAATGGGAAATGAATGTGCCGTTAGACATCAACATCAATTTCCTGTCACTAGACCAAGCTCTAAACCTTCTCAACCTCGCTGGCTTTAGCGTTGGTATCGGAGCGTGGCGTGTTGAGAAGAAAGGCATCTTCGGCCAGTGGGAAATAGTGGAAGTCTTGCAGCAGAACCAGGCATCGCTAAGCAAAGCGAAGCATAGTGCTGTCTAGCCTAGTCGAGCAATGCACAGAGTAATACCAACAATGGGCCGAAAGATTTTAGTCGAAGCTGAGTTGAGTCCAGCACGCCAGAGCATAGCGGCGCTGAGTCCTGCAAAGCGGAGCATAGTCCAGCGTAGCGCAGAGTTTTACCGATTAGAAATGCGCGGGCGCACAAGATTTTAGTTCACGTCGTAGCTAAGCAAAGCGTGGTGGAGCCTAGTCTAGCGGAGCGTCGCAATGTACAGCCAAGCATAGCACAGGGTTTTACCTATGAAGAGAGCGAGGCAAAAGATTTTTGTTGTAACGACGCAGGGCCAAGCAGAGTCCCGCGCAGTCGGGCTCAGTCTAGTACCGCTCAGTTGCGCATAGCGGAGCATAGCATAGTGTTCTACCTAACTTGTTAAAGGAGCAAATCATGGTACGGAAGAAAACCAAAGTACTTGGATACAGGGCCGTAGA
>DATELK010000091.1:0-51735 GCA_035276685.1 Pyrinomonadaceae bacterium | reverse complement strand
GGAGCCCGCAAGCAGTAGAAGGATGAAAAGGGACGCAACTGTTATCTTCTTCATGAAATATCTACTGCTTCAGAAGCTGGCGCGCGATGACCAGCCGCTGAATCTCGCTCGTCCCCTCTCCTATGGTGCAGAGCTTTGAATCGCGCCAGAATTTTTCGGGCGGGTAGTCCTTCGTGTAGCCGTAGCCGCCGTGAATCTGTATCGCCTCTTCACAGACCTTGACGCTTATCTCCGAAGCGTAGAGCTTCGCCATAGAGGATTCCTTGGTGACGCGCTTGCCCTGGTCTTTCATGTAGGCGGCGCGGTAGGTCAGAAGGCGCGCGGCCTCTATCTGCGTGGCCATGTCCGCGAGCTTGAATTGAATCGCCTGAAACTCCGCGATGGGCTTGCCGAACTGCTCGCGCTCCTTCGAGTAGTGGACGGCCGATTCGTAAGCTCCCTGCGCTATGCCGAGCGCGAGCGCGGCAATCGAGATGCGCCCGCCGTCCAGCACCTGCATGGCCTGTATAAAGCCCATGCCCTCGTCGCCGAGCCGGTTCTCGTCCGGCAGGTAGCAGTCTTCAAAGACCACGCTCGCCGTCTCACTCGCGCGAAGGCCGAGCTTGTTCTCCTTCTTCGACGGCGCGAAGCCCTTCATGCCCTTCTCGAAGATGAAAGCGGTGATGCCCTTGCTTCCCTTCGAGCGGTCTGTGACCGCGACGGCAACGAGAGTGTTGCCGTGAATCGCGTGCGTGATGAAGTTCTTGGAGCCGTTGACGACCCAGCCGCCGTTCTGCCTGACGGCCGTAGAGCGCGTGCCTGACGCGTCCGAGCCCGCGCTGGCCTCAGTCAACCCCCACGCTCCCAGATGCTCGCCCTGAGCAAGCGGAACCAGATACTTGCGCTTCTGCTCTTCGGTGCCGAACATGTAGATGTGGTTCGAGCAGAGCGAATTGTGCGCGGCGACAGAGATGCCTACGGAGCCGTCCACGCGCGACAGCTCTTCAATGATGGTCACGTACTCTACGTAACCTAGGCCTGCGCCGCCGTACTCTTCAGGAAAGATGACGCCCATCAATCCAAGCTCGGCAAGCTTTGGAAGAAGCTCGACAGGGAAATGCTGCGTCTCGTCCCACTCCATGACGTGCGGCGCAATCTCGCCTTCGGCGAACTCGCGCACGCTCGCTTTCACCTGCTGCTGCTCTTCGCTCAGCTCGAATTCCATAAATCAAAAACCCCTTAAAAGTATTGACTCATTTTAACCTATTCTCATCCCGAAGCGTGACCCGCCGGGCGCTTTTTCGCGCCCTTCTTCACGGCCTGTTTCATCCTTTTGAAGCGGGAGACTTCCTGCGGCGAGAGAAAGCGCCAGTGGCCCGGCTTGAGCCCTTCGTCTGAGAGAAAACCTATCTTCGTGCGGCGCAGCTTTACTACCGAATGGCCTATGGCGTCGAACATGCGGCGTATCTGCTGGTTGCGCCCCTGATGCAGCACGACTTCAAACCACGAGTTCGTATCCGACTCGTCCACGCGATTGATTTCAGATGGGGCCGTGCGAACTCCGTCGTCAAGAGTGATGCCGCGCCTCAGTCGCTCAAGAGCAGCTTCGGGCGGCAGCCCCTTAACCTTCACCTCGTAGACTTTCCTGACGCGATTGCGCGCGGCCGTGATGACGTTCGTTAGCTCGCCGTCGTTCGTCAGAATCAACAGGCCCTCCGTGTTGAAATCAAGACGGCCGACCGGATGAAGACGACCGAGCGAGCGCGGCACAAGCTCCGTCACAAGCGGTCTGCCCTCCGGGTCTGAGACGCTTGAGAGGTAACCGCGCGGCTTATTAAGCAGCACGTAGACCTGCTCGCGCTCCTTCAGGCGCGTATTGATAAGGCGGCCGCGCACCTTTATGTGGTCGCGCTCGGGGTCTGCCTTCGCCCCAAGCGTCCTGACCACCTCGCCGTTCACGGTCACTTCGCCCGCCGTGATTAACTCCTCCGCGTGCCTGCGCGAAGCAATCCCGGCAGCCGCAATCAGCTTTTGAAGACGCTCTTCCATAAAGCAGTAGTCAGAATTCAGGAGTCAGGAGTCAGAATAAAAGCAAAGCTGCTCTTTCTTTATTCTGACTCCTGAATTCTGAGTCCTGAGTTCTGTATCTTGTCATGCTCCCCCGCTGGTCAAGTCTTCAAAGTCTTCTATGCTGGGAAGCTCTGTTAAGTCCTTGAGGCCGAACTGTAGGAGGAACTCTTTAGAGGTGCCGTACATCATCGGACGCCCGACCGTCTCCTTGCGCCCCTTGGCGACAATCAGGCGCTTGTCCAGAAGCGTCTTGATGGCGGAGGAGGATTGCACGCCGCGAATCTCAAGAATTTCGGGGACGGTGACGGGCTGCTTGTAGGCTATGACGGCAAGGGTCTCAAGCGCCGCCAGAGAGAGCTTTGCGGAGGGGCGGGATTTTAAGAAGGCTCGGACGTACTCGTGATACTCAGCGCGCGTGGCAATCTGCCAGCCGCCCGCCACCTCTCTCAACTGCAAACCGCTCTGGCGCGAGTTGAACTCTTTCGAAAGCTCTTCAATCGCCATCTCAATCCAGCCACGGTCTTCCTTGAGCACGTCCGCGATTGACTTGGCCGTCAGCGGCTCTTCCGAGACGAAGATGAGCGCTTCGACGATTGCCATAAGCTCGTCCATGCCGCGCACGCTCGGCGTAGAGTCATCTTCATCGGAAGATGAAGGGGAAGCTATCTCGACCGCTTCGCTCTCGGCGCGTGCTCTGGCCTCTTCGAGCGCGTCTTCGGCGTCCGCGTCGTGGATGATAACGTCTTCCTCAAAGTCTCCGGCGTCAAGCTCTTCATCAAGCTCTTCGACGGCGGCTTCAAGCGCCTCTATATCTTCGCCGCCAGCTAAATCTTCCGGCGTCTCTTCCACACTCTTCATCTCTTCACTCATGGCTCAACAGGTGGTTTTCTAATTAGCAACGCGGGCTACGATTTCTCCGAAGGTCTCGCGCTGCATGAGAGAGATTTCGGTCGTGCGCACCAGCTCAAGCACCGATAGGAAGGCCAGCACAAGCTCGCGGCGTGAGTTTGCGCGCTCGAAGAAGACGCGCAGGTTAAGCTCGCCCGCAGACATGACCATGTTTCTGAGTCGCTCAAGCATCTCCGTCATAGTCATCTCGTCGCGCTCAATCTCAAGCAGCACCTCTTCCTTGTGCCGCGCCAGAATCTCCTGAAAGACCTTCAGGAGGTCGAAGACGCCGACGGCCACCTCTGGGTTGTTCTTGTCCGTCTCAAGCTCGCCGCGATGAAAGATGGCCTGCTCTACGGTCGCGCGAGACCAGAGCATCTGCGCGGCCTCTTTGAATTTCTGGTGCTCAAGAAGCTGGTTGATAAGCTCCGCGCGCGGGTCTTCCGAATCGTCCTCCGACACGGCCAGAGGGTCGGGCGGCAGGAGCATCTTTGACTTAATCTCTATCAGCGTTGCCGCCATCACTAAAAAATCGCCCGCGATGGCTATGTCCAGCTCCTGCATGAGGCGCAGGTAGCGTAGATACTCATCCGTGATGCGCGCGACGGGGATGTCGTAGATGCTGACCTGCTCCTGTCGTATCAGGTAGAGCAGAAGGTCTAAGGGCCCCGCGAACTCGCCCATGACAATCTTCAGCTCGTCGCCGCTCGCGTCGCTGACGATTTCAGGCACAGCGCCCGCGACCTTTAAGGTCTGCTGCTGCGGCTGAGCCGGTGGCGCTTCCGCCGCCGCTTCCGTTACGTCGCTCATAAGCTCTTCAGGATTAGCCGTCACGGTTTCCCTTCTCTTAGCTGCGGCGCGCTCCCTCAATACCGAGCCGCTCCTCTACCAATTTATATGTCGCACGCGCCACCTCTCTCGCGCGCTCGGCACCTTCCGCGAAGATTCGGTCAAGCTCCTCGTCGCTGATGGCGCGCATGCGCTCCTGAAAGGGCGTCAAAAATTCTATGGTAGCTTCGGCCAAGTCACCCTTGAGCTGCGCGTAGCCCTTGCCAGCGAAGTGCGCTTCAATCTGCTCACGACTCCTGCCCGTCAAAAGCTGGTAGATGGTCAGCAGGTTAGTTATCGCGGGACGCTCCTCGTCAAAGCGAATCTCCGTGCCCGAATCAGTCACGGCGCGCTTGAACTTGCGGCGAATCGTGTCGGCGTCGTCCGTCAGGAAGATGCCGCCGTTTGCGTTCTCGTCCGACTTGGACATCTTCTTAGCGGGGTCGTCGAGCGCAAGGATTCGCGCGCCGACCTTCGGGATGTAAGGCTCAGGCACGCGGAACGTCTCGCCGTAGTCGCGGTTGAAACGTATGGCAAGGTCGCGCGTCAATTCAAGGTGCTGCTTCTGGTCTTGCCCCACCGGCACGAGGTCTGTTTGATAAAGCAGTATGTCTGCGGCCATCAGCACGGGATAGTCGAAGATGCCTACGCCGGAGTTCTCCCTGAGCTTGCGGGACTTCTCCTTGAACTGCGTCATGCGCTCAAGCTCGCCCATGCGCGCCACGCAGTTCAGCACCCACGCCAGCTCTGCATGCTCATGCACGTCCGACTGCACGAAAACTGTAGAGACCTTCGGGTCAATGCCTGCCGCCAGATAGAGGCGCGCAACCTCGCGCGTCTTTTCCCTGAGCCGCGCGGCGTCTCTCGCTACGGTGAGGGCGTGCAGGTTGACTATGCAGAAGAAGCTCTCGTACTCGTGCTGCAACTCCTTCCAGTTGCGCAGCGCGCCGATATAGTTTCCTATGTGAAGATTGCCTGTCGGCTGAGCGCCGCTGAAGATTCTTTTCATCTCTTTTCAGAAAGCGCCGAGGAAAACAATCTTCAGCGCAATCGGCATGACTACGCGAAAGATTGCGTTGAAGACGCCTGTGAAGACCGCTATGAAAAGCAGTATAAAGCCGAACTGTTCGAGCGCGTTGATGGCCGACTCGAAGCTCTCCGGCAGAAGACTTCCGAGAATCTTGCTGCCGTCCAGGGGCGGAATCGGAATCAGATTAAAGACGGCCAGCACCACGTTCATGATGAAGAAGATTTGCAGAAGCTGCACCGCGCCCACCGCCACGAGCGAGTCTGTCGTCACTGGAAAGAGCGGCCACCCGGCTATTATCCCCATCTCGTAGAGCACTCGAATAGCTATGCCTGCGACCGCAGCTATCATTAGGTTGCCGATAACACCTGCGGCGGAGACCCATATGTTCGCCACGCGGCGGTTAGTCCAGCGCAGCGGATTGACGGGAGTCGGACGCGCCCAGCCGAGCATGGGAGCGCCTGTAAAGAAGGCTATCGCGGGAAAGAGCAGCGTGCCTATGGGGTCTACGTGCGAGACTGGATTCAGCGTGATGCGCCCCTGAGAGCGCGCCAAATCGTCGCCGAAGCGATTGGACATCCAGGCGTGCGCCGCCTCGTGCAAAGATAGCGAGAATATGAGCGCTACCATGTAAAGAATAAATTGTCCTATGTCAAAGCCGCCCATAAATCACCTACATAAAAGCCAGCTTTTCGGCTCAAAAAATTCAACCGCCAACACTAGCACGCGCCTTCGGCCAGTGTCAAAAAAGTGAGCGAGTCGGCCATTAAGCAGTAATAAGCTTTTCTTTCATCCGGCTCACTGCTCACTTCAACAAGGTGCCGTGTATGCCAAGCGGGAGACTGTAGACGGCCTCGGTTGTGACGACCGCCATGTCGCCCGAAGCGCTGAATGCCAGCCCAATCACGTTCATTCCGGCGACTGCCATCTCAGCCCTTTCGCCGTCAGGCGAGATGCGCACGATGCCCCTGCGCCCGCGCAGGCTCGCTGCCACGTACAGGTTGCCTTCCACGTCAAATGCCAGCCCCTGCGGCCTGCCCAGGCCTTTATAAAAGATGCTCGCCTCTCCGTTCTCGTTGATACGCATCACGCTGTCGTAGCTTGAGACGGTGGGGCCCGTGACGTAGAGCTGGTGGTCAGGCCCGAAGGCAAGATGATACGCGGATACAGAAGGCTCAAGCTGCGCGAAGGCTTTCTCTTCGCCTATGCCGTTGACGCGGTAGATGGTGCCCGTGCGGTCGCCTACGTATAAATGGCCGTCAGCGTCGAAAGCAATTCCCGTGGCGACGCCAAGATTCTGCGCGAAGGCCACGGGCTCTTTGAAGTGCGAGATGCGATAGACGGTTCCGTCCATGCGGCTTGAGACGTACATCTGCCCCGACGGGTCAAAGGCAATGCCCGTAGGGTTCGTTATGTCGCCCGAGAAAGCATCCAGCTCTCCCGTCGAATCAATGCGGAAGATTGAGACGGGCATCTGCTGACCGCGCGAGCCTGAGCGCGTAACGAAGAGCGAATGGTCGTCAGGGTCGAAAGCGGGATTGGCGACCGGGTGCAAATCTTCAGCCAGCTTCGCTCCGACGATGAAGTTGGCGGGCTCGCTCAAGCGCCCGTCATTACTTAAAAGCAGCTCCGTCTCGCCGCTCAATCCCGCGTCGGGAACGATGGCCAGCACGCGGCGCGAAGAGAGTCCTACGGTCTGGCTTATGGCAGCGCCGAATAAGGGATAACAACCGCGCAGATTACTGGTGTCGTAATCGCTGCACTCTATGACGACCTCTCCGCCTGGAATACCTGCCGCCGGGTCAACCCGCACAATCCGCCCTGCCACGCTCATCCACCTGCCTTTCAATCACTATTATACCTTTAGCTTATGCGCCCTATCTTACTTCAAGCCCGCTTTTTCTCTTTGACCTTCAGCTCGGGATGACGCTCAAGGAAGCCCCCGCGTCTCAGCTTGTGACGACCTGGCTTGAGTAGCTCATCATCTGCCAGACCGGCAGCTTTCTCGCGCTGATAATCCTCTTCTGAGACTTCTATAATCACATTCTGTCCATCATCTTCGACAATAGTGAAGGCAAAGCCCTGTTTAGATTTATCCTCACTCATAATCTTCCTGATCTTTCTTAACTGCTTTTCTCGCCGAAATTATACGCACCGTGTCTCCTTCGCGTTCGGCATATACGACAACAAGAAGCCTTCTGCTGGATAGACCAATGATGAAGAAGCGGTCTTCATCTATAGAATGTTCCTCATCATATGCTCCTAAGGCGTTCGGGTCGTAAAAGACCTCGGTTGCCTCACCAAACGTGACGCCGTGCTTCTCCAGATTGGCCTGCGCCTTTTCGTCATCCCACTCAAATCTCACCTATCGCCCCTCTGACAGAGCCTGCGCCTATGATTCATAGCTTCTCATCATACGACGGGCTGACGAGCGGTGTCTAACCTGCTTTATGCTCGGCGAAGGCTCCGGGGGGCGGGCTTAAAATTTCGCCTCTTTTTGTGCTTGACGGCGGGCGCGCTATGTTATAATCCGGGCCAAGTCAAGCCGCTCCCGAAACATGCTCTTCCCGTAGGGAGCGATACTTTTTGTGCCTGAGAAAGCTGTAGGGCCGGAAGCGCTTGACCGGAAAAACAAGAGTACGATGCTCAAGCGACCAGGCGAAGAGTTTTCGCAGAGAGCAAAAAAGAGCAGTCTCACAGAGGCGTCCGACATATCCCGCTCGCTACAATCTTCCTGTAACTACAAAGCGACAGCAAACAAAAGGTGGCACAGATGAGTCTAAAGACTTGCGGGTCTTTAAGATTTTAGAGCGAGGACTGTCTTTTCCCGGGGAGGGGTAGGAACATCGGTAACATACACGGCAACACGCAGGGCTTAAAGCAGAACCAGTTGCGGCGCATAGAAAAGCTCTACTCGCGCCGCATCTCGCCGCACCAGATTGTAACGCCCGAGTTCGCGCGGCAATTGACGGAGCTTTCGCACGAGACGCGCCGCCAGATTGGCGCGCTCATTGACCGCAAGGGCTACGTTGAGTACGTCATAGTCGGCGACGCCCGCCGCATAGAGCTGCCGGACTTGAAGCGCACGCGCGTCGCCGCAGACCGTTTTCGCGGCCTGCGCTTCGTACACACGCACCTGCGCGGAGAGGACTTGACGCAGGACGACCTGACTGACCTGGCGCTGCTTCGTCTGGACCTGATGGCGTCCGTTGACGTGGACGAGCGCACGGGACTGCCCGGCTACGTTCGCGCGGCGCACCTGCTGCCGACCACTGCCGAAGAGCTTGATGGCGATGGTAACGCCGCTCCTTATGCTTTCCTTGCGCCTCAGATTCCGTCGCAGCTGGACGTGGATTTTCTCTCGCTCATCAATTCTCTGGAAGAGGAGATGGCGCGCAACCGCCGCGTGGCTCGTCGCGCAAACGCCAGAGACCGCACGATTCTGGTAAACGTCACCACAGGGTCAATCAGCGAAGCCGAAGAGTCTATGGCGGAGTTGAGGGAGCTTGCCACCTCTGCGGGCGTAGTGGTGCTTGACGAGATAATTCAGCGCCGACAGGAGATTGACCCGCGCACGGTGCTCGGGCGAGGAAAGCTGGAAGACCTGCTGGTGCGCTCGCTTCAGCTTGGCGCAGACCTGATTGTCTTCGATAGAGAGCTGTCGCCCGCGCAGGTGCGCTCTCTTTCGGAAGCCACCGACTTGAAAGTCATAGACCGCTCGCAGCTCATCCTTGACATCTTCGCGCAGCGCGCACAGTCGCGCGAGGGCAAGATTCAGGTGGAGCTGGCGCAGCTGAAATACCTGCTGCCCAGATTGATTGCAGGTCAGGACTCTGCCTTCTCAAGATTGGCGGGCGGCATAGGCGGGCGAGGCCCCGGCGAAACCAAGCTTGAGACAGACCGCCGTCGCGTGCGCGACCGCATCAACCGGC
The DNA here is from genome assembly GCA_035276685.1 of Pyrinomonadaceae bacterium. Taxonomy (GTDB): domain Bacteria; phylum Acidobacteriota; class Blastocatellia; order Pyrinomonadales; family Pyrinomonadaceae; genus JACVRN01. Next base: position 43,011 of record DATELK010000091.1, on the reverse strand, counting down.
TGGACAAAGAGATTAAAGCGCACGGCCTTCGCCGTCAGGAGAGAAGGAAGGAGCGCTCGCGCAGGGAGTTCCCTGTCATCTCCATTGTCGGTTACACGAACGCAGGAAAGTCCACGCTGCTCAACACGCTTACTGCCAGCAATGTCCACGCAGAGCAGCGCATGTTCGCAACGCTTGACCCGACCTCTCGACGCCTGCGCCTGCCGCGCGAGCAAGAGGTCATCATTAACGACACGGTCGGGTTCATACGCGACCTGCCGCCCGATTTAATCAACGCGTTCCGCGCCACGCTTGAAGAGATAAGCGAGAGCAACCTGCTCCTGCTGCTGGTTGACGCGAGCAACCCGCGCTGGATGCAGCAACTGGAATCGGTCGAGAGAATTTTAACCGAGCTTCATTACAACAAAATTCCGCGACTCGTAGTCTTCAACAAGTCGGACGTAGTCGAGCCTGAAGCTATGGAGGCCATCATTCGACAGGCCACCCTGAGCGGCGAGCGCGAGTGCGTGGCCGTCTCCGCTCTTTCGACTCAATCTTTGCGCCCGCTTCTGGAGCGAGCCGGAGAGCTGCTGGCGCGCAATCTGGTGGAGCAGCCGAGCTACGCGCAGGCGGCGGCTCGCGAAGGTGAAGAAGAGCAGGCGGAGTACGCCGCGCAACATTAAGGTATGGCTGGTCGCCGTCCAAGATTCAAGACGCGCTTCAACGCGGTGCAGGAGCTTGCATCGCGCTACATTGTTCGTCCATTCAAGTGGTTCTCGCCGCGCACACGCTACAACATAGGCTTTCTGCTGCTGGTGACGACGACCACTCTTCTCTTAATCAACACCAGCTCGCGCGTCAGCATAGAGCCCTACAAGCCCGGCGATGTGGTAGTCCGCACAGTCATCGCGCCCGCAGACATAGAAGGAGTTGACGTAACCGAGACTGAGAGACAGCGCGCGGCCGCTCGTCAATCAATCGCGCCCGTCTTCAGATACGACCCGACGCTTGGCGAGCAGGCCGCCCTGAAGTTTCGCGCCGCTTGGGAAGATTTACAGAAGCAGGCAGACCCGCGCTCGCCATCCAACGACAACGATGTCAAATGGAGCGGCGAGGGCGGGCAGGACATCGCGCGTGTCATCATAGCGCGGCGCTTTGACCCCAACGACCTGGCGCGCATCACTCAGCTTTTGAGAAGCACGGGAGGCGGCTACGTCTACGACGAGCGCGACTCAGAGCAGCTTAAAGGCGAAATCTCGCTCGTCAACGCGCAGAGCCCTAGCGTGCAGTCCACCATGCGGATTCCGGCCGAGAACATGCGCTCGCTCTCGGTCGTCTTGCAGGATTTTCATTCCAGCCTTTCAAGGCTGCCCGGCTGGACGCAGGAGCAGATTGCCGCGCTTGCTTCCGCCACCGTCACGCTGGTTAAGCCGAACCTTGTCTACGACCCTGCGGCGACCGACACCATGCGAGAGGAAGCGGCCAGAAAGATTCCGCCCTCCATCATCTCGCTCAAGCGCAATCAGGTAGTCGTGCGTGAAGGCGATACTGTTAACGAGCACACGCTCTCTCAACTGACGGCCATACGCGCCTACGGCCGCACGGCGCGACGCGCCAGCCACATCATAGGGCTCTTTTTCATCGTCACGGCTCTTTACTGGATAGTCTGGAAGTTCACGGAGCATCGCGGCACCGTCAAGAGCCTTTCGCTTTCGCCGCGCAGGGCCTTCTCGCTCATAGGCTCGGCCGTAGTAGTTCAGACGCTTCTGATGCGCGTGGGCTTTCTGCTCTCCGACAGCATCGCTCACAGGAACGTCCGCCCGCCGCTTGACGACCCGACCATCTGGAACTTTGCCATTCCCTTTGCGGGCGCGGCCCTTCTGGTAGCGCTCCTGCTAGACACGCAGCTTGCGCTCATCACTGGACTCGTGACGGCCTTCTTCGCAGGGCTCATCTCGCCGGAGAGCGTGCCCATGACGCTCTACGCCATGATTTCTTCGGCCGCAGCCGTCTACGGCATACGACGCTACAGGGAGCGGCAAAGTGTGACGCTCGGAGGGCTGATTGTCGGAGGCGCGAGCGCGCTCATGGCCGTGGCGCTGCTGGCCTTCGCGCAGCAGCCCTTGAAGCTCAATACTATTTTACTGGCAGTCGGCTGCGGACTTTTAGGCGGGCTGCTCACGGCTGTCTTCACCGCCGGAGAGCTTCCCGTGTACGAGTCGGGCTTCGGCATACTGACGGACGTGAAGCTGCTTGAGCTGTCGAACGCAGACCTGCCCGTGCTGGGCCAGCTTGCGCTTCGTGCGCCCGGCACCAACCAGCACTCGCACGCCGTGGGCCAGCTTGCCGAAGAGGCATCGCGCGCAGTCGGAGCGAACCCGCTTCTGGCCCGCATAGGCGCGCTCTATCACGATATAGGAAAGCTGGCAGCGCCGCACATGTTCGTAGAGAACCAGCAGGGAGACAACCCGCACGACCGTCTTCGCCCGACGAACAGCGCACGCATCATAGTTAGTCACGTCACCTACGGGCTCAAGCTTGCCAAAGAGCTTGGACTTCCCAAACGCATTGCAGACTTCATCCCGCAGCACCACGGCACGCGCACCCTACACTTCTTCCTACGCAAAGCTCAGGCGCAGGCTGCCGAGGGTGAAGAGATAGACGACCAGGAGTTTCGTTATCCGGGGCCGAAGCCGCAGTTTAAAGAGGCTGCGATTATGATGCTGGCCGATTCGTGCGAGGCCGCCGCGCGCTCGCTCGCACGACCCGACCCAGACAGCATTCGCTCCATCGTCAACAAGATTGTGGACGCCATCATCTCGGACGGCCAGTTGGACGAGTGCGACATCACGCTGCGCGAGATAACAGCCATACGCGAGAGCATCACGACCTCTCTCATAGCCATCTACCACGCGCGCATAGACTATCCGGGCTTCAACCCTCCGCAGCTGACAGGGCCGCTTCCTACGCTCCCGCAGGCGGAGATAGACGCAGAGGAACGCGGCGTCAGCTACTCAAGAACCGCAGAGATTCCCATCAATCGCGGCGGCGAAGTCGAAGACGAAGCCATAGAGCGCAAGGCTGTCAAACGTTAAAACTTGAAGTGGCTGCGCAGCTTCTCGAAGGTCGTCTTGAGGTCTTCGGGGATGACGCGCGTCTCTCCTACTGTAGACATGAAGTTCGAGTCGCCCGTCCAGCGCGGCATGATGTGAAGGTGTATGTGATGGGCCACGCCCGCCCCGGCCGCGCGCCCCAGATTCATGCCCAGGTTGAAGCCGTGCGGGTGGTAGGTCTCCCTGAGCGCGGTCTGGCAATGCTTGGTTAAATCCATCATCTCGTCCGTGGTCTCTTTCGGCGCGGCGTCCAATTCGGCCAGATGCGAGTACGGGACGATTAAGAGATGGCCGCTGATGTAAGGATAGATGTTAAGGACTACGAAGTTGTGTGAGGCGCGATGGAGTATGAACTTCTCTTCATCCGTTGCTTCGTCCTGCTGGATGGCGCAGAAGACGCATGCCGGTGGCTGGCCTTCGGGTGTGGGCGAGCTTGACTTGATGTAATCGTAGCGCCAGGGACTCCACAACACGTCCATTGCTTTACGCTTTCCTCTCCCCCTTGGTGTGCGCGCACGCCTTTGGCGTTCGTAGAATCCCCTGAAATTAGATGATAGGAGGTGTGCGGTTGTCGTCGCCGCCGCTGTTTGTTGCGTCGCTCGCTTCGGTCGAAGACGTGGAAGAAGTGGAAGAAGAGCCGCCGCCGCTACTGCCCGGGGCACCTTCTTCGTTGATTAGCTCTTTGAGTTCCTTGCCCGGCTTAAAGTAGGGCACGCGCTTGGCAGGGATGTTGACGGGGTCGCCCGTCTTAGGGTTGCGCCCGCGACGAGCGCCGCGCTCGCGCACGCGGAACGAGCCGAATCCGCGCAGCTCTATCTTCTCGCCTTTATTGAGCGTCTCTATGATGCTCTCGAAAACGATTTCGACCAGCCGCTCGGCATCCTTCTTAGTCAGTTCCGCGGCCTTTGCAACGTCTTCAACCAGATCAGCTTTCGTCATGCCTTTACCTCGCAGTTGGACAAAAGGCTTTACGCCCGAAAGACCCTCCGGGGGGTCGAAAATTAATCTCAAATCTGACCAGGGGTAAAACTCTGCCGGAAAATTATGTGTGAGAGTAGCAGAAACCCTGCGACTCCCGCAAGAGCCCAAAAGCTCCGCGCAGCCAACATTTTAGATGTTACCGGGTAAAAGCGAAAGAGCGGCCCGGACTTGTGGGAACCCTCCGCCTTGCTTCCGGAGTTCCGCCCGAAACCGCTCTTTTAGTCTTAAGCTTCCTCGCCCTGATGATAGACGAGAGCGCCCGCCCTTACTCTTCGTCTTTCTCCGGCTCGCTGCTTGTCCTCATCAGACCGGCTAGCTCGCCCAGGCTGGCCATACCGCCGCCCGCTTCCGTAGAGTAGCTCTTCGTGTCGATAATCGGCTCGTTATGAGCAGCCGCGCGTGCCGAAAGACCAATCTTCTTGGCCTCTGCGTCTATGCGCAGGATTTTAAACTCCATCTCCTGCCCGATTGCTACGGCCTGCTCTGGCCGCTCCACCCTGTCGTCCGAAAGCTCCGAGATGTGGCACAGGCCTTCGAGATTGTCTCCGAGCTCGACGAAGGCACCGAAGTTTGCGAAGCGAGCAATCTTGCCTTTCACCACGTCGCCCGGCTTGTGCTCCGTGACGAACCTGTCCCAGGCGTTCGGCTCAAGGTCTTTGATTGAAAGAGAGAGGCGGCGATTCTCCGTGTCTATGCTGGTGATGACCGCTTCAATCTCCTGCCCCTTCTTCAAGACCTCGCCGGGATGCTTGATGCGCTTGGCCCACGAGATGTCAGAGACGTGCACGAGCCCGTCCACGCCGTCCTCTACTTCTATGAACGCGCCGAAGTCCGTCAGGTTACGCACTCGCCCGCGCACCTTCGAGCCCACTTCGTATCGCTCCTTCAATGTGTCCCAAGGGTTACTTTGCACCTGCTTCATGCCAAGGCTGATGCGGCGTGCCTTAGGGTCAATGCTCAGGACTTCTACGTCCACGTCGTCGCCAACGCCCACGAGCTTCGACGGGTGCTTGATGCGCTTAGACCAGCTCATCTCCGAGACGTGAACGAGTCCTTCGACGCCTGCCTCAAGCTCTATGAACGCGCCGTAGTCCGTGACGCTCGCCACCTTGCCGTGCATGCGGCGGCCTATGGGGAAGCGCTCTTCGACGCTCTGCCAAGGATCCGGCTGCAACTGCTTGTAGCCAAGACTTACGCGCTCGCGGTCTTTGTCGAACTTCAAGACCTTGACCTGCACGGTGTCGCCGACCTTGAAAAGCTCGTTTGGATTCTGCAAGCGTCCCCAGGACATGTCCGTGACGTGAAGCAGTCCGTCAATGCCGCCGAGGTCAACGAAGGCACCGTAGTCGGTCAGGTTCTTAATCTGACCTTCGACGATGATGTCCTCTTCAATCTGGTTAAGCGTCTTGTGCTTGACGCCCTCGTTGCGCTCCTCGATGATTGCCTTGCGAGAGAGCACGACGTTCGAGCGCTTGCGGTTGAGCTTGATAACCTTGGCTTCAATCTCCTGGTTGCGAAGACTGTCGAGGTTCCGCACGGGGCGCACGTCCACCTGCGAGCCCGGAAGGAAAGCAGCTATGCCGTCAATGTCTACACGCAAGCCCCCCTTGATGCGCTCTGTGACGCGCCCCTTAATCGGCGTGCCCGCCGAGTAAGCCTTCTCAAGCTCGTCCCACGCCTTCATGCGGACGGCGTCGGCGCGCGACAGCACGGGAAAGCCTTCGCTCGTCTCCATGCTCTTAACGAGCACTTCGACTTCATCGCCGGGCTTGACCGTCAGGTCGTTGCCTTCCATGAACTCGTTCTGCGGGACGATGCCTTCTGACTTGTAGCCGAAGTCTATGACGACGCCGCGCTCCGTGATGCCTACGACCGTGCCGCGCACGACTTCGCCTTCCTGGAAAGCTTTCTGCTCCTGCTCGAACTGTTCGAGTATGGCACCGAAATCCATGTCGCCTGAGCGTCCTTCGTCCTCGTCATCGTCGGAAGACGAGGCGCGCTGAGGCGCTGATGCGGAAGACTGTGCGGGCGATTGAGCCTGCCCTGCGGCGGCCTGCGACTGACCCGTGGGTTGGGGCGAAGGGGCTGCTTCGCCGCTCTGAGATTGGTTGTTGTTTGCCTCGCCGTCGATTGGCTTGGTTTCTTCGATGGACATGCGAACTCCTGTCGGACTCCTCCTGGAAATTCGAGCGCTAGTCAGGCCGTTATTTGGGGCGTCTGTGGCCTCGCGCTCGCCCCGGCACACGAATGTGCCGCTCAACTGAAGGACTCTTCGAAAACCTTTGACTTAAGAGCGCCTTCAGCGGCAGCAATCAGAAGTGAGAGGCCGTCCAGCTTTAACTGCTTCTTGAGCGATTAGTCGGATGAATTTCTTTGGCGGGAGTGCGAGCGTGAAAGTGTTAGGAAAAGGTTGCAAGTTCAGTTCGATTTCCAGTTTGCCCGTAGTCGCCGCTTGGTCCGACTATCGCCGGCCTCTTGACCGGGTAAGTTCGCACTGTACACGCCGGAAACCGTAAGTGTCAAGGCGATAGGACAGGAAAAGAAGTGAGAGGCTGGTAAGAATCTTTCTCTTACCAGCCTCTAGTCTCAGACCTCTGACCTCTGCTCTTTTCTTATCTGACGGAGCTTGCGGCAGCAGCGCCGTTTCGCTCGGCCAGGTAGATTCCGGCTGAATGCGAGCCTACGAAAATCTTGTCCTGGTTCTTGGGGTCAAACGCCAGCGCCCAGATTCTCTGGCTCGGCAGGCCCGGTGCGCGCGGGTCAATCCTGTTCCATGAGATGCCCGCGTCGGTTGAGCGGTAGACGCCGCCGCCATTCTCCCAGGCGTTGCCGACTATGATTTCGTCCGTCGCGTCCGGGTTAATAAGTATGCTGGCGTAGTCGCCGTAGGGGAGATTACCGCCGCGACGCATCCACCTTTCGCCGCCGTCGTGCGAGACATAAAGGCTCTGCTTCGTGCCTACGTAGACGTAAGCCGAGCGCTTAGGGTCTTGCTCAATGGAGCTGATGGGAGCCTGAGCGGGAACGCCGCTCACCTGCTTCCAGGTCTCGCCGCCGTCGCGCGAAACCAGCACGCCCGAATTAGCTGTGCCTACATAAATCGTCTTCGGGTTCTGCGCGGAGACAGAGACTGCGGTCGTGCGCGGGTCAACTCCCGGCCCGTAAGAGATTTTCTCCCAGCCCTGCATGGGGTCATAAGTGCGATAGAGCCCCGCATTCGTGGCGGCAAAGAGTCCGGGTCGGCCATTCTGCTCGTCGTAAGTATGAGAGAGCGTGTTGACCGCTTCTGTTAAGGCTACGACTGGCGTAGGCATCTTCCCTGCCGGTGTAGTCGTCTGCACGCCGCCCGACAAGCCCAGAGCAGAAAGCGTGGCGTCGTCTAGCTTACCCGAGACGGGAATGTTTTTGTCTGCCTGAAACTTTCTTATAGCGGTGACGGTCTGAGTACCGGCTGCGCCGTCGGCCGGGCCCGGGTCGTAGCCCGCCGCTATCAAGGCCTCCTGCGCCCGCTTTGTCACGTCACGCGAAGTAGACGAAGCAGCGCCTGAGCGCGGGGCAGCGGCCCTTCCCCTGCCGCGTCTTCCCGTCGCAGGCTTGTTCGCGGGGCCAGTCTTCGGCGCTCCAATCGGAGACCATGAGCCGCCCCTGTCCGTCGAGCGATAGATTCCGTAGTTAGTCCCCAGATAAATGATGTTCGCGTCGCGCACGTCCTGAAGGATGGAGTAGACGGTCAGGCGATTGACCGTGATGTTGCGTATGGCAGGCTCCCAACTGAGGCCGCCGTTGTTGCTGATGAAGATGAAGCCGCCGCCCGTGGCCGTGTTAATGGTCGCGGCATAAACGCGCTCTGGGCGCTCGCGGTCTGGAACGATGACGTTCGTGAAGCGCGTGCTGTAGCCTTCGTTACTCGGCACGAAACTCTTCCCGGCGTCGCGCGAGACCATGACGCCGTAGTTGTTCGTGGCGATGAAGATGGTCTGCGGATTGCTCGGGTGAACCGCTATGGAGTTAATCTCAAGGTCGCGCCTGGTGGTCAGCTGCCACGAGCCGTCCGCGCCGCCGTTTGACGAGCGCCAGAAGCCTTCGGTTGTGCCCGCGAAGACCACGCCTGCGATAGACGGATGCTGTAGGATGGCTCGCGTGCGACGCGACTGCGAAGGGATGCCCTGAATCTTGCGCCAGCTCTCGCCGGAGTTCTTGGAGTCGTAGATGCCGCTACAGGCGGAGGCGATGATGTGATTCGGGTTGCGCGGGTCTATGTCTATGGCGAAGACATCCGAGTCGTCAATCATGCCGGACTTGATGGACTTCCAGTTCTGCCCGCCGTCCGTAGACTTGTAAGGCAAGTACCAGGTGCCCGCGTAAATCGTGTTCGAGTCGCGCGGGTCAATGGCTAGGGACTCAATCGCCGTCGTGCCGAAGGGAGTGACGGGCGACCACGTATCGCCTGAGTCCGTGGACTTGAAGACCCTGTTGTTGGTTCCCACGATGAGTATGTTCGGGTTGGCCGAAGACTGCTCAAGCGAGTGTATGGCTTCGGCCTTCAGCTCCTGCGACTCGCGCCAGGTGACGCCGCCGTCCGTGGTCTTAAAAAATCCGCCGGGGTCTTTGTGACGGTGCGCCGCGACGTAGATAACCTTGGAGTCGCGCGGGTCAACGATGATGTTGTCCAGAAAAAGCTTCGGGCGGTTGAAATTGTAGAGCAGCCGCCAGGTTGCGCCGCCGTTGATAGAAGTATAAATCTGTCCGTCGAGCGTGCCGAAATAAAGGCGCTGAGCGTCCTGCGGGTCGAAGACGAGCGCACGCACGTCGCCGCCCGAGGGGCCTGTGCTGCGCCAGTCCATAGCATACTGCGCGCTCGTTTCCGAAGGATTGTCGGTAGGCTGCGCGTTCGCCCTCGCGCCGGGCGCGAAGACGGGAGCCAGAAGGGCGAAGAGAGCAATTAAGAAAGTCGTTCGTTTAATGAGTTGAATCAGCATAGGTTTCATCTCGTGTCCTCTAAGTCACAGTCGGGGCAAATGCTTGCCGGACGCGGGCCGTCGCCCATGATTTCCATATGAAAAAGTATAGCAGAGACAGCGCTTCGATGGACGCCGGGGGAAAGCTGTAGGGGCGCATGCGCTGCTGCCGAGGTAGGATGCACTGCACATCGAAGGCGGTTGTACCATAAATCCCACGCCTTAGCCAATACTCAAAGCCATAGAAAAAAGCGGAGCGGGCGATTGATTCTCCACTTGAGAGAACCAATCGCCCGCTCCGGTTACAGGTCGCGCCTCGTTTCAGAAGACGCGAGCGTTATTTATTTAGCGACGGCGACGACGACCACCGGTGCGGCCCGTGCCGCCCGTGATGATGGTCACGTCAGACTGTTGCAGCGTCGGGCTGGCGGTCGGCGGTGTCGCGCCCGTGGGCACTATCCACAGCTCAACCGTCAGGTCTTCACGGAAGCCACCGTCCACGGTCACGATGCGACCGGGGTCGATACCACGCGTGTTGACCAGGTAGTCCTTAGCACGATCCGCGCGAGCCTGAGCCTCACCAGCGCGTGAACGCCGTCCGGCGTAAGCGATGATGTAGCCCTGCGAGCCCGGCTCGTTCTGCAACTGGATAGCGTAGTTATCCAGACGCGCCTTCTCGTCGTTGAACGCGATGTTGCCGTACTGGTCGAACAGTCGCGCTATGGCGCGCGGAGCGTTAACGGTCGTCGAGCAGGAAGCCGACGTGTTGCACTCCGGCGGATAGCCGCCGACGTTGACGGTAGCCGTGATGGTCTGACCGCCTGCGCCGGTGGTGTCAACCGTGATGCTCGGCGTTCCCTGGCCGCTCGTGATGGTGCCGGCCGAGACTGACCAGTTGTAAGTGGCCGAGACGTTCGGGTCGCCGCCCGTGACGTTCGCCGTGAACGTGGCCGGTGAGCCAACGTCAACGGTGTCCGGGCAGGAGACTGTGACGGTCGGGCACGGCAGCACGCAACGGTCGCAATTGGCAACGGTCACGGAGACCGAAGAGAAGGAGATGCAGCCGCAGCCGTCATCAACTTCCACGTTGGCCGTGTAGGTGCCGGGTGTCACACCCGTCAAATCCCAGGTCACGTTCGGGCCCGAGCCCGTGATGGTGCCGCCCGACACGTTGTACGAATAGAGCAGCGTATCGCCGTCCGGGTCTGTGGCATTGGCCGTCAGCTGAACCTGCTGCGAACCGCTCGGCCCAGGCTGGCACTCTGCACGCTGTCCCGGAGGGCAGGGCAGAATGATGCTGGTCGAAGAGGCGGACAGCGTAACTGTCGGTGCCTGGTTCGGCAGGAACTCGGGCGTGCGAGCGTTGCGGCGTCCGATGAAGAGCTGGAAGCCGAAGCCGTTGGCATCGTCCGAGAACTGGAAGCCGCGCGGGAACTCGTTGACCGTCGAAACAACGGTCGTCGCCGGAACGACAACCAGCGGCGGCGGGCCAGGCAGGTCTACGTTAGTGACCTGATTGACCACTGTGTTGAAGTTGGTGCCTTCGAACAGGTTCGCACGCTGCTGGTTGATGTGGCGGCGATACCAGAAGCCCATGCCCCACCAGCGGCGCGGATAAATCTTCGTACCGGCGGTGAACTCAACCGGGCTGTTCTCAAATGCGTTCGGAGTTCTGCCACCGACGTACTGAGTAGACCTCAGCTCGAAGATGGGCTGGAACCACTTGTTCACAGGGAAGTCAAAGCCGATACCGGCGATGAACTCATCCGGGCGATCCAAGAGCACGAAGCCGTTGGGGTCTTTCGGATTGGAGTTCAGGATGTAGCCGCCGTTGACCGAGACGTTAACGGAACGGCTCAGGCGAGCATCCAGGAAGCCGACGAGACCGAAGTCACCGATGTCGCCGCCCGGGCCTGCGCCGCGCTGCATCTGGTTAAAGCCGCTGACATCATCGCCCTTATCCCACCACCAGCGATAGAACGGAACGATACCGACGCCGAGCGGGTTGTCCGGCTCCGTGAAACGAATCTTCGCGCCGATAACCATGTCGGTGAAGGAAGACTCGCCGTAGAGACGGTTCAGGAAGGGCGCTCCCGGATAGTAGGCCGGAGAAGTCGTGTAAGTCGCAGGCACTATTATCGGGTTCGTGAGCAACGTGGCGGGCAGCGTGCTGGTAGCCAGAACGATGCCCGGAAGGATGCCGCCGACAGGCGCGCCAACGCCCGGGAAGCGAGCCGCCGAGCCGAACGTGCCATTATTGGCCGTCGCGACCGGCGGGCCTAAAGTAGCGCTGAAGCCCGGGAAGCCTGCGAAGCCGCTCGAAGTACCGGCTGTACCGGCCGTAAGTCCGAACGTGGGCCCTGCGCCGCCCGTGAACGGATACTGAACGAAGGGCTGTCCGCCGTTAAAGTAAGCGAACGTTGCGCCTCCGGTCGCAGCCGTACAGGCAGGACAGAACGCCGGACGGAAGACAGCCGTTCCGTTAATCGTGCCGACGGTCGGCCCGCTCGGTGCCAGGATAATCGCTGGCGGTGAGCCGAGCAGACCATTACCGAAGTAGACACGGGAATTCGGCAGGTAGAAGCCCGACAGATTGAGCGGGCTGTTGGCCTTGATCCCTTTATAGCCTGTTACCTTGAAGAACAACTCTATGTAGTCGCTCAAGCCAACATTGAAGCTAATAGGCGTCTCGACGATGTCGAGATTGCCTGGATCGCGGTCAAAGTTTGAATAGGCAATTGAAAAGGTAAACTCGCCGCGGCGTAGAGTTTGCCCATCATAGATAGTAAAAAGTCCAGTGGGGCCGCCTTCTGGGCCGCCTGTGCCTACGCTCGGGGAGATGTTCCGCGGATCAGTCTCCGGGCGTAAAGTTTGTGCTGATGCTGCGGCACAGAGCATCAACATGGCGAGCGCAACAATTAGCGCTCTTCTCGCGAGTCTCATCGCATTCCTCCTGCGAAATGAGTATAGAAAATTTGCGGATAGTGCGGCCGAGCGGGCAAGGCCACGGGTTGGGCGGATGTCTTTTTGCATCTAGCCTGTTCCTCACAGACATCGCGCGCTTCCCGAAAGAGCTCTTGCGGGGCGCGGACGCTCCAACTACAAGCGTACAACGTTTAAGTAGAACTGCTACCGCCCTCGACCCGTTATCTCTTGTAGTGTGGAGCGGAGCAGCGAGAGGAGCCGAGCGTAAAACTCAAGTGCTCGTTGGCGCTTCAGTACTGCTTAAAGCTTACCTTCGCGCCTCCCGACTGTTTTGGTTTCTTGCTTTTAACTTGCTACAGCTACTCTGCTTATACTAATAGAGCAGCTTAGCTGTCAATGCAAAAGGTAGCGGTTTCAGGTGAGCCGTCCCCCGCAATGGCAGAGACTATGCCCCCGCATACCTTTTTCCGGCAGACCATACTCTACATTGGCTCGGAAATCAAGACTTTTTCACGACTTAGCGCGAAAACAAATCTGTTTTTTCCGTCACGCGTAAATCCCTCGCATGCGGGTGTCATAGGCCACGCGGTCTATGGCCAGCATGTAGGCGGCAGTTCTGGTATCTACTTGATGGGCGTCGGCGTAGCGGCACAGGTCGTTGAAGCTGGCGACCATTTTGTCCTGAAGCCGCTCGTTCACCACGTCCTCTCTCCAGAAGTAGCCCATCCTATCCTGCACCCACTCAAAATATGACACCGTCACGCCGCCAGCGTTGGCCAGAATGTCAGGAATAACGAAGACTCCGTTATTATGAAGAATCTGGTCCGCGTTGGCCGTGGTCGGCCCGTTCGCGCCTTCGGCCAGCACTTTGCACTTGATGCGGTGCGCGTTTTGCGAAGTAATCTGGTTCTCTGTGGCCGCAGGCACCAGCACGTCGCACTCTAGCTCCAGAAGTTCCTGATTCGAGACGCGCTCCACTCCCGGAAAGTCATCGAACGAGCGCGTGGTCTGAAGGTGCATGAGCGCCTCGTGTATGTCTATGCCGTTCGGGTTGTAGATGCCGCCGTGTATGTCCGAGATAGCGACAATCTTATAGCCCGCCTCGTGCAGGAGCCTCGCGCCTATGCCTCCGACGTTGCCTGAGCCCTGCACGACCACTCGCGTGGTGGGCGGCGTCATCTTAAATCGCTTGATGGCTTCGTTGACGACAAAAAGGATGCCGCGCCCTGTGGCTTCGCGGCGGCCTGCCGAGCCGCCGAGGTCTATGGGCTTGCCCGTGACTACGGCGGTGACGGTGTGGCGCGCGTGCATGGAGTAGGTATCCATAATCCACGCCATGGTCTGCTCGTTAGTGTTCATGTCGGGCGCGGGCACGTCCTTCTCCGGCCCTATGAAGTCCAGAAGCTCCGCAGCGTAGCGGCGCGTCAGCCTCTCAAGCTCGCCAAGCGACATCTGCGTAGGGTCGCAGACCACGCCTCCCTTGGCTCCGCCGAAGGGGACGTTGACCACGGCGCACTTCCAGGTCATCCACGCGGCCAGAGCGCGCACCTCGTCAATTGAAACGTCCGGCGCGTAGCGTATGCCGCCCTTCGCGGGCCCGCGCGCGAAGTTGTGCTGCACGCGGAATCCTTCGAAGACCTCCATCCTGCCCGAGTCCATCTTGACAGGAATGTAGACCTTAAGCTCGCGGTTCGGAACCCTCATCACTGCGTAGAGGTCTGGGTCAAGATCAAGCTTCTGCGCGGCGCGGTCGAAGCGCTCCATCATGGACTCGAAGGGATTGTCTTCCTTAATCTCCCTGATGTCGTCTACCATTGCACTTCCCATAATCATCTCCTAAGAACAGTGACAAGTGACGAGCGACAGGTGATGAGGGACAAGCAGGAAGCAGCTTGTCTTATCTCATCACCTGTCGCTCGCCACTGTTTTTAAGATTTCGTTCATCGCGCCGGAGCGGAAGCCGTGCAGGTCGAGCGTCACGTATTTGAAACCGAGGGCGCGAAACTTTTGGGCGAGCGTGTCAACGACTTCACGACGAAGCGCAAGGTCCAGCTCGCGCGGAGAGACCTCAAGCCGCACAAGCTCGTCGTGATGGCGCACGCGAAATTCTCTGAAGCCGAGCCGCCGCATTATCTCTTCGCCTCGCTCGACCACGGAGAGCCTCTCTATGGTGACGGGCGTCCCGTAGGCTATGCGTGAAGAGAGGCACGGGCTGGCGGGCTTGTCCCAGGTGGGCAGCCCCGCGCGACGACTCAGTGCGCGAAGCTCCCGCTTGCTGATTCCCGCTTCTATAAGAGGACTGCGTACCTCGTGCTCGCGCGCAGCCGTGCGGCCCGGACGATAATCGCCGAGGTCGTCCGTGGTAGAGCCGTCGACGACGAAGTTGAAAGAGCGCTCTCGTGACAACTCGCAGAGCTTGTCGTACAGCTCCGTCTTGCAGAAGTAGCAGCGCGAGGGAGCGTTGGCCTGGTACTGCGGGTCGCTCAACTCTTCTGTCTGAATCGTTTCAAGATTGAGCTTAAACTCGGAGGCGATTTCCCTCACCTGCCGGTGCTGGTGCTCCGAGAGGCTTGCCGAGATTCCCGTCACACAGAGAGCGCGCTCTTTCAACTCCTCTGTGGCGATTAAGGCCAGGTAACTGCTGTCGACTCCGCCGGAGAAAGCCACCACCACGGAGCCCATCTCTCGAAGGAGCGAGCGCAGCCGCTCCTCTTTCAATGCGGCTTCGGGCGAGACATGGGCCTCGACTTCTTCCGCCTCCGACCTTAAATCTTCCGATAAGACTATGCTCACAAACTCTTCCCGCTTCCCTTAGAACAGATGCGCAGCGTGTCAGGGCGTACACGCACCCGCTCGTTAATCTGCTTTTGCTACCAATGATTTTGTGAATTAATGCGACGCGAATGTTATCTCATGCCGAACCCTAGGGCAAGTAGAAAGGCAAAAGTGAAGAGCAACGTTTAACTTCTTTTCATGTGCGCGGCGCGCATGCTAAGATTGAGCCCTCCCCGAGAACGGTCTTCTCGTGAACATTTCGGTCTGGATTTATCAGAGGATGTCTTTTCGCTCTCGCTCTCACACTCTTATCGTCTGCGCGATTGCGCTTCTGTTCCTGCTTGGCTGTGCGGCTCAGGCGAGCGCGCAGTCGGATGAGTTTGGCGATGACGCGTCCGACCCCATACAGCTTTTCAAGCGGGGGCAGGACGCGCACGCTCGCGGCGATTACGAGCAGGCGCTTTCGCTCTATGACGCGGCGATAAAGGTGAGGCCGGAGTTTCCCGAGGCGCTCTTCCAGAGAGGCAACGCGCTCGTGAGCCTCAACCGACTGCCCGAGGCCGAAAAATCTTTTCAGAGCGCGGCGACGCTTCGAGCCGACTGGTCTTTTCCTCACGCTGCTTTGGGCGCGCTCTATCTCAGGCAGAACCGTCTTGACGAGGCCGAAAGGCATCTGGCAAAGGCTATTGAGCTTGACCGTGCGAACACCGTTGCGCTGATAGCTCTGGCAGACTTGCGACTGCGAGCTAAGGCGCAGACGCCCGCGCTGGAAGACATACTGAGTAAGCTAAGCGCGGCTACCGCAGGTGAGAACCAGACGGCATCGCTGTGGGTGGCGCGTGCGTCCGTGGAAAGAGCGCTCGGTAAGCGGGACGAGGCTATGAAGAGCGTCACAAACGCTCTCGCGCTCGATTCAAAATCGGGCGCGGCGCTGATGGAGCGCGCGGAGCTTCTGGTTGCGGCGGGAGATTTTGAGCGCGCCGTCAAAGACGCGCAGGCCGCGAGGCAGCTTGCGCCGCAGTCTTTGGACTCGACGCTCTTTCTGGCTCACGTGCTGGGGCGCGCAGGCCGAGCCGAAGAGGCAGTCAGGCTCCTGGATTCGCTGAGCGATGAAAGAAAGCGTCTGCCGGAAGTCGCGGAGATGAGAAGGCAGCTCACAGCGGCTGCTCCGGTTGAGACGGAAGACCGCGCATCGGTCGAGAAGCTTTTTGAGCAGCAGCCGCGCAACGCGGCATTGCTTGCGCGCCTCTGCGTGCTTTATCGTACAGACGACCCTGCGCGAGCACTGGAATATTGCCGTCGCGCACTTGAGATACAGCCAAACAATCCGGATTACGCCACCGGGTACGGGGCAGCGCTGGTACGCGCCCGCCGCTTTGAAGAGGCCGTGGGACTGCTGCGGCAGGTCGTGGCAAGGGTGCCTGACAACTACGCCGCGCACGCTAATCTGGCGACGGCGCTTTACGAACTGAAGCTCTTTCAGGATGCTTTAGTCGAGTATGAATGGATTGTCCGAGCACGGCCCGAGATGTCTGTCGCCTATTTTTTCATAGCCACGGCGTACGACCAGTTGGGCCAGTTCCCGCAAGCCCTTTCGGCTTACGAAAAGTTTCTGGAAACGGCAGACCCTAAGACCAACCAGCTTGAGATAGACAAGGTCAAGCTGCGACTGCCCAGCCTGCGCAATCAGATAAAGCGCGGCGAGGGCGCAAAGAGCAAGAAAGGTTAATCTAGAGTTCACTCGTAATCCAATGACTTCCCCTCTCTCCAAATCGCTTGAGACTTTCGCGGGGCTCCTGGCCGTCGTGGCCCTCATCGTGCTGGTGTCTACTGATGCGCGCGGGCAGGTAACATCTATGACTCCGCTGCCTGCGCCGCCGCCCCTGAGGCTCGTGGCGCGAGAAGACCGCTCGCAGCTCGACGCGGCCAAAGACGCAAAGGGGCGGACGAAGCTCACCATACAGCTTGCCGAAGCGAGGCTTGAGCGGGCCGAGCAGATGACCTCGGCGCAGCAGTTCGAGGAGGCGGCGCGCGAGCTTGGCTTTTATCAGGGGCTACTGGACGACGCGATGCGCTTTCTCAAGAGCGAGAAGAATCAGAAGAAGCTGCGCGACACCTACAAGCGCTTCGAGATTGCCCTGCGCTCGCACGCCATGAGGCTTGAGACCATGCGAAGGGGCACGCCCTCGGAATACTCCGTCAACATTAAATCAATCACAGATTATACGAAGGACGTGCGCGGCGAAGCGCTCAACGGATTCTTCGGAGACGCCGTTATCACAGACGCTCCGGACGAGGATGGCAAAGCCCCGGAAGAAAGTAATGCCACCGCCTCGCCGCAAAGTCCAAGTAAGGAACGACCCTGATGTTCAGAAAATTCTACGCTCCCCTCTGCGCGCTCTTTATCTGCGCGCTCATGGCTTCCCTTCCCGCCCACGCAAGACGCAGCGCAAAGCGCGACCACCTGACAGAACAGGAAGCAGACCTTGTGCGAGAGGCACAGGCACTTGATAAGCGCACGGATGTCTTTGTGCGCGCGGCCGAGCGACGACTGCAAGCCATAAGCGGCGCGACCGTAGTCGCTACAACGAAGAAGGAGCAGAAGGAACAGGAGGCTTGGGGGCCTCTGCCGAAGGGAACGCGTGCGGAGCTGCTCGCGGACTTTGCCAAGATTTTAGACGAAGCCATCAACAACATCGACGACGTTGCGGCGCGCGACGCCAAAAACCCGCTAGTCCCGAAGGCGCTACGCAGACTTGCCGCTGCCGTCAACGCCTTCGCCCCTCAGATAGAGACACTGCGCGCACAGGCTCGCGGCGGCGAAGAACTGGGCGCTATAGAAGACGCCATAAACAACATGCAGCAGATAGTCGAAGCCGCCAATCGCCTCCCCGCCCCGCCGCCCGATAAGAAGGACAAGGGCAAGAAAGAGAAGAGCCGCTAATCAATCGCGCGCCTTCGAGAGAGCGTCGGTCGCGCGTCGCATGGCGGCGGTGATTCTTGAAGCTGCCTCGCGCGCCGCAACGCCGTCGCGGTCTTCTACGGCGCGTCTCAGGTCAGGCAAAGGCTGCGCGGCGTAACCCGTGTAGTAGCCGGGCGCGTAGATTTGATGCTTGTACCAGGGACGGCCGCTGAGCCCGCGCGAGTCTATGAACGCTCGCTCGGTGTTGAGAAGGGCGTCGTTGATGCGCCTCAAACGCTCGCTCGCGCGTCTGGCTTCGTTTGACCCGGGACGCGCGCCTTCAAGCTCCGTGACTGCCTCTCTTCTTCTTCTGTCCACACGAGCGGCCTCTTCCATGAAATCCTTTATCGCATCGTTCAGGGCCTTCGCGTCGTAAGAGTCTGCGAGGCGTCTGCGCGTAGCCGTGCGAGTAGTCTCCGCCATGAAGTCTCTAATCTGCGCGGCGTAGTCCGTGTAGTCGAAGGGGAGAGCCGACGCGCCCGCCAGTCTCATGGCGATGGTGCCCCAGACCTGCGCCGCCGCGACGTGATACGCGAAGGTTGGGTCTCCAAACCTGGACATCCAGTAGAAGGAGTCGTAAGCCGAATGATAGACGCCGTAGTCGCCTCCGAAGCCCATGTCGAGCGCAGGCACGCCCAGGTGTTGCAGGAAGGGCGTGTAGTCAGAGCCCGAGCCAAGCGCGCCTATGCGCGCCTCGGCTATGGGACGGTCTGAGCCTGTGGTCGGGTCTGTCAGCTCTGCTTCCGGCAGAGCTTCGCGCGTGCGGTCTTGCCATGCCTGGTAAACAGACTTGCCGGTCTTTGGGTCGCGCACGTCTCGCGTGGCAGAGCGTATGAGCTTCCAGAGTGAAGGCACGCTCGCAGCCCCGAAGTTTGCGCCCGACACGGCCGAGTCCATGTTCAGGTAAGCGACCGCCTTCATCCTCAGCTCGTCCGCGTTCTCTTCCGCCCACTCGGTAGAGCCTATCAATCCGTACTCTTCGCCGTCCCAGCTACACATGATTATGGTGCGGCGCGGCTTCCACCCCTCTTTCAAAAGCTGTCCGAAGCCGCGACCCGCTTCGAGCATGGCGGTCGTGCCGCTGTTCGGGTCAACGGCACCGAACGTCCACGCGTCCCTGTGATTGCCCATGATGACCCAACGGTCGGGCTCTTCGCTCCCCTCTATGCGCGTGACCACGTTCCAGATGGTGCGCTCCACGTATTCGAGGTCGGTCTTTAAGCGCACGCGGACATCATTTGTGCCGCCCGCGTGATAAGCGAAGGGCAGCCCGCCCTGAAAGCCTTTCGGACGCAGAGGCCCGCGCAAAGCTTCGAGCAGCTTTCTGGCCTCGCCGTACGACATAGGCTGCACGGGGATGCGCGTCAGGTTAGTGGCCTCATCGAGCCTGATGCGCGGCTGGCCCGGAATCGAAGGACGGCCCGGCGTCAGAGGGTCGCCCGGATACTCGAACAGGTACTGGACAGAGCCGCGCTGCGCCGACTGAGCCGGACGCCACGGGCCTTTAGGAAAAACGTCGCCCTGGACGTAGCCGTCGTCCGCAGGGTCTGAGTAGATAATCAAGCCGACCGCGCCGTTCTCTTCCGCGACCTTAGCCTTCACGCCCCTGAACGACTGGCCGTAGCGCGCAATAGCAATCTTTCCCTTCACCTCAACGCCGATTCTTTTCAGCGCTTCATAGTCGTTCGGCAACCCGTAGTTGACGTAGACCAGAGGCGCTGTGACATCGCCTATGCCGCTGTAGCCGTTAAAGAGCGGGATGATGCGGCGAGACGAAGAGCTTGGGTCTTCCGCGATGACTGTTTCGACCGTCTGCAACCTCTCGCGCCGTGGCGCAATCATCTCTACAATCGAAGGCTGCTTCGGATACTGCAACAAAACCTGATATTCTTTCAGCTCTGACGAGAGGCCGAAGGAGCGCATCTGGTCGCGCACGTAAATGGCCGTGCGGTAATCTTCCTGCGTGCCCGCTACGTGCGGCTCAGCGGTCAGGCGTCTAAGGTGCGCGCGTGCAGATGCAGGCTGCGGCACCGCACGAAACTGCTCTTCCCATCGGATTTGCTCCAACGACTCTCGCTGCGCGAAGCCGTCCAGGGAAGCAGCGCCGCCGCCTGCGACGGTTTGCGAGTAGGCCAGAGTTTGAGTGATGATGAAAACTGTCAGAGAGGCTAGGGCGAGCGTCTTGCGCCGCAGTGGTTTCACTATTGTTCTCCTATTTGCGAATCATCGCGCGAACCCCGGACGGCCCACTGGCGTATGAAAAGAGAGAGCCCCGAAAGAGCGCTCTTTTTCATGTTGGCCGCGCCGGGCACGAGCTGAAAGGAATTTTCATCAAGATGGACAATCGATATTATCCGGGCGTTGAAGTGGACGCGCAACAGCTTATCACGGAGCTGCGCGGCATCTTCGATTCTGACTACGAAGTTCAAACCATGCAGGTCGCGCAGACGGCCGTGCTTCAGGCTCGCAAGTCTAGCACGTTGCGCGAGCTGACGGGCCTCTCTTCGGCACTGACCATTAAGGTCACGCCCGAACAGGGCGGCACGCGCGTAGAGATAGGCATGCAGAAGTGGTTCGACAAGGCGGCTGTCGCCGCCGTCGCAGTAGTCCTCTCTATGGGAGCGCTGCTGGCGCTTCCGGCCCTAGGCGCTTACTGGCAATACAAGATAACTGAAGACGCATGGAAGTTGATAGAAGAGCACATAGCGCGCAAGGCAGGAGGCTACGTGCCGCCCATGCCCGGCCGCTGCGGCAACTGCGGCGCGGCAAACTCGGCGGGCTCTGCTTACTGCTCCGGCTGCGGCGCGAACATGAAAGTCGGCATCACCTGCTCATCCTGCGGCGCAGAGCAGCGAGACCCATCGGCGCGCTTCTGCAATCGCTGCGGCAAACCCATCAGCTAAGCATAGGTCGCAAATTCAAGGTCGCAAGACCCAGGTCAACAACTTCCTTCTGTTGACCTGGGTCTTCGGACTTTCCCTGATTTCCTATTTTCTTCTTTCCCTGTAGACCGGGTCGAAGGTGCGGGTGGTGTGGTCTGTGACGCTCGCTATGGGAGCGTTCATGGGGCCCGTGGGCGCGGCCGGAAGCTGCTCGTTCGGCTGCGGCTTCCTCAATTGAGCGGGAGGCTGTGCGGCTTCCGTCCGGCCTGACGAATTTTTCAGAAACGTAGTTATGAGTCGCGAGAAGTGGCCTACGATTCCGAAGACCATGGCCATACTGATGATAACTATCCAGGCGAGCGCGACCGGGTTCAGCCCCCTTTCGTGCAGCGATACCGCCGCGCTGAAGATGATGATTAAGCTCAGCACGACCGTTACGCTGAGGGCTATGACAGGGACGGCCAGCTTAACGGGCGGAGCGTAGACCTGCGCGGGCAGATTCGCGGACGGGTTCAGATTGGCCCCGCAGCGATTGCAGTAGTTCAACTCCTTGCTAACCTCTATGCCGCATGACGAGCAGTACATGGTGGGTCTCCTTTCCCTAAAGGACTCCATACGAGAGAATCCGGCAAGAGGTTCAAAGGCTTCTGCCGCTCTTTAAATCATTTTCGCCTCAATCATGCCTGAGCGCCTTGACAGGGTCTATGCGCGCGGCGCGCGAGGCCGGATACAGCGCGGCGATAATTGAGACGAGCACTGCGAAGGCAATAGCTCCCAACGATAGATAGAGCGGGATGTAAAAGAAGTCAACGTAGGAAGCATTCTGCGGCTTCAGTATGTAGCGATAGGCCAGACGGTTCGAGAGCCCGTCAATCCCCCACGCCATCAGCACGCCTATCACGCCTCCCACAAATCCTATGACCGCAGCCTCTACAAAGAAGATTAGACGAATCTCCCCGTCCTCCGCGCCTATGGCCTTCATGATGCCAATCTCTCGCGTGCGCTCAAGGATGGACATAATCATGGTGTTGGCTATGCCGAAGGAGGCTACCAATAGAGAGATGCCGCCGAGCAGCCCGAGCGTGGCGTTGATGATGAGAAAGACCGTGCGAAGCTGCTCAAGCTGATCCATGATGGAGAAGCTCTGAAAGCCAAGCTCCGTGAGCCGGTTCCTCACGTTCGTTAAAGCGACAGGGTCAGTGACCCTGATAGTTGCCGAGACAAAGCCTTCCTCCTGCTCCTTCTCAATTCTTCCTTGCGAGCGTGCCAGCTCAAGCGCGACTTCCGTCATGGGATTGCGATACTCAAGAGTCCAAGAGCGCGCGGCCTTGAGCGGCACAAAGATGCCGGCATTGGACATCAGCCTGCGAATGTCGCCGCCGCCCTGCGCGCCTCCCTTCGCCTCCTTCAGCACGCCCGCGATGCGAAAGGAGCGTGCGACGAGCGCGTCCTCTCCCGTCTCAGCAGCGCCTTCATCCTCAAGCGGGATGCCGAAGATGCTCACGCCCGAATCCGCCTCGTCTTCCTTCTTCTTTTCCGGCGGCGCTAGAAACTCAAGGCTCTTGCCCACGGCGTCCGACACGTTCTCGTAGCCGAAGTCACGCGCGCACTGCTCTGTGATGACGGCATCGAGCGCGTCACCAGACGTTATCATGGAGCCCGCCGCGAACTCCTTGAAGCGGGAGCTTTCGTTAGGGACTCTAGCGCCCGCGACCACCTGCGTCAGCACTCGACCGTTCGAGCGAATGAAGGTGTTGAAGGCAATCGCTGGCTCTACGTAAGCTACGCCCGGAATCTTCTCAATCTCTGCTATCGCAGCTTCGTCAAGGATTCGCGTGGCTGGCTTGGTGTTCTGATTTCCGGCCCTCGGCCTGCGCCCGTCTTCATTAGGCTGATTCGCGTTCTGGTTGCCGCCCGCCCTCGTCATGGCCAGTGTCGTCAGGCTCTGCCCGTAAACGGTCAGCTCGTTGAAGAGGTCTAGGGCCTTGAACCTCTCGACCGTGTTGCGCTGTAGTCCAAGGCCGAAGGAGACCATCGTCACGATGACAGCCACGCCGACTATGACGCCCATAGTCGTCAGCGTCGCGCGCAGCTTAGCCTCGCGCAGGTTCCTCAAAGCCAGATAAAGAATGTCCAGGTAAGGCATAAGTCAATTTTGGATTTTGGATTTTAGATTCTGGAAAGAGGAATTAACAGGGATGGATAGGATAAGCAGGATAAAAAGAGAAGAAATAAGCTCTCTTGTCTTTATCCTGTCTATCCTGTCCATCCCTGTTAATTTCTTAGTCTAAAATCCAAAATCGCCTCAGTTTCTCATGGCCTGTTGCCGACGCAGGTTATCCAGATACTCGCTCACCCCCGCGCGGTCTACAGCGTCGGGCGCTGTCTGTAAATAAAGCTCTATCGCGCGCACGGCCTCTTCGAAGCGCTCAAGTTTCGCAAGGCACACGCCTCGGTCGCGGTGCTGCTCCACGCTGTCCGGCGCGAGGAGCAGTATACGCTCCGCGCAGGCGAGCGACTGACGGTAGAGCTTCGCGCCGGTGTAGACGCCCTTCAAATTCGTGAGCATACGCACCAGAATCTCCGGCGCAGAGACGGGGCGCATATGCTCGTCCGACAAACTCACCAGCCCGTCGTAAACCGTGTCCAGCCTGTCCTGGCAATCCTCGCGCGTGAGCATGACGCCGTGGAAAGGGTCAACCAGCAGCGCCTCACTTAATCCAAGCTCGCGCACGCGCACTATGAAATGTCCCGGCAGCCCCACGCCTTCAACGTCCAGTCCGGCACGCCTTCCGACCTCAATGTAGATGACGGAGAGCGTAATGGGAATCCCCACTCTTCTATCCATGACTTCGTTGAGGAAGCTGTTGCGCGGGTCGTAGTAATCGAGCTGGTTTCCGCTGAACCGCTTCAGCTCAAAGAGAAAGTAGTTGAAGGCTTCCGTTTCATTCGACTGCGCGTCTTCCATGAAGGAGCGCGCCTCTGCGGCCAGCTCGTCCAGCTGACGCAGGTACTTCTCGACATCTATGTTCCTGTAGGCTTCGTCCTCCGCGCCTATAAGAAGCGCGGCCCTGTCCAGCCGCACGAGCGCAGCAGGCTTTCCGGCCTCTTCCGCCAGAAGCCTGCGCGCACGCTCGGCCCGAAGCTTACCCGAAGGAGTCATAAGAGCAAGTCAGAAGTCAGAGTGCAGAATGCAGAAGTAAAGAAAATATGCTCAAGCTCGAATAGTCTTTTCATTCATCATTGCGGCACTCTGCCCGTCTCGCATTAATTAAAGACGTGGTGGACGGCGTCTGCGTTCCAGTCGTAGAGATTGGCGGTGACGACATCGGCGCGAGCCGCGCGCAGCTCCGCTTCCGTGACGGTGTTGGTGACGCCAAGCGTTCGCATCCCTGCGGCGCGACCCGATTCTATGCCTGGCGGCGAATCTTCTATGACAAGACACTCTGCGGCCTGAACCAACGGCTCACCAGCCGCCCGCCGCTTCTCGTTCAGTCGTTCGAGCGCCAGCAGATAGCACGACGGGTCAGGCTTACAGGCCTTCACGTCCTCGGCGCTTACTATGACGCTGAAGACGTTATCCAGACGCGCACGTTCCAATACGTGGCTTATCTCGACCAGCCGCGCCATGCTGACAAGCCCGAGCGCGTAGTGTCTGGAACTGTTTTTGATGAAAGTCACCACGCCATGAAAGAGCGGCAGGTCGTCCTTTATCAGCTCTCTGTGAAGCTCTGTCTTGCGCTCTATGATGGCGCTCATCTTTTCGTCCGCGACCTCTAGGCCCGCGCGCTCAAAGGCCGCGCGCACGAAAGTCCTGTCGTCCATCCCCAGGCAGCCGAAGTAATCCTCATCCGTCAGAGTAATGTCTTCCGCGCCCAGAGCCTCGCGGTAAGCTTCAAGCTGAAGGCGCTCGTCGTCAATCACGACCCCGTTGAAATCAAAAAATATGGCTCGAATCATGAAGCCCTTGTTGATGCAGTAGATTTATAGAACCGAGTCCGAGGATTGTAAGGCCCCGCGCGACCGTAAAGCAAAAATTCACGTAAGCGACGCTTTTAAGAAGCGCGCTCGTCGCCCCTGTCGGAGGCGACTTTGATGTTTCTCTCCATGAAGGCGTTCTGCTCTTCAAAGAGCTTCGGCAGTCGCTCGCTCTCAAGCACGTCTAGGCGTCGCAGCACTTCCGCCAGCGAAAGCTCGTTCTTCAGATTCACCTGAAAATCCAAGTCCGCGCGCAGGCGATTCTTCTCCGCCTGCCGGTTCTGCGAGCGAATGATAATCGGAGCCTGTATCCCCGCGACTATCCCCAGGACGAGTCCCAAAAGCTCGTAAGGCTTAGGGTCGAAGCGGCTGCCTTCCGGGAGCCAGATGTTCATAAAGAGCCAGATGGTAATCAGCACTGCCGTCACGATGATGAAGGGCCAGCTGCCGCCGAACTCCGCGAAGGTGTCGGCGAGGCGGTCTGCGACCGTGAGGCGCGCGGCCTCCTCTTCGTTGGCGTTGCGCGAGACTCTCTGGCGCAGAAGCTCGTCCGTGCGTCGCAGGCGGTCTGTGACGGCGCTCAGCATCTCAAGCGCCACGTCCGGGTTCTCTCTCACGAAGGAGAGAAAGTCTTCGCGCTCAAGAATCGCGAGGCGCGAGTCTTCCAGCACGGTCGCGTCCGCAGAGCGCGGCTTGCCGTCAAGCAGGGCCATCTCGCCGAAGAAGTCTCCGCCCGCAAGCTCTGCCAGCGTCACGTCGTGGCCCGTGGTGTCTATGACGTGTATACGCACGCGCCCGGTCTCAATCAGGTACATGGCGTCGCCCGTGTCGCCGTGATGAAAAAGCTCCGTCCCGCTCCTGACCTGCTCAACGTGCAGCAGGCTTCTAAGCTCGCGCGCGGCCTCGTCGTCCAGCGAAGCGAAGAGCGGCACAGACCGCAACGCCTCAAGCGTCATAGGAGGAACATTAGTTGACATTGTCTATTATCTTTCCGTCTTTCATAAAAATGATGCGGTCGGCGAAGACTGTGGCAAGCTCTCGGTCGTGCGTCACCATTATGACCGTCAGGTTGTCGCGGTCAACCATCGCGCGCAGCAGCGCCAGTATCTCCTGAGCGCGTGTCGAGTCGAGGTTGCCCGTAGGCTCGTCCGCCAGCAGCACGCGCGGGCGGTTGGCCAGTGCGCGTGCGATTGAGACGCGCTGCTGCTCGCCGCCCGACAACTCCGCGGGCCTATGCTCAAGCCTTCCGGCAAGCCCTACGCGCGTCAGCAGCTCTTCGGCCCGCTCATCTCGCTCGCGCCCGCGCATGCCGCCAAACGCCAGCGCCAGCCGAATATTTTCCACGGCGGTCATAGTCGTTATCAGGTTGAAGTTCTGAAATATCATGCCGACCGAGCGGCGACGATAGCGCGCCATCTCTTTCTTGCTGAAGGGAGCGAGCGATTTTCCGTCGAAGAAGACTTCGCCGCTCGTAGGATGGTCGAGCCCGCCGAGCAGATTAAGCAGTGTAGACTTTCCAGACCCGCTTGTTCCCTGAATAGCCACGAACTCGCCCTCGCCGACGCCCATCGAAACGTGGTCGAGCGCGGCCACGTCCGTCTGGCCCATGCGGTAGACCTTGGACACCTCATTCGCCCCAATCAGCGAGCCTCGGAGGACAGAGGCTTCCCTGATGTTCGGCTGCTCAACCTCTGCGCTCATCCTTCCGCCTCTTTATCTTCCGTAAGTCTTTCACGCACGCGCCAGAGCATGAAGCTCTCTTCGTCAAAGCCTTTGAGCATCTGCTCAAAAGAGTCTGCCGCCAAATTACAGTCGCTGCTTCCGAGCAGCTCAGACACTTCAGGGTCTGCGTAGACGGCGTTCGAGATGACCACGTCTTCTCCCGTCGAGAGGCCTTCGAGGCGTGCCGCCATGTTGACGGTGCAGCCGAAGTAGTCGAGCCGCTCGTTCAAGGTAACGGCGATGCTGGGGCCAGCGTGTATACCCACCTTGAGCTTCAGGGGGCGCATGCCTGCGGGCGGATTAGCGAGCCGCTGCTGCGCCTTGAGGATTGCGCGAAGCGCTCCGGCCGGGCGACGAAAGACCGCCATCACGGCATCGCCTATGGTCTTCACGAGCGCGCCGTCTTCCGAGCGAATCGCTTCTCTCAGCACGTCGAAGTGATTCATCACGCTGCCGAAGGCGGGCGCGTCGCCTATCTCACGATAAAGGCGCGTCGAGTCCTTCAAATCCGTGAAGAGAATCGTCAGGCTGCCGACGGAGATTTGCTCGCCCGGCCTCAGGGCTTCGTTGCTGAAGAGGTCTCGGAACATCTGAAGCGCTGTGACTTCGGCAGCCGTCGCCGCCTGGTCGCTCCATGACGTGCGCTCAAGAGAGAAGAGCGATTCGCTTTCGGTCTGGTTCTCAAGCAGCAGAGTCGGTCTTGTATCCAGCACCAGCTCTTCAACCGGCCAGCCATCTTCACCGGCTCGTATGTTGGCCTCTGAAGCGCCGCCTTCTCTTACCTGAAGGAACAGCTCGCCGGGTACGCCACGCGCACGCAGTCTATAACGCCCCGCTTCGAGCGGCAGCTTCAGCTCTTTCCTCGCGGCAGGGTCAAGAAGCTGCTGCGCTACTATGTGCGGCGTGACCTGCGGGCCGCCGACGCAGAACTCCCTCACCTCTATCTGTCGTATGGAAGGGTTCGGGCGAAAGGTAAGCTCCGTGGTGTTGTCGAAGTTGACAGTGAAGTCCACGTCGCAGCTTACGCAGTAGACGTGCGCGCTGATGCCCGTGAGCGAGCGGCTGGACTGAGCCGCGCCGCGACAGTGCGGGCAGAGCAAGTCCCACTGTAGGTCAAGCAGCCCCGCGCGAGTGGCCCACAAACAGATTTCCAGAACGCGCTTGCGTGCGAAGCCCCAGTAGTCCGCGAGCGTGTGCGAGCGTATGCGCGCCAGCGTCAAATCGTCCGCCTGCTCTATCAACTCGGAGAGCTTACGCACGATTTCGCTGTCGGCCCCCTGCTCTATGAGCCTATTGGAGAGAGCGCGCAGTCGCTCACGGCCTCCCTCTGTAAAGTTCGCCTCGGCAGGTTGAAAGGGAAGCTTCTGCCCGCTCGTCGCAAGCTTATCGTAGCGGCGAAAGGCCGCCGCGAAGCTGCGCTTGCTCAAGAGTCCTATTTGAATCGGAATGGCCGTCAGCCCGAGCGCGGATTTCGGCTGCGCCCAGACCTCGTAAACCAGATGAGTCCCGCCGGAAGTGACCGGCTCAAGCTGCGCCTGCACGCGCATCTCCGCCACGGGCCCTTTCAGATAGCGGCGCACCACGCCAAAACGATATGGCCTCACCCACTCGAAAGGCTCCTCTTCCCATTCAACTTTCACGCCCAGCTTCGACAGGCTCAAACGTCGCACAGCCTCGCCCTTCGCTCCCTTGTTGTCTTCCACCTCCACGGCAGGCACGCCCGTGTCACGGTTGAAGCGGTTCGTGTCGGCCACGAACGGCCACAACTCTTCCGGGCTGGCTCTGAGGTCGAACTCCCAGCGGTAATGAAACTCGCGGTAGGCCATACGAGCTACATGGTAAAGGCAAAAGGGAAAAGAGAAAAGAGGTCAGGAGTTAGAGGTTGAGTCGGAGCGGCTTCGTCTTTAGTCCCATTAGGGACATTTGATAATAGCCCAGTGCTTTAGCACTGGGTTATAGACATAGGTTAAAGAGTAAAGTCCCGTAGGGACGGCTGAAAGATATGCTCAGTCGTCCCTACGGGACTCTACTCTTTTCTTCCACTTATCCCCAGCCATTTATGGCTGGGCTATTATCAAATGTCCCTGCGGGACAAAAGACTCTCTTCTCTCTCTCGACTAACCTCTACGCTCTAGCTTCTGCCTTGAAGCTAGACTTCCTTGTACTCCGAGTTAACGTCTTCGTCGGAAGAGGCGACGCGGTAGTTGGGCGACTGAAGCTGCTTGGTAATGAGCAGGTCGTCCTTCGTCTTCAGAAGGTCTGCGCGGCTGTAGACCGAAAGCTCGAAGTTGTAGCCGTGCGTGATGGCGTCCTTGGGGCAAGCCTCCACACAGTAGCCGCAGAAGATGCAGCGCCCGTAGTCTATGTTATAGACGCTGGCGTAGCGCTCCTCGACACCCGTGCGCTCTTCCGCGGGCCGTGGGTCGTCCGTCGCCACTATGTAGATGCACTCGGACGGGCAGGCCGCCGCGCACAGAAAACAGGCGACGCACTTTTCCCTTCCCAGCTCATCCACGTGCAGAAGGTGCTGCCCGCGATAGCGCGGCTGCACGGTGATAGGGTCATCAGGGTACTCTACCGTCCACTTCTCCCTGGGGATGTAGGAGAAGGTGACGCCCATGCCCTTGATGATAGCCTTGGTTGATTCGATAACATCGCTGATGATTGACATAACACCCCTCTTTGATAATGACGACGCTCGCTTTAAATTAAGCTTAGCGCGCCATGGCCCCTATAATGTTCAGGATGATCCAGCCGAGGCTGAGCAGTATGCCAAGGCCTCCCGTGATGGCTCCGCCGAGCGCCATTCCACGGCCTCCGTAATTCGCAGGGTCTGCTTTCTCCTTGTTCATAGCTATGATGCCGAGGATGACCGCAGGTATTCCCGTAAAAAGTCCCATGCAGCAGACTATGCTCAGAAGACCGCAGATGAGAGAGGCTATGGCAAAGCCCTGCTGTTTATTGCCGCTGCCGGGAAAGGGCGGCGGAGGCGGTGCCTGCCAGCCCGTGCCAGCCATGCCCTGCTGGCCCGGCTGGTAACTGCCCGGCGTGTCTCCCCAGTTGCTCTGCGCCGGAGGCTGATTGGCCCAGGGGTCGTTCTGCATGGCCGGAGGCTGTGACGGCCAGTCGCTGCCCGCCGATGAAGGAGGCTGCGAGGGCCAGTCGGTCGGCCCCGAAACCTTCGGAGGCGTGGCCATGATGGTGGCCTGCGGGTCAAAGGAGGACGGCGGCGCGTCTGTCACGAGCGGAGTGCCATCGTTAGGGCAAAAGCTCAAAGCATCGTCTGTGTATGTTCTGTCGCAACTGGGGCAACGTTTCATCTTCGCTCTCCGTTTCAAAAAGGGATGTGCGCCGCTCTACCTCCACTCGCGCACTTGGCCTCTAGGTTAAACCAGCTCAATCTGGCTGAAGAAGTATGAGATTTCAATACGAGCGTTCTCTTCCGAGTCCGAGCCGTGGACGGCGTTCTCGCCCATGGAAGCCCCGAACTCTTTCCTTAACGTCCCCTCGTCCGCTTTGGCAGGGTCGGTCGCGCCCATCAAATCACGCCACGCGCGCACGGCCCCCTCTTTCTCCAGAGCCATCACCACGCACGGCCCGCCCGACATAAACTCCGTCAGCTCTCCGAAGAAGGGTCGCTCGCGATGCACAGCATAGAAGCCTTCGGCTTCGCGCCTCGTCATGTGTATGAGCTTCAGAGCGCGCAGGCGAAAGCCTCCTTCGGTAATGCGCGCGATTATCTGTCCGACCTTGTTGGCCCGCACCGCGTCGGGCTTGATAATACCGAAAGTAAGATTACCTGTCTGTTCTGACATTCATGCTCCTTGAAAAATAAGATGTCACGGGCGAAGGCCACGGGAGCTTATGACGCGCTCAAGACTTCGCTTCCGAAGTCTCTTTCCTGTAGACGCTGTGCCAGCGGAACCTGCCGCACTCGCTGCACCGTCGCAATATCTTCTTGCCCTTGGAGTGCGCCCCGTACCTGACGCCGCCCATGTCCCAGATGGACTGCTCAAAGCCGCAGGGACATTGAACCATCCAGCTGCGCGACTCGGCCTCAACGTCTCCCATCTGCCCGTCCGAGCCGCGCCTTGCAAACAGCCTCTGCCAGATGCTCATTTGAATAGCTCCAATGAGGGCGAGGGCTTAAAATTTGAGTCCTGAAAACCGCTGCTTTTAGGCCGCGCCTCCGGCGCTTGCGCCCAGAGAGTCCTTCATGGCCTGTCCTATGTCCGCAGGCGATTGCACAACGCGTATGCCCGCTTCCTCAAGCGCCTTCATCTTCTCCGCTGCGGTTCCCTTGCCGCCAGCTATGATGGCTCCCGCGTGTCCCATGCGGCGGCCCGGCGGCGCTGTCTGCCCCGCGATGAAAGCGACGATAGGCTTGGTCACATTCTCTTTGGCGAAGGCGGCCGCGTCCTCTTCAGCAGAGCCTCCGATTTCGCCAATCATGACAATGCCGTCCGTCTCGTCGTCAGCCTGAAAGAGCGCGAGCGCGTCTACGTGAGTCGTGCCGACGATGGGGTCGCCGCCTATGCCTATGGCGGTTGACTGCCCGAGGCCGAGCGCGGAGAGTTGCCCGACTGCCTCGTAAGTCAACGTGCCCGAGCGAGAGACCACGCCTATGCGTCCCTCCTTGTGTATGTGGCCGGGCATGATGCCTATCTTACATTTGCCGGGGCTGATGACGCCCGGGCAGTTCGGCCCTATAAGGCGCGTCGCCTTGTCCGACAGGTACTCTTTGACCTTAACCATGTCGAGGACGGGTATGCCTTCGGTGATGCAGACCACCAGCGCCAGCCCTGCGTCCGCAGCCTCCATGATGGCGTCGCCAGCGAAAGCCGGAGGCACGTAAATCACGGAAGCATTCGCCCCCTCCTGCTTCACGGCGTCGGCCACAGTGTTGAAGACAGGAATGCCTTCATGGGTAGTGCCGCCTTTGCCGGGCGTTACGCCTCCGACCACTTTCGTCCCATACTCGACCATCTGCTTCGTATGAAACGTGCCCTCTTTGCCCGTGATGCCCTGCACCACGAGCCGCGTCGTTTTATCAACCAGAACGCTCAAGACTACTCCTTCTCAGAACAGTTTTCAGTTTTCAGTTTTTAGTTTTCAGTAAAAAACATTCGTTCTTCCAGGCTGAAAACTGAAAACTAAAAACTGAAAACTGATTTTCTAAATGACTGCGAAGTATAGCATGGCTCGTTCGCTATTCTGCAAAGCGACGGCAGCTTTATGCAAGCTCGAAGCGCTCGCCGTAATCCGGCACGCTCGTCTCCCAGCCGAAGCGCTCCCGTATATGGCCTGCCATAGCATTGGCTGCTTCCGGCTCTCCGTGAGTCAGAAAGGTGCGGCGCGGGGCCGAGGGCAATCCTTCGAGCCACTGCAGCACCTCTCGGTAGTCCGCGTGAGCCGAAAAGCTGCCTATGCGCTCTATGTGGCAGCGCACGGGGACGAACTGGCCCATCACTTTCACTTCCTTCTGGCCGTCCAGGATGCGCCTGCCCGTAGTGCCCGCCGCCTGATAGCCTACAAAGAGAATCGTCGCGCGCGGGTCAGGCAGTATTCGCAAGGCGTGATGCAGCACGCGCCCGCCCGTCATCATGCCGGAAGCGGAGATGAGTATGCGGACTCCGCTCTCTTCGTTGAGCCGCTTAGACTCCTGGCGCGAAGAGGCTATGAGCATAGAGCGCGTCTTCAGAGGATGGCGGCGCTCCCTGAGGACGCTCGTGTACTCTTCGTCATGTTCCTCCCTGCGGTTGATGTAGGCCTGTGTTGCCGCCGCAGCCATAGGCGAGTCCACGCGCACGGGCAGCACGGGGATGCGGTTCGCGTCCTCAAGCTCTCGTATCAGGTAGACAATCTCCTGCGTGCGGCCTATGGCGAAGGCCGGAATCAAGAGGGGCCCGCCGCGCCCTACAGTATCCTTGATGATTCGCTCAAGCGCGTCTTCCGGCCGCTCGGGGTCGTGCAGGCGGTCGCCGTAAGTTGATTCGACCAGCAGGTAATCGCACTCAGGGGGAGCCACCGGGTCAGGGATAATAGGCTGGTCGTAGTGGCCCAGGTCTCCGGAGAAAAGCACGCGACGACCAGCTTTGTCATCGCCCGCGCCGTCTAGTTCAAGCAGCACTAGGCTTGAGCCGAGGATGTGGCCCGCTATGCGAAAGCCTGCGCGTATGCCGCGCGCAACCTGCACGAGCTCGCCCGTGTTGTCCACCCGCTCAATCAGCTTGAGGGCTTCGCGCGCGTCCTCTTCCGTGTAGAGCGGGAGCGCGGGCTTATGCTTGGTGAGATTATGGCGGTTGCGATACGCGGCATCCTCTTCCTGTAAGCGCGCGGAGTCAGGCAGAAGGATTCTCACGAGGTCTGCCGTGCCGCGAGAGCAGTAGACGGGGCCGCGAAAGCCCTGGGCCACAAGTCGCGGCAGGTATCCCGTGTGGTCTATGTGAGCGTGCGTGATGAGGACTGCGTCGAGCGAGGCCGGGTCGAAGGGCGGCGCTTGCCAGTTGCGCTCGCGCAGTTCCTTGAAGCCCTGAAACAGCCCGCAGTCAACTAGCACGCGCGAGCCGCCTGATTCAACCAGATACTTTGAGCCGGTCACACTTCCCACGCCGCCCCAGAAAGAGATGGTCGCCATTCACGTTCCTCCGAGATTTTTTGCCTGAACAAGAGAGCCGCTTGATTCTACACGAAGAAGAGAATTAACAGGGATAGACAGGATGAACAGGATAAAAAAGAGATAATTGCTTTTTCTTTATCTTGAATATCCTGTCCATCCTGTTTGAATCCGACTCTAAATCAAAGTTCAAGCTTGAGCTTAATCCTAGCATCCTTCAGGTCTCTCTTCATCATCCGGCATGCAAAAGGCACTCCGGTTGCCGTCACCATGACGCGCGGCGCGTGTCGGAGCATGAGGGATGTTAAAAGCACTCGTCATGCTTTATCATGTAGACGCGCAATGGTGAGGGGAAGCCAGCCAGACGCCTTTCCCTTATCTAAAGCGTAAACGGATTTTTTTTAGTCAAGAGGAGACCTTAGATGTTCCCCCTTCTTCGCAATCATCGCAAACTACTTTCAATAGCCTTCGCGCTCTCGCTGATGATAGCGCCTCTGTCCGCTGCCAGCGCACAGAGAAAGCAGCAGCCGGAGAGGCGCGAAATCCCGACCGTAGGCGACCCAATATCAGCCGCTCTGAGCCTGGGCTCAAGCATCATCAACTCCGCCGCCGGTCTGGTTCAAAGCGACCCGTACTCGCAGTTCAGAGGCGAGCGCTATTCCAACGCGGGACTCCTGAGCGAGCGCGACGAGATAGCGCTGGGCAATCAACTGGACATAGAGATTCGTAAGAAGTCTCAGGTAGTCGCCGAAGGGCAGGAGCGCGTTAACCGCGTAGGCAACCGAGTCGCCCGCGCAAGCCTCAGGCCCAACCTTGCCTACCGCTTTCACATTATACGCAGCCGTGAGATTAACGCTTACTCCGCGCCGGGCGGACACATATACATCACTACGGGACTGCTTGATTTGGCAAACGACGACGAGCTTGCTTCTGTGCTCTCGCACGAGGTAGGCCACGTCGTCGCGCGCCACAGCCTGAAGACGCTTCAGCAGTCGCAGTTCCTTGGCGGCATAGCGGATTTGATTGGCTCCGTGACGGGTGTCGCGGGCGACACGGCGGGGCAGTTGGGCAAAGCCGCCGCTTCCATCGTAGCGAGCGGCCTGCTGGCCTCTCATAATCGAGAGGAAGAGCGCGAGGCGGATTATCTTGGCGTCAACGGAATGGCTAAAGCAGGCTTCAGCCCACAGGCCATGATAACCATGTTCCAGAAGCTTCAGCGCATGAGCCGCACGAACCCTGGCCTCATGGGCTCGCTCTTCTCAGACCACCCGGACGTGCAGGAGCGCATAGACAACACGACTTACGAAATCAACCGCATGCGCGGGCGGGGATAAACAAATTCAAGCCCCTCCAAGGGGCGACATGTTAATAGCCCACGGCGCTAGCCGTGGGACGAGTTGAGTCAAATCTAAGAAGCCCCGTGAGGGGCGACATAATGAATGTTTTATGTCGCCCCTCACGGGGCTTACCTTCTTTTACAACATGTGCCCCATGACTTACGTCATGGGCTACTGATATTTCGCCCCTTTCAGGGGCTAAAGATTATCCGGCCAGAGCGACGACCTTTTCGGCCGCGTCCTTCATGCCGTTGGCGACCGTGAAGTTCATGCCGGATTCTGAGATGACGCGCTGGCCTTCTTCCACGTTCGTGCCTTCCAGACGCACCACGACAGGGACTTTCAGGTTCAGGTTCTGAGCCGCCCCTACCACCCCGCGCGCAACCATGTCGCAGCGCACTATGCCGCCGAAGATGTTTATCAGCACGGCCCGCACGTTCTCGTCAGCGAGCAGGATTCTGAAAGCTGCTTCGACGCGCTCCTGCGAGGCTCCGCCGCCCACGTCCAGAAAGTTCGCGGGCTCGCCGCCAGCCAGCTTGATGATGTCCATCGTCGCCATCGCAAGCCCTGCGCCGTTGACCATGCAGGCTATGTTGCCGTCCAGCTTTATGTAGTTGAGGTCGAACTTGGAAGCCTCTATCTCAAGCGGCTCCTCTTCGTTCAAATCCCTCAGGTTCATGAACTCCTTGTGACGGAACATGGCGTTGTCGTCAAAGTTGACCTTCGCGTCGAGCGCAATCAACCGATTGTCTTTTGTCAGCAGGAAGGGATTGATTTCCATCAGCGACGCGTCCATCTGCTCGTAAGCCGTGTAGAGCGCCTGCATGAACTTGACCGCCTGATTGACAAGCTCTGCCGGAAGTCCGAGCCCGAAGGCAAGCTTGCGCGCCTGAAACCCACGGAAGCCTACGGCCGGGTCAATCGTCTCCTTGAGAATCTGCTCGGGCGAATGGGCCGCGACCTCTTCTATGTCCATGCCGCCCGCGGCCGAAGCCATGAAGACGGGCCGACCCGTCGTGCGGTCAAGCACGATGCCTAAGTAGAACTCTTTATCAATCGGCAGGCCCTCTTCTATGAGAAGCACGCGGACTTCTCTTCCCTCCGGGCCAGTCTGGTGCGTGACCAGCTTCATGCCAAGCATCTGTCGCGCAATCTCCTGCGCCTCGTCGGCCGAGCGCGCAAGCTTGACGCCGCCGCCCTTGCCGCGCCCTCCGGCGTGAATCTGCGCCTTGACGACAACTACGTCCGTCCCCAATTCTTTGGCCGCGTGATAAGCCTCTTCGCTTGAGCGAGCGACTATGCCGCGCGGCACCGCGACGCCGAACCGGCTCAAAAGCTCTTTGCCCTGATACTCGTGTATCTTCATTATCTGCCCTCACATGATTCCGAGTTTGATTGCTGCTGATGATTCGAGAGTGTATCCGCACCGGGCGCAAGGCTGCAAGGCGCGGGCGGCAAAAGATGAGTATTGCCTGCGGGCGCTTAAACGCGCTAACTTCTACGCCGTGCGTGCAAGGGGTTTCTGGTTTTTACGTCTCAGGATTCTCATGAAGGAGGCGATTCGAGATGAGTGAAGTGACCGTGACCTCTCTTAAAAATCTACAGAACGAGGTGCGCTACGGCGACAACCAGACGCTGCTGATTGACGAGCCGCAGAGCCTTGGCGGCGACGGCGCAGGGCCAGACCCTTACACGTTGCTGCTCTCGGCCCTGGGCGGCTGCATCTCCATGACCGTCACGCTCTATGCGAGGCGAAAGGGCTGGCCGCTTGAGCGTGTCAAGGTCAGGCTGCGCCAGCAAAGGCAGCACTCCAAAGACTGCGCCGAATGCACGCGCAGCACAGAGGGCTTCATACACCGCATAGAACGCTCCGTCACCATAGAAGGCGACCTCAGCGAAGAGCAGCACGCACGCCTTCAGGAGATAGCCCACAAATGCCCCGTCCACAAAACACTCAGCTCTGAGATTGTCGTCACGGAATGGAAGAGCTAAAGAGAAAAGGCTTGCCACTCTATTAAAGTCGCAAGCCTTTTTCATAATAGAAAAAGCCTTCAACCCGATTAGGTTGAAGGCTGTTAACTCGGGACGACTGGATTCGAACCAGCGGCCTCTTCCACCCCAAGGAAGCGCGCTACCAGGCTGCGCCACGTCCCGTCAAAAATTACTGGGATAGTATCTACAGAAAAGTTGCCGGGGTCAAATGCGCGCCTCTGCGAGCTATTTTCTATCTGAATCCGCGTTGCCGGAATCCAGTATGATGAGAAGCTCCTGTAGCTGCGTGGCAAGGCGTCTCAGGCTCGCGCGCTGGTCTGGCGAGATATTCAGATTCGCGTCTGGCGTCGGCTCTTCCGCGCCTCCTGCGCGCACGGCTTCCGGGAGGAATGACGGAGAGGCTACGGCTTGAACGGGCGCGGGCTGAGGGGCAGAGGCTTGCGCGCTCATCTCGGGGGTCACGACCTTGAGCTTGCTGGCTCCGCGCAGCTCCGATGCCAGCTTCTTCTTAGCCCCGGCAATCGTGTACTGGTCATCGTACAGAAGCTCTTTGATGCGAAGCGCCATCTCAACGTCGCGCTTGCGGTAGGTGCGCTGACCGGCGCGGTTCTTCTGCGGCGCGAGCATCGGGAATTCAGATTCCCAGTAGCGCAGGACGTGCGCCTGCACACCCGTCAGGTCGCAGACTTCGCCTATCTTGAAGAAGAGTTTTTCAGGGATGGCAACGGCAGCTCGGTTCATAATTTCTCACCTGGCTGTGGGAGTCTTTATTCGTGTGAACGCGAAATTTAGATTAAGAAAAGTGCGGCTCTCGAACAGACCCGCCCGGCATCCGACT
This sequence comes from Pyrinomonadaceae bacterium, assembly GCA_035276685.1. GTDB lineage: Bacteria > Acidobacteriota > Blastocatellia > Pyrinomonadales > Pyrinomonadaceae > JACVRN01. The sequence goes on along the minus strand of DATELK010000091.1, from coordinate 5,953 downwards.
GCTACCCGGTGATGTTACTCGCAGGCTCTAGTCCTGTCAATAGTTAGATTTACCCCGCGCAACCTGAAGTCAGTTCGAGCCCAGGGTAAAGCTGAGGCTCAGCAAACAGGCTATTTCCGCCCCTTTTTCGGAAAATAGCCTGTTTTATCGCCTCTTTTCTCGAAAAACCGGCCAAAATCGAGCATCTTTAAAATTATATTGAAGATTAATTTCAAGGTGCTATAATCCGGCCATTGTGTGAGCCTCCTTTTGGTGAGGTTGTGAGAAGGAAAAGCAGGCTGCTTCTTAGATGAGGCGGCCTGCTTTTCTTTCTCTTCATTCACGGCCGGTGGACGCAGCCGAGAACGGCAGGCTATAATCCGGCTTCTCTGTTTGCCCCTTAAATTCGCCGGAGGTTCACCGCACATCGTGTCTACATCTCAGACTCTCTTCCGCCTTGCCTCTCGTCTAGACGAAGTAGGCTTCTCGGACATCGTAGCCATTCGCAACAAGATTATGGAGCTGCGCGCGGCGGGCGAGACCGTTTACCAGTTCGAAGGCGGCGAGCCTTTCAGCAACACGCCCGCTTACATCAAAGAGGCCATGACGCGCGCTCTTTCTGAGAACAGGACGCGCTACGCTCCATCTTCCGGCATAGCCGAGCTGCGCGAGGCGATTGCCGATAAGCTGCGCGAGCGAAACGGCATGAGCGAAGCTAAACAGGAACACGTGATTGTCCTGAACGGCGGCATGCAGGGCCTCTACGGCGCGTTCCAATCCGTGGTTAATCCGGGCGAAGAGGTGATGGTCTTCTCTCCATACTGGACGCCCATCAAAGACCTCATAGCGCACTGCGAAGGCTCGCCCGTGCTGATTCCCACGAGCGAAGCAAGGCGCGATGGCTTCGGCGCGACGCTCTCGCGCTATCTGACGGAGAAGACGCGCGTCATCTACTACAACACGCCGCAGAATCCTACGGGCGTAGTCTTCACACGAGAAGAGGCGGAAGAGGTCGCGCGCTTTGCACAGGAGCACGACCTTGTGGTCATAGCAGACGAGGCTTACGAAGATTTAGTTTATGACGGCGAGCACGTCTCCATAGCCTCGCTCGAAGGCATGTTCGAGCGCACCATAACTTCCTTCACGCTCTCGAAATCCTATGCCATGACGGGCTGGCGCATAGGCTACGCCGTGGCGGCTGAGCCATGGATGACGGGTCTTAAGAAGACCACGCTCTATTCCACTAATGGAGTCTCCACGCCTACGCAGTGGGCCGCGCTCGCGGCTATTCAGACTCAATCTGATTTTCTGGAAACGTCACGGGCAGCATACCGCGAGCGGCGCGACCTGCTCGTAGCCGGACTGAACGAGCTGGGCCTCGCCTGCGAGCCTCCGGCGGGCGCTTTCTATGCCTTCCCGGACGTGTCGCGCGTCGATTCCGACAGCCGCAAAGCCTCGGAAATCCTTCTTGAGCGCGCACAGGTCGCAACAGTCCCCGGCGTAGTCTTCGGCAAGCACGGCGAAGGCCACCTGCGCTTCTCCTTCTCCACCTCTCTCGAAACCATAGAAGCCGGTCTGGATTCCCTCAGGCGCAACCTGTAAAGAAGCGATGAGTGATGAGAAAAAACGTGAGCGTGTCAGGGAGCGCGCTTCATCTCATCACTGCACCCGCAGCGAGTTCGACTTCATCAACTCCATCCGGCAGAAAGCCATCAGGCGAGAGAGGCTATCAGGCTCTCGCTCGTCGCTCGTCTCTCATCATTCGGCACTGATTCATGGCATCGGCGACGACGCGGCCGTCTTTGGTCAGCGCGCAGGCTTTGACAGCATAGTCACAGCAGACCTGCTCGTCGAAGATGTGGATTTCCGGCTGACGACTACGACGCCTCGACTGCTGGGCCACAAGGCTCTGGCGGTCTCACTCTCGGACGTAGCCGCTATGGGAGGGCGCGCTCGCTTCGCGCTTCTCTCCGTGGGAGTCCCGCGCGAGGTCTGGCGCTCGAACTTTCTCGACAGGTTCTACGAAGGCTTCTTTGCGCTCGCCGACCGCTCGGGCGTGTTGCTTATAGGCGGCGACGTTTCGCGCACGCCTGAGAGGATTGTCATCGACTCAATCGTGATTGGCGAGGCGGAGCGCGGCGCGGCCCGTTTTCGCTCTGGCGCGCGGCCCGGCGACCACATCTTCGTCACAGGAAATTTGGGCGGCTCTGCGGTCGGCCTTCTGCTTCTTGAGAATGAAGCGGAAGGAAGGAGGGCCGGGAGGCAGAGTCGGCTCCTGTTTGAGAGGGCTATACGGCGGCACAGGCGGCCCGAGCCCAGACTGTCGTGGGGCGCTCTGCTTGGCGAAGAGAGGCTGGCGACGGCCATGATAGACTTGAGCGACGGCCTCTCTTCAGACCTCTCGCATCTATGTCGTGAAAGCAGGGTCGGCGCAATAGTTGACGCCCGTCGCATCCCCGTCGACCCGCTCGCAGAGCAACTCGCAGACCTCGTTCGATTAGACCCGATGGAAGCAGCGCTCAACGGCGGCGAAGATTTCGAGCTTCTCTTTACCATTCACCCGCGCGACCTGCCGCGACTGCCCCGCAGCGTGGGCGGAGTGCCAGCCACCTACATAGGAGACGTGACGGACAGGCGCGACGGTGTCCTGCTCAGACAGGGCAGAAGCCTTCGCCGCCTGACGCCGCGAGGCTTCATGCACTTCTAAAGAAGGACCCGCGATTGCCTGGTTTGACTCAGCGCCTTTCCATGCCTAGACTCTTTTTGAGAAACAAACTCTATCAGCTTAACGTAAGGCAAGCTCAAGGCGGGTTAACCTGTAATGCTTAGATTTCAGAATACGCTGACAAACCAGTTGGAAGAGTTCCGTCCCATGCGCGAGGGCGAAGTTGGCATGTACGCCTGCGGCCCCACCGTTTGGAGTTACGCTCATCTTGGTAACTTCCGCTACTTCGTCTTCGTGGACATACTGCGCCGCTATTTGGAGTTCAAGGGCTACGACGTAAAGCACGTGATGAACATCACGGACGTGGAAGACCGCATCATAGCCTTCTCCATTGAAAAGGGCGTGACGATTGACGAGTACACGGCCGAGTACATAGCCGCGCTCTGGGAAGACTGGGAGGCGCTCGGACTCAAGCAGCCTAAGATTATCCCGCGCGCCACGCATCACATACCGGAGATGGTCTCCATCATCGAAAAGCTGGAAGAGCACGGCCACGCTTATCGCTCGGACAACTCCGTCTACTATCGCATCAGCTCTTTCCCTGAGTACGGCAAGCTCTCGAAGATAAATTTCGCGGGCAACATTGCCGGAGCATCGGAGCGCATAGACACAGACCGTTACGAGAAGGAGGACGCGCGCGACTTCGCGCTGTGGAAGGGCGCGGAGACGCCGGACGAGCCCGCTTGGGATTCGTCTTCCCTGGGGCGCGGGCGTCCCGGCTGGCACATAGAATGCTCCGCCATGTCCACGAAGTATTTGGGCGAGACCTTCGACATTCACGCGGGCGGCGTAGACCTCGTGTTCCCGCATCACGAGAACGAGATTGCGCAGAGCGAAGGTGCTACGGAGAAGCAGTTCGTGCGCTACTGGCTGCACGCGGAGCACCTGAAGGTGGAAGGCGAGACCATGTCCAAGTCGAAGGGCAACTTTTACACCTTCCGTGACCTGCGCGAGCAGGGCTATTCGCCCACGGCCATTCGCTACTACCTGCTGAGCGTGCCATATAGAAAGCAGCTCAACTTCACCTTCGAGGGTCTGCGCGCCGCAGAGACGACGGTCGAGCGCCTTCAGGACTTTCGCAAGCGTGTGAAAGAGGCGCGGGTCGAGCCCGGCAGAAACGAAGAGGTTGACATGGCCATGACGCGCGCCCTAGCGGAGTTCGAGACGGGCCTTGACGATGACCTGAACACTTCTGTCGCGCTCGCTGCGCTCCATAACCTTATGCGCGAAGTCAACACCGCGCTCAGAGACCACACCGTCCTGGAAGAGAATAAGCAGGCGCTGCTTGAGCTGCTGGGCCGCTTCGACTCCGTCCTCAACGTCATGGGAAGCGACGAGGCCGTGATGCTCGACGCAGAGGTTCAATCCTTGATTGACGAGCGGCAGGAGGCAAGACGCCGCCGCGACTTCGCCCGCGCGGACGAGATACGCGACCAACTCTCATCACAGGGCATCACGCTGGAAGACACCAAGGACGGCGTGCGATGGAAACGCCGGTAGAGTTTTAGCCAGAGTAGAAATTAACAGGGATAGACAGGATGAACAGGATAAAAGAAGAAGTATTCTCTTTCTTATCCTGTATATCCTGTCCATCCCTGTTTGAATCTTCCGTTGACACGGATTGATTCCCGGTGATAGAAAAGCTGTCAGGTTATATCTTCTTAGGAAATTTATGACGGTTGCCTTCGGACTACATTTTCGACCGCTGGACGCCCGCGCAGACCTCTTCGCGGACTAGCCTCTGTCCGTCAACTCTTCGCTCAATACATTTTCATCAACACAATCGAAACTTTCCCTCGCATCAATGGAAGGAGAAATCCTATATGTCTTCTATTGCAACGCTGAAGAGGCCGGAGATAAAGACCGCTCTGCCCGGCCCGAACGCTCAAAAGATTATCGAAGCGGACGCTCAATACGTCACCCCTTCGTACCCCAGGCCGGATTACAAGCTCGTCATAGAGCGCGGTGAAGGCGTCTGGGTCACGGACGTTGACGGTAACATCTTTCTGGACTGCAACGCCGGAGTCGCCGTCTGCAACACGGGCCACTGCCACCCCGAGGTGGTCAAGGCTATTCAGGAGCAGGCCGCAGACTTTATACACATGTGCGGCACTGACTTTTATTACGACCTCATGCCCGCGCTGGCGCGAAAGCTTAATGAGATAGTGCCTATTGGAGGTAAGACTCGCACGCACTTTGCCAACAGCGGCACGGAGGCCGTGGAGACCGCTCTGAAGCTCGCCATGCACGCGACCGGCAGAGAGAAGTTCATAGCCTTCTTCAACAGCTTTCATGGCCGCACGCTCGGCTCGCTCTCTTTGACTTCGTCAAAGATTGCCCAGCGCTCTGGCTTCAAGCGGCAGGCTCTGGACGTGAGCCACGTTCCCTACCCCAACGTCTTCCGCCATCCCTTCACGGGCGAGCGCACGACCCCGGAAGAAGCATCGCGCGCCAGCCTCGACTGGATTGAAAATCGTCTCTTCAAGACGACCGTCCCGCCGGAAGAGTGCGCCGCGATTGTGGTCGAGTGCGTGCAGGGCGAAGGAGGCTACGTGCCAGCGCCGAAGGAGTTCCTGCAAGGGCTCCGCCGCATCTGCGACGAGCATGGGATACTGCTCATCGTAGACGAGGTTCAGTCCGGCATGGGGCGCACAGGAAAGATGTTCGCCTCCGAGCATTACGACTTGAAGCCCGACATCATCTGCCTTGCTAAAGGCATAGCGTCGGGCCTGCCCCTTGGGGCGTGCGTGGCCCGCGCAGGCTTGATGAACTGGAAGCCCGGCGCACATGCCTCCACCTTCGGAGGCAATCCGGTCGCGATAGCCGCAGCGCTCAAGACGATTGAGCTTCTGGAGAATGAGCTGGTCGCAAACTCCGCATCGGTCGGCGCGTATCTTCAGGAAGGCTTACGAAAGCTGATGGAGAAGCACGACTCGATTGGCGACGTGCGCGGGCTGGGGATGATGGTCGGCGTGGAGTTCGTGAAAGACAAAAGCTCTATGGAGCCGGATGCTGAGATGCGTAACCGGGTAGAGTATGCCTGCTACGAGCGCGGCCTTATACTGCTCGGCGCGGGCTTCAACACCATTCGCTGGTCTCCGCCCCTCATACTCACTCGCGAGAACGTGGACGTAGCGCTTGAGATTTTCGACGAAGCCATCACAGCAGCTAGCAAGTAATTCAGCCCCTGAAAGGGGCGGAATATCAGTAGCCCATGACGTAAGTCATGGGACACACGTTGTAGAAAAA
>DATELK010000090.1:0-9232 GCA_035276685.1 Pyrinomonadaceae bacterium | reverse complement strand
GCCGAGCACCCGGACGCGCTCAGCCACTAGGGTCTCTGCTACAATTCGCGCGGGCTTTGAAGGCAGGATGGCTACACGGACTATTCATAGAAACGTTTTAACGGAGCGCGAAGAGCAGGCGAAGATGCGCGCCGCTCAGCTCTCCATACTGGCCGCGGCGTTCCTCATCACGCTTAAGACCGTGACGGGCTTTCTCACGGGCTCAATCAGCGTCTGGGCCTCCTTGCTGGATTCCACGATGGACATCTTCGCCTCGGTGATTAACTTCTTCGCCGTGCGCGCCGCATCCCGCCCCGCAGACGAAGACCACGCTTACGGCCACGGCAAGGCGGAATCCCTTGCGGGCCTTTTTCAATCCCTCGTGATTGCAGCCTCGGGGCTCTTCCTCATCTGGGAAGCCGGGCGCAGGATAATCAGGCCGCACCCTATCGGCTCTGAGCTGATTGGCGTCGCCGTCATGCTCATAGCCATCTTAGTTAGCGTTGCCCTCGTCGTGCGTCTTCGCCGCGTGGCGCGAGAGACGGAATCGCCAGCCCTTTTGTACGACTCGCTGCATTACGCCACGGACATTTACACCAACTCCGGCGCGCTCCTAGCGCTCGTCATAGTCCTATTGACGGGCTGGCTCATAGTCGACCCGCTCATCTCCATAGCGATTGCGCTCTACATACTCTGGTCTGCGCTTGGCGTGGGACGTGAGGCCGTGGACGTGCTGATGGATAAGCGTTTGCCTCAGGAGATTGACGAGCAGGTGGCGATGGTTGTGGCAAGCTTCCGCGAACAGGGCGTCATAGGCTTTCACGACCTGAGGACGCGGCGCTCCGGCTCGCAGAAATTCATAGACCTGCACCTTGAGATAGAAGGCGACAGAAGGCTCGAAGACGCTCACGACCTGTCCGTGCGAGTCTTGCGCGCCATCGAAGCCAAAATCCCGCGCTCGCGCGTACAGATACACACTGACCCGGTCTGAGTTAAGAGCGCTTTTGTAATCGCTCAGGCGGTTTTAATGGCGTGAATTGCGCTTCCCTCTTTTTCGGCCAGCCGTCGCAGCTCAAATAGCTTCATCAGCGCTTCCACGGGCGAAAGCGCGTTGGGGTCTGTCTCAAGAATGGCGCGAGTCAATTCCGCGAGGCGCGAGGAATTAGACGGGCTATAAGATTCCACGCTGCGGCCGCGATTGTCTTCCATCCCTGACTCGTACTCTTTCAAGAGCGCTTCGGCGCGACGCACCACGGGGCGCGGCAGACCCGCGAGTCGCGCAGCGTACACGCCGTAGCTCTTGTGAGCGCTGCCTTCACGAATCTTGTATAGAAAGAGAAGCTCGCTTCCCTCTTCGGCAATCTCGACGTATAGATTTTTGAGACGAGGCAGCGTGTCTGCCAGTTCCGTCAGCTCGTGATAATGCGTCGCAAAGAGCGTCTTAGATTGAATCTGCGGGTGGTTGTGCAGATATTCGAGGACGGAGCGCGCAACAGCCAGCCCGTCATAGGTAGAAGTCCCGCGCCCAAGCTCGTCCAGAAGAATCAGAGAGCGCGGGCTTGCGTGATGAAGTATCTGAGCGGTCTCTACCATCTCCGTCATGAAGGTCGATTCGCCGCTTCCTATACGGTCGTAGAGACCTATGCGCGTGAAGATTCGGTCACAGAGTCCCACGGTTGCCTCACGCGCAGGCACGAAGCTTCCCACTTGTGCCATCAGAACTATGAGCGCCGTCTGGCGCAGGTACGTGGACTTGCCGCTCATGTTCGGCCCGGTGATGACCGCAATCTGCGGCTCGTCGCTTCCACCGAGCAGGGTGTCGTTTGCGACGAACTCTCCCGCCTCGAATGCTCTCTCTAGCACTGGATGGCGGCCGTCCCGGATAATCAACTGCGGCGAATCAACCACCGCTGGCCTGACGTAGTCGAACTCTTCCGCGACTTCGGCGAGCGAAGCCACAGCGTCCAGATAAGCTATCGCGGAGGCAGCGACCAGAATCTCCTGTCGGCTCTTGCCTACCTCCACAGAGATGTGGCGGAAGAGATTTGTCTCAAGCTCGGTGATTCTCTCCTGCGCGTGTATGACAAGGGACTCGTACTCTTTAAGCTCAAGCGTGATGAAGCGCTCGCCGTTCGTGAGCGTCTGTTTGCGCGTGTAGTCTTCCGGCACCAGATGAAGATTAGGACGTGTCACCTCTATGTAGTAGCCGAAGACTTTGTTGTAGCCTACTCGCAGGCTCTTGATGCCTGTGCGCGCACGCTCTCGCTGCTCCATCTCGGCCAGATAGGTCTTGCCGTTTCTCAAAAGCTCACGCAGCTTGTCCAGCTCTTCCGAGAAGCCTTCGCGAATCACGCCGGTCGAGTCCGTTGCGCGTGTCGGCAGTTCATCGCGTATGGCCGCGCGAATAAGCTTGGCGGGCGCTTCGCACAGTGGAATCGACGAGAGGATTGAGCTGAAGCGCTTCGCGTCGCGGCCAAGCACGCCGCGTATGCGCGGGATGGTCTCAAGGCTCTGGCCCAATGCAAGCATCTCCTGAGCGGAGGCGGCCTGTGCGCGTGCCCTTGCTGAAAGCCGCTCAAGGTCGTGCATCGTCTCAAGCGCGGCGAAAAGCTCTCCCCGACTCTTCTTCTGCGCGTGAAACCACGCGACGTGCTCCTGGCGGCCTATCACCTCCGCCACTTCCAGCAGAGGCTGACGCAGCCAGCGCCTCAGAAGTCTTGCGCCCATGGCCGTGCGCGTTCTGTCCAGCACGCCCAGCAGCGTGCCCGTCTCAGACTGAGTGTCGAAGATCTCCAGACTGCGAAAGGTGCGCGCGTCGAGCATCATGAAGTTTTCCGTATGATAGCTCGTCAGGCGCACAAGCTGGCCCGCCGCTTCGCTCTGCGTGTCGTTCAGATAACTTATGATGGCCCCGGCGGCCGTGGCGGCGAGCGGCCATCGTTGTAGCCCGAAAGGCGTCAGGGTGCGTGTCTTGAAATGCGAGAGCAGGACACGACGCGCTCTTTCATACTCGAAGAAGGAGGCATCGCAGCGTGTGACAAAGCCGGGCAGTGCGTCGCTGTCGGCTTCGCCTCCGGCGCGAGAGATGAGAAGCTCTGACGGAGCTATGCGCTGCAACTCGCTGATGGCTGCGGCTGCGTCCAGCTCAGTCGCCGCGAACTCTCCCGTCGTCACGTCCGCGTACGCTATGCCAGCCTGCTTTCCGTCCGTGACGTATGCCGCCAGAAAGTTGTTTGCCTTCGTTTGCAGAAGCCCCGGCTCTATGACAGTCCCGGGCGTGACGACGCGCACCACGTCTCGCTCAATCAGATTCTTCCCCTCGCCTTTGACGGGAGTGGCCGTGAGCTGTTCGCAGATGGCTACGCGATGGCCGCGAGAGATGAGCGTCGCGAGGTGTCGTTCGAGACTGTGATAAGGGACTCCTGCGAGGGGCACGCGCGTGTTCTTGCCCATAGGCTTTGAGGTCAGCACTATGTCTAGCTCGCGCGCCAAGGTGCGTGCGTCGTCGTCGAAGGCTTCGTAAAAATCGCCTATGCGAAACAGCAGAAGCGCGTCCGTGTGGCGACGCTTAATCTCAAGATACTGCTTTCTGAGTGGCGTAGTGGCCGTCATCGCTCGAAGAGTTCCCGCAATAGGTCTTCGACAGGGATGAGGGCGCGGTGAAGGCGGCTCAGTTGTTCAAAGCTCAGTATGACGGTCGCCGCGCCTATCTCGTGGAAGGGGCCGGTGCGCGCGATGTTCATGGATTTCAGGGCGCGAGTAGTGTCGCGCTCGCTGGCGACCACGAGGTAAGGCTTCGAGCGCTGAGCTTCGTAGGCGCGCTTGAGCTTCGCCAGCGCCGCGTCAATGTTCCCCTTGTGCTGCACTTCGAAGACGTGGCTCAGTCGAGGGCTCGATTGAGAGACGCGCCAGACGACATCGTAATATTCAAACTCGCTCTCCGCGTCGTAGCCAAGCACTCGCCCTATGTCCAGAAGCATCTGCTGAATGTCCGAGTGTGTGAGCGCGGCCGGACGAGCAGGAGGCTCCAGGGCGTCCGTGAGAGAAAAGCCCTGTGCCTCTTCGCCTACGCGCTTGCGCCCCGAGCCCGTGATAGTCCACAGTCCCTGCCGTCGCTCAATCTCTCGTTTGTCATCTAGGGCGCGACCCGCCCGCTGCACAAGCCTTCGCCACTGGTCTCTGTGGCCGTTGCGTATGGCGCGCACCTCGCCGTCTTCGAGTTGCGGGAAATATGCCACCAGCCTGTCATAAAGAAAGCGCACGTCCTCGCGCCCGCCCGTGGCGAGGAGTTCCTCTAAAATAGGCAGTTCTATACGCGCGGCGCTCGGGTATGTCATAGCCTGTTTAGTACGGGAGAAAACCGAAAGAACTTCTTGTCCGGTGATAAAGTTACAGGAGAAGCGCCAACTTTATCAAGAGAAGCAAGCACAAAATAGTTATTCCTTAGCTCCTTAAAGAGGCGGAATAACAATAGCCCCCACAGGGGGCGATATATTAGTAGCCCACGACGCCAGTCGTGGGTAGATGGAAGCGAAAAAGATTAAAGCCTCTGAAAGGGGCGACATAAGCTAACGTTCCTTATGTCGCCCCTTTCAGGGGCTTCTCTTTTTCTACAACGTGTGTCCCATGACTTACATCATGGGCTACTGATATGTCGCCCCCTGTGGGGGCTACTTTTATTCTGCCCTTTAAGGGCTACCCATTAGGCCGCTGCCTGAGCGGCTTTAACTCCGAAGCAGTCCTGTATCTCTTCGGCTTCGAGCGTGTCGCGCTCCATCAAGCCGTCTACGAGTAGTGCGATGGCGGGGCGGCTCGCGTCCACCATCTCGCAGGCGCGCTTCATCTGCTCGTTGATGATGTCGCTGGTGGCGTGCTCAATGCGGTCTAAGAGCGCCTGGCTGTGCGGGTCGTCCGCCTTGCCGAGGTGAATCGGCCCGAGCGGGCTCATGCCGAACTCCGCGACCATCTTGCGCGCAATCTCGACGGCGCGCTCAATGTCGTTAGAAGCTCCCGCCGTCATGGTGTCCAGCAGAAGCTGCTCAGCGGCTCGCCCGCCCAGAAGCATCGCTATCTGGTCTTCAAGATACTCGCGCTTCTTCATCAGGCGGTCGCGCTCGGGCAAGCTCTGCGTGACGCCAAGCGCACGGCCTCGCGGCAGGATGGAGACCTTGTGAATCGGGTCGCCGTTTTTGACAAGCAGCCCGACCGCAACGTGCCCGGCTTCGTGAACGGCCGTGGCGTAGCGCTCGTCCTCGTCCATCATGAAGCCGTGACGCTCTGCTCCCATCAATATCTTGTCGCGCGCGTACTCTACGTGGCGGCGCTCTATGGAGTCGGAATTGTCGCGCGTGGCGGCAATCGCCGATTCGTTGAGCAGGTTCGCAAGGTCTGCGCCGGAGAAGCCGGGCGTGCCGCGAGCAATCCACTGTAGGTCAAGCCCGGGCTCAAGAATGAGGCCGCGCGCGTGAACCTTCAGAATCTCTTCACGGCCGCGTGCGTCCGCGAGGTTAACGGCAATCTCCCGGTCGAAGCGGCCGGGGCGTGTCAGCGCCTGGTCAAGTATGTCGGGCCGGTTGGTGCTGGCTATGACGACTACACCGCCAACCTGATTGAAGCCGTCCATCTCAATCAGAAGCTGGTTGAGCGTCTGGTCCTGGTCGGCCGAAGCAGAGTCGTTGCTGCGCCCGCGCTGGCGTCCGAGAGCGTCTATCTCGTCTATGAAGATGACGCAGGGCGCAAGCTTTCTCGCCTCTGCGAAGAGGCGTCGGACGCGAGCCGCGCCGAGCCCCGCGAACTTCTCCTGAAAGCTTGAGCCGGAGACGGAGAGAAAAGGCACGCCCGCCTCGTTGGCGGCAGCTCTTGCGAGCAGGGTCTTGCCCGTGCCCGGAGGGCCTGAGAGCAGTATGCCGCGCGGGGCGCGTCCGCCAAGGCGACCGAAGCGCTCCGGGTCTCTGAGAAACTCTATGGTCTCGGCAAGCTCGTTCTTCGCCTCGTCAACGCCCGCGACTTCTGCGAAGGAGACGTTCTGATTTCCCTGCCCGTTGACGACCGTGAAATCGCTGCCGCGACCGCCCATGCTGGCGTAAACCCTCCAGCCCACGAAGCCGAAGGCCGCGAGGGTCAAGAGAGGAATCGCCCAGTTAAGAGCGGTCGAAATGGGGCTCGGGCGCAGGGATTGATACTGCACTGGAAGATTGCTCTTGACGAAGCCTTCTGCAATCTCCTTCTGCGCGGCGGAGTCGGGCACGATGGCACGGCTTAACGAGCCGTCACGGCTGGTGACGGTCATCACCTCGCCGTCAATCTGAAGCGAAGAGACCTCGCTGCTGCGGCTCAGGTTGCTCAGCTGCGTGTAGTCTATGGTTTTAACCTGCGGCTGTTGTCGCTGGTAATAGATGATGGCGCTTGCGGCTACGAGCAGCAGAAGCAGCGCGACGGCCACAAAGAGGCTTGTCTTCTGGGATTGGGGGATAAGACGCGGTAACGGGGAAGCCATAATAAACAGTTCTCCAGAGCACGCTGGTTTTTTCGGGGGAAACAACCCGCGCGCAAAGACGAAAAAATTAAGTACTGCAAAGAAACGTTGTCAGCTTGAAAGTAAGAACTTTCGTTGGTCAGGGAACAACTCTGGGTACTTTACGTAGAGCAACCGTTCCCCGGATTTGAGCACGCTCGCTAAAGGCAGGGCCACACGCGCGAGCGGCAAAAACCACTTTACCAGCCAGAGGCAGGTGAAGTCCAGCCCCTTGAAAAACTTTTGTGACCAACTTTTATGAAAGAGCACTTTCGGCTGTGGGGGCCAACGATTTTGTCCGATGTCCTTCACAGGCCAGCGGTTGCCGCCACGCCCGCGAGATATTTGGCATTAATTCGGCTGCCCTGATTTCAAACACGCTTGAAGCATTTCATGCGGCGCGATTCAGTACATTGGAACACTCCTGCCCTTCCTTTTGCGCGAAGATAAATAAGCCCGTCTTGTGGCTTAACTCCTTATAAATTGCAGTTTAGGGGCTCGACGGGGCTTCCCTGCGGAGGCTGGCACACCCGTTGCCAATGTAGGGGCGTGCGGGTTCACTGGAACCGAAAAAGTTTAATTCAGCGACGCTCAAACAAAGGAGAAGGCGAATATGTTGTGGACGATTCTTGTGGTGCTTCTTATTTTGTGGTTAATCGGCGCGATTGGCGGCATCGGCGGCAACCTGATTCACTTGCTGCTCGTGGTTGCGCTGGTGGTGCTTGTTATTAACCTTCTGACTGGCCGCCGCACTGTCTAAGCAGGCGGGAGAAGGCTGGCACGAAACCAAAGCTTCTTCATCAACAACCAACCGAAGAGGGGACGAGACTTCCGATTCCTCGTCCCCCTTTCCTTTTTCCCTTAAAAATCTGCCAGGCGAAGATTGACCGGCGCGGTCGTGATGCGCGCGACCGGGTAAAGGTTCAGCTGCCTGTCCCAGTAGGGCGAGCGCTCGTAGAAGAATCTGAGGCGAGCGTCGGGGCTCGCGGCGAACTTCTCGTCCCGTTTCAGGCGCTCCTCGAATTCCCGCCGCAGGTTCGGGTCTTTTTCAAGCATCTGGCGCGCAAGCTTTTCCAGCTTGTAGTCCTCCGCATACTCCTTCAGCTCAAAAATTCCGTTGAAGAAGCCCCAAGAGGCTAAAGAGTCGGGCGCGTCCGGCTCAAGCAGGTGAAGGGCCACGCGCGAGTTTGGCTGCGCAAGGGAGACTAGGACGGAGCCTGCGGCGAATGTCCTGCGCTCGCGCACGGCAGTGATTTTGTAAGAGGCTCGGAGGCGGCCTTCGAAGGGCCAAGGGGCCCACTTGACCTCGCTGAAGCGATAGCTTTCGACCTCTATCTCAGCCGGAGCCTGTAGCCTTTGCAGGCGCAGGCCGTGCGCCGCGAGTATCTCAATCACGTCTTTCCACTGCGGCGGCACTACGTAGTAGAGCGGCGGCGCGGCGGATTTAGTGACCCTCGTCTGGTCGTAAAAGGGGGCCGTGTACTCCACGGGCTTTGTGCCGAACACCACTCGCTTGTTGCCGGACACGTCGCTCACATCAACCTGCGCCTCGAATCCCTTGAGCAGAAACGGGACGGACTTCTCCGTCAGCTCCACGGCCAGAGGAATCTGGCGCGACGGGTCGTAGCTGCGGCCCAGTCCTACAGCTTCCTCTTCGGAGCTTCGCACGGCGCGCAGAAGAGTATCCGTATTTTTATTCAGCTCTTCCAGCGTGTACATCAAGAGGTCATAGGTGCCGCGCACACGCGTGCGATAGTCCTTGAGCATGTGCGTCTCTATGGTGAGGCCGGGGCTGTTGCGCAGCGGCGTGTAGCCCGTGGAGAACCTTGGCGGCATGATGAAAGCGTCGATTCCCTTAGAGGTGTCTCGGTTGTCCCGAAACGTCATGTACTGGGCCAGCATGCTCCCGGCCTTTTCCGTGGCAGGAAAAATCCGCCCGTCGAAGGCGTCCCGGTGCCAGTCCACGATGGCCTTCGGCACGTGCTCGTGATGCTCGTAGATGTATGTGATGTCGTACTGATAATCAGCGCCGTCCGTGACGTGACAGTCAATCAAGAGGTCTGGCTTCCACTGGTTCCATAGCTTGAGCCAGGCGCGCGTCTCAGGCGCGTCCAGCTTCATGTAGTCACGGTTCAGATTGAGGTTGGTCGCGTTGGCTCGCCAGCCCATCTCTTCCGGCCCGTTCTGGTTGACGCGGTTGTAGGGGCCGAAGCGCTCGTGGCCGTCCACGTTGTACATGGGGATAAAAAGAAGCACAACTTTATCGAGCAGCCCCGTCCTTGTCTTGGTGACGGCTATGTCACGCAGCAGGGCAAGGCCCGCGTCCTTGCCGTCCGGCTCGCCGGGATGAATGCAGGCTTGAACGAGCAGGATTGCCTTGCCAGCTTTACGCGCCGCTTCGGGGGTAAAGGTGCCGCCTTCCGTGGCTATCAGAAGCGGAAGCTCTCGCCCCTCGCCGCTCTTGCCGAAGCCCTGATAGCGAATCAGTGGCGAGGCGTCAGCGAGCCTGCGGCTGTAGGCTATGGTCTCGTCGTAGCGGGGCGTCTGGCGGTAGTCGGTCTTCTCCGCGCGCGTCTGCCAGTCGGCAGGCACAGCGGGCTCTTGTGTCTGAGTCATAACGGCATCACTCCATGCAAGTAGAGACAGAATGCAGATTAACACTGAGATTATCGAGCGCATGAACCAAATATAATGGCAAACGGAAAAGAAAGACAGGTCAGTACCGCCTGCGGTAGCGGG
>DATELK010000089.1:0-21079 GCA_035276685.1 Pyrinomonadaceae bacterium | reverse complement strand
CTGCATCGTAAGGCGCTCCTTACTAGAGTTATTCATAAGCTGGAATCCCGGATAAGAATGCGCCGAAAAATTTTTGCGCTTTCCCCGACCGTTTCCATTTCAAAGGCACTCAAAAAAGCTTGGTTTCAATCAAAGACGCGTCGGGGGTTTCCAGCTAAAACCGGCTCAAAACCGGATTTGCTTGCCTGGCTTTTGGGCTGGAGCGCTTTCAGGGAGGAATCTAAACTGCTTTGTTTACCCTTCCTCTGGCTCGCTCCGGGCTTGAAGCTGCCCGCCGTCTCTCTTTTACAAACAGTGAAAAAGCTACCGAAGGCTACCTTTTTCTGCTAGAGAAAGACGGCCAATACAGTTTGGATTCCAGTTTCGGACTGTGATTAAACAAGCCTTTAGCCGCTTCTGTCAAGAAAAAAAGAGGTCGGAGGTTTAGAGCTAGAGGCCAGTAAAATCAACTACTAACCTCGAATCCGACCTCCGGCCTCTTTTTTCGGCCTTTTGCCCTTCTACTTTCGGCCTTCTTTAGTCGCCTTCGCCTCCGGCGGCCTCGGCCTTCTGCTTCTCGTCGCGGAGCACGGCCTTTCTGGAGAGCTTAATCTTGTTGCCCTCCTTGCCTATGCACTTGACCATTATCTGCTGCCCCTCTTTCAGCTCGTCGCGCACGTCCTTGACGCGGCGGTCTGCTATCTCAGAGATGTGAAGCAGGCCGTCCGTGCCCGGGAAAATCTCTACGAACGCGCCGAAATCGACTATGCGAGAGACCGTGCCCAGATAGGTCTGGCCGATTTCAGCCTCGGCGGTGAGGCCGCGTATGCGGTCAATGGCTGCCTGAGCGGCATCGCCGTTGGCAGAAGCGATAGAGACGGTGCCGTCGTCCTCGACATCAATCTTGGCCCCGGTCTCTTCTACGATGGAGCGAATCATCTTGCCGCCCGGCCCAATCACGTCGCGTATCTTGTCCGGGTTAATCTTTATCTGGATGATTCTGGGCGCGTAAGGCGCAATCTCCTCCCTGGGCTCGGCCAGCGTCTTCTCCATGATGCCCAGGATGTGTAGGCGACCCTTTCGGGCCTGCTCAAGAGCTTCGGCCATAATCTGCGCGTTGATGCCCGCAATCTTGATGTCCATCTGCAAGGCGGTGATGCCGTCGCGCGTGCCCGTGACCTTAAAGTCCATGTCGCCGTAGTGGTCTTCCGCCCCGGCTATGTCCGAGAGAATCGCGTACTTGTTGCCCTCCATCACGAGCCCCATGGCCACTCCCGCCACGGGCCGCTTGATGGGCACGCCCGCGTCCATCAGGGCCAAGGTTCCTCCGCACACGCTCGCCATAGAAGAGGAGCCGTTCGACTCCGTGATGTCCGAGACGATGCGTACCGTGTACGGGAAGTCTCCCTCTTCCGGCAGGATGGATTCGAGAGCGCGACGGGCCAGAGCGCCGTGCCCAATCTCGCGGCGGCTGCTTGAGCCGAAGCGGCCGACTTCGCCCACAGAGTACTGCGGGAAGTTGTAGTGCAGCAGGAAGCGGCGCTTGACCTCTCCCTTCTCAAGGTCGTCCATGAACTGCTCGTCGTCCTTGGTGCCGAGAGTGGCGGTGACTACGGCCTGCGTCTCGCCGCGTGTGAAAAGCGAGGAGCCGTGGACTCTCGGGAGCCAACCGACCTCGCAGGTCACGGCGCGAATCTCACTGAACCTGCGGCCGTCGGGACGGCGGCGCTTGTTCAAGATGTCGTCGCGGAAGATGCGCTCTTTCAAATCATCGAAGACGCGCTTGGCCATCTGGCGCAGCTCAGGCTGGTCTTCCGGATGGCTTTCAACGACCTCCTTCTTGAGCGCGTCAACGGCGGCATAAGAGGCCCGCTTCTCCTGCGACCCTGTATCGAGCGCGGCTCGCAGGCGCTCAGAGTAGTTGCGCTCAATCTCGCCCTGCATCTCTTCGTTCAGGGGCTGAGGCTCTACGTTGCGCTTCTCAATCTCAAGTGCCTTGTAAAGCTCCTTCTGCCAGCGGCACAGCCGGTTAATCTCCTTGTGCGCCAGCATCAGCGCTTCGACCATTATCTCTTCCGAGACTTCAGAAGCGCCCGCCTCGACCATCACTATGGCCTCTTCGGTTCCGGCCACAATCAGGTTCAGTCGCGACTCGCGGCGCTCGTCATAGGTCGGGTTGATGATGTAGCGGCCTTCTATGAGCCCTATGCGCACGCCCGCTATGGGGTTCGGGAAAGGAATGTCCGAGAGGTAGAGAGCGCAGCTTGCTCCGGTGATAGCAATTACGTCCGGGTCGTTCTCTTCGTCTGCGGAGATGACGGAGGCTATGACCTGCGTCTCGTTGCGAAAGCCTTCCGTGAAGAGCGGGCGGCAGGGGCGGTCAATCAGGCGAGAGGTCAGGACCTCTTTTTCGTTCGGCCTGCCCTCTCTGCGGAAGTAGTTGCCGGGAATGCGCCCGGCGGCGTAGTTGGCTTCGCGGTACTCGACCGTGAGCGGGAAGAAGTCTATCCCCTCGCGCGGGGACGAGGCGGCGACCGCGGCGACTAAAACCATAGTGTCGCCGTAGCGTATGACGACCGAGCCGTCAGCCTGCTTGGCTATGCGGCCGGATTCTACAGTCAATTCCCGGTCGCCCAGCTTAATTGACTCTTTCAAATACTTTTTGACTCCCATTTTCAATCTGTCTCCTTCGGCACCTTGCGCCCTTCTCTCTCTTTGAAGCTCATAACACTTTTGAGCCCGTCTTTAAGAGTCAGGCGCGGCCGCAGGCGGCACGTTCGCCTGCGGCAAAGGTTCTATATTTTGGATTTGGTCTCTTGCTTCCCCAGTGATTCCGGCGCTACGTGAGGCGCTCGAAATCCTCGGGGCTCTCTTTCAGGAAAAACCATTTTCGGCTGATACTACAAAAGGCGGCAGAGCCACTTGCCGTGAAGCTCTTGCCGCCTTTAGATAGCGCGCCTGTAAGCTCTTAATTGTATGCGCCCAGCCTGTTTCACGAGTTATCGCCGTCACGTTCGGCTCTCAGGCTACAAGCTCTTCGAAAGGGCGCTCCGGTCTTATGTTCGGGAGTTTCGAAGATGCTCCCGTTTCCTCTTACGACAAGGCCGCGTCGCCTTGGCCTTCTCGCGTCCGGACTGCTAACGGCGCAAGCCCAGACGGCTCACCACCTCATGGTAGCGCTCAATGTCCGTGCGCTTGAGGTAGTCGAGCAGACTCCTGCGCTGCGAGACCATCTTAAGCAGGCCGCGCCGCGAGTGGTTGTCCTTCTTATGAGTCTTGAAATGCTCGGTCAGCTCGTTGATTCTCTGGCTGAGCAGAGCGATTTGCACCTGCGGCGAACCCGTATCACCCTCATGCGTGCGGAATTCGCCTACGATTCTTTCCTTTGTCTCTTTTGCTAACGACACTGTTTTAGATGGCCCTCCCAGACCGCAGTAGAACCGTCTGCTTTAACAACTTCAGACGGCAACCGCAAAAAGTTGAATTACGCGTTTTATCTTACACGCCACACGACCGGGCTGGCAAGCCGCCAGCAATCCTGAGGGCAACCGGCACGCGGGCCAATCCACTTATTTCATAAGTATCAAGATTTTCAAACAATTGAGCGGGACGCGTTGACTTAAGGGCGGGCGCGCAACTAGAATCCAGGCTGACAAACAAAAGGGGAGTAGATCACCTTCTCCGAAAACGGTCTGGCCGAATCGTCAGGACGATTGATTCTCTTCTTAGAAAGAGAGAGCGTCAATCCGGTTCGCCAGTGAGAGCCAAAGCGACGCGTCAGTAAAGCTTGAGTGGCTCAAGGATCGAGACCTTTTGCGCAAAGCTCGTTAGAATTGTGCGCAAAAAGGTCTTTTTTCTTTTGGGCGCAAGACAAAGGCGAGCCGCTTAAAATCTTGAGACAGGAATATTCCCTATGCCCGTTTATCTATTTCCGTTCGCAGAGTACTGGTGGTTCTACGCAGGCTTCACGCTCTTTGTGCTGCTTCTGCTCTCCATAGACTTAGGCATCTTCAATCGCAAGGCGCACGTCATCAGCTTCCGCGAGGCGGCCACGTGGAGCGTCGTCTGGATTGTCCTCTCGCTCATCTTCAACTTCGTGCTCTATCAATACGCGCTCTGGAAGTTTCCGCAGGACGCGCGGCTGATGGCCATACCCGGCTTTAACCCAAGTGATGCTGCCTGGCGCGTGGCGCTTGAGTTCCTGACGGGCTACGTCATAGAAAAATCTCTCTCCGTAGACAACATCTTCGTCTTCGTGGTGGTCTTCAGCTTCTTCGGCATCCCCGCGCTCTACCAGCACAGGGTGCTCTATTACGGCATCATAGGCGCGCTTCTGTTCCGCGCCATCTTCATAGCGCTCGGCGCAGTCCTCATGCAGTACCACTGGATGATTCTGCTCTTCGGCGCGTTCCTGATTATCACGGGCGTCAAGATGTTCTTCTCGAAAGAGGATGAGATAGACCCGAGCGGCAATTACCTGCTGAGGCTGCTGAGGCGAATTTTTCCCGTCACGCACGGCTTGCGCGGGCAGAGCTTTTTTGTGAGGGAGAACGGCAAGCTTCTAGTGACGCCGCTCTTCATGGCGCTCGTCTTTCTGGAAGGCACCGACATAGTCTTCGCCGTTGACTCCGTCCCGGCCATCTTCGCCCTCACGAGAGAGCCGCTGATAGTCTTTACCTCGAACATCTTCGCCATACTCGGCCTACGCGCCATGTACTTTCTGCTCGCGGGTGCCGTGGATAAATTCCACCTGCTGAAGTACGGGCTGGCGATTGTGCTGGTGTTCGTCGGCTTAAAGATGCTCTGGCTCAACGACGCCTTCGGCGGGAAATTCCCTATAGGGGTCTCTCTGGGCATAATAGGCGGCGTGCTCTTTCTCTCCATAGCGCTCTCGCTTGCCTTCCCCAAGAAGGAGGGCTCCATCGTTGAAGAGGCGCGCGAAGAGGGCGAAGAGTTTGAGGAAGAGTTCGAGCAGGAGTTGAAGGTCAAAGAGCGATAAGAGGGAAACGGAATCAGATGGCCGATAACGAGAACAAATCCAACAGAGCTTCGATTGCAATCGTCGGATTCGCGGCGGGCGCGCTGACGGTCGTGCTGGTCGTGCTGGCGACGAAGGCATGCTGAGCCTCGGGGCACGACGTGGAATTTTGATAACGATAAAAGGATAAGCCTATGGCTACGAAACAGGCGCGGGTAGTGATTGTTGGCGGGGGCTTCGGCGGGCTCTTCACGGCGCTCGACCTTGCGGGAGACGCAGAGGTCACTATGATAACGCCGGAAGACCATTTCCTCTTCAAGCCGCTGCTCTACGAGTATCTCTCCGGCGAAGTCGAGGCCTGGCACATCGCGCCGCGCTACGAGGAGTTGCTTGACGAGAAGGTGCGCGTGCTGCACGGCGCTGTCACGGAGATTGATTTCGACAAGCGACAGGTGGCGGTGGCTGGCCGCGTGCGCCGTCTTGAGTACGACGCGCTCGTGCTGGCCGTGGGCGGCGTGACCAACTTCTGGAACGTGGAGGGCGCGGAAAAACATACGCTCCCCTTTCGCAAGCTTGAGCACGCAGACTTCTTGCGCCGCCGTATGATTCAGGCGCTCGACCGCATACCGCCCGGAAGAGACCCGCAGGACGTTCGCCGTCAGCTGACCTTCGCCGTGGTCGGCGGCGGCGCGAGCGGCGTAGAGCTGTCCTCGAAGATGGCAGACCTGCTGAACGACGCCATACGCAGGCGCGCGCTCTCGGGCGAGGCACGCGTCATGGTCATAGAGATGGGCGAGCATCTTGTGCCCGGCATGGGAGAAGAGATTCGCCGCTTTGTCGAAGACGCTCTTCAGAAATCGCGCGTAGAGATTCACACCAACACGCGAGTCGTGCGTATAGATGAGCAGAGCTTCACCTTCGAGCACGAAGGCGAGCAGACTACGGTCGAGACGGCCGGAGTTGTCTGGGTCGGTGGCGTTCGCATGAACCCGCTGCTGGACGAGCTTGATTTGGAGAAGGAGCGGCGCGGGATGATTCTGGTTCGCCCCACGCTTCAGACCAAGCAGCGCGACGAAGTATTCGCGCTCGGTGACATAGCTTACATGGAC
This sequence comes from Pyrinomonadaceae bacterium, assembly GCA_035276685.1. Lineage (GTDB taxonomy): Bacteria > Acidobacteriota > Blastocatellia > Pyrinomonadales > Pyrinomonadaceae > JACVRN01. Next base: position 15,013 of record DATELK010000089.1, on the reverse strand, counting down.
GACGTTGCGCCTGTGCTTGCCGGCACGGCGCAGCTAGCCTTTCAGCAGGCCACGCTCGCGGCGCGAAACATCAAAGCGCTTCTTTCAGGCAAGGAGCTTCACACGAAGCGCTTTGAAGAATTGGGCGAGGCCGTGAGCCTCGGCACGGAGCGCGCGGCCGTGCTGGCGGGCAAGAAGGCCATGGGCGGCGCTCTGGCCCGGCAGGCACGCTTTGCCCTCTACACGTCCCGCCTTCCAACCTGGCAGCATCGCCTGAAAGTCGGCGCGAGCTGGTTCTTTGAAGGCACCACGCCGCGCCCGCTCGGCCTTGAGCGCGAGGACGAAGGCCCGCGCATCAGTTGATTCAAACAGGGATGGACAGGATAGACAGGATAAAGAAATAACTGCTTCTGCTTTTATCCTGTTCATCCTGTCCATCCCTGCTAATTCTTATTTCCCACCGCATGGCATAACGCTTGCCAAACCTGCCTGTGAAGTACGGTTTGGTGTTGCGTATTCAGACAGCGGGACGACGGGTTACAGGGTTTTCGATAAACCCGCGCGTACCCTCGGAGTTCTATTTAAGGCCATGATTAACAGTTGGGCTGACCGGAAAAATCTTCGCACGCGGCTCGCAGGGTTTATAGCCTGCCTGCTCCTGCTCTCTCTTTCAAGCTCTGCTTGCGTCGTCACACAGTCATCGGAATCTCAGCCGCAAGCCACCGCGCCTGCTACTGCAACCGTCCCCGTCGTCAAACCGGAGGTCGATGTAGCTTCGTGGTACGGCGAGCATAATCAAGACCCTTCGACGCACGCCGTCCTCGTAGAGACACTTCAGCCCGGTCGCGTCATCAGCTCGCACAACGCGGACAAGCTTTTTAACCCCGCTTCGATTATCAAGCTGGTGACTTCGCTCGTCGCCCTCAAGAAGCTCGGGCCTGATTACAGGTTCGAGGTCAAGGTCTACTCGGACGGAACGCTCGACGACAAGGGGGTCTTTCACGGGCAGCTTTACGTGATGGGCGGCGCTCCGACCTTCGGCGACGCGGCGGCTAACATGATTGCGAAAGAGCTGCGCGACATGGGCGTGAAGCGCTTGGACGGAACTCTTAACGTCTCTCATGACTTCTGCTTCAACTTCAGCAACTCGCCGGAAGAGTCTGCGGAGCGGCTCATCAAAGCCCTGAAGCTTGAGGGCGCGCAGCCCAAGGCGGCCGTCAGCGATGCTCCTGCGGGCCAAGTGATTCTGACCTTCTACTCGCATCCTTTGCGCCAGGTTCTGCTCTACATGAATGCTCATTCGAGCAACTTCACGGCCGAGCGCGTGGGCAATCTCATCGGAGGCGCGGGCGCGCTACAGCAGTTTCTGGTGGAGGAGCTGAAGCTGCCCGCCTCGGAAGTGCAGCTTGCGACCGTTTCGGGCCGCGAGCAGAACCGCATGAACGCGCGCGGCATCCTAGCCGTCCTGCGCTCGCTGGTTGACGAAACGAAACGTCACGGCTTGAAGCCTTCGGACATACTTCCCGTGGCAGACGAAGACAACGGCACGCTGCGAAGAAGATTCACAGACACCTCTCTTGAAGGCTCTGTACTGGGTAAGACGGGAACGCTCACGCCGGACGTGGACGGCGGAATGGTGAGCCTCGCCGGAATCGTTTACACGGAGGACGCGGGCGAGCTTGCCTTCGTCATGCTGGATCAGGGCGACCGGCTGGTGGAGAACCGCGATGCCGAGGATAAGCTGCTGGAAGAGGTGATAACTCCCCGCGCAAAGCCCCGCCCCGTTCCGATAGAGACGCCGCGCGACCTGCTCTCTGCTTCGAGCATGCGAGTCGAAAGGCTGGCCCAGTTGCAGCGCGGGCGCAAAGCGGCTTAAGAACTGTCTTATGAGAACGCGCCGTTTGCGACATAAGGTTCTGCTGATAGCGCTCGTCTCGTTTCTGACCGTGTCAGGCGTGGCGGCCATAGTGAGCCTGAATACACGCAGGCCGGTGGCTGAGCCGGGGTTGCCTGCCGTGCTGATGGCAACGCCCGCGCCTGCCATCATCTCTTCCAACGTCTCAACTGATGCGCCGCCCGCCGCCGCTGCTCCTTCGCCCTCTTCCGATAGCTCCTCCGCGCAGGCTCTGGTTGACCCGCAGTTTGAAGCGGCTGCGGCGCAGAACCGTGAGCTACAAAATAATTTGAGCTGGACTTTCGGAGGCAAGCAGCAGAGGGGCTGGTATCTCTACGTTCCTCTGATTCGTCACCTGATAGGAACCGAAAGCTCGCCCGACAGCGCGGAGTTCGCGCAGGCCCTTTCGCGCTGGCAAAGGAGCGTGGGTCTTCCTCCGAACGGCGTGCTTGATAACACTACGCTCGCCGTCATGATTACCACCTGGCAGTCGCGCCGCATCAAGCAGAAGGGCTATCCTTCGCCGGACCAATTGGTGATGCTGCCGCCGTCGGAGCTGTACGACCCCATGCGGCCGGAAGAGCTGAGGAAGGTTGAGACGGAAGCCTACGCGGCCTACAAGCGAATGCTTGCCGAAGCCGCCAGGGACAAGTCGCTGAATCTTGCGACTTCAGCGAGCGGCGAGCTGTCCGCGTCGGAGAAGTTTATGAAGGTGGTCTCCGCCTTTCGCTCGCGCGAGTATCAGGAGCAGTTGCGTCGCCAGTCTCCGAATGCAGGCTCTGCGGGCCTTGCCGTCAACAGCCCTCACTTCACGGGCCGCGCTCTGGACATCTACGTGGGCGGCGAGCCCGTCAGCACGGAAGACTCGAACCGCGCCATACAGGTTCAGACGAAGGCCTACCTCTGGCTGGTGAAGAACGCCGAGCGCTTCGGCTTCCGCCCCTACTTCTACGAGCCCTGGCACTGGGAGTACGTCGCAAATCAGTAAACCCCGAAGTGAACGGTTTATAGATGTCTGAGCCGTTCGCTTATAGTTCAAACACCGCCTCTAACCCTCTATTTTCGGCCCTTTTTCACAGGCACAAAGATTGCCCCTGAAGGCTCTCTCTGCAATCAGCTTGTTCAAGGAGCAGCCGGATGAGAAGTTTTCGCATTACCTGTTTGATTGTCGCCTTCGCTTTTCTTCAAGCCCTGACGGGTTGCGTGAGTCAGCCCACGGGCAACACGGGCTCGACGACCAACACGACCGCCTCCAACACGACTAATACGAACACGACCGCCACGGGCGCGAGCCGCACGAACGTCAATTACCTTCCGGTGACGCTGCCCGTGCTGGACGCTCTCTTCTACGAGGACGAGGCCTTCAAGGCCGCGCTCAAGGAGAGGCTCAAGCTGACGGACGAGCAGATAGCCGAGCTACAGAAAATCGCGCGCGAAGAGACGGCGAAGCTCAACGAAGGCGGCGATGCAGAGTACACGGGCACGACCACTGCGGCCAGAGAGAGCGCCGCCGCGAAAATCAAAGCGGTCATAGGCGAAGAGAAGGCGGCGCAGCTCGCAGACCTGATAAGAGAGCGATGGGGCGGGCGCACTGAAGGAGACTCAACAGCTTCCGCTACATCAGCGGCCAACGCAGTTCCGAAGGACACGCGCATCGTAGTCAACGCCCCGGCCTATCGCATGGACGTGTTCGAGAACGGCCAGCTGGTGAAGTCTTACAAGGTGGGCATAGGCTACCCTGAGTTCCCGCTTCCCACGGGCAGGCGCGAAGCCAAGCAGATAATCTTTAACCCTACCTGGACGCCGCCCTATTCGCCGTGGGTCAAAGAGACGGCCGAAGTTAAGAAGGGACAGCCGGTCAAAGCCGGGAGCCGCGCCAACCCGCTCGGCATTGCGAAGATTCCCATAGGCCTGCCCTCGCTCATACACGGCGGCAAAGCGCTCGCGCAGATAGGCGGCTTCGCCTCGCACGGCTGCGTCGGACTCACAGACACGCAGATGAAAGAGTTCGTGCAGCTCATGGCGCGCATAGGCGGCGCTACTTTGAGCGAAGAGCAGGTGGCCGACTACGCGAAGAATAAGACCGAGACGAAGACCGTCTCGCTCAACAATGCCGTCACGATTGACCTGCGCTACGAAACGATTGTCGTGGAAGACGGAAAGCTCTACATCTACAGGGACGTTTACGACCACGACACCAACACGGAAGAGCACCTGCGGCAGGTCTTGCAAGCCTACGGCGTAACGCTTGAACAGTTCAGCGAGCAGGAGAGACAGCAGACTCTCGCCGCGCTCAAGGAGATGTCACGCGACGCACGCGGCAGGACGGACGCCGAGCAGGGGAACGCAAACGCCAGCGCTTCGCCAACCCCGTCCGCACAGAAGGGCGCTAATAAGAACGAGAACAAGGCTCCCGAAGTCACGCGCACGGTGAAGGGTAAAAAGGAGATTGTCATAGAGGTGGCGGCGCTCAAGGGCAAGGGCTACCCGGCCCCCGTGGCAATGAGCACGGGCGGCGCATCCGCTAAAGAATCTGCCGATACGAAGAAGAGAAGATGAAGAGAGGTAAGGCTTCAAAAAAGGGATTTACTCTGGCGGGCTTCGTCAAGCTGACTGTGGTCTTGACGCTCGTGCTGACGCTCGTCATGCTGGCGCTGCCCGTGGCGCTTGAGCAGGCGAGCGCTTCGTTTACGAAAGAGCAGGCGGTGGAGTCCTCTCAGCCTCCGGCGGAGGCTGAGAGGAGATAACCCTTTTTTACTTGCAGCCGGGATGGCCACAGGTACACTCGGATGTCGGGTCTGAATCGTTCGCGTCCTCGCAGTAGTGGCTGCAAAAACGCTTGTCGCCCGACACCATGCAGCTGCATTTCTGGTGCGCGCACTTCTTCATCTCGTCTCCCATCGTAACCCCTCCCTTTTATGAATTGACCGTAGCCGCCTCGCAGGAATCCAGCACGGGCGCTTCTTCTTCTACCGCCACATCACCGGGCTTGCCTTCGCCGTAGTAGGGCCGTCCAGCTTCCATCGCTTCGAAGTATTCCGAGATGCGGTTCAATACCTCTTCGACCGAGTGAGAATGATAGACGGCCTGTCGGAAGAGCGCGCCGCCCTTCAAGCCACGCGTGAACTGTCCCGCCAGCTGTTTCATCTTTCCTATCGCGGCCGTCTCGGGCATGTCCTCGCGCAGCATGTCGAAGTACTCGTGCAGCACCTCGCGCTTCTCTTCCAGTGTAGGCTGAAAGATTTCGCGTCCGTGCAGGGCGTCTTCAATCTGCCGGAAAATCCATGGGTTCGCCATAGCGCCGCGACCTATGAGAATGCCGTCGCAACCCGTCTCGCGCCAGCGCGCAAACGCACCTTCGACACTCACGACATCGCCAGAGCCCGAGACGGGAACCTTCACGGTCTCTTTTATCTGCCTGACCAGGTCCCAGTTGGCGAGCCCCTTGTAGCCCTGCTCCTTCGTGCGGCCGTGCAGCGCTATGTGCTCTACGCCGCAGGCTTCGGCCAGCCTAGCCGTCTCGACCGCGTTGATGTTGTAGTCGTAGAAGCCCGCGCGAATCTTTATCGTGAGCGGGATTTTTATCCTCTTCTTAATCTCTTTCAGGATGGCTTCGAGCCGCGCGTAATCTCTCAGGAGCCCCGAGCCTCCGCCATGCTTAACGACCTTCGGCGCGGGACAGCCGCAGTTGACATCCAAGATGTCCGCGCCGACTTCTTCCGCCATCTCGGCGGCCATAGCCATGCGCTCCGGCTGGCCTCCGAAAATCTGCACGGCGAAGGGGCGCTCTTCTTCAAAGAAGCGCATCTGCCGTTTCGATTTCGGGTTGTTGCGCGTCAGGCCCTCTACGGAGATGAACTCAGAGACGGTGAGGCCCACTCCGCCGCGACGCTTCAGTAGACGACGAAAAGAGATGTCCGTCACGCCCGCCATAGGCGAGAGCACAAGCGGCGGACTTATCTCCACGTCACGAATGCGAAACGGCTTGACCTGCATCTCCATAGCTCGACTCACCACTTTCAGAGAACTGCGGCGGCTCTTCCTTGAAGGACTGCTTTTCACCGCTCTCAAGCTGCATCACGACGCGGGCCCACTGCGCGGCCTGTCTAGCGGCAGAGCGCGCAAGCCCTGCGTCGCCGCGCCCTATGGCATCGAGAGCCGCCTCGCCCATAGTGCGCGCCGTCTCACGATGCTTGTCTATCTCTCTTTCAAGGTGTTCATCAATCATACTGCATCAAACTTTCCCGGGGCCAGCCCAAGGCCTCCCTCGCGCCGGGGGGAGAACCGGCGCAACACTTTGGCCCGAGCTACTTGAGGCTGAACTGCGCGGCCTCGACCGGCTGGTTGAAGACGAACTGCGCGAGGGCCATGTCGAAATCGAGCGTCTGGGTTCTCGTAGGAAGCTCTACGGAGAGTCGAAGCTTGTAGTTGTGCGGCAGCGTCAGGCCGCTCTCCGTCTTAAAGTCCGCGAACTCTTCCGTCAGCCTGTAGATGCTCTCCTTCTGCTGCGCGGACTGCGTGGGGTCTTTGCCCATCTGCGCGGGCACAGTGTACTTGTACTCCGTGCGAACGTGCTGGAAGGTCTCGGCGTCGAAGAAGAGGCTCACCTGAAGGTCTCCGGCGTTGCGATACTTCAGCTCGTGCAAAGAGCGGTTGTTGACCTTCTTCGTCCCGGCATAGCTGACCTTGAGACTCTTCGCGTCCTTACTGTAAAAGGGCCACGCGGACGAGAGAGCGCCGCCTATCAGGCCCTGCTTGAAGATGGCTTCGTGCGCGAAGAAGAAGTCGCTCAGGACAGAGCGGCGTCCCGACTGAAGCACTCCGACCGTCAGGTCTTTCCCGTCGTATCCCGCCTTCTCGTAAGAGTAGTTGGTGGAGTTGAAAATCATGGCGAGCAGAACCTTGTCCCCTTCGGAGGCGAACTGCACGGGCCCGCCAATCTCTATCGGCGTGTTGGTCAGCTTAAGCTGCGCCGTGGTGGTTCCGACTATGACGCGCGACTTAACGGCGGCCAGCGCCTCCGGCGTGCCTATGGAAGCCAGATGCTTTGCTATCACATCTTCGGGCTTCATCTTTTCGTCGGGCGTCGCTGTGGCCCGCACGGCCGTCGTGAAGCACAGAGCGACCATAAAGAGCGCCGCCAGAAACTGCTTGAGCGTATGTGCGAAGGGTTTTCTCACTTTCATAGTCTCCTTAGTTTAATCAACTTAAGATTAGAGGGGAAAGCCGAAGCCGCTCGTTCGTTCGTTGACAGAGGCAATTGTTTTCTCTAGCTTCTCTCAATAGGAAGCAGGGATTATAGCAATGCAGCACAAGCTTATCCAATCTGTAGGCGTGGCCTGGACGATTCTCTACGCCTTCTTCGTCATCTGGATTTACGCCACCGAGCCGCGCACCTTCCGCGAAGTGGCCACGGGCGCGCAGGTCGTGGCCGGAACCTACGAGGTGGACAGAGAGAAATTTGAAGAGGGCTTGCGCCTTTTCCGCGCCGAGCAATTTCGCGCCGCGCGCGACGAATGGGGTCGCGCAGACCCCGAGCGCAGGGACGCGCGCACGCAGTTCTACATGGCCTACGCCTTCTACAGGGAGGGCTGGGGCCGCGTCTATAACGACGACGCGCTCTTTAAGCAGGGAGTGGAGGCCGCGAACCGCGCCATAAGCCTGTCCCAGAACGAGCGGCTGCGCGTGGACGACCCGGACTTGCAGATACACACGCCCGCCGAATTAAAAGCGGAGCTTGAGCAGGGACTTGAAAGAACGGTTGACGACCTGAACCCGCTGAAGGTCTTTCGCGAGCGCAAGTAGTGATGAGTAACGCTTCCAGAAATCGCGCGCTGTTGCGCTTCGTCTTGCTGCCGCTACTGCTTCTGACGGTCGCGCTCCTCGGAGGCCTGCGCGTGAGCGCGGACGACCACGCCTTCATCTTCGTAGCGCCGCCGCTTATCACCCTTGTGCTCTCCGTGCTTCTGATGCTGCTCTTTGTGCGCGGCCGCATGGTAGAGCTTCGCGCATGGGTCAGAAGCGACTACCCCGTGCTGGTCAACGTCTCGCACACGCTGACGCTTTTGTCGCTCTTCTTCGCTTCGGCGCAGACTTTTAATTCCGTGCTGCCAGAATCGGGGCTGCTCTTCTGGCTCTTCTCCTTCTTCTTCCTGTGGACGCTCTGGAACAACCAGTTCTCTAACTTCGACGCGCGGCACACACTGAGGAGCCTGACGGTTCTCTTCGGCACGGCCTTCGCTCTCAAGCACCTGCTGCTGTCTAGCATCTACGCGCCCGAAGGAAGCTGGCTCAGAAAGCTCGCCGGACTTGTGCTTGAAGGCGTCTCTCTGGGCACGCTCGACGCGCAGCGGTTCGCGCCCGCCACGGGCTATATCTCCTTCTTCACGCTCGCGCTCTACGTGACGAGCCTCATACTTCTTTCGCCACAGCCGGAAGGCGCGCAGGATGAAGAGGCCGCAAGCGTTGTGCGTGCTTATCAAAAGCTTGGCCGCGAAGAGCAACGCGGGGTTCGGGCGGCGATTGAGGCCGAAGGGCTTTCGGATGGCGCGACCGCGAAGGCTTTGCCCGCGAGTAAAGAGACCGTCGATGCGGGCGAAGAGGAGACGGTCGTCTCTCAAAAGACGGAAAGGTAACTCGCGGAGCGCGTCGCTTCTTATCTCTTGCTTATCATCTCAATGTCCAGCGTCGCCGCTAGCTTCGCGGCGACCGCGTCCTGCACGGCGAAGATGTTGCTCTCCTCTTCATAGAACTTGTCGGCCCAGAGCGTCTTGCCGTCGACGATGCGTATGAGCTGGGCCGTCACGCGTATGCTGCGCCCGGAGCGCTGCACCACGCCGTCCAGCACCGCGTCAACTCCGAGCTCTCGCCCTATGGAGAGAACCTCTTGCTGGCGGTCTTTATACCTGTAGATGCGGCTCGTGGGCAGAATCAGCAGCTTCTCCTGCTTGCTCAGCTGAATGATGACGGCATCGGCTATCCCCACGCCGAGCATCTCCTTCTCATCCTTTACGTCCAGTGTCACGAAGGGCAGCACGGCCACGGATTTAATCGTCCCTCTCTCGGCGGCGCTCTCGCGCGGGCGAAGCTGAAGGTAAACGACCAGTAGAATCGCGGCCAGAAAGATGATGGAAAGAGCGGCAATCTGCCTGAGTCCAAAGCGACGGGTTGTGAGAGGGGCTTTAACGAGTTCCCTGCTCTCCTGTGTAATCGCTTGAACAGTGTCGTCCGTCTGCTGCTCTCCTACGTCTTCGCGGTCGTCTTCTGACAACTCTTTCACGCTCGCAATAAAACGATAGCCGAGCTTCGGGACGGTCTCTATGTAGCTGGGGCTCGCAGTGTCTTCTCCGAGCGCCCTTCTCAGAAGAGAGATATTCTTAGCCAGGCTGCTCTCTTCCACGAAGCTGCCGGGCCAGAGCGTCGTCAAAAGCTCATCTTTGGAGAGGATGTGCCCGGCGTTTTCCACCAGCACGACGAGCGTGTCGAAGGCCTTGGGCGTGAGGCGCACGACCTCTTCATCTCTGAGCAGCAGGCGCTCCAGGACGTTGAGGCGAAAAGCGCCGAAGGAGAAGATGACAGGTGCTCGCTTAATGATTGGCGACATAAAAAGCTCAATCAGGAATTTATCAAGAATTTATCAACCCGCTATCAAGACATAGACTCTGCGACTAACCTATAGTCCGGGCTGAGGGTGAGTCCGGCTTTATCTACGTGAAGACATGAAGAAATCTGGATATCGGGGGAGCACCCTGGGTTAAAGCACACCGACTGGCCTGTAGTTCCCGGATTGTACAGCATTCGAGAGCCTCTTTAAAGATTGGCCCCGCGAATTACCCGAAGACGCCGTCGCACCCGATTACGATTATTCGGACAGAGACGCAATTATTTGCTAGCTGCCACAAGCTTATCCCTCATGCTCATCACTCTGGGCCACAACACTTATTCCAGAAGCGAGGAGAGGATTATAAAGGTGGAAGCCTTGAGAGAGGATTCCAGCTACATCCTCAAGACCGGCGTCAGGGAATATTACGGAGAGATTTACGGCACGCATCTCTCGCTCAGGTCTGCTTCCGCGGGCCGCGCCATCTATGAGACCTGCAACAGCCGGTACCTCGCCGACAAAGACGCTTACCTGCTGCTCAATCCCGGCCAGCATTACTCTCTGACGGTCAGCCCCCAGACGGGCGCTGAAGGGATAATCATATTTTTCGCCGACGGGTTTGCAGAAGAAGTCTGCCGCAGCCTGACCGCTAAGACCACAGAGCTGCTGGACGAGCCGCAGTTTGAGCTCGCCGCGCGACTTGAATTTATCCAGCGCCTTTACGCTCACGATAATATCCTCTCACCATTGTTAAGTGCGCTGCTCAGCTCGCTGGATGCCAGCAGGGCAGACCGTGGCTGGTACGAAGAGCAGCTGCACAGAATCATGCAGCAGTTGCTGAGGGTTCACTGGAACGTCCGCCGCGAGATAGCAGGTCTTCCTTTGATGCGCGCCGCGACGCGAGAAGAGATATACAGGCGCGTCTACCGCGCTAGGGATTACATAGCCTCTTCCATAGAACAGCCGCTCACGCTCGGCGAGATGGCGCGCATCGCCTGTCTTTCGCCTAACCACTTCATGCGAAGCTTCAGGCAGGTCTTCCGAGTAACACCTCATCAATACCTGACTGCCCTGCGATTAGAAAAAGCCAGAAGCCTGCTTGACCGGACGGAGATTTCAATCACGGAAATCTGTTTTCTAGTAGGCTTCGAGAGCTTAGGCTCATTCAGCTGGCTCTTTCGCCGCCGTGTAGGTATGTCGCCCGAAGCATATCGCAGGCGGAAAAGAGAGTCGCGCGCGTAAAAAGGTGATTTTGAAGAAGCGGCTCGAATGCTACGGCCTTATCATAGCCCGTCATTGCTGTCGCAAACGCCCGGTTCGGCGCTTCCATACGAATCAATGGAATCCTCTCCACTATTTATCAACTCAAATGATAAAGCAATGCCGTCCACGCTTTTTTTGTAGACGGCGCTGAAGGTGGGAAGCGATTTCTTTTGTAGAGAGAGTCGGCCCCGGTCGATTGCTACGGCGGAAACAACTCAAGAAGCGAGAGAGGTGCGATGAGGGCCGAAGGGAAAGTCTAACAACTCCTTTTAGCTCGCATCTCAGCTTTTTCCCCCAACAATGCGTAGTCTTAACAAAGGAGAATCGCGATGAAGGAAGCTGAAAAAATCGAGCTTGAGGAACTTACTCTCGAAGAGAGCGCGGAGATAGATGGTGGGTCGTGGTGTTCCGTCGGCTACACCCTCTATGTGGGAGCCATGTTCGTCAGTCCGACCGCTTCGGGGCTCGGCGCGTTGATTATGGACATCTCTTGCAACCGCATTTAAGCCTGTCCTGAATGAAGAGGTGAAGCGGCTGACAGCCACACTTTCCTTCGGCGCTCGTCGGCCGCTTCACCTACACCTCGCTCGCTGACTACTTCACAGCATGATTAAGAGATACGTTTGCGTTAAGCAGCACGACATCACAGACTGCGGGGCTGCGTGCCTGGCGGCGGTCGCGCTCACGCACGGGCTGAAAATTCCTGTCACTACCATACGACAGTACGCCGGAACCGACAGGCGCGGGACGAACGTGCTGGGAATGATTGAGGCTGCGCGCAATCTGGGCTTCGAGGCCAAGGGCGTCAAGGGAAACATGGCGGCTCTGAAGAGCTTGCCCACGCCTTCTATAGCACACGTCGTCATAAACGACCTGCGCCACTTCGTAGTCATACACAAGGTCACAGAGAAGCAGATTATAGTTGCAGACCCCGCGCGAGGCATCACTCGCTATAGCCACGAAGATTTCGAGGCGCTGTGGACGGGCGTGCTGATACTGCTTACTCCCGGCGCTACTTTCCGCGCGGGCGACGAGTCCATCAGCGTCTGGCGTCGTTTCGCGCGCCTGCTTGAGCCGCACGACTTTCTGCTGGCGGAGACTTTTTTAGCGACGCTTTTCCTGATGATGCTGGGCCTGGGCTTCAGCATCTACGTGCAGGTGCTGGTCGATAAAGTTCTGGTCGAGAAGAACTGGGCGCTGCTGCGATGGCTGAGCCTGGGTCTCATCGGCGCACTAATCTTTCGCGCAGGCTTCGGTGCGGTGCGCGGCGCGCTGCTGGCCTCGGTCGGCCAGAAGGTGGATGTCTCTCTGATGCTTGAGTACTACAGGCACGTGATGAGGCTTCCCATGCAGTTCTTCGACACGCGACAGGTGGGTGAAATCATCAGCCGCATGGGCGACGCCGTTAAGATTAGAGAGATGGTGAGCGGCACCACCCTGACGCTGATGGTTGACACGGCGACGATGCTGGCGGCCTTCGGCATCCTCTGCTTCTACAACTTCAGGCTGACCCTGGTGGCGCTCGCAATCCTGCCCCTTCTCTTCCTGCTCATCACTTTGATTAACCGCCCGCTCAAAGAGGCGCAGCGCCGCACCATGGAAGAGGCCGCGAGCCTCCAAGCCTCGCTCGTCGAAAATATTTCAGGCGCAGGCACCGTTAAGGCTCTGGGCGCGGAAGAGGCCGTGGGCTTCAAGGTGGAGAAGCGTGTGGTCAGGATGCTCAGGAGCCTCTACCGCGCGACCATCTGGGGCATAGGCTCGATGGTTTCGGCGGAGCTGGTCACGGGGCTTGGGATGGCTGCGGTTCTCTGGGCGGGCGGAGCGCTCGTGCTGCAAGGGGAGCTGAGCGTCGGGCAGATGGTGGCCTTCTACTCTATCCTGCTTTATGCCTTTCAGCCTATGGTGCGATTGGTCGGCGTCAATCAGAGCATACAGGACGCTGTGGTCGCGGCGGAGCGGCTGGGCGAAGTGCTTGAGCTTCAGGCCGAGTTTAAAGACGAGACGGGCCGCATTCATCTCGCGCCTGAGACACCGGGCGAGGTCGTCTTCGACAGCGTCAGCTTCCGTTACGGCACGCGCGCCGAAGTGCTACGCGACATCACCTTAAAGGTTCCCCCGCGCTCCACGCTCGCCATCGTAGGCGAGAGCGGGAGCGGCAAGACCACCCTCGCCAAACTGCTCCTTAGATATTACGACCCGACCGGCGGGCACATAGCCGTTGACGGGCAGAACCTGCGCGACCTCAGGCTTGACACTTTGCGCGCACGGCTGGGTTACGTAGACCAGGAGACGACGCTCTTCAATGGCACGATTGAAGAGAATCTTCTGCTGGGAGACGCGGGCGCGACGCTTGAGACGGTGACGGGCGCGATTAAAGCGGCGGGCCTTGAGTCTTTCATCAACAGCCTGCCTGCTCGTTACCAGACATGGGTGGGAGAGCGCGGCGTGACCTTAAGCGGCGGGCAAAGACAGCGGCTCGCGATTGCCCGCGCGCTCGTGCGTAATCCGCGCATACTCATCCTGGACGAAGCCACGAGCAACCTTGACCTGAACACGGAGCGCGCCATTCAGGCGACGATAGAAAGACTGAAAGAGGACAAGACCGTCATCATCATAGCGCATCGTCTAAGCACCATCATGCGAGCCGACAAGATTATTGTTCTCGCAGAGGGACGCATCAGTGAGCAGGGTACGCACCGCGAGCTATTGCGCGCGGGAGGCCTCTATCACGCCCTGTGGCGCGCTCAATTTCCCGAGGGAGCGAAGGAGTTGGAAGAGGAGCAGGCGGCCCTTGAGGCTCTCGTCTGAGGCTATATGATTAAGCAAATTTACGAACTGGAAGAGCTGACGGAATCGGCCGAGATGCTTCGAACCGGGCCGCCCTTCTGGCTGCACGCGCTGCTCTTCGGGCTAATCCTAGCGCTGCTTGTAGCAACCTCCATTGTCATCCGAAAAGCTTCCGCGAGGCCTTCCGGGCCGCAGCAGCAGAAGATTGAATTCGCAGACCCCGCGAGAGGATAAACAACAGATGCAACGCGGCAGGAGAAGATTAATAGGCGCGGCCTTCGTCGTGGCTATGATTGTGGTGCCTTCTGTGCTGGCCGTCAGGTTCTACCGTCACAAGCGTAACGAGCCGCTGGCCGTGGGCTCTGTGATGCCCGCGCTTGAGGTGCGCCCCGTTAACGGCGCAGACACTCTGGGGCAGAAGGGTCGTCACGTGTTGCTCTTCTTCAGCCCCGCCTGCTCGGACTGTGGCGCGACCCTTACTCAGCTTGAGCAGCTGCGCGAGAGACACGCCGATTGGTTCCGTGGCGAGCGCGCTCTCAAGTGGTCTCTCATAAGCATCTCCGGTGATGATGAGACAAAAGCTTTCGCTGAGACAAAGTCTTGGCCTGTCTATCAGGACGCGAGATACGGCGCGACTGTCATTCAGCCGGGCGAGAGCATTCCTTACCTGATACTCGTTGACGAAAGCGGCAGTGTCAGGCATCGACACTCGGGCGAGCGTACGACAGAGCAGCTTGAAGAGCTGTTGGATAAATTTTTCCGAACGGGAGCTGTCTGAATATGATTGACCTGCTGACAGACCCGTTTGAGTTCTTCAACGGGCTGGACAGAAGACCAAGATGGCTGGGCGCGTTCTGCGTCGTAGTCGTCTTAGGGATGATAAACGTGCTGCTGTTTGCGCCTCTCTCCGAGCGTATACTCCTCAACCAGCTAGCGGAAGGAGTGATTTCAGGCACGCCTGACGACGTAGCCACGTGGCTGAAGGTCTCCAAGTATTACGGCATAGCCATCACGCCCGTCTTCGTCCTGCTCAAGTGGAGCATTCTGGCCTTCGTTATCTTCGTCGCCTCCGTCCTGTTCGGCGGCGAGACGAGCTTTCGCAAGACGCTCTCGGTGCTGGCGAACGCTTCTATCATCATGGCGCTGGACAGCCTGCTCAGCGTCTCGCTCATTTATTTGAGCGGCACGGAGAACCTTCGCGCGCCGACGGACATTCGCAGCACCGTCCTGAGCCTCAACAATTTTCTGGGCAATCCATACTCGCCAACGCTCAATGTTGTCTTCGACAACCTGAGCATCTTTTCCATATGGTTCTGGTGCCTGCTGGGCGTAGGCGTGGCTGCGACGGCGAGGCTCAGTAAGAGTAGCTCGGCGCTGGTGGTCGGTCTCGTGTGGCTAGTACACACGGGCTTTCTTGTTCTGATGGCCAACCTGAATAGAATCTTCGGCTAGGAACAGGTCAGAACCGCCTGCGGTAGCGGGCGGGTCTA